>NZ_JBMKJI010000001.1:0-666226 GCF_049237025.1 Enterobacter cloacae complex sp. SYL001 | reverse complement strand
GCAGCAGGAACAGCAGCAGGAACAGCAGCAGGAACAGCAGCAGGAACAGCAGCAGGAACAGCAGCAGGAACAGCAGCAGGAACAGCAGCAGGAACAGCAGCAGGAACAGCAGCAGGAACAGCAGCAGGAACAGCAGCAGGAACAGCAGCAGGAACAGCAGGGTATTGAGCTGGTGGTCATGGTACGTGACACCCCAGAATTCCCTGGCGGCCCGCTGCGCGCAGATGTTCATCCTGATGAAGTGGATAACTGGCTGGCGCTGGACTGGCGTCTGGAGGAATAACCATGCTGGTTGCCGATCCCAACTCTCCAGGCTTCAACAGCTACGCCAGCGTGTCAGACCTGCGGGCATTTGCCGCCGGGCGCGGATATAGCATTCCTGCAGATGATGGTGAGTGCGGTCAGATGCTGATGCAGGCAATGGACTTTCTGGAAGGGAAGGCCTGGCGCGGTCAGCGTTCCAGCGCATCACAGCCTCTATCCTGGCCGCGTTCCGGCGTGCGCTTCGATGGTGTTGACCTGTCGAATGATGCGATTCCACAGCGCCTGATTGATGCTCAATGTCGCCTGGCCATCGAATCGCAGGAGATTGACCTCACCCCGTCGGTCGCTGGCGGTGGGGCGGTGACGATGGAGCGCGTCGAGGGTGCGGTAACAGTCCAGTATGAGCCGGGAACGAATAAAGCTTCTCCGTCATTCCCATGGTTCTATTCCGCACTGCGCGGGCTTGTAGTGGGCGGCAACCAGGTCCGGGTCGAAAGGGGGTAGCATGGCAATCGACTATCGACGCATGCGCGCTACGGCAACGCGGCTCCTGAAGGATAACGGCAAATCCTACCAACTGACCCGAGGCGGTACCACCACCCGCGATCAGTACGGGAAAGAGGTTATCACCGAGCCTATTACAGCGACCGTTACCGGCGTTATCACCGAATACTCCACGCGTGAAATCGACGGTTCACTGATTGCTACGGGCGATAAGAAACTGGCGGCCACGTTTGAAACGGAAGTGCGCATTGGCGACCTCATTGATATCGACGGCAAAAAGTGGCGCGTGGTTCAGCCGAATCCGGTTAAGCCCGCAGATGTGCTGATCTCCTACAACATCCAGCTGAGGACCTGATTATGACCAGTTCTGCAAATCAGCCGTTCCTGGCTGCCATTCAGTTGTTCGTCGATGGTTCAAAGCAGGAGATTGAGGAGGCGGTCCGCCGGACGGGTATCAAAATCCTTGGTCGCCTCATTGAAATGTCTCCGGTTGGTAAACCAGACACATGGGAGGTGAATCAGACGGCATCAGCCTACAACACCGCCGTTCGTGAGCACAACGCGGCCCTGCGTGATGATCCGGCCAACCTGACCAAATCGGGACGGCTTAGACGCGGCCTGCGCGTAAACGACTCGATGGACATCAAAAAGCCTGAGGGTTATGTCGGTGGTCGGTTCAAGAACAACTGGTATGTGGGTTTCGACAGCCAGCCGACTCAGTCAAACGATACACCAGATGCTTCCGGCCAGGGCTCAAATTCACGTGGCATGGCGGTGCTTGAGGTATTCAGAGTGGGCCAGGTCAGCTCGATTTACTTCACCAATAACCTGCCATATGCGGCAGCGCTGGAAAACGGTCATTCCACCCAGGCGCCGGGCGGGATGGTGGGCATTACAGCTATCGACGCGGCGCAGCTGTTCCGTGAGGCAATGAGCGAGGTGCGCAATGGCCGGTGATCAGTCAATGCGTATCGCTGGCCTGCTGGAAGGTCGCGTCGCGGTTATCTGTTCCTCGCTCGGGCTGCCGGTGGCCTGGCCGAACATCGCGTTTACTCCACCGGATAATGCGCCGTACGGGCGTGTTTACGTTCTTCCGGCGCAAACCGTGGGGCAGGATCTGGAAGGTCAGTTGCGTACATATCAGGGCATTCTCCAGCTCAACATCATCGCGCAGGCAGGCGGCGGGGTGACGCTGGCCAGAGGGCTGGCAAAGTCTGTCGCAGATGCTTTTCCCGAAGGGCTGCCGCTGGTGGATGGTGACCTGACCGTTTATATCAATGGTCCGCCGCAGGTGCGTCAACCTATACAGGATCGCCCCACATCATCACCCAACGGCAGTAACGGCTCTATCACCTACACTACCCCGGTCAGCATGCAGTACCGCGCTGATTACTGACCCGCCACCCGGCGGGTTTTTTATTATCTAAATTCAGGAGAGTGCTATGGCATTCGCAATCCCTAACGGCTCGCGTGTGAACGTGGCCAAGGCCTATCAAGCCCCAATCACCTTTACCGCAGCCTCTAACGCGACGGAATGCGAACTGACCGTTGCATCGGCCGCCGGCATTCTGGCCGGTGACGTAGTTCAGGTGAGTTCCGGCTGGTTAAAGCTCGATAACATGGTGCTGCGCGTCAAATCGGTGACCAGTAATAAAATCGTGCTGGAAGCATTCGATACTACCGACACCACCAAATTCCCGGCAGGCACTGGCGCGGGCACGCTGCGCAAAATCGACTCATGGATCACCATGCCTCAGGTGATGACACTATCAACTGAAGGTGGTGACCAGCAGAACATCAGTGTGCAGTTCCTCGAAGATGACAAAGCGCGAACTATCCCAACGTTTAAAAACGCCGTGGTTCAGGTTTACACCTTTGCACACGACCCTCAACTGGCGATCTACAAACGCCTCATTGACCTGGATGACTCCAGCGACACAACAGCGGTCTGGTTCCATAACCCACGCGGCAAAGCCGATCGTTTCTACTCAGCCAAAGTATCGTTCCAGCGCGTGCCGCGCACGGAAATCAACGCCGTGGAAAGTAACGAGGCGCGCATGAACTTCGAATCGGACATGCAGATTTACCCGATCGCCGATTCATCCGTGACGCCTCTGGCGTTCCTGACCGACCTGCCGGCCACCAAGTCGGTTGCCACAGGCGCGGCGCTGGATCTGGCGGTGGTAATGAAGGGCGGCTCAGCACCTTACACCTACGTATGGAAGAAAGGCAGCACCGCTATTCCGGGCAAAACCGCATCGACGTTCAACATTTCGTCTGTCGCATCCGGTGATGCTGGCGTTTACACCTGTGAAGTCACCGACGCCGCTGGCAAAACCATCACCTCGGCTGCGTGTACTGTCACGGTCAGCTAACCAATCAGGCCCGGTAAGCCGGGCTTTTTTTTGGAGTAACCCATGAGCGGAACAATTGAGATCAGTGAGGTTGGGATGACAGTCAATATGGCTGGTGGCGGGAAAATAGTTATCGGCAATTGGGGTGATGGCCCAGTAAATACGGCAGCCGCTCGGCCACCCCTTACCCCGGAAGAGGAGCTTTACGGTCGTGGGCTCTGTCTCCTGCCTGATGGATGGGAAGATCTAAGCGGTGATGGACACTGGCAACATCAACTCACTGAATCTTTGCGTCAACTTTGGCCGTCGTTCAGCAGGGAACAGAAGATGGCTATCGCTTACTCCATCAGAGAACTGTCAGATGAGCTGACGAACATCGCATACGAAGCTTCCTGGTAATAACACATCTGCGCATCGCACGCGCACATCAAAGAAAGTCTTTCAGCTGTGAGCCTGGGCGAACCGTTAACTTTCGGCGGATTTGCCGTGCGACAGGCTCACGCCTAAAAGGAAAATTAAAATGTCAGAACCTTCAATCGTCCCTTACGTAAAAACCACTCCCAAACCTTTTGGTGTGGACGTCGAATGGAAATGGCCTGGTGGCTGCTTGTGGCTGGAGCTGCAATACCTTCATGAAGATGGCCGGCTTGTGAAAGAAATCATCCATTGGCCTGCTATCAACTACCTTATTTCCGGTCTCAAAGCAGGTGAGCGATTGCAGCTGCGCCTGCGTCCGCTTCCAGTTGGGCAGGATGGCTCAGCAAGAGATTGGCGAGCCGGTGACTGGATCGAAGGGGTTTCTTCTGTCGATACCGAAGAGATTATTGAGGCGCTGGACGAAGAGATCCGTAACAGCTGCGCACTTCATGGCCTTAAAGGTGGCTGGTTTGTCGATAAAACCGGCAAGGCTTACATCCACGAAGCGCTGATTGGCGATGGCGTAGTGTCTGCCAACTATATTGTAAAGATGAACGTGAACCACGGCGGCAAACTGCACGTTGCTGGCATGACCCTCGGAGTTGAAGAAGGAAAGCAGCAGGTAACGTTTAAGGCCGATCGCTTTAAGGTACATGAAGCCGCTTCATCCATCATTGGAAACGCTGTGGTATCAGCCAGGAAGATGAAGATTAAGCTTGGCGATGAAATGACGCAGGCCATCATTGATGCTGTACGTGAAAGCGATTTGTTCGCAGCCCTCCAGGCAAAGATTGATGCGCAAACAGCTTCAGTAGCTGGCCTGCAACTGGCGGTGCGCGATGTGGTAAACGATGTTCTCCGCAATGCGCTGAAGCCAGGCGGTCTGCTGTACAAACGATAACTCTCACCATCACACACTGGAATATTCAACCCGCTACGGCGGGTTTTTCTTTTTCTAAGGAACCGAAATGACTAAGTTCTCACTCATCCCCACTCCTACATTTTCTGTGACCGCGAGCATCCCACGCGCTGGCGCCGAAGACGGCAAGCTAACCTTCACCTTCCGCCATAAGACACTGGAAGAGCTGCGCTCTATGGACGAAAAGCTGCAAAAGGCCGCTGAAGGTAAAAAGGCTGCTATCGAGCCGCAGGCCGACTACCTCATGGAAATTGTCGAGGGGTGGGCACTACCTGACGAGTTCACCCGCGACAACGTTATTGTCCTCCTGCAGAACTATCCGCGCGCTTTCGACAGCATAGGTCTGGCATACACCAAAGAGCTGATGGGTATCCGCGAAAAAAACTGAGGCAGGTCGCCGCAGCGTTGTACACGCCGGGGCCGACTCTCGCGGAGCTGAGCGCTTTTGGTTTGACGCCTGAGGACGTGGAGGAAGAGGTGGGGATCTTGCCATCGGTGTGGAGGTCCTTCACCATCTTCTCTTCCCTGGCGACCCAGTGGCGAGTCGGCGCGAGCGGGGCGACCGGCCTTGATTACAACGTTCTCCCCTGGATGTTCGAGTTACACGGGGTTGAGGATGCGGCGGCCTGCATGGCTGACCTTCAGATTATGGAAAGCGAGGCTCTCAAGGTAATGCATAAGGAGACGAAATAATGACAGACCAGATCGCCTCGATTACTTTGCGGGCCGATGTTTCTGACCTGAAAACAGCCAGCAACGAACTGGATAAACTCGGCCAGGCGGCGGCCGGTGCTGTAGATAAAGCAGATGATCTGAATAGCGTGTTTCGCGCTGGCGCTGAATCTGCGAAGCAAGGCAGTGAAGGGCTCAAGGAGCAGCAGAACGCGCTCAAGGGGTTGCTGGAGAATATCGATCCGGTTACCAAGGCCTTAAACCGGCTGGATGAGCAGCAAGAATCGCTGCGGAAATTCCAGGCCAAAGGTTTCCTGGATACCGATACCTTCCAGGCTTACAACAAAATCCTGGATGACACCCGCCTTAAGCTGACCGACACCGGAGAAGCCGCGGCTCGTGCTCAGGCCGAATTAGCCGCTACCCAGGCGGCAGAGAAGCAGTCCGCAGCGTTAAAGAACCTTCTTGGGTCCATCGACCCGACTATCCGCGCGTTCAATTCGTTGGATGAACAGCACGCACAGCTGGTGGCCCATTTTGAAGCAGGCCGCATTAACGGCGCGCAGTTCGAGCACTTCAACACCATCCTCAACCAGACGCGTGAGCGCCTCTCTGGTGTCGCTGACGTACTACCAGAGGCACTATCCCGCCAAGAGGCGGCGGCCCGCCGCGCTGGAATCTCCGTCGGTCAGTACAGCGCAGCAATGCGTACGCTTCCGGCTCAGTTCACGGATATCGCCACGCAGTTAGCTGGTGGGCAGTCGCCGTTCCTGATTCTGCTTCAACAGGGCGGGCAGATTAAAGACCAGTTCGGCTCGGTTCAGGGGGCGCTGTCCGGCGTCGGCGAATACATCCGCAGCATGGCTGGGATGATTAACCCTACCACAATCGCACTTGGTGGGCTGATTGGCACGATCGGCCTGCTGGCTGCCGCGGCATACAATTCATCAGAGCAATTCGACCAGGTAGCTCGCTCGGTCATCATGATGGGAGGTGCTGGCTTCGCTTCAATGCAGCAGCTCAACGAAGCCGCTGAGGAGGTGGCCGGTAAGACGAATACATCGATCAGTTCCACCGTCGATACGCTCGTTACACTGAACGATACTGGCAAATATACCGCCAGTCAGATGAAGCAGATCGCAACGACCATCACTCTAATGGGTAAGGCCGGAAACGATACCAAAACGGCAATGGCCGACTTCGGCAAAATTGTCAGCGACCCGGTTAATGGGCTGGCCAGCCTCAATGAGCAATATGGTTTCGTTGATGAGGCTATGATTAAGCACATCATCCAGCTTCGTAAACAGAAGGGTGAGCAGGCGGCTGTTACCGAAGCCATTAACCTGTTTGCTGGCGTCATGGAAAAACGCGCACAGGAGACTATTGAGGCAACGGACAATATTGGCAAAGCATGGACTGGGCTAAAAGCATTCGCCTCTGACACTTTCGGCCAGATCGGAATTACTGTGCGGGCTTGGGGCAATCAGGTTATCGAGGTGTTCAAGTTATTGAGCACTTCGTTTGAAGCCCTTTTCGTCAAGATGAAAGAGGTCTCCCTTGAAATTATGGGGGGGATGATTACCGGTTTCACGGATATTGCTAACAAACTACCGGGCGGGGAAGCTCTCATCAAATCCATGGGGTTTGATGGGCTCGCTGAGAGCGTTGCCGAGAGCAGAAAGGCTGCAAGCAAGGAATATACTCAGCTTACAGCTGAGTACAATAAGCACATTGCTAATCTCAGTAAATCCCAGTGGCAATGGGAGGAGGAAGCGAAGAATGGTTCTGGTGGTGTAAAAGGCACAGGCTCAGTTGATCGGCAAACTAAGGATGCTGTTTCGAAGCTTGCTCAGGACTCAGACAAAAAGACCAAAGAGGCGAAAGCCACTCTGGAAGCTGGCGATCGCACCCTGGAGAACTATCGCGCCCAGGCCAGAACGTTAACTGAAACGCTCGAGACCCTCCGACAAACAGGAGAAACCCACGCTAAAAACACCGAGTTCAGTAAACAGCAATCTCGATTCGCTGAATTGGATGAGGCAGCCAAAACCCGCGCGCTGACTGCTCAGGAAAAATCTTTACTGTCGAGCCGTGAGGCGATTCTGAACGCCGCCAAGGTGGTTGATCAGAAGAACAAGGAAGTAGAGGCGCAGCAGAAGATTAACGGCCTGGCGCAGCAGGCGAATAAATACGTCACGCAGATGTCGGAAAAAACCGATGCATTGCGTGATAGTGCAGGCCTCAGCAGTCGGCAAACGCAGCGCATGATGGAAGAGGCGCAGCTTCGCCAGGGCTGGCTCAACGGTGGCGGTAAGCTTGACGATGCCGGTTATAAAAAAGAACTGGCGGCTCTCAGGAAATATTATGCCGAAGAGGACAAATTACGGGGCGACTGGAAAGCAGGTGCGGTAAGTGGCTGGAATGAATATCTCGACGCTGCAACCAACACTTACGACGCCGTTAAAAACGTTGCCAGTTCCACGCTGACTGGCCTGAGCAACATGCTGACTGAGCTTATGACAACTGGCACCGCGTCAGTTAAAGAGTTCGGCAAATCTATGCTCAAGATGATCCTCGAGATAACCAACCAACTTATAGTGGCCTATACAGTACAGGCCGCGATGGGCTGGATAAACGGTGGCAGTAAAGGCGGGAGCACACCAGGGGGATCTTACGCGAACGCTGCCGCTGGCCTAACTTTTAACGCTAAAGGCGGTGTTTATGATTCGCCAGGGCTCAGTAAGTACGTTAATGGGGTATACGACTCACCCCAGTATTTTACTTTCCAGGGCGCATCGAAGTTTGCGAAGGGCGGTGTATTCGCAGAGGCTGGTGCTGAAGCAATCATGCCGCTTACTCGGGACTCCGCCGGACGGTTGGGCGTACGCGCCCAGGGCGGTGGCGGTATGGCTCCGGTTATTAATACCACCGTTAACGTTGATGCTGGTGGTTCGGTCACAACCCAAACATCCAGTTCCGGTGATGTTATGGGCCGTGCGCTCGCCGATGAAATGCAGAACGCTGCGTTGCAGGTTATCCAGAAGCACCTGAAACCAGGCGGCATGATCTATAACTTCAGTAAAGGCAGGTAGCCAGTTTCGCCGGGTTTTTCCATTGACCGAATACTGTTAGGATTAGTCCGGGCTTTCACCGAGGGAAGATAGGGACATGAAGAAACTTATTTTGGTTATGGGTATCATCGCTTTGGTTGGGTGTGCTACCAAGCCAATTTCAACTGAGCAGGCTAAGCCAGCGCCAGGGAAACAAATTCTTGATAACACTCTCTTCACGAAAAACGCTGGCACCGGGGAGGTTGTGATTAAACGTGACTCTGGTTATGTGGGGAGTGCTTGTTTGACGAGGGTTTATGTCGATGGGCGTGAAGTTGCCGATCTTGACCCTGAACAAAAAATCACAATCTACCCCACCTTGGGGGATCACATCTTCAGCGCGTGGCCAAAAGGAATGTGTGGTGGGGGAATGAGTGAACAGGCAGGTAAAGTAATCGAAGGTAAGGTATTAACTTACAGGATAGGTTACGGCTCTGGTTCAGAATTTGGGATTTACCCAACCGCATTTTAACCACTAACCAAGACCTACCGGGCCTATAGCCCAACAAGCC
The DNA here is from genome assembly GCF_049237025.1 of Enterobacter cloacae complex sp. SYL001. Lineage (NCBI taxonomy): Bacteria > Pseudomonadati > Pseudomonadota > Gammaproteobacteria > Enterobacterales > Enterobacteriaceae > Enterobacter > Enterobacter cloacae complex sp. SYL001. The sequence goes on along the minus strand of NZ_JBMKJI010000001.1, from coordinate 657,474 downwards.
TCGCACATGCGGGGCTTTTTGTTGTTGGGGTGGTATATGCGGTTAAAATGCGAGCGCCAGCTTTCTGAGGGGGCGAAATACTACAGCAATCTTTGTTGTTCTGCATTCCAACCAAGCCATACATTTTGTGCAAAAAGTGCTATTTATGCCATTCTTGAAAGCTCAAGCTGGCTCATAGGCACCGCCTATCTCCCGAGAACGTGACAATAGTTTACTATTACCTGAGGGGTAACTTCTGCGATAGTGCTGTTAACTTTCAAAATGGTCATCGCGATCATCGTCGAACGTGGGGCTATCTTGACCAAATGAGGATTGCTTAAAAGTTATAGCTAGCTATAGAATCACTGTAGAGTGCTGCTTTCATAAATGATTTAGAGGTTCAATATGTTTAGCGAAGAAAAAGTAGCTCAGATGGCTGCTTACCTGCTACTTAAACGTGGCGGGCGCATGGCATATCTGAAGCTTATGAAATTATTATACTTGGCAAATCGCCAATCTATGATCCGACATGGACGCATGATGGGTGAGGATCGTCTCTATTCAATGCCTCATGGCCCTGTGATGTCTACTACCCTGGATTTAATCCGTGGTAGAGCAGAGACTGGCGGTGAATACTGGTATCGGCTGATTCAAACAGCGGGGCATGATGTTTGCCTGAGTGCTGATCCGCGTGAAATGGATGCTGATGAAGTGTTCGATGAATTGAGCCGGGCAGATGTCCGCATCCTCGATGAAATTTATGCCCAGTATGGTCACATGAATAGATACGAGTTGCGCGATATGACTCACCTGCGTGATGTTTGCCCGGAATGGCATGATCCTCGCGGGTCTAGAACCCCTATTGACGTGCGTGAAATTTTTTTGAATGAGGGTAAAACTCCTGAAGAAGCTGAAAATATTTTCAGGAGCATGTGCGAATCACAAGAGCTCAAGGAGTTTTCTTCTCAATTGTCATGAGCACATTTCAACCATATAAAAAAGGAACCGTTTTAGCTCCAAGCGGGCCATGCAATCATCTTCATGTGATTTGCAACGATCCTGTTTATTACCCAGTAAACGACTGTTACTGCATTTTGGTTGTTAACGTGTCCAGTATTAAGCCGGGCGTTCCTCATGATGATGCGTGTGTGCTTAACCCTGGTGACCATCGATTTATCCAGCATCCCAGTTATATAGTCTATGCCGAGGCAGTTATCTGGCGTGTCGATAATGTTGCAAGAAAGCATGCAGCCGGTGAAATAACGGCGCATGATGATATGCCAGAAGCTGCATTCGAGAGAGTACTCTCAGGCTTCGATATTTCAGAACAAGCAAAACCAAAGCACATCAGGTTTAAAGAAAAGTATTGTACGAACACGTCATTAATAGATCAGCCTGAACCGACCGATGGTTTGACAGGCACATAACTTAAACCCGCCATCTGGCGGTTTTTTGCTTTATGATATCTTACACACCCGCTTCGGCGGGTTTTTTTATGGAGCAAATATGGCCGTTGAAACATACAACTGGCGATCTCAGCTCGGTGCTGGCGCGATTGAATATAGTCAAACGGTGCGTGCTGCGCAGTTTGGCGATGGTTACGAACAGGTGGCCGAGAACGGCATCAACTCCACGGCGATCCAGGTGCCAATGAAGCATACAGGAGCAGAGGCTGAGGTTGATGCAGTCCGTGATTTCCTCCTGGCTCATACCGTGAAGGCCTTCATCATCACGCCGCCCGGAGAAGCGAAGGGGCTTTATCGGGTAGTCGCCGATTCCGTACGAAAAAATCAGATCAGCAGCAAGTTTGCTGAGCTGACTTTCACCATCAAACGCGCATACGGGGTTTACGCATAATGGCATTAGTCGATCAGGCGGCGATGCTGGCACCGGGTGGCAGGGTTCGCCTGGTTGAAGTTGACGCCTCAGAGTTCAGTGGTGGTATCCACCGTTTCCACTACGCACCTTTCCCCCATACGCCGGAAGAAATTGATGCTGCCAATGGAGATGAGCAAAAGCTCGGACCCAAGCCAATCGTCTTCGGTGGCAATACCTACGATTTTTGGCCGTTTCAGGTTTCAGGCCTGGAGCTATCAACAGACCAGGCGGCGGAGCCGTCTCTTAGCGTTTCCAACCTCGACGGTCATATCACGGCGCTATGCCTGCAATTTAAAGACATGGTTAATGCCAAAGTGAGCATTATCGATACCTATGCGGTCTATCTCGATGCTGTGAATTACCCTGGTGGCGTAAACCCTACAACTGATTCGTCAATGTTCACCCTTCAGACCTTCTGGCTTGACACGAAAACCTCCGAAGACGACGAAGTGGTTTCATGGTCACTCAGTAGCCCCGCAGACTTGCAGGGGCTTGTTATCCCAACCAGACAAATCACCTCGCTCTGCGAATGGGCGCTACGCGGGCAGTACCGGAGCGGCGATGGATGCACCTACAACGGCACGGCGTATTTTGATGCGAAGGGTAATCCTGTCGCTGACCCGGCGCTGGATGTGTGCGGCGGCTGCCTGAGTGACTGCCGTAAGCGGTTTGGTGCCGGGCTGGCAGAGCCTAATACCGCGACCCTTGATTTTGGGGGCTATCCAGCCACCGTGCTTTTTTCCAGATAACCGGACGTACCAATGAATAAAACCATAATGGCAGCTATCCGGGCGCATGCACTGGATGAATCCCCGCGTGAGTGCTGTGGCTTCGTTATTCAGTCTGGCCGTCGCCAGCGCTACATTCCCGTGCCGAATACGCACGAAAATCCGACAGAACATTTTCGCATCGACGGCGAGCACTGGGCTAACGCCGAAGATATCGGGACGATTATTCGCGTCATCCACTCCCACCCTGGCGACGGTGCCCGGCCTATTCCGTCCGATCTGGACCGACAACAGTGCAATAACTCCGGCGTGGTCTGGGGCATTTACGCGCCGGACAGCGATGAATACGCCGATATAATGCCGGAGGCGGTGCCGCTTATTGGGCGTCCGTTTATCCTGGGCTCGAATGACTGCTGGGGGCTGATTATGGACTGGCACGCCATTCAGGGCGTCACGCTGAACGATTTTCGCGTCGATTACCCATGGTGGGAAAGCCAGTACCCGGACAATCTCTATTTCGAAAACTGGGAGCGGGAAGGGTTTGTCGAATGCGACCCGTCGCCAGGCTGCATGGTAATCATGCAGGTTGAATCCGCTAAGTGGAACCACGCGGGGATCATTACCGAGGAAGGTGAGCTGCTTCACCATCTGTACGGGCAGCCATCCTGCATCACGCCGTATGCGCGCGGTTATTTCAAAGACAGGACGATGATCTGCGTCCGTCACAAAGAGCTACCGCAGGAGATAAAACCATGGCGCGTTTAACCACTATCCGCCTGTATGGCGCGCTGGGCGCTCGGTTCGGGCGCGTGCATAAGCTGGCGGTGCAGACTTCGGCAGAAGCCGTGAAGGCGCTCTGCATCAATTTCGATGGGCTGGAAAGCTACCTGATGAACGCTAAAAAAAATGGCATGACCTTCGCGGTGTTTCGCGGTAAGCGCAACATAGGCGTGCAGGACTTCCAGGAGCTGGCAGGCGATAGCGATATTCGCATAGCGCCAGTTATGGAGGGGGCGAAGAAGGCCGGCATGTTCCAGACCATCTTGGGGGCAGTGATGGTGGTCGCCGGTATTATCGTCGGCGTGGCGACCGGCTGGACCGGTGTAGGTCTCACCTTTGGTGCCGGACTTATCATGTCGGGCGCGTCAATGATGGCTGGTGGAATTTACCAGATGCTTTCGCCCCAGCCCAAAGGACTACAGGGGCGAGACGATCCTGACAATAAACCCTCATATGCCTTCGGTGGATCGGTGAATACCCTTGCGATGGGTAACCCGGTCGCGCTTCTTTATGGTGAGCGCGAGATTGGCGGCGCCATCATCAGTGCCGGCATAGTCGCAGAAGACATCTGAAAACTCCTTTCTGAATATCAAGCACCCAATTGGGTGCTTTTTTTATGGATGTAATATGGAAGCGATCACTGGTGCAAAGGGTGGCAGCCAGAAGCAGCACACACCTGTAGAACAGCCCGATTCGGCGCAGTCAATGGCGCGCTGCCGCATGCTGCTGGCGCTCGGGGAGGGTGAGTTTGCTGGTGGCCTGGATGCGACCCGGATATTCCTGGACGGTACGCCGTTGGGAAACCCCGACGGAACGATGAATTTTGAAAATGTGTCATGGGATTTCCGGCCTGGCACACAGACCCAGACACCAATACCGGGATTCCCTGCAGTCGAGAATGAAACTACGGTTGGCGTATCGCTGACAAAGGCCACACCATGGACCCGCGCACTGAGTAACACCCAGATTGACGCGGTGTTGGTTCGTATTGGCATCCCTGGGTTACAGCAGCAGGAAAACGATGGGGATATTGTCGGCACTACGGTTCAGTACCATATTGATCTGGCGGTGGACGGTGGCGCTTACTCGACAGTAATGACTAAAACCGTCACAGAGAAGCTCAGTTCGCTCTATGAACTAACCCACCGTATTAATCTTCCCAAAGCCAGCACTGGCTGGCAGATTCGAGTGGTGCGAGACACCGATGACAGCACCAGCCAGATGCTGCAGAACAAAACGCAGGTACAGGCAATCACTGAGGTGATTGATGCGCGCCTGCGTTATCCCCATACGGCGCTGCTGTATGTGTCGTTCAACGCCAAATCGTTCAACAATATCCCGAAGGTTTCCTGTAAACCTAAGGGGCGCATTATCCGCATCCCTTCGAATTACGATCCGATAGCCAGAACCTATAGCGGCACATGGGACGGGACGTTTAAGTGGGGCTGGACGAATAACCCAGCGTGGATCTGGTTCGATGTGCTCACTGAGCCGCGTTTCGGACTTGGCCGCCGCGTGACGCCAGAAATGCTCGATAAATGGGAGCTTTATCGCATAGCGCAGCGCTGTGATCAGCTTGTACCAGATGGAAAAGGCGGTAGCGGTACAGAGCCGCGCTTCATGTTTGACGTGTACATTCAGGCGCAGGCCGACGCCTGGCAGGTGATCAAGGATATCGCCGCAGGCTTTAACGGCATGACGTTCTGGGGCAACAACATGTTCAATGTTGTCTCGGACATGCCGGCGGATACGTCGAAGCTGCAAATCCTTACCCGCGCTTCGGTGGTGGGCAAGCCGGTTTACTCGAGCGGCAGTGAAAAGACCCGCTTCTCCAGCGCGCTGATTAACTTCAGTGACCCTGACAATCACTATCAGGACCGCACAACAGCGGTGATGTTCCCGGACCTGGTTAAGCAGTTCAAGTTTAAGCAAACGCAGATCACCGCAATCGGCTGCACGCGCGAGAGCGAAGCACAGCGCCGTGGCGGGTGGGCTGTGTACTCCAACTCACTTGACCGGATTATCACGCTACAGACCGGGCTTGATGGCTATGTCTACGTGCCGGGTACCGTGTTTGCATTTGCCGACGAACGCCTTTCAGGACGTGTTTATGGCGGGCGTATAACCGGATATAACGCCGGGTTGAAAGCTGTGACAACCGATCGGGGTACCAGTGCCGTTGCGGGTGACACACTGATGATCCGCACAAAGGGCGGTACCGTTGAAAGCCGGGTGATCCAGGCCGTAAACGGCACGCAGCTGGTGGTCGCCACTCCTTTCACGGCAGCGCCGTTACCCAATGCTGTATTCGTCATCGATGCCGGGCAGTTACGCCTGCAATACTTCCGCGTTACGAACCTGAGATTTGATGATGAAGAAAACACCTTCACAATCACCGGGGCCGAATATAACGCATCAAAATATGATGCGGTCGATAACAATGCCCGCCTGGACACGCCGCCAATAAGTCTGATACCAACCGGCCTCGTCAACCAGCCGACCAATATCGTGGTGGCGAGCTATGATTCGGTTCGACAAGGGCAGCGCGTGGCCACGCTAACCGCTACATGGGATGCGCCACTGGATAAAAATGGCAAACCACAGGCGGATGTCATAGCCTATCGGGTGCAGTGGAAGCGCGGCGACAATGAGTGGGTTAACGTACCGGAGACCGGTCTTCGCAATATCGAAGTGCCTGGCATCTTCGAGGGTGATTATCTGGTCCGTGTACGCGCGATCAACTCCGGCGGTGCATCGAGTCTCTGGGCAACTTCCGCGCTTACACACCTGAAGGGGCGTACGGGGGATGTTCCTAAGCCTGTCGGTCTTACGGCATCTGAAAATGTCGTTTTTGGGATCCATATAACTTGGGGCTTTCCAGCCGACACAGGTGACACCCTGAGCACTGAGCTGCAATACAGCATTGCCGCTGACGGTTCGAATCCTATGCTTTTGGCATCTGTACCGTATCCGCAGAAACTTTATCAGCAGATGGGGCTGAAGGCGGGGCAGGAATTCTGGTACCGGGCACGGCTGGTTGACCGAACCGGTAACGAATCAGGTTACACAGAATGGGTGCGCGGGCAGGCCAGCATCGATGTTTCCGATATCACCGATGTGATCCTGGAGGAGATTAAAGAGACTGATACGTTCAAAGACCTGATCGAGAGCGCGGTGGAGAGCAGTGAAAAGTTCGCAGAACTGGCTGATGCAATCAAAGAGAATGCAAACGGTCTTGCAGCGGCGGTTGGATCGAATAAGCAGACAGCAGAAGCAATCATCGGCAACGCGCTTGCTATTGCTGATGTTGTCGTGCGGCAGACAGCCCAGCAGGGCGCTAACTCTGCGACCTTCGAACAACTCCGGGAGGTGATCGCCACTGAGACGGAGGCTCGCGTCACGGATGTTACTCGTCTTGAGGCAAAAACTGAGCAGAACGAGGCGGGAATTACCGAGGTAAGGCAGGCTCTGTCAGATGAAACGCAGGCGAGGGCGACAGCTGTCGACCAGCTTACTGCGAGTACTCAGGTCATTTCTGATAAAGCTGATTCGGCTTCGGGCAAAGCTGACGCTGCATCAGGTAAGGCAGATGCAGCTGAACAAGCCAGCTCGCAAAATACTGCTGATATCACCACGTTGCGACAGGTTGTCACCGACACGACTTCATCAATGGCATCCCGTCTGGAGGAGCTGGGAGCAAGAACCGATACTGCCAGCGGCGGCATTCAGAGTAACTCCATCGCGCTAATAACGAGTACGCTGGCGCAGGTTGATCAGCAGGTGAGACTCAGCGCGCAGTACGGTGACAGTAAGGCCAGCATCGATCGTATTGATAATGTTATGGCAAGCGACAGGGAGGCAACAGCGCGTTCGCTGCTGAGTTTGCAGACTGACGTGAACGGCAACAAGGCAGCAATCAACAGCCTGAACCAGACGTTTTCCAATTATCAGCAGGCCACGGCCACGCAGATAAACGGCATTACGGCGACCATCAACGGGCACACTTCAGCGATCACCACCAACGTGCAGGCCATTGCGAACGTCAACGGCGACCTGAAGGCGATGTACAGCATCAAGGTTGCCGTGGATGCGAACGGAAAACAGTATGCTGCTGGTATGGGGATAGGTGTTGAGAATACTCCATCTGGCATGCAATCACAGGTGCTGTTTGTGGCTGACCGTTTCGCGGTAATGGCGCAGGCTGGTGGGGCGGTATCGTTGCCGTTCGTTATCCAGAACGGACAGACCTTCATCCGGGATACGTTCATCCAGGACGGTACCATCAGCAATGCCAAAATAGGTAACTACATTCAGTCAAATAACTACGTTGCTGGTTCCGTCGGATGGAAACTGGATAAGTCAGGAACGTTTGAGAACTACGGCTCCACAGCTGGAGAGGGGGCAATGAAACAAACCAATCAGACAATTAGTGTCCGGGACTCCAACAATGGGTTGAGGGTGCAGATCGGGAGAATCACGGGAACATGGTAACGGGAGGCCTCTTACGGGGCCTCTTTTTTTCAGGAGAACTGGATGGCGGAATATGGTGTTCAGACATGGGACGCATCAGGCAATGTTAATAATTATGGCGTTAAGCCTGTCAGCGTTTGTGGATATCTCCAGCTGGCCCAGAACCAGAAAACAGGCTCTTACACCGTAGCGCTTCCACCGGGTTGCAGGCTGACCTATTTTCAGAGCATGAACGGCGATCAGTTTGGAACGAGTCGGAGGAAGATCACCATTTCGGGGGGAACCGCAACAGTGTCAGCTGTAGGCGATACCGACTACTCAGCAGGGACTGAGCCTGCGGCAGCGGCTTATCTCATTTTCCAGATCGAGAGGGCATAAATGGCGGAGTATGGCGTTTTACTGACGACCACGAGCGGGGAAGTATGGGTGACCGCGAACAGCTCGCCAATCGCTCTTCAGGCGCGAAAGACAGCGGCACTTCAGGGAACATCGGGGTTCAATACCAAAGTGACGCACACATTCGCCGCAGGTCAGCCCGTTGTCGCGTTCGTTCATTGCACGGTTGAGGTTGAAATCACCCAGACGATAAGCGGGAACACCATCACGATTGATTTTCTCAGACCGAATGCAACCGGCACAGCGTACGTTTATTTTTTCTCTATTTTCCCGCAGACAAAGCCAGACTACGGGCTGGCTGTGTGGGATGCATCAGGGACGCTGATTTTAACAAACGAAACGCGCACGCTGAGCGATGTTGTCACCCTCGGTACCGCCGGGGTGGATGCCAGCTCAGGATACAACATCAATACAACTCTGGCGGGGAAGTGGGCCTGCATGCCTGCCATGCTGGGACTAATTACCGGGGTTGTATCGGCTGGCGGTCAACCGCAGCCCTACTCGGCCATATACAAGAGCATGGCAAAACTTGAGGGAAGCAATACGCGGATATTCGCCAGGCCGCAGACAACCCCCGGCGGCAACCTTCAGAACGTTACGTATTCGAATCTGAGGAACGTGATTATGGCCATTAACTGCGCCAACTATGATTGATCGTTTTTAGCGATCAATTTTGAATAATTGATCTATCAAATCAATTATATCCCATTGATTCATATTGTTATTGTGTAGCTTCATGAATGCCCTGGGATATAACCACTATGAAAAATATGATTCTTTGCCTGGCGGTAGCGGTATTGCTCTCCGGTTGCGCTGGCGTTATTGAGAAGCAGCAACCCGTATGCACCGGAACAGCCTTTGTCGGCGGACAGGAAAGCAGCGTCCAGATCTACGGAGTCCGCAAGCAAAATAATCAGACCCAGTACCGCGCCGGTTACCCCTTTAACTGGACCTGGGTTAGCGCCAACACGTTCACCAGCACCACCTGCCATTAACTCATTCTGTTTCAAAATAAACCTCGCTCCGGCGGGGTTTTTTATTGCCTGGAGAAAACATGATTTATACTACTGGCACTATCGCCATCAGCGGAAACACCCTTACAGGTACCGGCACAAACTTCACTGCTGCTGGTTCTCTTATTCGTAACGGCTGTACCGTTATTGCAATGACCAGCCCTGTGCAGGTATTTCAGATTACCACCATTGGCAGCGCAACAAGTCTCACCGTTACGCCAGCTGCTAACCCTACAATCCCTGCTGGAACAAAATATGCCATTCTTCTGAGCGACAGCCTGAGCGTCGACGGTCTGGCGCAGGACATCGCTGAAACCTTCACTATGTATCAGCGTTACATGAGCGGATTCGCTGATGTGATGAACGGTACTACAGACGTCACCATCACAATTAACGGTGTGGCCGTCACAGTACCAGGCCAGAAATCACTGGCGAAGAAAGGGGCAAACAGTGACATTACCAGCCTTTCCGGGCTGACTACAGCGCTATCTGTAGCACAGGGCGGTACCGGTTCGACAACCGCATCAGGCGCTCGCACAAACCTCGGTTTAGGAACAGCAGCAACAAAGGATACTGGTACGGCGCCAGGGCAAGTTTTACTGGCAGGAGCTGCTTTTGGCTTGGGTAGCAATTTAGATGGGTACTCATATTCACAGCCAACGGGTTTTTATACTGGTCAACCAGATTCTCCAACACCTGATTATGGCGGCGGATGCATCAGAATGAGCCATGGTGGTTATCAGTCAGAGTTATATTCCCCACTTGCTGGCAAAGTCAGACTTTTTGCTCGCAATATAAATACCTCCACCGGAGGCAGCGCCTGGGCAGAATACTATTCTACTGCGAACACCACTAAAGCCAGCGATGGAACACTAAAAGCAGCCTCGCCGGTTGCACGGATCGTTAAATCTCAAGAGGAAAACCAGCGAAGCGATATTGCTGATGATGGTTTTTTATGGTGCGGCTGTGGTGCGGCGAACGCCGAGGCAGAGGGCATTACTATTTCACGGCTTGATGTCGGCGTTTATGTTCTCACAGGTTCGGCAGGTCTGGCGTCTGATGGGTGGCAGTTACTGCCTCCAATGGACCCTGGCGGCATCGGAGAACTTGGCGTAGTTGAGGCAGTTAAAACCGATAACGGCGAACTGACAATCCGTCTGTTTAAGCGCAAATACATGCTGGGCGATGAAGGTGAGATTGTAAAAACAAAAGGGGAGCCGATCGACGTACCGGCTAACAGCTGGATTGATGTTCGCCTGGACATGCCTGAAAACAGCGTCTGGAATCAGCGCCAGAAAGAGGCGATGGCAAAAGAGACTCAAGAATCTGCTTCGTAAAGAAAACCGCTGCCCATCGCATGCAAGAATGGGCGGCGGCTGATTGCTCAGTATTCATGACCGAGCAAACGTCAGGAATATTACCCGACCAAAATTTATAGGCCAACCTGGCGAAAGGTCGGGAACTCTGAAACCAGCCACATATCGGACTCTTCAAACATTTCCTCCAGCATGCGATTCAGTTTTTCACGATCGCTTTTGCTGGCATCGCTATTGAGGCTGTTTGCCTGCATCGGCTTCACTTTCACCTCGGCATCAGGGAAAATCTGGTGCACCCGCTTCTTCAACTCGGCCAGTATGATCTCTCTGGCCCCTTCGAGCCCCTCTACATTTCGCTTGTCATAAACCAGCTCAACGAACATCACTCTCCATCCTTACTGACTTGATCTGTTGATACAAAAATACTACTGTATATGTATACAGTCAATGAGCAAGTGAGGGTGCTGCTATGCCTCGCCAATATGATATTCACGCAGCTTTTTTAGCCTCTATAGAACAGAATCAAAAGGGTTACCTTTGTCTCAATACAAATAAATTCATCAATAAGTTGCGCGAGAAGAGCTGGCATTTCAGCCAGGCGGATGCAAATACATGGATCGAGCGATACCAGCCGGACTTCGCCGATAAGACGACAAACGGCAGCGAGAACCGGTACTGGATCCTGCGTAACATGGGGAGGGTTTTCTAATGGGCTTTCCTTCGCCGGCTACGGATTACGTTGAACAGCGTATATCGCTTGACGAGCGCATCATCACCAGGCCAGCGGCTACGTACTTTATGCGGGCCGGTGCAACGCATTACCGGGAAGGTATCCTCAATGGTGCTTTGCTGGTTGTCGACGCGTCAATGTCTCCATGTGATGGTTCATTGCTGGTTTGCACAGATAGCGGTGAGTTTAGGATTAAGCGGTATCGCACACACCCGCGGCCACACCTGGAAAACCTTGAGAACGGTAAACGGGAGAGTTTGCCAGATAAGGATGAGGTATCCGACACTTCGCGTCCGGTATTTGGGGTGATCACGTATATCATCAACGACGCGCGGTCTGGTGAGTTTGATGATTGTCCGGTGATGTGATGGGGCATGGGTGGGGCATAAAGTTACCGCGAAACGACGTTAGTTCATTGCACATGACAAATCGTATCGCGGCAACATAGCAGAAGTTACCGCACATCAATCCAACATCAAGCCACTTCGTTAAAAGACTTAATAGTCTCCAGATAAAGATCGCCTGCAGTACCGGATTTCCGAGGAAAGGGATCAGGGTAATGACGTCATGGCTGCTTAACGAGCTGCCGATCCCCAGCATGATCCCGCAAAAAGAGAGAAGCGCCACGGGCAGCATAAAGGTTTTGCCCAGTTGCTGGAAAAACTCCCACAGCGATATTTTTTGTGCTGCTTTCGTCGTCATAAAACGACTCCTTAAATGGTAGAAAGAGATTTAACGACCGCGATGGGGCGAAAAGATAAAACGTTTTATCAAACTTTAGTGCGCGCTAAATCACATTCTCAGGCTTTTACTGGTAGTATAAAGATAACGTATTGATAAAACGTTTTAGCGATCTCATTATCAAGGAGTCACGCCACCACATGGCTGTAGCGAAAAAGATCACCATCAACGATGTCGCGCTGGCGGCGGGGGTTTCCGTTAGCACCGTTTCGCTGGTATTGAGCGGGAAGGGGCGCATCTCTCCTGCTACGGGTCAGCGCGTCAACGAGGCCGTTGAGCAACTGGGCTTTGTGCGTAATCGCCAGGCGTCGGCGCTGCGCGGTGGGCAAAGCGGGGTGATAGGGCTGATTGTTCGCGACCTCGCGTCGCCGTTTTATGCAGAACTGACCGCCGGGCTTACCGAGGCGCTTGAAGCGCAGGGGCGAATGGTTTTCCTGCTCCACGGTGGGCGCGAGCCGGAGCAACTGCTCTCCAGGCTGGATATGCTGCTGACGCATGGGGTGGATGGGGTGATCGTGGCCGGCGCGTCCGGTGTGGGCAGTGAATTGTGTGAGCGCGCGGCGCAGAAAGGCGTACCGCTGGTGTTTGCGTCGCGCGCCAGCTATCTCGACGAAGCCGATACCCTTCGGCCGGATAACATGCAGGCCGCGCAAATGCTGACCGAGCATCTTATTCATCGCGGCCATCAGCGCATCGCCTGGCTCGGCGGTAAAAGCTCGTCCCTGACGCGTGCCGAGCGGGTGGGCGGTTACTGCTCCACGCTCATCAAATACGGCTTGCCGTTTCACAGCGAATGGGTGGTGGAGTGTGAATCCAGCCAGAAAAAAGCCGCCGAAGCCATCGGCACGTTGCTTCGCAACAGCCCGACAATCAGCGCGGTGATTTGCTATAACGATGTGATTGCGATGGGGGCGTGGTTCGGCTTGATCCGCGCCGGACGCCAGAGCGGTGAGGGCGGGGTAGAAACGTTCTTCGGCCATCAGGTGGCGCTGGGGGCATTTGCGGATGTCGGTGAAAATGCGCTAGACGATCTCCCCATCGTCTGGGCGACGACGCCGGCTCGTGAAATGGGATACACCCTGGCAGACCGAATTATGCAGCGTATTGAAAATACGGAGGTGCAGGCCGGGCATCAGATTGTGGCGGCGCGGTTAGTGACGGTGAAGTAATCTTCGCTGCACATCGCCTGGCAATAAAAAAACCCCTCATGCGAGGGGTTTTTCGTTTACTGCTGCGGTACTGCTGGCGGCGCTGCCGGTTCAGCCGGTGCCGGAATGCCCAGCGTCGGCATACCAAACATGCCGACAAAATCTTCCAGCGGCATTTTGTCGCCGTTGAGCGTTACCTGGTCATTAGCATATTGCAGGCTGGTGGAAATGGTGTTGTCTTCCACCTTCGTGATGCGGAACATCTGGCCCATCGCCGCCAGGCCTTTCACCTGTTGGTTTGCCAGTTTACCTGCATCTTCTTCACCATACCCTTCGAGTTTCGCAATCTGCGTCATGAACTCGGTTGCCATATCCATCGGGATGGTCAGCTTGCTGTCGAGCGATTTCACGCTGCGGTCAACTTCCTGCGCCAGGGTCTGCGGCTCGCCGGTCGCGGCCGCCGGATCCTTCAGGAACAGCGACAGGTTGAAGTTGGTTTCGCCTTTGTCGTTTTTCCAGCTCAGTGGCGCAACGGTAATTACCGGCTCGCCTTTCAGCAGGATCGGCAGGTTATTAAACAGCACGGCCATCGCCTGCTGCTGGTACGCCTGCGGGTTCTGTTGCAGGGCGGCATCGGTCAGCAGAGCCTGACTCTCTTTGCTGTATTTCTGGCTAAATTCGTGCCATGCCTGGCCGTCAATGTTGCCAATTTTCAGTGACAGCTTGCCGGTACCAAGGTCCTGATTCTGTACTTTCAGGCTTTTCAGGCTGTAATCCAGCTGGGTGTTGATGCTTTTACCGTCTTTGGAAACGTCAGACTTGCCGTCCAGATCCATGCCTTCCAGCACTGCCATCTCTTTACCTTCAATCGCAATGGCGATCTTATCGAGGCTCAGCTTCTGATCGCCAATACGCTCGTCAAAATCGGTCATACGGCTATTGCCGCTGGCTTTCAGGTTGTTGAAGGTAAGCTGGACCTTCTGGTTATATTCATTGACTGAATTCACCAGGCCGCTGGCGGCATCGCCGGTCAGAGAGACATTCTTGCCGTCGCGATCGGCATCAAGCTGGAAATTACCGCCGCTGAAGGCGACTTTATCGGTGCCTTGTTCGTAATTCAGCGCTTTCAGGTCGATGTCGGAACGCGTATCACCGGCATAGCTGATGCGGGTATTGATCTCGAACGGCGACTCATTTTTCGCCATATCGAAAATTGGCTTCGTCACCTCGTTATTTACCAGTACGGTTCTGGCGGATGCCATAGAGGGGATCAGGTTAAACTTTTTCAACTGTGCCAGCGGGAACGGACCGTGGCTGACCACTTCATCCAGTACCACGCTCTGGCCCGGTTTCAGCCAGGCGTTCTGATTGCCCGCTACCGGCTTCACCACCACCTGCATATGGCTGGTAAAGACGCCACGCTGGTAGTTCTGGTAGCTCAGCTCCAGACCTGCTTCAGGCGCGCTGCGCTTAATTTCGCTGTTTGCCTGTGCCATCATCTCTGCCAGACGGCTTTCCAGCTGTTTCCCGGTATACCAGGAAGCACCCGTCCAGATCACGCCTAAAGCAACAATCACTCCTACCGCTACGACCGATTTTTTCATTGCGATTATCCCTAAAATGAAACCAGGCGGTTAAAACCGCCTGGTGTTACAACGCCTGTTACTAGCTTAGCAAGAGTTGTTAAAAAATTCAGTAAGTCCCTAAAGCTTATTAAAAACGCGCGCCAGGCGACCAGTGCCGCTCACGAAGACAGGCGACTCGTTTGCCGGGACAAAAGCGGACTCCCCCGGTTTAAGCAGCAGACGCTCGCTACCGTTATGCAACGTCGCTTCGCCTTCCACACAGAACAGGATCGCGGCGCTCTCCTGTGCAATGGCGGTTTCGTCTGCGCTGAGGTCATGCAGGGAGAAGGCAAAATCGTCAACCGGAATCGGGAAGTCCAGCTCTGCGCCGTTTTTCGCCGGCTGAGTAAGCAGCTCCGCAGCAGGTTTCGCCACGAACTTCACGTTGGCAACCAGCTCAGGGATGTCGATGTATTTTGGCGTCAGGCCCGCGCGCAGTACGTTATCGGAGTTAGCCATCACCTCCAGCGCCACGCCGTTCAGGTAGGCGTGCGGGGTTTCAGCGAACAGGAACATTGCTTCGCCCGGGTTGAGCTTCACCACGTTCAGCAGCAGCGGAGAGAAGAGGCCGCTGTCGTCCGGATAAAACGCGGAAATTATGCGAATGGTGTCCCATGGCTCACCCTGCTGGCCGTTCAGCGCGGCTTTCAGCACCGCCAGCGCGTGGGATTTTTCCTCGCCCTGCATATTCAACAGGCTGGCAAACAGCGCGCTCAGGGCTTCTGCGTTCGGGTTTTCCAGGAAGTGGGCGATCGCGTTGTGAGCCCCAGCGACCGGTTGCAGCAGGGAGATGATCTCGGAAAACTCGCGGAAGGCATTCATCGCCAGGAAAGGGGTAAGGGCGAAAACCAGTTCCGGCTTGTGGTTAGGATCTTTGTAGTTACGCTCTGCGGCGTCTAACGGAATACCGGCGGCATTTTCTTTGGCAAAGCCCAGCTCAGAGGCTTTTTTGTTCGGGTGAACCTGAATGGAGAGCGGCTGGTCGGCGCACAATACCTTGAACAGAAACGGCAGCTCACCAAAACGATTCGCCACTTTATCGCCGAGCAGCGCGGCTTTGTCGGTATCGATGACATCACGCAGGCTACGCACCTGGCCGCTGGCATCTTCAATTTTTGAGCTGCTCTTCGGGTGCGCGCCCATCCACAGCTCTGCCATCGGCAGGTTGTCCGGGTTGGCGATACCGTAGAGATCCGTTAACGCAGTTTTACTTCCCCAGGCGTAGTTTTGCACTGAGTTGATGAGTTTTTGCATTATCAAGCCCTGATTCATATGTGGAATTAACTTCGCGTATTAAAGCAATAAACCGAATGGAAGTAACCTGCGGATGTAAAAAGTCGTACTAGTCTCAGTTTTTGTTAAAAAATTGTGTAGGATAAGCTGACTCGCTTTTAAGCCGGGCAGCGGAACATCTGTCCTGAATAAACAGACCGAAGCAGTAAGTGAGAGAATAATGTCGAATAAACCCTTCCATTATCAGGATCCTTTCCCCCTCAGTCAGGATCGGACCGAGTATTACCTGTTAACCCGCGATTACGTTTCTGTCTCTGAGTTTGAAGGGCAGGAGATCCTCAAAGTTGACCCGCAGGCGCTGACGCTGCTGGCGCAGCAAGCCTTCCACGATGCTTCCTTTATGCTCCGTCCGGCGCATCAGCAGCAGGTTGCCGATATTTTGAGCGATCCGGAAGCCAGCGAGAACGACAAGTACGTTGCCCTGCAATTCCTGCGTAACTCTGATATCGCGGCGAAAGGCATTCTGCCGACCTGCCAGGACACCGGCACGGCGATTATCACCGGTAAAAAAGGCCAGCGCGTCTGGACCGGCGGCGGTGACGAAGCGGCGCTGGCGCGCGGCGTCTACAATACCTACACCGAAGATAACCTGCGCTATTCGCAAAACGCGGCGCTGGATATGTACAAAGAGGTGAACACCGGCACCAACCTGCCTGCGCAGATTGACCTCTACAGTGTCGACGGTGACGAGTACAAATTCCTCTGCATTGCCAAAGGCGGCGGTTCAGCCAACAAAACCTATCTTTACCAGGAAACCAAAGCGCTGCTTACCCCGGGCAAGCTGAAGAACTATCTGGTTGAGAAGATGCGCACCCTTGGCACTGCGGCCTGCCCGCCGTACCATATCGCGTTTGTGATTGGCGGTACGTCTGCTGAAAGCACCCTGAAAACCGTTAAGCTGGCCTCAACCAAATACTACGATGGCCTGCCAACGGAAGGTAACGAACATGGTCAGGCGTTCCGCGACGTGCAGCTTGAGCAGGAACTGCTGGCCGAAGCGCAGAATCTGGGGCTGGGCGCGCAGTTTGGCGGCAAATACTTCGCGCATGACATTCGCGTGATCCGCCTCCCGCGCCACGGTGCATCCTGTCCAGTGGGGATGGGCGTGTCGTGCTCTGCGGATCGTAACATCAAAGCGAAGATCAACCGCGACGGCATCTGGATCGAAAAGCTGGAGAACAACCCGGGCAAATACATCCCTGAAGAACTGCGTAAAGCGGGTGAGGGCGAAGCGGTACGCGTTGACCTGAATCGCCCAATGAAGGAGATCCTGGCGCAGCTTTCGCAGTATCCGGTTTCAACGCGCCTTTCCCTGAACGGGACGATTATCGTGGGCCGCGACATCGCCCATGCGAAGCTGAAAGAGCGCCTGGACAACGGTGAAGGGCTGCCGCAGTACATTAAAGATCACCCGATCTACTACGCAGGCCCGGCAAAAACGCCTGATGGGTATGCTTCCGGCTCGTTAGGCCCAACGACGGCGGGCCGTATGGACTCCTACGTCGACCAGTTGCAGGCCAAAGGTGGCAGCATGATCATGCTGGCGAAAGGCAACCGCAGCCAGCAGGTGACGGACGCGTGCCACAAGCACGGCGGCTTCTACCTCGGCAGCATCGGCGGCCCGGCAGCGGTGCTGGCGCAGGGCAGTATCAAGAGCCTCGAGTGCGTGGAGTACCCGGAACTGGGTATGGAAGCGATCTGGAAAATTGAAGTGGAAGACTTCCCGGCGTTTATCCTCGTGGATGACAAAGGTAACGACTTCTTCAAACAGATCCAGTCTTCCCAGTGTTCGGCATGTGTGAAGTAATTCTGTAAATTGCCGGGTGGCGCTGACGCTTACCCGGCCTACATCCTCGTAGGTCGGGTAAGGCGCAGCCGCCACCCGACATCAAAAAGAGCGCACAAAGCGCCATAACGTTTCTCAGAAGTCATCAATACTTATCTCTTAAGCATGTGAGCAATCCCATCTTTGTTATCAAGGAGTAAGTAATGACAATGCATCGCCGCGAGAAAGACTCCATGGGCGCCATCGACGTCCCGGCCGACAAGCTATGGGGCGCGCAAACCCAGCGTTCGCTGGAGCATTTCCGCATTTCGACAGAGAAAATGCCCGTCTCGCTAATCCAGGCGCTGGCGTTGACCAAACGCGCTGCCGCCAAAGTCAATCAGGATCTGGGCCTGCTGGATGCCGATAAAGCCTCCGCCATCATCAATGCCGCCGACGAAGTGCTGGCGGGCAAACATCCCGACGAATTCCCCCTTGCCATCTGGCAGACCGGCTCAGGCACCCAGAGCAACATGAACATGAACGAGGTGCTGGCGAACCGCGCAAGCGAGCTGCTTGGCGGCGTACGCGGCATGGAGCGGAAGGTTCACCCGAACGATGACGTGAATAAAAGCCAGAGTTCCAACGACGTGTTCCCGACGGCCATGCACGTGGCGGCCGTCATCGCTATCCGCGAGCAGCTTATCCCGCAGCTCAACGTGCTCAAATCTACGCTTAACGAGAAAGCGCAGGCTTTCGGCGACATTGTAAAAATTGGTCGTACGCACCTGCAGGACGCCACGCCGCTGACGCTTGGCCAGGAGATCTCCGGCTGGGTGGCGATGCTGGAGCACAATCTTAAGCATATAGACAACAGCCTGCCGCATCTGGCGGAGCTGGCGCTCGGCGGAACGGCGGTTGGCACCGGGTTAAACACCCATCCCGAGTACGCGGTGCGTGTGGCCGAAGAGCTGGCGAAGATCACCGGGCAGCCGTTTGTTACCGCCCCGAATAAATTCGAAGCGCTGGCGACCTGTGATGCGCTGGTCCATACCCATGGCGCGCTGAAAGGGCTGGCAGCCTCGCTGATGAAAATCGCCAACGACGTGCGTTGGCTGGCCTCCGGCCCGCGCTGCGGCATCGGCGAAATCAGCATTCCGGAAAACGAGCCGGGTAGCTCCATTATGCCGGGTAAAGTAAACCCGACGCAGTGCGAAGCCATGACCATGCTGTGCTGTCAGGTGATGGGTAATGACGTTGCGGTCAACATGGGCGGCGCGTCGGGTAACTTCGAGCTTAACGTCTATCGCCCGATGGTGATCCACAACGTACTGCAATCGATTCGTCTGCTGGCCGATGGCATGGAGAGCTTTAACGAGCACTGCGCGGTGGGCATTGAGCCTAATCGCGAGCGAATCAGCCAGCTGCTGAATGAGTCCCTGATGCTGGTCACGGCGCTAAACACCCATATTGGTTATGACAAAGCGGCCGAAATCGCTAAAAAAGCGCACAAAGAGGGGCTTACCCTGAAAGCCTCTGCGCTGGCGCTGGGCTACCTGACGGACGCCGAGTTTGATGCCTGGGTCCGCCCGGAAGCGATGGTGGGCAGCATCAGGTAATCACTGCGCCACATACAGGTGCAGCCGCGGGATAATCAGCTGTAGCGGCTGTGCCTGGGGTTTATAGCGATGCTGAACGTTTTCAGCATCGTAGTTCAGCAGTTCTCCTATATCCGGCACCACCGCACCCTGATCGGCATCGTAGAGCGCAATCAGCGGTGTCGGGCAGGCGTATTGCACCTGCTTTTGCTGTCCCGCATACCAGACACGAGCGATAGGCTGCACCTTGACCGGACGCTTTATTTTAAGACGGGTATCAGCCGGCAGGGAGGCAATGCTGTGGTACTCCTGCTCCAGCCGTTCAATCCACTGTTCCCGCGACCACGGGGCGACCGTTCGCGGCGATTTCAGGCTTTTCTCCAGCTGAGCCAGGATCTCGTCGCGCGTGAAGTTTTTAATGATGTGCTTGTTGGCCCAGCCGAAGCGCAGCGTGGCGGGGTGGCGCAGTACCGTCAGCGTGCGGTAAGCATTCAGGGTGATCAGCCCCGGAAGCTGGCGATGCACCCATTCAAAACGGGCAGCCGGTGCCAGCCCGGATTCAACGGTCACGATTTTCTCGAAGGCGGCTTTCAGCGTATTAATATGCGTAATTTGCGCCTCAATGGCTTCACGCGTTGCGGTATCCGTTTGCAGACAGATGACGCCGGGCAGGCGAACGGCGGCCTTACTGCTGCGATTTTCGGACTGCTGCTGGATGAAAAGGCGGCGATAGTGCTGCAACGTCAGTTCCAGCGCCACTTTACCGATATGCTGCGTTACCTCAATGGTGTTCAGCGGGTCGTGTTCCGCGCCTTTCGCCACCTCGGGCAGGGAAAAGACGCGGGCGGCCAGCAGGCGGCAGCCCTGTAGTTGCGCCGTCAGGGTCAGTAACGCCTGCTCTATTTCCCGAAATGTGGTGTTAAGCCTTTCGATGAGATCGTAAGTCGCCATAATAGTCCTTAATTAGTTACAACATACTACTGATATAGCACAACACGCCGGGTCAGGCCAGCGTGCGGTTTAGTTCAGGCAGGTATGGGAAGAGGAATGTTGTGATAGATCGGCCAGCTAAAGACGAACCGGGCCCCGCCCAGCTCGCTCGCTTCGCAGCGAACCGAACCGCCCATCGCCTGGGCAATAGAACGGACAATAGCCAGCCCCAGACCACAGCCGCCGGTAGCACGGTCGCGGCTGGGGTCGAGGCGCACAAACGGCTCGAAAACTTTTTCACGCTCCGCTGGCTCAATACCGGGGCCATCGTCTTCCACGCACAGAATTGCCTGGCTCCCCTGCAAATCTAAACCTATGCGCAGCGTGGTTTCGCTGTAGCGCATGGCGTTGTTCATCAGATTATCCAGCACGCGTTCCATCAGGCGCATGTCCAGCGCGCCGTACGCGCCGGGGGTAATGGCTGTCAGCAGTTTTCGCTGAGGGTTAACGCTCTGCACATCGTTAATATGCGTCTGTAGCCAGACGGGAAGATCCGGCGTACTGAGGTGCAACTCCGTCTGAGGCCGATCGAGGCGGGCATAGGTCAGCAGCTCTTCAATCAGCGCTTCAAGCTGGCCAATATCCCGATTGAGGGCCTGCGATTCTGCGGCGGTGAGGTTCTCGCTCATCTCCAGGCGATAACGCAGGCGTACCAGCGGAGTGCGCAGTTCATGCGCAATGCCGTCGATAAGCTGCTTCTTGCTGGCAATCAGGGCGTTGATGTTATCGGCCATCTGGTTAAAGGCAATACCGAGACGGTCAAAACTGGAACCACTGTCGAAATGTATGCGTTCAGTTAAATGACCCTCCCCAAAACGCTGTGCGGCGGATTCCAGTTTCAGCATGTCCTGCCAGTGCGGTCGCATCCAGATGAACACAGGGAAAGCGAGCGAGATGGCAATAAAGCCCAGCAGGGCGAGATCCAGCAGGCGCATCTGGTGCAGGTAATAGAGATAGGGCACTGGCCCGACGGCCAGGACATAGTGGCTGCGCGGAATACGCTGAATGAAGGTATATTTCTCGTCCAGTGCGACGATGTCTCCGTCGCGCAAACGCTGCATCGCCGGCGGCGCTAAATCAAAATCCTTCATGGGTTCGATACGCAGATCAAACGACAGATTCAGATCCAGCTCTTTTAACGTACGTGCCCAGTCATGCGGAGGAATTTCGCGCAGCTCGCTACGCATCAGGTAGAGCGAGCTTTTCATCAGATCGTCCAGGGATTGTCTGCCCGCACGCTCTGCGGTGAACTTATAGACCAGCCCGACCAGCATGGTCATCACCAGAAAGCAGACAAACAGCAGTAAATAAAACTGAACAAACAGCTTCTTCATTAATTTCACCGAAACAGGGGCTTCACTACACGTCTTTTACCAGCAGGGTCGCTATGGGCGCAAGTCAGGCATGATGCGTTGAAAAGGGGTATTCGTCGAAAGGTAATAAAACACGGCATCGCTTTATTCCATCAATGCCCGGGTAATCCGTTTACGCTTCGCTATACGAGTTTATTTGCGATTGAGAGTATTTGTGAATCAGAATAACAATGACAAAGGCCACCTGCGGGTGGCTTTATTTATGGCGTTTACCAGTGAGAGGTATCCGGCGCAAACGGTGCGACAAAGAGACTTATCTTTGTAACCTGAACATTACCAACATTCGTTAATGTCTGGATTTGACTGTGCTGACAATCAGTGGATTCGTGATAAACCCATGCGGACACTTACGCGCGTTGCAATGCACCGCGTAGGTACATATCTCCTCTTCCTGGTTTCGATTGTATGGGCAGGCCATCTTGTTTTTAATTTCACTCCATAACATCTCGTTGTAAGGGGAGATGTTGTATATCGATATTGGCTTGAAAACGCCATTAATGAAGACGCCATTCTTTGTCGGATATATCCTATCGCCGGGGTACAAATAGACATCGCTTTCATACCAAATGATGAGTTTCAAGAACTTGAGTCCCAAGATGCTTGAATAAACGATTCCCGTGTTAGGACAAATTACCGAGCTAATGACTCTCCATGACATTGCTATACCTCGTTCATTAAATAATTGAGAGAGTATAAGGTTTAGCATGAGAATTAGATTTCTGCAAACGCGTAAGCTATTGAAAAAGATCGATATTATTTATATGATAACTATATACCCTTTGTTTTCATAAGGATAAGATAATAATTTAGTCAATTGTAAAGTTCATTTTTAACACAATGTGCATTTAAGTGACGGATTTTTGATCGATGATGGTTCCTGAACTGCTGAATATATATTGTACTATAGCAATGAAATACATTAGAGCTACTTTTGTTTACGCGAAAAATGCACATCGAAATTGAACAGGTAAGAGGAATGTGATCAAGGGATATTTCATGACTAACGATGCATATAATCGAAAACTTACGACGTATACCGATAACATTCCTGATGCATCGCAAGTTATTTTTCGAAATTTACTGTGTAGTTTTTTTTCAGGTTTCCCATGCGTGCGGGGCAAACAGGTAGCCCTTATTACGTACGGTTTTAATGCGGTAGGGCTCGGTGGCGCTGTCCTGCAGTTTTTTTCGCAGGCGAGAAATCGCCACATCAACGCTACGATCCATTCCGTCGTAACTTACGCCGCGCAGATTTTTCAACAATGCATCCCGGTCCATAATTTGCCCGGCATGAGTTGCCAGCTCCCACAGCAGGTCAAAATCTGCGGTTGAGAGCGCAATCAGCTCCCCGGAAAGCATAACCTGTCGGTTGACCGGGTCGATAGAAAGCGTGCCGAACCGCATCGCCTTATGCGGCGTTAAAGAGGGCGCAGGCGCTTCACGCTCAGCGCTGGCACGCTGACGCAGATGAAGGCGCAAACGAGCAAGCAGGACCGCCGGCGGCGTGGTTTTCAGGATGTAGTCATTCGCGCCCATCTCAAGGGACAGAATATGATTCATATCGCTGTCGAGAGAGGTCAGCAGAACGATCGGGCCGTCCCATTTCGCGCGCAGATCCCGGCAAAGCGTCATGCCATCTTTTCCGGGCAGCATAATGTCCAGCAACACCAGGTCCGGATTTTCGCGGGTGACGACGTCTTCAGCGCGATCGCCACGAGGTTCGACAACCACTTCAATATCATGTTTACCCAGATATGCGGCGATCAATTGACCCACTTCGGGTTCATCTTCAACATAAACAATCTTATTCATACTACGTCTGTCATCGCGAAAAACGTCAACATACACCGCACAACCTTAACCTTCCATTAATCTTTCATAATTAGCCGGAGTTCCGTTATCCTGCACGGGAATGTTATTTGATTGTTAAGGGAAAAGAATGGGGCTGTTGATCAAAGCCGCGCTGGGTGCGCTGGTCGTGCTGCTGATTGGGGTGCTGGCTAAAACGAAGAACTACTACATTGCCGGGCTTATCCCGCTGTTTCCCACCTTTGCGTTAATTGCGCACTATATTGTGGCCTCTGAGCGGGGTATAGAGGCGCTGCGTGCCACCATTGTATTCGGGATGTGGTCAATCATCCCGTATTTCATTTATCTGCTGTCGCTGTGGTACTTCACCGGTTTTCTGCGTCTGCCCCTGGCGCTGGGCGGGGCGGTGGTCTGCTGGAGCCTCAGCGCCTGGGTGCTCATCTTCTTCTGGAGCCGCTTTCACTAGCGCAGCGGGCGGCCACCGTCCACGGCAAACGTCCTTCCCGTGACGTAACAGCTGGTCAGCAGATAATCGATCAGGTCGATCACCTCTTTCTCGCCGGGCGCAATTTTCATCAACGATTTGTTAAGCGCCTGCTGACGATACTCGGCATCATCGCCCTCGTTAAATAAAATCATCGCCGGGGCAATCGCGTTGACTTTTACCTCGGGGGCCAGCTTGCGCGCGAACGAGCGAGTCATATTATCCAGCGCGGCTTTGCTGGCCGCGTAGGCGATGTGTTTATCGCTGCCTCGCTCCACCACGTAATCGGTGAAATGGATAATGTCGCCTGCGGCATGGCCGTGTCCGCGCAGCAGATCCTGTAGGGCATGGTTGAGCAGATAAGGCGCATTAACGTGGATCTGCATCATGCAGGCGAGCGTTTCGCTGAGCGAATGTCCTGCTTTTTCAGGAAGCCAGGTACTGGCGTTGTGAATAACCGCCCGCAGCCCGGGGGTGGTCGATTTCACTTTTTCCGCGAAAGCAAGAATACCTTCATCCGTGGAGAAATCCGCCTGAATGCAGACGGCTCCGGCATGTCGTAGCCCTTCAATGGAGGGATATTCCGTGCGGTAACTGACGATAACCGGATGGCGAAGATTGAGAAAGTGATGGGCGAGGGCGAGGCCGATGCGACGGCCTGCGCCAGTGATCAATATTGGGCGTTGCTGCGTGTGTCCCATCGTAATCTCCTTTTCAGTTCAACAATGGGACAGGCGGCGCTATCCCATTAACATCCACGTTGCCGGTACGGCAGCGACTAACAGCAAACCTATCAACGCCATTTCGCGGCGCTTAAGGGCATTATCAAGCTGATGCGTACGGCGAGCGTAGATAAACACCAGCAGGCCTGGCGCGTAGAGCACCACGGACAGCAGCAGATGCATCGGGCCGGAAGCATACAATAACCATAGACCGTAAATACAGGCACCTACGCCTACCGCATAGTGTGCCGGGCGGGTCGCAATTTTTAACAGATATGCGCCCACTAAGAAATAGGGTACCAGAATCATCTCGGAGGCGATGGTCAGCAGCGTGTTATAGTCCGAACCTGTGAGCCAGATCAGCACCAGACAGACCTGCACGCTGATGTTGGTGAGCCACAGAGAAGCCGATGGCGCACTGTTTTTATTCTGACGGGCAAACAGGCGCGGGAACGCTTTGTGCGTGGCGGCCAGGAACGGAACTTCCGCCGCCATAATGGTCCAGCTCAGGTACGCGCCGCAGACGGAGACAATCAAACCTGCCGCGATAACCACATCACCCCAGGGACCGAGCATTTTCACCATCAGCCCGGCCATGGACGGATTACGCATCTCCGCCAGTTCAGGGCGGGCCACCACACCGAGCGACAGCAGCGTCACCAGCAGATAAACGCCCAGCGCCGCCAGGACGGCCAGCAGCGTGGCGCGTCCCACGTCGCGTTTGTTACGCGCGCGGGCAGAGACCACGACGGCACCTTCAACACCGATGAACACCCACAGGGTAATCAGCATGGTATTTTTCACCTGCTCCCAGACGGGAACGCCCAACGCAATACCGCTGAAATCGAGCGTAAAGACATCGAGACGGAAGGCGAGGAAGGCCAGCACGACGAACAGGCCAAGCGGCACCAGCTTGGCCAGCGTCGCCACCAGGTTAATGCTGGCCGCGGTCTGAACACCGCGCAAAATCAACCAGTGAACAATCCACAGCAGCACCGAGGCGCCGACGATGGACTGCCAGGTATTGCCGTCACCAAACAGGCGCAGTTCGGGCGTATCGGTAAAGAAACTGAGCGCCGAGAAGACGATAACCAGATAGGAGACGTTGGCGATCACCGCGCAGAGCCAGTAGCCCCAGGCGGAGCAGAAGCCAATCAGCTCGCCAAAACCTTCACGGGCGTATGTGAATATTCCGCCGTCCAGATCCGGTCGGATACGGGTCAGCAGCAGCATGGCGAACGCCAGCAGCAAAATCCCGACGCCGGTGATGCCCCAGCCAATCAGTAATGCGGCCGGGCTGGCGACGGCCGCCATGTTCTGCGGCAAACTGAATACGCCCGCGCCCAGCATTGAGCTCAATACAAGTGCAGTTAACGCACTCAGGCCAAGTTTCTTTTCCATTGGCTTCCTGTTATGAAAAGTCCAAATCCAGAATAATTATTTCGCTAAGGCGCATAAAAATGGTGGATTACGCTAAGGCGCGGGATTTTACGGAGTGTGACGGATGCATGCAATGACATGGGGCAGAAATCAGGAAAAAAGTAACAAAAAAGGCGGCACTGCGCCGCCTTTATGAAACCGTTTTGTTACTTGTACAGATCGGCACTGATGGTCAGGTTGTTGCCACGTTCCTGCCACTGGCGGGTGATGTGGTAATACTTCGCGCCTTTCTTCGCAGCACGCTTCGCCACCTGATAGGAGATTTCTGTCATGTTGCCATAGTTGCCCGTAAACTTGATGCTGTCGAACGGCACCATCTGCGCGGCAGTGGCTTTGTTCAGCTCTTCAATTTTCGTGCCGTCTGGTAACGTAACGGTATAACGACCGCCTTTGGTGGATTGGGTTTCAAAGAAACGACCCACTTCTGCGCTTGGTGCCGCAGACGTTGCTACGCCCGGAATTTCAACTTTCTTCGCTTCTTCACCGCCTTTTGCTAACGCAGCACGACCGGCTTCTGAATCCGCTGGAATCGCATCCGGGCTTTGCACTACGCGTTTTTTCGCATCTTGCTTATAGATGAAGGCGGTAATGCGCTGGTTTCCGCCCTGGTTGGCATCAACCTGACGCACGATATAAAACGCGTAAGCGCCTTTTTCTCTCGCGGCTTTGCTGATGGCATCGTTAACTTCAGGCTGGCTGCGGTAGAAGCCCTGAACGGTCACGGTGTCATACGGTTCCAGCTGAACAGCCTGATCTTTCGGCAGTTCAACAATGCCGTTAATCACGCGGTTTTTCTGTTCATCTGCCTTTGGGGCATTCTCTTTGTACAGCGCAACAGTCACGCGCTGGTTACCGCTGTTGCCCTGATCGGACTGGTCAACGACGTAAAACGAGGCAGCGCCGTTTTTATCGGCGGCTTTTGATGCGGCGGCGACGGCATCGCCAATGGAATTATACCGACCCACAATGACCGTATGGTCAAAAGGTTTTAACGCTGCCGCTTGCTCCGGCGTCAACTCTGTCGCAGCATTCGCTGACAGGGCGGTCGCGGAAAGAAGTGCGGACGCCAGGAGTGTGTTCTTAAGCTTCATAAAAATAATCCTTCGCCTTGCGCAAACCATGTACTGGTGTTGTTGTTAATTTGAGACGGTCCCGATTATGGCATTTAACACCCGTCGCTGTCTGCGGCATTTTTCACAGCCTGTGCTCAGCAAAGGACCTGATTCGATAACATTTTGTGATATGTGGAAAAAACAGGCGTTTCACAAGAAAAACTGATTAAGCATATGACTTTTACAAGTTAATTTAATGTTAATGAGTTGTTCTTTTATGGCGCTATATCATGTTTTTACCGCTTCGCTTGCGCGATTTATCGGTCCTGAAGGCGAATTTGAGGTAAATATCTCTGTCAGTGACCCCGATCGCTTATTTTTCACAGATAAAATAAGAAATAGTGTTTTCTGGCGGTAGATCACGGGCGCTATTTTCAGTAGGTTATAGAAAGTTTGTTACTGTTTTATTTTCCGGGGTTAATCATTCTCCGTCGTTATCGCGATGGTGAAAATTGATACGAACCGCGGGCAATTATCGACAAACCATCATCACAAACCGATGGAAGGGAAAACTATGCGTATTGGGGTACCAAAAGAACGGTTAGCCAATGAAACCCGCGTAGCGGCAACACCAAAAACGGTGGAGCAACTGCTTAAACTGGGTTTTACCGTCGCGATTGAAAGCGGCGCGGGCAAACTGGCGAGTTTCGATGACGAGGCCTTTACTCAGGCTGGCGCGGACGTAGTGGACGGTGCTGAGGTCTGGCAATCACCCATTATTCTGAAGGTAAACGCACCGGAAGAGAGTGAAATTGAACTGCTGAACGCGGGCACGACGCTTGTGAGCTTTGTCTGGCCAGCCCAAAACCCGGAGCTGATGGAGAAGCTGGCGGCACGCGGTGTCACCGTGATGGCGATGGATTCCGTGCCGCGTATTTCGCGCGCGCAGTCTCTGGATGCGCTGAGTTCTATGGCAAACATTGCCGGCTATCGCGCCATTGTCGAAGCTGCGCATGAGTTTGGTCGCTTCTTTACCGGTCAAATTACGGCCGCAGGCAAAGTACCACCCGCGAAGGTGATGGTAATTGGTGCCGGTGTGGCAGGTCTTGCCGCCATTGGGGCCGCAAACAGCCTGGGCGCTATTGTTCGTGCGTTTGATACCCGGCCGGAAGTGAAGGAGCAGGTGCAGAGTATGGGCGCCGAATTCCTTGAGCTGGACTTCAAGGAAGAAGCGGGCAGCGGTGATGGTTACGCGAAGGTCATGTCTGAAGCCTTTATTAAGGCGGAAATGGCGCTCTTTGCGGCGCAGGCAAAAGAGGTGGACATCATTGTCACCACCGCGCTTATTCCGGGTAAACCGGCACCGAAGCTGATCACCCGTGAGATGGTGGATTCCATGCAGCCGGGCAGCGTGATTGTCGATCTGGCGGCGCAAAACGGCGGTAACTGTGAGTATACCGTGCCAAATCAGGTCACGACGACCGCGAACGGCGTGAAGGTGATCGGTTATACCGACCTGCCAGGACGTCTGCCAACCCAGTCCTCTCAGCTGTACGGCACGAACCTCGTTAATCTGCTGAAGCTGCTCTGCAAAGAGAAAGACGGCAACATCACCGTTGATTTTGATGATGTGGTGGTGCGCGGCGTGACCGTGGTGCGTGAAGGGGAAATCACCTGGCCTGCACCGCCGATACAGGTTTCCGCTCAGCCTCAGGCTGCGCCGAAAGCGGCGCCTGAGCCTGCAGAACCAGCGAAACCTGCGTCGCCGTGGCGCAAATACGCCATCATGGCGCTGGTCATTATCCTGTTTGGCTGGCTGGCGGACGTCGCGCCAAAAGAGTTCCTTGGCCACTTCACCGTCTTCGCGCTCTCCTGCGTGGTGGGTTACTACGTCGTGTGGAACGTTTCCCATGCGCTGCATACCCCGCTGATGTCGGTTACCAATGCCATCTCCGGGATTATCGTGGTTGGGGCATTGCTGCAAATTGGTCATGGCGGCTGGATCAGCTTCCTGAGCTTCATTGCAGTGCTGATCGCCAGTATCAATATTTTCGGTGGTTTCACCGTGACTCAGCGCATGCTGAAAATGTTTCGTAAAGGCTAAGGGGTAGCATATGTCTGGAGGATTAGTTACAGCCGCATACATTGTTGCTGCAATCCTGTTTATTTTCAGTCTGGCGGGGCTTTCCAAACACGAAACGTCTCAGCAGGGAAATAACTTTGGTATCGCCGGGATGGCGATTGCGCTGATTGCCACCATCTTTGGGCCGGACACCGGCAACGTGGCGTGGATCCTGGTGGCGATGATCATCGGTGGTGCGATTGGTATTCGTCTGGCGAAACGCGTTGAAATGACCGAGATGCCGGAGCTGGTTGCTATTCTGCACAGCTTCGTGGGTCTGGCCGCGGTGCTGGTGGGCTTCAACAGCTATCTGTACCACGAACCGGGTCTGGAACCGATTCTGGTGAACATCCACCTGACCGAAGTGTTCCTCGGCATCTTCATTGGCGCGGTGACCTTCACCGGCTCAATCGTGGCGTTCGGCAAACTGCGCGGGAAGATCTCTTCCAAACCGCTGATGCTGCCTAACCGCCACAAGCTGAATCTGGCGGCGCTGGTCGTTTCCTTTGTGCTGCTGGTGGTCTTCGTGCGTACCGAAAGCGTAGGCTTGCAGGTGCTGGCGTTACTGGTGATGACCATTATCGCGCTGGCCTTCGGCTGGCATCTGGTGGCGTCTATCGGCGGGGCAGATATGCCGGTAGTCGTCTCCATGCTGAACTCCTATTCCGGTTGGGCAGCGGCGGCAGCAGGCTTCATGCTGAGCAACGACCTGCTGATTGTCACCGGTGCGCTGGTCGGTTCTTCCGGTGCGATCCTGTCTTACATCATGTGTAAGGCGATGAACCGCTCGTTTATCAGCGTCATCGCGGGTGGCTTCGGTTCTGACGGTTCATCAACCGGTTCTGATGAGGAAGTGGGTGAACACCGTGAAATCAGTGCGGAAGACACCGCAGAGATGCTGAAAAACTCGCATTCCGTTATCATCACCCCGGGCTATGGCATGGCGGTGGCGCAGGCGCAGTATCCGGTGGCGGAAATCACCGAGAAACTGCGCGCGCGCGGTATCAAGGTTCGCTTTGGTATTCACCCGGTGGCGGGGCGTCTGCCAGGCCACATGAACGTGCTGCTGGCGGAAGCGAAGGTGCCTTACGACATCGTGCTGGAAATGGACGAGATCAACGATGATTTCGCCGACACCGACACCGTGCTGGTGATTGGCGCCAACGACACCGTTAACCCGGCGGCGCAGGACGATCCGCGCAGCCCGATTGCGGGTATGCCTGTTCTCGAAGTGTGGAAGGCGCAGAACGTCATTGTCTTCAAACGCTCTATGAACACCGGCTATGCTGGCGTGCAGAACCCGCTGTTCTTTAAAGATAACACCCACATGCTGTTTGGCGACGCCAAGGCCAGCGTGGATGCGATTCTGAAATCTCTTTAATTCCGCTTCATCCTGACAAACCGCCCCTGGGGGCGGTTTTCTTATTTCTGCGGTCAGCCATTCTCCTCTGTCTATACTTTACCCTTTGTGTAATACGAGGAGGTGTAATGCAATTTCTGTCCCGCTTTGACATCATCGCGCTGATGATGACGCCATCATTCTGGATTGGCGTCGCCACGGTAGTCTTTGTAACTCTGCTGGTGTACTGGCTGCTGACGCGCCTGATCGCCTTTGTTAAGAAAGGGATCACCACCTGGGGCGACAAGCATCCCACCACCAACCGGATGCGTTTTATCCTGACGGATATGCTTAACCGCACCAGCCGCTTCCTGCTTTTTGTCGTGGCGCTGCTGTTCAGCCTGCGTTTCGTCGACTTACCGGATCATCTCTTTGGTACCGTGAGCCACGCCTGGTTCCTGGTCTTCGCTATCCAGGTGGCGCTGTGGATGGATCAGGGGGTGGTGTCGTGGCTTCGTCACGTCATGCTGGCGCCGGGAAGCCATAAAAACCCGGTGACGCTGGTGATCACGGGGCTTATCCTCCGTGCCATTGTCTGGTCAGTGATGCTGCTGTCTATCCTTGCTAACGCGGGCGTCAACATCACTGCTCTGGTTGCCAGCCTTGGGGTGGGGGGTATTGCTATCGCCCTCGCGGTGCAAACGATCCTGAGTGACGTGTTTGCATCGCTCTCCATCGGTTTTGATAAGCCGTTCGAAATCGGCGATTTTGTGGTGTTTAACGATGTCGCCGGGACGGTAGAGCACATCGGCCTGAAAACCACTCGTATCCGTAGCCTGAGCGGGGAGCAGATTGTCTGCGGGAACGCCATCCTGCTGCAACAGACGCTGCATAACTACAAGCGGATGCAAACGCGCCGGATCGTCTTTACCTTCGGGGTCGCCAGCGACACGGCGCCGGAAAAACTGCGTTCAGTGGGTGATATGGTCAAACAGATCATTACCGACGTCGGGGAAACGAAGTTTGACCGCGCCCATTTCCTGGGCTTCGATCGCGATCGCCTGACCTTCGAGGTGGTCCATATCGTTAATACGGCGGATTACAACAAGTACATGGATATTCAGCAGGAGATCAATATTCGTATTCTGGAGGGGCTGAACCAGCAGGAGATCAAGCTGGCGCTGCCGAGCATGGTTCTGCACGCGCCCTGGATGAATGCTGGCGACGAGGCACCGGCGCAACGGTTGAGCGAAGCGCAATAAAAAAGCCCGCCGTTACCGGCGGGCTTTCATTTTGGGGTCAATCGTCTTCCTCATCGTCCAGTTCAACCGGCGTCTGATACTGATCCGGTTTGATAACCAGAAGGTCGCAGCGAAGATGGTCGATCACCTGCTCGGCGGTATTACCCAGGAACGCGGCAGAAATACCGGTCCGGCCAATGGTGCCCAGCACCACAATCCCGGCCTGCAAATGCTCCGCCAGATCAGGAATAACCTCTTCCGGTAACCCTTTTTCTACGTGGGTCATGTTCTCATCGATACTGAATTTCTGGCGCAGCGCTTTCATGGCCAGCAGATGCTGACCGCGAATCGCGTCGTTATACACGCTCGGGTCAAATTCAGGCAGCTCGATGGCGATATTGATTGGCGTAACCGGATAGGCTCCCACCAGATGGACTTCGGTATGGTTTACCTGGTCGGCAAGCTGAAGGGTCTCCTTCACCAGCTTCTCGTTCAGCGAATTGTGATAATCCTCTTCGCTGGCCAGATTGACCGCCACGACGGCTTTCCCGCCCTCAGGCCACGGCTGATCTTTCACCATCCATACCGGACAAGGGCATTTGCGCAGCAGGTGCCAGTCGGTCGGGGTGAAAATCACGGATTCCAGTTTGTCATGCTGGTGCGCCATTTTCAGCAGCAGGTCATGCCCACCGGCCACCACTTCCTGAATAATGGCTTCGAAAGGGCGGTTGTGCCAGACCACCTTGATATCGATAGGTACGCCCGCTTCCAGATAATACTTCGCCTGCTCGCGGATCCACGCGGTACGCTGGCTGATCACTCCCTGACGCATAGCGGTGCGCTCGTCAGGCGACAGAAGGGTGGTCATCTCGTATGAGAAGTCATAAATCGGCAAAAAGGCTTTAATTTTGCCACCAATCCGTTGATGTAAATACACAGCACGTCGTAATGCTGGCTGATCGTCCTGATTCGGATCGATAGCCACCAGCATATTTTGATACTTTGCCATACAGGTCTCCTTACTACTGTCACCACAGTCTGTAAGTAAAAGAGTAACCTATATATCTTGAATGAAACAGGGGGGAAGTTTTTGCCAGATCAATAATCATGAAAATTTATCGACCTGGCATAAGATATCCGGGAGAGTTATGCCACGTTACGTGAGTGACCCGCCAGAATGGCCAGGGCTTCACCGTTTTCAATGGTGATGTACTTACCTTTAACCGCCAGCATTCCGCTCTTCTGGAAACGACCCAGCAGACGGCTGATGGTTTCCACGGTCAGGCCCAGATAGTTACCAATATCGCCACGCGTCATGGTCAGACGGAATTCGCGTGGGGAGAAGCCACGTTCCGCGAAACGGCGGGAGAGGTTATAGATAAAGGCGGCCAGACGCTCTTCGGCATTCTTTTTGGAAAGCAGCAGGATCATATCCTGATCGCCTTTGATCTCACCGCTCATCAGACGCATCATCTGCTGACGCAGGTTCGGCATCTTACCGGACAGATCGTCCAGCGTTTCAAACGGGATTTCACAAACCATAGAGGTTTCCAGCGCCTGAGCAAAGCTCGGGTGATGGCCACTGCCGATGGCGTCAAAGCCGACTAAATCGCCCGCCAGATGGAAGCCAGTGATCTGCTCGTCGCCCTGTTCGGTAATGGTGTAGCTTTTGATGGTGCCAGAACGGATAGCATAGAGCGATTTCAGTTCGTCTCCCGCTTTAAACAGCGTCTGCCCTTTCTGAATAGGCTTTTTGCGCTCGATGATATTGTCAAGCTGATCGAGTTCATGCTCATTCAGAGTAAACGGGATACAGAGCTGGCTGATGCTGCAATCCTGGCAATGGATAGCACAACCGCCAGACTGAATGCGTCGTATAATTCGCTTTTCCGGGATCATAGGTTTGCTCAAGCCTTAATTGATATTGGTCAATTTTAACATCTTTTTGGTAAGGACGTAAGTCTGGCAAACCCCCAATAAAGACAAGAGACGGCAGCGAGTTGCCATCTCCTTGAAATTCCACAGAATGATTAAGGATTATTAGCCTAACAGGAAGAAAATTAAGCACAAAAAGCCTGGGAATTACAGCAGAAAATACCCTTCGTGACGCAGCAGCCACTCTTTACGCTGTACGCCCCCGGCATAGCCGGTGAGGGTGCCGTTGCGCCCGATCACGCGATGGCAAGGCACCACAATGCTGACGGGATTTGAGCCATTCGCCGCACCGACTGCGCGCGCCGCGCCGGTACGGCCAAGCTGCTCTGCCAGCTGACCGTAGTGCATCACCTGCCCGCAGGGAATGTTACGTAGCGCCTGCCACACCTCGCGCTGAAAAGGGGTACCCGCCGTGGCGGTTGGCAGGGTATTAATAATGCTGAGATCGCCCTCGAAGTAGGCCGCCAGTTTATCGCTCAGCCCGCCAGGATTACGGGCTGTAATACGCTCGTAACCCTCGGCGCGATAATGAATGTTGAGCAGCTCAACCATCCGGTCGCTGTGCTCTTCCCACTCAACAGCGCGAAGATTGAACGCTTCATCCGCGATAACCCACAGCGGCCCCAGCGGTGTCGCAATCTTGTCTTCGAGTAATCTCAGCATCAGTATTCCTTAGTTCAGCCTCGGGTAAATACCCGGTCCAATCGGCAGGCCGACAAGATACCACGCCACCAGCATCACCAGCCATACCCCTAAGAAGATAAGCGGATAGGGCAAGACCAGCGAATAGTAGGTACCCAGCTTAGCCTCCGGTCTGTAGCGTTGCAGGAAGCCTAAAAACAGCGGAACGAAGGGTGACACGGGCGCCAGCGGGATCACCGAAGAATCGGCGACACGGAACAGGATCTGGGCGAACGCCGGATGAAAGCCGAGCATCATAAACATGGGGACAAAGATGGGGGCCAGAATCGACCAGATGGCCGACCCGCTGGCAATAAACATGCACAGCAGGGACGACAGCAGCGCCAGGCCGACAAACGCCGGAACCCCGCTCAACCCCGCCGCCTCCAGCGCGTCCGTCAGGCTCACGGCCATAAACTTGCCCATGTTGCTCCAGTTAAACATGGCCACAAACTGCGCCAGCGGGAACACCATCACGATAAAACCCGCCATCTCCTTCATCGGCTCGATCATCAGGTGCGGCAGATCTCCCTGACGGCGGATTTTACCGGTAGCGATGCCGTAGGCGAGCGAAACGACGAAGAAGAAGAGAATTATCAGCGGCACAATACCCTGAATAAACGGCGAGGGAAGTACGGTGTGTTTGATTGGATCGCGC
This sequence comes from Enterobacter cloacae complex sp. SYL001, assembly GCF_049237025.1. Classification (NCBI taxonomy): domain Bacteria; kingdom Pseudomonadati; phylum Pseudomonadota; class Gammaproteobacteria; order Enterobacterales; family Enterobacteriaceae; genus Enterobacter; species Enterobacter cloacae complex sp. SYL001. The sequence continues at coordinate 622,168 of NZ_JBMKJI010000001.1, read as the reverse complement.
AACACGCCATTCTCCGGCACCACCATCAGCGCCACAGCCGCAATGAACGCCAGCGAGACGATCCCGGCGACGCGCAGGCCGAACTGCTGCTCTTTGCTCAGCGTCTCCAGCTTTTCATCGCTCCGGCCTTCCCATTTACCCAGGCGCGGCTCAACGATCTTATCGGTAATCAACCCCCCGACAATCGTCAGGACAATCACCGAACTGGCCATAAAGTACCAGTTGTCGATCACGCTGACGTGCATGGCCGCATCGATGGTGCTTGCTGCCTCCGTGCTGATGCCGGAGAGCAGCACATCGGTGGTCACAATAAGCAGGTTAGCGGTAAACCCACAGCCGACGCCCGCGATCGCCGACAGCAGGCCCGCAACAGGATGACGGCCAACGGCGAGGAAAATCAGCGCCCCCATCGGCGGCATGATCACCAGCGCCGCGTCGGACGAGATATGGCTGAAGAAGGCAATAAACAGCACCATATAGCTGGCATAACGCGCGCTGACGTGCGAGGCCATTTTCACCATCAGCGCGGGCAGCAGACCGACGCGTTCGGCCAGACCCGCGCCTAACACCAGCGCCAGGATGGCGCCCAGCGGCGCAAAACCGCTGAAGTTTTTAATCACGTTCGGCAAAAACCAGTGCAACCCCTCCACGCTGAGCAGATTTTTTACGGCCACCATGCTGCCGTCGGCCGGGCTGCGCACGCTCACATCAAAGGCGGACAGCACGGCTGTCGCGACCATCAGGATGACAATTAAATAGATAAAAAGCAGGAAAGGGTGCGGCACTTTATTGCCGATCCTTTCAACCCAGCCATAGAGCTTACCGGATGGGGAATGCGAAGGTATGGAAGACATACTCATGGGCGTTCCTCGGGACTGTTGTTGTGTTGTGTTGTATTTTTTTTATTTTAAAGGTGACGGTGTCACGTCCTGCGGGATCGGACACTCGTACGGTTTTTCTGTTATGTGTTGTTCGAATTCTTCCCGACATTTTCGCAGCAGGTCGGCATCCTGAAGCAGATGCAGCGCGGTCGCGCCCATCACTTTTCCGGCCAGCAGCATGCCTTTATGGGCAATAGAGGTACGCCCCTGCGCCACCAATTGCCAGGTATGCAGCGGGGTGCCGACGGTAAAACAGGGGCTAAAGCACTGTGCGACAGGCATCTTCCAGCTGACATCCCCCACGTCGGTGGAGCCTGCCAGCACGTTATCGGTGATGGCGTAAGGGGCAACTTCATCCACCAGTAGCGTTTCGTGATGGCGTCGGGCAAAGGCTTTTCCCTCTTCGGCTCCCGTTGCGGCAATGTTTTTCAGGCTGTTTTGCAGGTCGTTTGCCGTGAGCGTGGCGCGGATTTCACGGGCAAATTCGCGTTCTTCTTCCGTCCAGTCCGGCGTGCCGTAATGCTGCAATGCGCGGTACATGGCCGCTTCGAGCGTACGGTTCGGCAGATAGCTGGAGCAGGCTTTATCAAAGCGACACTCGACAGTGGTTTCGGTCATCATCGCCGCGCCCTGGGCGATTTTCTCGATGCGCGCGTAGATCTGCTGCGCATCGGCCATCTCCGGAGCGCGGATCAGGTAAAGCACTTCTGCCTGAGCCTGCACCACGTTAGGCGAAATTCCGCCGGTATCGGTGATGGCGTAATGAACGCGCGCTTTTTCAATGATGTGTTCGTTGAGGAAGTTTGTGCCGGTGGTCATCAACGTCACGGCATCCAGCGCGCTACGTCCCAGATGTGGGGAGTTTGCGGCGTGGGCGGCGATCCCCTTAAACCGCCAGGCGGCCTGAATATTGGCCAGCGTGCTGACGTTAAACATCCCGGCAAAGGCTTCCGGATGCCAGGTCACGGCAGCGTCCACGTCGTCAAATAATCCTTCACGCACCATAAAGGTTTTACCGGAGCCGCCTTCCTCGCCGGGGCAGCCGTAAAATCGTACCGTTCCGCTGCCGCCGTGCTGTTCCAGCCAGCTTTTCACCGCCACCGCACCGGCAAAGGCAGCAGTACCCAACAGGTTATGCCCGCAGCCATGGCCGTTAGCCCCCGGGGTGGCGGATTGCGCCGTCGCGCAGTGCGCCTGCTGGCTCAACCCGGCCAGGGCGTCGTATTCGCCCAGAAGGGCGATAACGGGCTTGCCGCTGCCGTAGCTGGCAATAAAGGCGTTGGGAATGCCTCCGGCTTCCCGCATCAGGGTAAAGCCCTCGGATTCCAGCGCGCTGGCGAGCCGTTCGGCGGACCAGAACTCTTCAAAGCGCGTTTCGGGATGATCCCAGATGTCGTCGGCAATATCGGTAAACGTCTGACATCGCGTGTCGATGGCATCAGCGATAAAAGCGTAGTTCTCCTGCATTACACACCTCGCGTCCACGGGAAATTAAGCGCAGTTCGCGCCAGTGTTTCGATAGCAACGTTCATCACCTGCTCATCAAAATCGAATTTTTCGTTGTGATGTCCGGCGCTCAGTTCGGTGCCGAAGACCATATACGAGGCCATGCCGCCGTTCTGCTGCACGCGGGCCATCATTAGCGTGGCATCTTCGGAGCCCGCAGGCGCTTTGACCTTATTAATGGCATGAGTCACGCCGGGCACCTGGCTTGCCTGTTCGCGCAGATAATCGACCCAGGCCGGGGAGGGGGCACTGGAGGTCGCCGCCCCCATCAGGTTTATCCCGGCTGTTACGCCGTAGAGCGCCGCCGCGCCGGTAATCACCGCCTGCGCGCGCTCAAAGACATAATGATTAATGGCCTCGCTTTCGCCGCGGGTTTCAACCTTAAGCAACGCATCAGCCGGAACCACGTTGCGTCCGCTGCCCGCCTGCATGACTCCGACGTTAACCCGGGACGCGCCTTCGCTGTGTGGCGCGATGCCATGCAGCGCGATAGCGGCCTGGGCCGCCGCGAGCAGGGCGTTACGGCCCTCTTCCGGTTTACCGCCAGCGTGTGCGGCAACGCCGGTAAAGCGCACGTCAAATTTGGTGGTCGCCATGAAGTTATCGCTGCCGCAGATCACCGTCCCTTCCGGAACGCCGGTTCCAATATGAATGGCGGTAAAGTAGTCCACGTCGTCCAGCGCCCCTGCAGCGACCATAGCGCGGGCGCCGCGCGTACCCTCTTCGGCAGGCTGGAAGATCAGTTTGATGGTGCCGTTGAGCTGGGCTTCATACTGCTTAAGCACCTGCGCCAGCCCCAGACCAATGGTGGTGTGGCCGTCGTGCGCGCAGGCGTGCATCATGCCCGGGTTGCAGGAGGCAAAACCGTCGCGGTACGGCCGGTGGCTGTCGTCATGCGCTTCGCTCAGATCAAGCGCATCCATGTCCACGCGAAAGGCCTGGGTCGGGCCGGGGCGACCGGTATTCAGGGTCGCGACAATGCCGGTGAACCCGCCTTCGAACGGCGCGAGCCATTTTTCCGGTGCGCCTTGCGCGCGGGCGCGGGCAAATTCCCGCGCCAGGGTTGCGTCATCGGGCAACCCCATCCGGCTTTCGGCATCCACGACATCGCGACCCATCGCCAGCTCGTAACCCAGCGAGTCCAGGATCTCCGAGACTTTCGCGGCTGTGCGAAACTCCACCCAGCCGGATTCCGCGAAATGGTGAAAATCGCGACGCCATGCGCTCAGTTGGGGGGCTAATGTGTGGATGTACTGCGCCAGTGCGTTCATATCTTTTCCTGTCATCATTAAAATATGTGAACTGCTTCACGCTGTGATAGTTTTTACTTATCACTAAGCGATTTTTCACAGTTTTAACCGTTCAGGAATTACCCTCGCACATCCGATTCCATTAAAGTAGATGACAGTTTCTTTACTCTGATAAACAACGGTTATCGGTCGGGTTATGTCATTTCAGATTAAATTTCATCAAATTCGGGCTTTTGTCGAAGTGGCGCGTCAGGGCAGTATTCGCGGAGCCAGCCGGGTGCTGAATCTTTCGCAGCCCGCGCTGACTAAATCCATTAAAGAGCTGGAAGAGGGCATGGCGGCACAACTGTTTGTGCGCCGGAGTAAAGGTGTCGCCCTGACCGAGTGCGGGGAAGGGTTTTATCACCGCGCTAATTTGATTCTGGAAGAGCTTCGCGCAGCGCAGGATGATATCCGTCAGCGTCAGGGGGAACTGACCGGGCAGATCAATATTGGGATGGGTGCCAGCGTGGCGCGCAGCCTGATGCCCGCCGTTATCTCCCGTTTTCATGCGCAGCATCCTCAGATCAAGGTGCGGATTATGGAAGGTCAGCTGGTATCAATGATCAATGAATTACGCCAGGGTGAGCTGGACTTTACCATCAATACCTATTATCAGGGGCCTTACGATCACGAGTTTACGTTTGAAAAACTCTTTGAGAAACCTTTTGCGGTATTTTGTCGGGAAGGACATCCGGCGTTGGGGGCTACCTCTATTAATGAACTTCTTCATTATAACTGGACAATGCCAACGCCGCGGGGAAGTTATTATAAGCAGCTTGAGGATATATTTCATCATCGCTCGCAGATACCGCGTATTGGCGTCGTTTGCGAAACCTTTTCGTCCTGTATAAGCCTTGTCGCACAAAGTGACTTCCTGAGCGTGCTGCCGCAGGAGCTGGGCTGCGACCCGCTGCTGGCGCACCGGCTGGTCATGCTGCCGGTTGTGGAAACACTTCCCAGAGCGGCCTATTATTTAATTCAGCGCCGTGATGCACGCCAGACGCCCCTGGCTGAATCATTAATTACACAATTCAGAAGGGAAGCGAGAAAAATAGTTTTATCGTGAAATTGCCAAAGAAAAAATAGAGCCTGCCCGACATCAGACAGACCCTACAGTACACACAGCAGTGCGTCCTTTCGCAAATCCTGGGTATTATATCCATGAGGCAGGTATATTTAGGTATAACATCTTTCCTGAAAAAAGAAAGGCGGCACGTCATTGGTTTTACAAAATTTCAACGCAAATCACTTATTTTAACTCTGCTGTAGTTTTAGTTAAGTAATATTTAAATAACTTTAATGGTAGCTATATATATTCATCAGATTAATATTTATCTTGCCCCTTGCGGTAAGGGTTATTGAGGCCCCTGCCCGGTGCAGGTATAGTACAAGCCCCGATGTGCCCGGAGGATTTCCATGAACCCTGACGACAAATCACTTTTTCTTGACGCCATGGAGGATGTCCAGCCCCTGAAACGCTGCACCGATATCCACTGGCAGCAAAGCCGTAATACCCGGGTTCGCCAGGAGATCGATACCGAGCAGCTCGACAACTTTCTCACACTGGGTTTCCTGGAACTCTTGCCGCTTGAAGAGCCGCTGATGTTCCAGCGCGAGGGCGTTCAGCAGGGCGTTATTGACAAGCTGCGCTCGGGTAAATACGCCCGACAGGCCAGCTTAAATCTGTTGCGTCAGCCCGCCGAACGCTGCCGCCAGATGCTGTACGCCTTCATTCGCCAGGCCAGCCGCGACGGTTCACGTAACCTGATTATCATTCACGGGAAGGGCCGCGAGCAGAATTTGCACCCGAACGTGGTGCGCAGTTATCTTGCCCGTTGGTTAACTGAGTTCGAGGACGTGCAGGCTTTCTGCGTGGCGCTGCCGCATCACGGCGGCAACGGGGCATGTTATGTTTCACTCCGAAAATCCGATGAGGCGAAACAGGAGAACTGGGAACGTCACGCCAAGCGCAGCCGTTAACAGTAAGGCCTAGAACGTCTCCCAGTTTGTGTCACCTGAGGCACTGACCGTGGCGGGACGCAACAGTTGCGGTGCTTTTGTATTTTTTGGCCGCGGAGCGGTGTTTTCCTGCATGTTCAGCCGGAAAGCCGCCACGGCCTGGCGCAGCTGTTCAGACTGATCTTCCAGCGCCGCCGCCGCCGTTGCCGACTCCTGTACCAGCGCGGCGTTTTGCTGCGTTACGCTGTCCATCTGCGAGACCGCCAGGCTGACCTGTTCAATACCGCGGCTTTGCTCGTCAGACGCCGACGAGATTTCAGCCATAATATCGGTTACGCGTGTCACGGCCGCGACGATCTCTTTCATGGTCGCACCCGCCTCGCTCACCTGTTCCGAGCCGGTATTCACCCGGCTGACGGAGTTTTCAATAAGCCCTTTGATCTCTTTTGCCGCCTGCGCGCTGCGGCTGGCCAGCGTCCGTACTTCGCCTGCCACCACCGCAAAGCCGCGGCCTTGTTCGCCGGCACGGGCGGCTTCAACCGCCGCGTTGAGCGCCAGAATGTTGGTCTGGAAGGCAATGCTATCGATAACGCCGGTGATATACGCAATTTGCTGAGAACTGTCGGCAATGTCATTCATGGTACGCACTACATTATTCACCACCTGGCCGCCGCGTGCGGCGGTTTCAGACGCATTCTTTGCCAGCAGCGTCGCCTGACGAGCGTTATCCGAGTTCTGTTTCACCGTGGCCGTCAGCTCTTCCATGCTGGCGGCGGTCTCTTCCAGCGAGGCTGCCTGCTGCTCGGTTCGGGCCGAAAGGTCGTTACTCCCGGCGGCAATTTCTCCTGCGCCCGTGTAGATAGAATCTGTGCTGCCGCGCACGGCGCTGACGGTGCTGACCAGCGACTGTTGCATCTCATGCAGACCGGCGGCCAGCTGGCCCATTTCGTTGCGCCCGGTAATCGCGACGTTTTGCGTCAAATCGCCGCTCGCGATGGTGCGAATATGGTTCATGATGGCGTTGAGCGGTCTCAGGAGCAGGTGCTGTAAACCCTGCCAGATCACCACCAGCACGGCGATAACGGTCAGGAAGATCGCCGCCAGCGTCCACTGCATCTGGGTAAAGCTGTTCTGGTTCTCTTCGGCGGCGGCTTTCAGCAGCACGTTGTTTTCCGCGCGCCAGCGGGTATAGACCGCCTCCATCTCATCCTGCGCCTGCTGGGCGTCCAGGTCGCCATAGGCCTGATAGTTATCGGCGCGCAAGTACGCAATGGACAAGCGCATTACCTCGTGCATGTTCTTCCAGGCTTTCTGCATCTCTTCGGTGAGCGCGGCATTTTGCCCCTTCACCTGCGGAATCGCCTGCCAGTTTTTGTAATAGTCTTCGGCTTTGGCCAGCGAACCGTTCGCGGTGCCCAGCAGCGTATTGATTGCCGCGAGAGAGGCCGGGTCGCGCTGGTTTTTCAGGTAGCGGATCGCCACGCGGGTGACGGTAACGCGCGTTTTCACCAGGGTGTTCACACTGTCGCTCAGGCTCTCCTGCTGGGCATTGAGCAACCCGGAGTTCTGAAAGTTGTGACGATCGTTGTTAACGGCAGAGTAGAACAACCCTCCCGTGACAACTTGCAGCAGACAGAATATGGTGAGGGCAAAGATAATACCGGTAATCACGTGCAGATTTTTCAGCATGGCGGTCATCCGTAATAGAAGAGGCAGGGTTACATCAATACTATCGTCGTAGCGAATTTAAACTTTAATTTTACTATTGCTTAACTAATGGTTTCGTTGCGGAACCTGTTGTAAACCCGGATCATTTTTATGAGGAAGATCAGCATGAGCAGCATAGATAAATGCGGAACATTCACGCTCGGAACGCGTACGGTTAAACGGTTTGGCTATGGCGCGATGCAGCTTGCCGGACCTGGCGTTTTTGGTCCGCCAAAAGACAAAAATGCGGCGCTGGCGGTGTTGCGTGAAGCGGTAGAGTCGGGGGTAAATCACATTGATACCAGCGATTTTTACGGCCCCCATGTGACCAACCAGCTTATCTGCGAGGCGCTTCATCCGTACCGGGATGACCTTACGATTGTGACCAAGATCGGAGCCCGACGCGGCGAGGACGCCTCCTGGCTGCCGGCGTTTTCCGCCCAGGAGCTGACGCAGGCGGTGCATGACAACCTGCGCAACCTGAAGCGAGATGTGCTGGACGTGGTTAACCTGCGGATCATGTTTAGCGCCCACGGACCAGCGGAAGGCTCGATTGCCGCGCCGCTAAGCACCCTCGCGGAGCTGCAACAACAGGGGCTGGTTCGCCATATTGGGCTGAGCAACGTCACTGCTTCGCAGGTGGCTGAAGCGCAGAAGATGGTTTCCGTGGTATGCGTACAGAACATGTACAACGTGGTGAATCGCGGTGACGATGCGCTGGTAGATTCGCTGGCGCAGCAGGGGATTGCCTGGGTGCCGTTCTTCCCACTGGGTGGTTTCACGCCACTGCAATCTTCCGGGCTACAGGCGGTGGCGGATTCACTGGATGCGACGCCTATGCAGGTGGCGCTGGCATGGCTGCTGCAACGCTCGCCAAATATCCTCTTGATCCCGGGTACTTCTTCGGTGGCGCATCTGCGTGAAAACCTGGCGGCAGCCGATCTGGTATTGCCGCCTGAGGCGCTGGAGACGTTAAATACGCTGGTAGAGTAACCCAGACAGCAGCAAAAGCCCGGGGGGATTTTTCGGGCTTTTGGTGTTTATGACACAATCTGATTCCTTTGGCGGTGAAGTGCTAACGCTTCCGCCACGATTTCCTGCTTACTTTTCCGTGTTTCATACGCAGTAATGCGGATGTACTCCATCAGCGCTGGATCGATGCGCGCACTTAACATCCTGAGATCGGCCTCCTTTGCTACACCGCGAGCAACACGCTTGTCGGGATAATCACGGGCTGGCATAGAAAACGTCCTCCAAAAATTGTCTTGTTAATTTGTGCTGTAAAATATGCGCTAGTCTTGGTGTAAAGTCAATGGCTAGTGAAGGCGCAGTGAATTACTGTTTGGATTTTCTGTGATTCAAGACTTCATTAAGTGATTTAATAGTGTTTGTATTGTCACTCTGTGAGTCCGCTTTGATGCGGAAAGTCACATTTTCAGTGCTGATAATGACGGAATGTTCAACGCACCAGACGCTCTAAAATTATTGATAATTTCTTCCTGAAACTTAACTCAGGTTTATCCCTGTGCTTATTCATGGTTATTGCTTAATTAAATCTTCTGTTTGAAGGCTCAGCTGTAAAAATCTGACGCTATAAGACCGGCCTTGGGGGAATCCTGATATTAATCCTTTAAGCAACTTCCGGCTGGTCATATATTCCAGCATAGGTGACGTAGTTAGCGATATTCGCTATTTTAACCCTGTTAAACCCATGTAATTTCGCTGGTTTTCATTTCTTCCGACATAATAGATTTTGTCTACGGTCTCTTTTTAATTTATGCTTCGCATACGAACAATTAGCGTTGTGCAGGGTTTTAACATCGTGGCAGTTAATAAAACCCTGCTTTATATAAAGTAATCAGGAGATTCATTTTTATGTCAGACAATAATCCCCGCCCATTGGGCTGGTTAGGCCCGTGGTGCCTGCTGGTGGGTGTGGTACTTCTTGTGACGGGGCTGTTTTTTGCCATCGGCGGTTTTAAACTGGTTTCCCTGGGGGGGAGTTGGTACTTTCTCATTGCCGGGGTTTTCACGCTGCTCTCTGCAATTCAGTTTTTCCGCCGCAAATCCTCTGCCGTAGGGCTGTTTGCTCTGGTGTTTCTTGGCACCCTGATTTGGGCATTTTTCGATGCCGGACTCGACTTCTGGCCCCTGGTTTCCCGATTAATGGTACCCGCCGGGCTGATGGTGCTGGCAGCAGCCACCTGGCCTGCATTGCGTAAGCGTGAAGGAAAACCGTCCTCTACGAAAGGGGCGATGGCGGTCTGCGCGGTCCTTATTATCGGCATGGGCGTCACCTTTGTTCAGATGTTTCAACCCCATCCGACCGTGCCGTTTAGCGGCGAAAAGCGCCCGCTGGTGCCGGTAAAAGAAGAGGCGAAACAGCAGAACTGGGATCACTACGGTAATACGGCTGGCGGTAGTCGCTTTGTGGCGCTGGACCAGATAACCCGTGACAACGTGAAAAACCTGAAACCGGTCTGGACCTACCATACCGGTGATATTCCGCAAAGTCCGGATGGCAATGGCGCAGAAGATCAGCAAACGCCGCTACAGGTAGGCGATCGTGTCTTCCTCTGTACGCCGCATAACAACGTGATCGCCGTGGATGCCGATAGCGGGAAAGAGATCTGGAAAGCGGAAATCAACGCTAAGTCTGCCATCTGGATGCGCTGCCGTGGCCTGGCGTACTTTGATGCCACCAAACCGCTGGCACAGCCAACGGTAGCCGGCTCCACACCGGTTCTGCCAGCGCAGGTCGCACCGGGCGCGGCATGCCAGCGCCGTATCCTGATGAATACCATTGACGGTAAGCTGATCGCGTTAGACGCCGATAACGGCAAATTCTGCCCGGACTTCGGTACTAACGGCAGCGTTAACCTGCATGAAGGAATGGGCGACGCGTCAGATCCCACCTACGTGCTGACGTCGGCCCCGACGCTGGCGGGTACCACGGTCGTGGTTGGCGGCCGCGTTGCGGATAACGTCAGCACCGATATGCCGGGCGGCGTAATACGTGGTTATGACGTGATCACCGGCCAGCTGCGCTGGGCGTTCGATCCGCGTAATCCGGATCCGAACTATGTTCTGAAGCCGGGCGAAGACTACAAACGCAGCTCCGCAAACTCCTGGGCCCCTATGTCCTGGGATGCGTCGATGAATACCGTGTTTATCCCGATGGGAAGTTCCTCTGTCGACCTGTGGGGCGCTGACCGTATTCCGGAAGATCACAAATACGCCACCTCAATTCTCGCTCTGGATGCGACTACCGGGAAAGAGAAGTGGGTATACCAGACCGTGCATAACGACCTCTGGGATTTCGATATCCCGATGCAGCCGAGCCTGGTTGATTTCCCAACGAAAGAGGGCAACAAGCCCGCGGTGGTGGTGGGCACTAAAGCGGGGCAAATTTACGTTCTCGATCGCCTGACGGGTAAACCGCTCACTGAAGTGAAAGAGGTTCCGGTAAAACCAGCGGATATTCCACGTGAACAGTACCCGGCAACGCAGCCTCGCTCTGTGGGGATGCCGCAGATTGGCGCTGAAACCCTGAAAGAATCGGATATGTGGGGGGCGACGCCGTTTGACCAGCTGGCCTGTCGTATCAGCTTCAAATCAATGCGTTATGACGGTCTGTACACGATGCCGGGAACCGATATTTCCCTGAGCTTCCCGGGCTCGCTGGGGGGAATGAACTGGGGCAGTTTGTCCACCGATCCGAACAACCAGTATATCTTCGTCAATGACATGCGTCTGGGCCTGTGGGTTCAGCTGATTAAGCAAGATCCGCAGAGCGCGGTGGCAAACACGGGCGGTGAAGCCGTGAACGCCGGGATGGGCGCCGTTCCGATGAAAGGAACGCCGTATTCGGTCAACAAAAACCGTTTCATGTCACCGCTGGGCATTCCGTGCCAGAAACCACCGTTTGGCTCTCTCTCCGCCATTGACCTGAAAACGCAGAAAATCGTCTGGCAGGTGCCGGTCGGTACCGTACAGGATACCGGTCCGTTTGGGGTAAAAATGCGTATGCCAATGCCTGTCGGTATGCCGACGCTGGGCGGTACGCTGGCCACGCAGGGCGGTCTGGTCTTCATTGCGGGAACCCAGGATTACTACCTGCGCGCCTTTGATTCCTCTACGGGGGAAGAAGTGTGGAAAGCGCGTCTTCCGGTGGGTAGCCAGGGCGGACCTATCAGCTATGTATCACCGAAAACCGGCAAACAGTACATTCTGATCTCTGCTGGCGGTGCACGCCAGTCGCCGGATCGTGGTGACTACGTGATTGCCTACGCGCTGGATAAATAACAGCGAAATAAGCAACCTGGCCCCGTCGAAGTACGGGGCTTTTTTTTGACTAAAAACCACGGATATGAAGAAAGCGGCGGGTCCGGTCAGCCCGTGAAAAGCACCCGCCAGCGACGGCGATGGCGAGTCATCTCGCGCCATAGTGCGATTATCTCGTCAAGTTGCAGGGCATCAACAGCCTGCGGCGTTAACACCGGTAAACCATAGCGCTGGCGCAGGGCGGCTACTGCCGTGGCGCTGGCATTCATCGGTGACAGGATTTGCGTCGCCAGCTGCTGTCGCAATACGCTGAACGCCGTCACATCGCACAGCGTCAGCTCACGCAAAAATTGTTTGCAGCAACCCAACAGGTTCACGGGAGAGCGGTCAGGCGACTGTAACGCCAGCAGCAGGCCATCGCGATCGGCAATACGCTGATAACGACAGCTGACCACGTAGCCAATCTGCTGTTCCACGCGCAGGCGCTGGAAAAATTGCGGTTCGCAGCATAACGCCAGCAGCCGCAGCGCGGCGAGCGACGCGCCCGGCGGCAGGGGAATAAACACCAGCAGCGCCGAATCCGCGCTGGCGTGCGGAATGTGTTCGATCCCGCCGGGACAACCTCTTAATGGCGTCGGCTTAGCGTTAACCGCCGCCCGGAGCAGGCCAAGCTGCCGGGCTAACCCGTGCGCGTGTGCGACGCTGCCGCCAACTAGCGCCGCCAGCCAGCCGTCTCGTGGCGGATCCGATGCCAGACGTTCAGGCAATTGCTGAAGCAGCTCACGGATGGCAATGCCTTCTGGCACTGGCGTAAGAGCCGGGGCGGGGTGGGAGAGGCGATCGATTATCGCCCCGATGATGTGTTCCGCCGTAGCTACGGCGTCAGGTAGCCGCAGGGTGAGCTGCCAGCTACCGTCAACCGTTTGCCACTCGCCGCTGCCGTCAATATGGCGCAGTTCAGCAAGAAGAGGGCGTAACTGTTTGCCCATCGCCACCCCCTGCGCCCGTTCCACGCACGAATAAAAAGGCCTGCGCAGGATCAGCGTTGGCGGTTGTGTCTGCGCCGACAAATGCAGCAGCGGAGCGGCTTCTGACGTCGGGGCTGGCGTAACATACCTGGCAGTCTGCGGGTAGAAGGAGAACGCGATGGGGCTATCATCTGCAACCGGCTGGCGACGCCAATGGCTAAGCGGCAGAGCAAACCCCTGGCTGGTGATAATTTCAGCGGTTTCAATTTTTTTGCAGGCCAGATACGAGGTGGGCGCCGCCAGTAAATCGGCACAAAAGGCGGAAAAACTTACGGGCGCCGCACCGGGCGCAAAACCGAACGCCCGCTGGCGCAGCTGCTCCAGCGTCGGCAGGGCGCTGAAATGCTGCTGTGCCAGCCGATAATAATGCCGCTGCTGCTCATCCGTCGTTTGCTGTAGCGCCCGTAGCCAGTGGGCAATATGCGGGTCAACCTCCTCGGGTCGTTCGCTATCAACCGTTAGCGCCAGCCATCCGTTATCGTTATCCTGATAAAGCCAGTTCAGGGCGACATCTTCTGCCAGCCCGCGCGCCCGCAGCCCGGCAATCAGGCTTCCGGGGGCGTCGTCCAGTAAAAACTCCCGAAATAAGGTGACATTGTCACTTTTTCGAATTAACGGACAACGCCACAGTGCGGGTCGCTCTGTCACTGCCAGCTGAAAATCTGCTTCAGCGCTAAGACGCAACGGGGGAGCGGTTTCAGGCATGCCACCAGAAGCAAAACCGGACGCAAACGTATGGGCAAGCTCGGCCAGCGCATCCAGCGTTTGCGGCCCTTGCAGCCACAATTGCAGATGTCCGGCCACATAATAGCGCCGATGAAAGTCGCGCAACGCGGTTTGCAGCGATCCCGGGTCCTGCCCCAGAGAATCCTGGCTACCTACCTGAAAACGGCGAAAAACTGTGGGTTCTTCCATCGCGTGGCGTGCCGCCGCTTCGCGCCTGGCGGAATCATGCTGCTGGATGAGCCGGTTTTCCGCATCAATGACCGCCACTTCGCGCTGTATGTCATCGCATGAAAGCAGCGGCGCCTGCAACATATCCCGCAGTCGTGCGACGCCGTCGGACAGGTTATCGGCGGCCACATCGAAGAAAAATGCGCTGTGGCGAGCCAGCGTGGTGGCATTGACGCTACCGCCCTGACGCTGGACCCAGGCCATGAGTCGATCGTCACCCTGATAGCGCTGGCTACCGCGGAACAGCAGGTGCTCAAGTAAATGCGCAAGACCGGCGAAGCGCGGTGGCTCGTGATGGCTTCCGGCACTCACGCGCGCCAGCGCCGCCGCGCGTGTCGCCTGCGGCTGATGCACCAGCGTTGCGCGTAAACCGCCTGCCAGCTCCACGATGCGGGGGGTCATTATCGTTACAGTTCCCGGGTTTTATAGATAAGCTGAGAACGGGTGCGGTTGCGGAACTGAAGCTGGCCGATTTTCATATCGCTACAGGCTGCTTCGCGTCGCGCGTCCAGAATTTTATGATGATGCGGCGATTTGCTGCACACCGGATCGGCGTTATCCGCATTCCCGGTGAGCATAAAGGCCTGGCAGCGGCAGCCGCCGAAGTCCTTCTCCTTTTCATCGCAGGAGCGGCACGGCTCCGGCATCCAGTCAAACCCGCGATAGCGGTTGAAGCCGAAAGAGTCATACCAGATGGATTCCAGACTCTGATCAAGCACCGAGGGGAACTCCACCGGTAGCTGGCGCGCGCTGTGGCAGGGCAGCGCCGTGCCTTCCGGGGTCACGCTGAGGAAAATCGACCCCCAGCCGCCCATACAGCCTTTTGGTCGCTCTTCGTAATAATCAGGGGTGACGAACAGCAGGTTGGTCAGATTGCCGCTGGCGGCCATTTTTTGCCGATAGTCGGCAACCACGCGTTCCGCACGGGCAATCTGTTCCCGCGTCGGCAGAAGCCCCTGACGATTAAGGAACGCCCAACCGTAGAACTGGCAGGTGGCAAGTTCGACGTCGTCGGCGTCCAGTTCGATGCACAGCTCGATGATTTTATCGATCTGGTCGATGTTGTGCCGGTGCAGGACGAAATTCAGCACCATCGGGTAATCGCGCGCTTTGACCGCTTTGGCCATCGCCAGCTTCTGCTGGAAGGCTTTTTTATTCCCCGCCAGCGCAGCGTTGAGCACTTCATCGCTGGCCTGGAAGCTAATCTGGATATGGTCCAGACCGGCCTCGCTGAACGCGTCGAGCTTGCTTTCCGTCAGGCCAATTCCCGAGGTGATCAGGTTGGTATAAAAACCGAGATCGCGGGCGGCGCGGATCAGCTCCGGCAGATCTTTACGCGTCAACGGTTCGCCGCCGGAAAAACCTATCTGCACGCTGCCCATCGCCCGCGCCTGGCGGAAAACCTCAATCCACTGTTCAGTGGTCAGCTCCTGATCCTGCCGGGCAAAGTCCAGCGGGTTAGAGCAGTAAGGACACTGTAGCGGACAGCGATAGGTCAGCTCCGCCAGCAGCCACAGCGGTGGATTGACGGTGGGTTTATTCTGGCTCACGGAAAATAATCCACTTCTGTTGATAAGCGATTTGCAGGAATTCTACGACGTCGTCATCCACGCCGCCGGCTTCCGGGAACCGTTCGTTGAGTATGGCAATGATGGCCGCCGCGTCGCGTTGGCCATCGACCAGTTCGAGGATTGCGGCCGCGGTCTCATTGAGTTTAGCCATGCCTTCCGGATAAAGGATGACATGGCTGTCCTGAGCGGCTTCCCATTGCAGGCGATAGCCGCGACGAAAAGCGACGATGGAGTTTTTTTGCATGCTTATACCAGTCGGGTTGTGTGCCAGGCCGCTTTGTCGGTGACCGTGTGATAAGGCGGACGCTGTAGCGCGTAGGCCATGGTCATCGCGTCGAGCATCGACCACAGGATATCGAGTTTGAACTGAAGGATCTCCAGCATCCGATTCTGCTTTTCTGCGCTATCGCAGTAACTCTTCGCCAGCTCCAGACCGTGTTCAACGTCGCGGCTGGCCTGGCTGAGGCGGCTGCGAAAATAAAAATAGCCTTCCTCTTTGATCCACGGATAGTGCTGCGGCCAGCTGTCGAGACGCGACTGATGAATTTGCGGGGCAAACAGTTCGGTGAGCGAACTGCATGCCGCCTCCTGCCAGTTGGCGCGGCGGGCGAAGTTAACGTAAGCGTCCACGGCAAAACGAACGCCGGGCAGCACGTGGCGTTCGCTGATTAAGTCGTCGCGGCTAAGCCCTACGGCTTCGCCCAGCTGTAGCCAGGCTTCGATCCCGCCGTCATGACCGTTGCTGCCGTCGTGATCGAGGATCCGCTGCACCCATTTGCGACGCGTGTGCGGATCCGGGCAGTTCGCCATAATGGCCGCATCTTTCAGCGGGATCGTCGTCTGGTAGTAAAACCGGTTCGCCACCCAGCCCTGGATCTGCTCGCGGCTGGCCTCGCCTTTATGCATCGCGATATGGTACGGATGGTGAATATGATAGTAGGCGCCTTTCGCCCGGAGGGCGTGTTCAAACTCTTGCGGCGAGAGCGTTTCGCGAATGTGCATAGTTAGTCCTGAAGCGTGATGGTCATCCCGTCCCAGCTCACTTCAATTCCCTGCTGCGTGAGGGCGTGACGCTGCGGCGACTGCTCGTTAAGGATCGGGTTAGTGTTATTAATGTGAATCAGAATCTTGCGCTTTGCCGGCAGTGAGGCCAGCAGCGCCATCATGCCGTGTTCATCGCCGAGCGCCAGATGGCCCATATCGCGGCCGGTATTGCGCCCGACGCCAGCGGCCTGCAGTTCATCGTCCTGCCAGACTGTGCCGTCAATCAGCAGACAGTCCGCTTTTTTAAGCCACGGCAGGATGTCGTCATCGGGTTCACCGAGACCCGGCGCGTAGAACAGCGTCTGACCGTTGCGGCGGTTTTCGATAAACAGCGCCACGTTATGCCCCGGCAGCGGGCGGTCGCGCCACGGCGAATAGGGCGGTGCGTTACTGGCGATGGGGACAGCGGTAAACTGCAAATCAGGGCAGGCTTCCACGCTAAAGGCGGTGAGCGGTGCGATCGGATGATGAATCAGGCCGCCGTTCCAGTGCCGGAGCATGGTAAAAATCGGGAATCCGCTGGAAAGATCTTCATGCACCTCTGGCGTACACCATACCTGATGCGGACACCCCTCGCGCAGGCTGAGCAGCCCGGTGGTGTGGTCAATCTGGCTGTCGGTGAGAATAATGCCGCCAATATGCGTGCCGCGCAGAACCTCTTTCTTATTCAATTCTGGCGTATGGGCAATCTGCTGGCTGATATCGGGCGAGGCGTTACACAGTATCCACTCTTCGCCGTTATCGCTGACGATGATCGACGACTGGGTGCGGGGGGTCGCCTGAAGGGTACCGTTGCGCAAACCCTGACAGTTGGCGCAATTACAGTTCCACTGAGGGAAACCGCCGCCGGCGGCGGAACCGAGGACTTTAATAAACATGAAGATAGGCCAGGTAGTAAAACAGAAATGCCCGCACGGATGGCGGGCTGAGCGATTAGCGGTTGGAAATGTACAGCGTCACTTCCAGGCCAAGACGTAAATCAATAAAAGCAGGTTTCTTCCACATCGTTTTTTCCTCTTTAAAAATGCAGCACCAACACCATTGTTTGTGCCAGTTTTGTGATTGTCATCAAATAATGCGTCACTGTGGGGCAAAGCTCAACCCGAAAGATGTAAGGAATTAACGTAATGTTTACAACGTAACCTATTGTTGCCAAACATTTTGCAATACCTTTTGCCAGTTGCCCCACAGCAGCTTATTCAGCACAAATTGATCATAGCCGCTGTCACGCAACGCGCTGATTAGCCGCGGTAAACCACTCACATCATGCAAATCATCAGGTAACGTGATGCCGTCAAAATCGGAGCCCAGCGCAACATGATCTTCGCCCATGATGTTAATAAGATAGTCGATATGGCGAACGATTGTGCTCAGCGGGGTATCGCTATCGCGTTTACCGTCGGCGCGCAGAAAGGCGTTGCCGAAATTGACCCCTGCCACGCCGCCGCTGTCGCGGATAGCCAGCAGTTGCCGATCGGTCAGATTACGCGGTTGCGGGCACAGCGTATGGGCGTTGGAATGGGTGGCGACCAGCGGTGAAGAGGAATGACGAGCAGTATCCCAGAACGCCTTTTCATTCATATGAGAAACGTCAATCAGCATGTTCAGGGCGTTAGCGTGCTTAATAAGGGCGATACCCTCTGCTGTAAGCCCTGGGCCTCTGTCCGGGCTGCCGGGAAACGCCCCGTTAACGCCGGTGCCAAAACGGTTAGCAATGTTCCAGAAAGGCCCAATGCTGCGCACGCCAGCGGCATAGAAAGCCTGTAGATCGCCACCCTCGCCGTCAAAACCGCCCGCACCCTCAATATGCGCCACCATCGCCAGCACCTTATCCTGACGGCAGCGTTCGATATCTGCCGCGCTCAGGCACAATCGCGCCCGTCCATCGGAGTGTGCGACAAGCTGCTTGAGGATCGTCAACTGCTGCCAGAGAATGTCGATTGGTTGCCACGGCTCGCTGGCGTAGTGCGGCGCCATGCGGGCGATATACTCCTGCGGCGGCACGAACAGCGCGAACAGCCCGCCGGAAAATCCGCCTTGCTGCATGCGCGGATAATCGAGGTGTCCGTTCTCAATGCCGGAGAAGAAGGCCGTTACCGGATCCTGGCGATGGTGAAGCCATAAATTAAGCAACAGGTCATTGTGACCATCAAAAATCGCCATAGCGCATCCCACTGTTTTTTATTGCTGCGAAAGTTGCCTGGCACGATAACCGATTTGTCCGGTCCGGCAAGGAGAAACTTACAACTTAGCAGCAATTGTTAATAACGCTTAACCCTGAGGAGATCCGCACATCATATTGCGTGGCGAGATAAGAGCATTTCCCGTTCCATCTGCGATTGCATCGCGTACGTTCCCTGAGCTACAGGGCTACGCTATACTTCGCCACTTTGAGTTATGCGTGGCAGGTAACGAAATATGCGGGAGAGCATTAATTTTATTTTCGTGGTGCTGTCTTTCACGGCACTGATTATGGTGATGCGCTTTTTCATCAGGCGTATTCGGCATCCAAAGCGCATCGTTGCCGACAGCCGGGGAATGAAAAAAATCTCTACCCATCCTTCCTGGTTTGGCGGATCGTCAGGTAAAACCTACTTTTATGATGAGCAGTATTTATACGAGGTCATAAATAGCGTCACCCGTAAAATTGAGCTGGCGGCTATCGTAAAAATTAAGCCGGGCTCGACAGTGGTAAATAACAGGCGGATCTGGTCTGTGAGCTATCTTGAGGGAACCCGTGAAAAACAGGTGCAATTTTATAATAATCTGACGGTGTTTAATCAAAACTTTGCTGCGTTTTTAGAGGCTGTAAAACGCGTGAATCCTGAAGCCGATATTAAGGCCGTCTCCTTGTTCAATCTGTGACTGGAATACATTACCTTTATCTTTCTGACTGCCCATACGGCAGGTATGGGCAGTAAAGCTGCCGATATTACTTCTTCTTGTTCATCATCGCCTTGAGATCGGCAAAGGGGTTAAACGTGGCGACACCCACGTCTTTTTGCGCATCCTCACCTGCGACAACGGTGGTGCCATACTGATCCGCTTCGGTGTACTTTGAGTGTTCGTGGTCATGGCAAAACAGGCACAACAACTCCCAGTTACTGCCATCTTCCGGATTATTGGTGTGATCGTGGTCGATATGGTGGACCGTGAGTTCACGAAGATTCGAATACACAAACTCCCGCGAGCAGCGTCCACAGACCCACGGGTAAATTTTTAGCGCTTTTTCACGGTAGCCGCTTTCCAGCCGTGCGTAGTTTTTGGGGATCAGAGCCATTGCTGATGTTACCTGTTAAAAAAGAGAATAGTTCACACTATATCCCATTTTGAGATGCCAGGAGAATGCCTCCTCTGCGGGAAGGCAGCGTGCGATTTGCGTATTTCTGTCAGTTTATTTGAAGCATTCCGTTAAATAATCACCATTTATTCTCATCGGTTAATGCGTAGAGTAGGGATAACGCAATGCTTTATCAGGATACTCCACTATGAAAAAGATCGGATTTTTGTCGTTTGGTCACTGGACGCCGTCTTCCCAGTCCGGCACGCAAACCGCAGCTGACACGCTGCTACAGTCCATCGATCTGGCTGTCGCCGCTGAAGAGCTGGGCGCGGACGGGGCTTATTTCCGCGTGCACCACTTTGCCCGCCAGCTCAGTTCGCCATTCCCCTTGCTGGCTGCGATAGGCGCGAAAACCAAACGCATCGAAATCGGTACGGGCGTGATCGACATGCGGTACGAGAATCCGCTGTATATGGCGGAAGATGCTGGCGCGGCAGATCTCATCTCCGGCGGGCGATTACAGCTTGGTATCAGCCGGGGCTCCCCGGAGCAGGTGATTGATGGTTGGCGTTATTTTGGTTACGTGCCGCAGGACGGGGAAAACGAATCTGATATGGCGCGCCGTCACACTGAGGTACTGCTTGATGTATTACGCGGTGAAGGGTTTGCGAAGCCTAACCCACAGCCGATGTTCCCAAACCCGCCGGGATTGTTGCGTCTGGAGCCGCATTCAGAGGGCTTACGCGATCGTATCTGGTGGGGGGCTGGCTCCAATGCAACGGCAGTATGGGCGGCAAAACTGGGGATGAACCTGCAAAGCTCAACGCTGAAAGATGATGAAACCGGCGAGCCGTTCCATATTCAGCAGGCAAAACAGATCCGTGCCTACCGACAGGCCTGGGCCGAGGCAGGGCATACCCGTCAGCCACGCGTTTCGGTCAGCCGCAGTATTTTTGCCCTGATGGACGATCGCGACCGGATGTATTTCGGTTCAAGCCGCAATGAGAGCGACAGCGTTGGCTATCTGGATGAGAAAACGCGGGCCATTTTCGGACGCAGCTATGCCGCAGAGCCAGACAAGCTGATTGAACAGTTGAGAAAGGATGAAGCGATCTTGGAAGCGGATACGCTGTTGCTTACCGTGCCGAATCAGCTGGGCGTGGAATACAACGCACATGTGATCGAGTCCATCCTGAAACATGTCGCACCGGAAATGGGATGGCGCGATCGCAATGCGTAATCTGGCCCTCTGGTATCGCCGGTTTGGTGAGCCTGAATCGGTACTGCAAGCGGAAACCACACCATTGTCACCGCGACAGCCGGGAGAGATACGTGTGCGCATGCTTTTTTCTCCGGTGAACGCCTCCGATCTCATCCCCATCACCGGGGCATATCGCCATCGCACGCCGCTGCCCGCAATAGCCGGTTATGAAGGGGTCGGAATAGTGACCGAAACGCCCGCCGCTTACCCGGCGCTGCTGGGCAAGCGGGTCCTGCCGTTACGGGGGCAGGGAACCTGGCAGCGCTATGTCGACTGCCCGGTGGCGTATGCGGTTCCCGTCCCGGACGACGTCGACTCGCTTCTTGCCGCGCGGGCGTATATCAACCCGCTTGCCGCTCAGATGATGCTGGACCGCTATCCTCCGATCGGGAAAACGGTGCTGCTCACCGCTGCCGGTTCTGACTGCGCCGTTCTGCTCGGGCAATGGGCACGCCAGGCGGGTGCAGAGGCGGTTTACGGGATCCATCGCTCGCCCGTGCACGCTCAACGTCTGGCTGAAATGGGGATCGTCCCGATTGCGCAAGATGATACGGCCGCCGTCAACGCTGCCGCCGCGCAAGCGGAGGTGGTGTACGACGCCACGGGCGGCAGCCTGGCGGAGGCGATCCTGAGCGTGATGCCCGAAACCGGTACCTTTGTCTGCTACGGGCTACTCTCCGGGCAGACCTTCCGGCAGCAGCGGCCGTTGCCGCGCGTGGCGTGGTTTCACATTCGTAACTATCTGGACGCGCTGAGCGCTGAGGCGTGGCAGGCGGAGTTTCGGCGCATCTGGCCTAAACTGCGCGCCAGCCAGTGCAGCGATGTTACCCTCTACCCGCTGTCGGAATGGCAGCGGGCAGTGGGCAACTACCGCGAAGCGGGAAGAACGGGCAAGCCTATGCTGTCGATGGACAATTAATCGGCCTTATGGCTCATGTCGCTCAGCAGTACAGCGATACTTTGTCCACCGGCGGTCTGCTCCAGGCCAATTTTGACAATAATTGTCAGCGGAACGGAGAGCAGCATGCCGACAGGCCCGAGCAGCCAGCCCCAGAAAATCAGGGACAGGAACACAACAAGAGTTGAAAGCCCCAGCCCGCGTCCCATTATCCGTGGTTCGAGAATGTTCCCGAAGACAAGGTTAATCACCAGATAGCCTGCCAGCAGAATCAGGGCATCATACAAACCGCTGAAAACCAGCACCTGAAGGATAGGGGGGATCGCCGCCAGCACGGAGCCAATGTTAGGAATATAGTTGAGCGCAAAGGCCAGCAGCCCCCAGACGAAGGCAAAACGCACATCCAGCGCGGCGAGCATCCCCCAGACCACTAATCCCGTCACGAGGCTGATGGCCGTTTTCAGCACCAGATAGCGTGAAACGCTGTCGAGCGCGCGCTGAATAGCACCCATTCCCTCTACCGGACGCACCATGATGTGCTGGAGTTTTGCAGGCAGCTGTGGAACTTCCAGCATCATAAACACAACCGTCAGGAACAGCAGGAAAATCGAGGTCATGGCGTTGGAGAGCTGTGCCAGCAGGCTGGTGACAATCGTCATGGCGGCATTCGGATCGATGTATTTAAGCAGTTCCTCAACCGAGACTTCGATACCCGCGCGTTGCAGCAAGGGTTCAATTTGCAGCAGCGGAGTCGCCAGGGAAGAGCGGTATGTCGGCAGCGTCCGCGCCAGCTCGTTCAGGGAGGTTCCCAGATAGGCGACTAACAGCACCATCGCAACGATAATAATACTGATAAGCAGGCTTATCGCCAGCACACGCGGGATGCGTAGCCGCACCATTCGCTGCACCAGTGGATTGAGGATCACCGCGATAAAAAGCGCCAGGATAAAAGGCACGATGATATCGGCCGCAAAACGAACGCCGGTCAGAATGATCACCAGCATGCCCAGCATGATGACGATCTTAAGCCCGTTGAGGGTGATAATGGGTTTGGCCATGGACGTTCCTGAACAGTTTTTTATTTATAATAGAGGGGAAAGCGGATTAAAAAAACTAACCAAAATCAAACAGACTGGGTAAAGAAATGAAAAGGCTTTGAGTAAATTCCTGGCTTATGATACAAATCAGGCGTGTTCAACTACTGAGGACAATTTTCATCCGCAAAGACGAGAAGCAACACCGCGGATAATTGTAATTTTATGGACAATTTGTTCAGGACGTATTTTTCAAACAACTCTGCTCTGTTTTCTACCTCCCTCTGCACGCTTTCCGGTGAACAACACTGGCGTTCCGCGCTATAGTCACGTCTTCTGCCTGAGCTGGCGCTATGCGCTTAGCTAACTGATTTAATTCCCACTTTTTTGGTTTGCTGTTCGCAGCGAGCCTCGATGGATTATATTCTCAAGCAGGAGAAAAACATGTTTTACTGGATTTTATTAGCTCTGGCTATCGTTGCTGAAATTACCGGCACCTTGTCGATGAAATGGGCGAGCGTGAGTGACGGCAGCACCGGATTTATTTTGATGCTGGTCATGATTACGCTTTCCTATATATTCCTCTCTTTCGCGGTTAAAAAAATCGCGCTGGGCGTGGCATACGCTTTGTGGGAAGGTGTTGGTATTTTATTGATTACGCTGTTCAGCGTCATGATATTTGATGAAACCCTGACGACAATGAAAATTGCCGGGCTGACGACCCTGGTCGCAGGTATCGTGCTGATTAAATCGGGTACGCGCAAACCAGCCAAACAGCAGAAGGAGCAGACCCATGCAGCAGTTTGAATGGATCCACGCGGCCTGGCTGGCTTTCGCCATCGTTCTGGAAATTATTGCGAACGTCTTTTTGAAGTTCTCCGACGGCTTTCGTCGCAAAGCCTACGGCTTGTTATCGATTGCCGCGGTTCTGGGGGCGTTTAGCGCCCTGTCACAGGCGGTGAAAGGCATCGATCTTTCCGTGGCCTACGCGCTGTGGGGCGGCTTCGGTATTGCCGCCACGCTGGCGGCAGGCTGGATTATGTTCGGGCAGCGTTTAAACCATAAAGGCTGGATAGGGCTGGTATTACTGCTCGCTGGCATGATCATGATTAAACTGGCCTGAGTGACCTACTGCTGCGCCAGGGCTTCCAGCCGGTCGCGAAAACCGGTCACCGCTAACGCTCGGTTATCGGCGCGCCAGCGGTCTTTCGCTGCCGGAGCAGAACTCTGAACGCCAATCAGTTGCCAGCCGTTAACGGTTTTTAACATCAGGGGCGATCCGCTATCACCCGGTAGCGTATCGCACTGATGCGAAAGCACGCTGTTTTGCGCCCAGCCCGTCACCACGCAGTCCGTATGGGTGTACAGCGAATCGAGGTGATCAACAGGGTAGCCTGACTGCGTCACTTTTCGATCGGCGGCTTTCAGGGCGGCGGTGAGCGCGTCTTTGTCACCATCAAAGAGCGGTAGCGGAGCGATCCCGGACGGCGGATAACGTAAAACGATCAGCCCGAAATCCCAGGATGCCGCCCCGGGCGGCACAATCCAGCCATCGCCATCCGGTTTCAGGCGTTTCCCGAGCGACGGATCCACCCGCCCCTCAATACCGTGAATTTCGTAGCGCCAAATCCCTTTCTGCGAGACAAAGCGCAGGGCGATCGCTTTATCCGGTTTGCCTTCGGGCGGCATTAACAGGCAATGACCCGCCGTCAGCGCAAGGCGTGGCGTTATGAGAGTTGCGGTACATAGATTGCCGCTGGCGGTTTCCAGTTGCCCGATGGCATCCCAGGGCGCTTCGGTAGGATCGGTGACACGCGTACGATCGTCATGACCAAAAAACAGCGTCTTTACCTCTTTGGCGCTGATGGCGTCATCGTCGCCCTCATCCGCATGTGAAAAGCCTGCAAAAAGGCTAAACGTTCCCAGTAACAACACAACAGATTTACGCATATCACACTCTGGTGGGGGTAATTATGATTATTAAAAGTGAACCCTATGAAAATACTATAGACGCGACGGCGAGAAAGTGGGAGTAAAATCAGCGTGCTACATTCAGGAAAGATAAAAGTGGCTGGCGATGAGCGCGCATAAAATTAGCAGGATAAGAATGAACTCAAACCGATAGCGCCGCAGCATACGCCCTCCGGATAAAAAAACGGCGCTGACCGCAAACCCGTTCAGCGCCGGTTTACCAACGTGCCCCGAAGGGCACGGTTAAGCTTGTACTCTTACGCTGCTGGCTGTGCAGCAGGTTTAGCCGCTTCGTGTTTTGCCGCTTTTTTGTGATGCTTTTTAGCCGCCTGGGCTTTCTGCTCTACCGCAGGTTTTGCCGCTTTTTTGTGGTGCTTTTTCGCGGCCTGCGCTTTCTGTGCTGCCGCTGGTTTAGCCGCTTTGTGATGTTTTTTATGGTGAACCGTTTTGGCCGGAGCAGCGGTGGATGCCGCAGGCGCTGCGGTGGCGGTAGTTTCAGCCGCGAATGCAGCGGAAGAAAGACCCATAGCAGCGGCAACAACCAGAGCTAATACTTTTTTCATTTTCATACCCTCGAATTTGGTTTTTCATTTAACCCCACTGCGGGGCCGTTGAAATAACTATATCCCTGTAAATTCGGGGTTTCCGTGAGTGATTGGTATCGGCGTGTAACCATATGTACAACGCCGGGGTGGCCCCCGGCGCGTTTGGTTACAGGTAGCGGGACGTCAGGTGTTCGCGGAAGTAGCGGATATTCAGATCTTCACCCGTGGCCTGGGTGATGAGCTGCGACGTGCTGAAACGGCTGCCGTGCTGCCAGATATTCTGACGCAGCCAGTCAAATAGCGCCGAGAAATCGCCCCCGGCAATGGATGCCTGCAACCCGGGCAGCGCAGTTTTGGCGGCATGAAACAGCTGTGCCGCATACATTGCCCCCAGCGTGTAAGACGGGAAGTAGCCAAAACCGCCGTCGGTCCAGTGGATGTCCTGCATACAGCCGTTGCGGTAGTTATCTTTGGTGGATAATCCAAGCCAGGCCTGCATTTTCTCATCCCATAACGCGGGGATATCATTCACTTCAATTTCGCTATTGATCAGCGCGCGCTCAATCTCATAGCGCAGCACCACATGCGCCGGATAGCTCACTTCATCCGCGTCAACGCGGATGTAGCCCGGCTTCACGCGCTGGTTCCAGGCAATAAAATTCTCTTCACTGAATGCCGCCTGGCTGCCGAAACGGGCATGGACCGCCGGAAGCAGATGCTTCAGGAAAGCGTCGCTGCGGCCAAGCTGCATTTCAAAGAACAAGCTCTGGGATTCATGGATCGCCGTAGAGCGCGCCAGCGCAACGGGCTGGCCGGCCCACGCTCGCGGAAGGTTTTGCTCGTAGCGGGCATGTCCGGTTTCGTGGATCACGCCGAAAAGCGCGCTGAGCAACTCGTCTTCATCGTAACGCGTGGTGATACGCACATCTTCTGGAACGCCGCCGCAGAACGGGTGGGCGCTAACGTCCAGACGACCGCCGTTAAAATCGAAGCCAAGCATTTTCATCGCTTCCAGGCCCAGCTCGCGCTGGGTGGCGGTCGGGAAGGGACCCTGTGGCGGAACGAACGATCGTTGAGCCTGTTTTTCCACAACCTTTGCCAGCAGCTCCGGCAGCCAGGACTTCAGATCGCCGAACAGCACATCCAGGCGAGCGCTGGTCATGTCGGGTTCAAAGATATCCAGCAGCGCGTCGTAAGGCGTGCAGCCTTTAGCCTCGGCGCGCAGGCGGGCCTCTTCACGACTGAGCTTCACCACCTCTTTCAGGTTGGCTGAAAAGCCCTGCCAGTCGTTGGCCGGACGCTGAGTACGCCAGGCGTGTTCACACCTGCTGCCCGCCAGCGATTTGGCCTCTACCAGCGATTCCGGCAGTAAAGTGGCCTGCTGGTAGTGGCGCGTCATTTCACGCAGGTTGGCCTGCTCAACGTCGTTCAGATCTTCTTCTGCTGCCGCCGCCAGCCATTCACCCACTTTTTTATCGGTCAGGATCTGATGTTGCAGGACGCTCATCTCCGCCAGCGCTTCACCGCGCGCGGCGCTGCCGCCGGGCGGCATCATGGTAAACATGTCCCAGCTGGCGATGGAGGAGAGGTGAGAGAAGCGGGAGAGACGCTGGAAGGTGCGGGTGAGTTGTTGATAGTTATTGTTTTTCATGAAGTCCTCGTGTCTGAATCAGCCGATGACAAAAATTAGCATCGGCTCGATTTAAACACGAAGAGGGCTGAATGTTAATGCAGTCGTTTATGCAGGCTCGCGCCCACCAGCAGTGCCGCGCACAGCATCAGCGCGATAAATCCGCCCACGCCGTTCCAGCCGTAGTTATGCCAGAACACCCCGCCGAGAGTCCCGGCAATGCTGGAACCGAGATAGTAACTGAACAGATACAGTGACGAAGCCTGACCTTTAGCGCGGCGCGCGCGTGGGCCAATCCAGCTGCTGGCAACGGAATGCGCGGCAAAGAAGCCCGCAGAGAAGAGCAGCATTCCGGCAAAAATCAGCCACAGGGAAGAGAAAAGCGTCATCAGCAGTCCGAACAGCATCACGGCGGTGGACACCAGCATCACCGGACCACGGCCGAAGCGCGCGGTCATGGCGCCCGCTTTTGGCGAACTCCATGTCCCGGTGAGATATGCCACAGAGAGCAAACCCACCAATGCCTGGCTAAGATGCCACGGTGAAAGCATCAGCCGGTAGCCAATATAGTTAAACAGCGTGACAAATGACCCCATCAGCAGGAATCCCATCAGAAATAGTCGCGGCAAACCTTTGTCGCGCCAGTGCAGACGGAAGTTGATAAACAGTGTTTTCGGACGCAGGGAAGTCGGGCGGAAATGGCGCGATTCCGGCAGGATTTTCCAGAACATTAGCGCCGAAGCGAGGGCGAAGCAGCCGATTACGGCCAGCGCAATGCGCCAGTTAAAGAAATCGGTAAACACACCGCTGAGCAGGCGTCCGCTCATCCCGCCGATAGAGTTCCCGCTAATGTACAGCCCCATGGAGAAGGCCACGAAACTCGGGTGGATCTCCTCGCTGAGATAGGTCATCCCGACCGCCGCCACGCCGCTGAGGGATAACCCAATCAGCGCGCGCATGACCAGAATGCCGTGCCAGCTGGTCATCATGGTGGACAGCAAGGTACACACGGAGGCCAGCATTAACGCCGTTACCATGACCTGCTTACGCCCGATGGCATCTGAAAGTGGCCCGGTGAACAGCAGACCGATCGCCAGCATCCCGGTTGAAATGGAGAGCGAAATACTGCTGCTGGCTGGCGACACGCCAAATTCATGCGACAGGACCGGCAGGATCGGCTGAACGCAGTAGAGCAGGGCGAAAGTGGCGAGACCCGCTGAAAAGAGCGCCAGCGTGACGCGCATAAACTGGGGGGTACCACGTTTTATAAACTGAACCGGCTGCGGTACTGCGGGTAAATCATCAATGTCGCTGGCCGGCGCGATATCAACGGTCGTTGTACGGCTCACACATAATCCTTGCTTAAACTTCCCCGTGGTTTCTGGTGACGGGTATGACCACAAGATTAGGGTAGGAAAATGTAAATAATCTGTCTAATATATTAATAATCTCAAATGATACTTTAAAAATATGAATATCGAGCTGCGCCATCTGCGCTATTTTGTCGCCGTCGCCGAAGAGCTCCATTTTGGTCGTGCTGCGGCAAGGCTGAATATCTCCCAGCCACCGCTGAGCCAACAGATCCAGATCCTTGAGCAGCAGGTTGGGGCGCGTCTGCTGGCGCGAACCAACCGCAGCGTGAGCCTGACGGCGGCGGGAAAACAGTTTCTCGCCGATAGCCGACAGATCCTGAGTATGGTGGTGGACGCCGCCGCCAGAGCGGAACGGCTTCATCTCGGGGAGACGGGAGAGCTGCGCATCGGGTTTACCTCGTCGGCCCCCTTCATCAGCGCTGTTTCACAAACGCTATCCTCGTTTCGCAGTAACTTTCCGGATGTGCATATTCAGACGCGCGAAATCAATACCCGGGAGCAAATATCGCCGCTTAATGAAGGATCGCTCGACCTGGGGCTAATGCGTAACACGCAGTTGCCTGATACCCTGGCGTGGCAGGTGATCCTCCGCGAACCGCTGATGGCGATGATCCCCCGGGATCACCCGCTCGCCGCGCAGCATAGCGTCACGCTGGCTGAACTGGCGAAAGAACCCTTTGTCTTTTTTGACCCACAGGTGGGTACCGGATTGTATGACGATATTCTTGGTCTGATGCGGCGATATGGCCTTGTCCCGACTATCGCGCAGGAAGTGGGGGAAGCCATGACGATCATTGGTCTCGTTGCCGCAGGACTTGGCGTGTCGATTCTTCCGGCCTCGTTTAAACGGGTACAACTGCCGGAAATGCGCTGGGTGAATATTGCCGAGCAGGATGCGGTCTCGGAGATGTGGCTGGTGTGGTCTAAACATCATGAACAGAGCCATGCGGCACAGCGTTTCAAAGAACAATTAATTACCGCTTCTCACGGGCGTTATTTATAGGGAAAAGCGGGCGAAAATGTGCAGTAAATCACATGGCTAAGTAAAAATTTGACGTCAGCCATTGAAGTGCTTCACCATAGCCCTCAGTTTATTTCGAAGCTCGAAAATAAGGGAGTACGAGGTGGTTGCTGATAGTCAGCCAGGGCATATCGATCAGATCAAGCAGACCAACGCGGGCGCCGTTTATCGCCTGATTGATCAGCTGGGTCCGGTTTCGCGTATCGATCTTTCGCGCCTGGCACAACTGGCACCCGCCAGTATTACCAAGATTGTCCGCGAAATGCTGGAAGCCCATCTGGTTCAGGAGACAGAAATTCAGGAGCCGGGCAGCCGTGGCCGTCCGGCGGTAGGGCTGGTGGTGGAAACGGAAGCCTGGCACTACCTGTCGCTGCGAATTAGCCGCGGGGAAATCTTCCTCGCGCTGCGCGACCTCAGCAGCAAGCTGGTGGTGGAAGACCGGCTGGAACTCCCGCTCGATGCAGAGCAACCACTCCTCGATGCCATTCTGACCCACATCGACCAGTTCTTTATTCGTCACCAGCAGCGCCTTGAACGTTTAACGGCGATTGCGATCACCCTGCCGGGAATTATTGATACCGAAAATGGCATTGTGCACCGCATGCCGTTTTATGAAAACGTCAAAGAGATGCCGCTGGGCGACGTGCTGGAAAACCACACCGGTGTGCCGGTCTACATTCAGCATGATATCAGCGCCTGGACGATGGCGGAGGCGTTGTTTGGCGCTTCCCGGGGCGCGCGCGACGTGATTCAGGTGGTGATTGATCATAACGTTGGCGCAGGTGTGATCACCGACGGGCGTCTGTTGCATGCTGGCAGCAGTAGCCTGGTGGAGATTGGCCATACGCAGGTCGATCCGTACGGAAAACGCTGCTACTGCGGTAATCATGGTTGTCTGGAGACGATTGCCAGCGTCGAAAGCGTGCTGGAGCTGGCGCAGGTGCGGCTCAGCCAGTCAATGAGCTCCACGCTGCACGGTCAACCGTTGAGCGTCGAGGCATTATGCACTGCGGCAAGGCAGGGCGATCTGCTGGCGAAGGACATCATTACCGGCGTGGGCAATAATGTCGGGCGCATTCTGGCCATTATGGTGAACCTGTTTAACCCGCAAAAAATACTGATCGGCTCCCCGCTCAGCCAGGCGGCGGATATCCTCTTCCCGGCGATTTCCGCCTGCATCAACCAGCAGGCGCTTCCCGCGTACAGTAAAAACATCGTGGTCGAAAGTACGCAATTTTCCAACCAGGGTACGATGGCTGGCGCCGCGCTGGTAAAAGATGCGATGTACAACGGCTCGTTACTGATTCGTTTGCTTCAGGGCTAACTCTTTTCCATAGATGTACGAAAAATTGCGCTATCTCAAGCCGGGTAGCGCACGCTTCCCGTAGACTTTCCCCACTGAATTATTTACCTGGTTTATATTTTTTGAAGCATACCCAAGAGGTGGAATGAGTCATGCTTAAGCGTTTCTTTATTACTGGTACGGATACGTCTGTCGGGAAGACCGTCGTATCCCGCGCGTTACTTCAGGCCCTGGCGGCAAGCGGTAAACGCGTTGCAGGATACAAGCCGGTAGCAAAAGGCAGTAAAGAGACGCCAGAAGGGCTGCGCAATAAGGACGCCCTGGTTCTGCAAAGCGTCTCGTCTCTGGAACTGCCTTATGATGCCGTCAATCCCATCGCGTTAAGCGAAGAGGAAAGCAGCGTCGCTCACAGTGGGCTTATCAACTACAGTCTGCTCTCTGATGGCCTGGCAAATCTGAGTGAAAAGGTTGACCACGTTGTCGTTGAAGGGACCGGTGGCTGGCGCAGCCTGATGAACGATTTACGTCCCCTTTCCGAGTGGGTGGTGCAGGAGCAGCTGCCGGTGATTATGGTCGTGGGCATTCAGGAAGGGTGCATCAACCATGCCTTGCTGACGGCGCAGGCTATCGCTAATGACGGCCTGCCACTGATTGGTTGGGTGGCGAACCGTATTAACCCGGGCCTTGCGCACTACGCAGAAATCATCGACGTGCTGAGCAAAAAGCTGCCTGGCCCGTTGGTAGGCGAACTGCCTTATCTGCCCCGCGCCGAGCAGCGCGAATTAGCGCACTATATCGATCTCTCGGCTTTCGGCGGTATGCTGGCCGTAGATCGAGTCGTGGCGTAGCGTTCTCGACAATACCGACGCCACAACACAGGCAACCAGCAAACCGGGAAGTAAAAAATACTGCCCGGTCATCTCACATACCATCAAGGCCGACATGATTGGCGCATGCGTTGTGGCGGCGAGCAGCGTCGCCATACCCGCCAGCCCAAGCAGGATCGCCGTCTCAGAGCCAGGAAACCACAGCGCAAAGATCTGCGCAAACAGCATTCCCGTTGCCATACCAACGAACAAGGTTGGCGTAAACACGCCTCCCGGTGCGCCGGACCCGCTGCTTGCCAGCACCGCCAGGAGCTTGCAGATAAAGACGCCGGCAATTACCGACAGCAGCGGCGGCGACTGCAAAAACGCCTGAACCACGCTGTAGCCATTCCCCCATACCTTCGGCGTCAGCAGCGACAGCAGCCCGACGATCAGCCCCCCCAGCGCCAGCTGCCAAGGCGGTGAAAGTTTGAGACGCAGAAACAGAGAATGGCTGAAAGCCATTAGCCACATCAAAAGCGGGCCGCACAGCCCAGCCAGCAGACCCACGCCAACGATCAGGAAATAATCCACCGCCGTAAGCATCTCGCTGAGATGGACATCATAAAGTGTATTCGCGCCGGGACTTAACAGGCGCGTGGTCAGCAGGGCAACCACAGCGGCAATCACCACCGGGCCGAGGGAGGCCAGCATCAGCGTGCCAAACAGGATCTCTGCGATAAACAGGCTGCCCGCCAGCGGCGCATGATAGGCGCTGGCCATCCCGGCGGCGGCACCGCAGGCGATCCACAGTTTCCATTCGGATTTCGGCGTACAACGTTGTGCAAAAAAGGAGGCAGCGAGGGCGGCAAGCAGGATCATGGCGCCTTCCCGGCCGATGGCGCTGCCGCTGGCGACCACCAGCAACGAGGCGAGGGATTTCACCAGGCTGGCGCTGTAATCAAACTGGCCATCACCCGTCTCCAGCGCCTCCATATAATCGGTCGGGGCGTGGGGACGTTGTGCCGTCATGCGCTGCCATCCCCACAGTAGCACTCCCGCGGCCAGACCACCCAGCGCAGGCGTCAGCGCCCGCCGCCAGGGCGATAACGCGGCAGCGGCGTTCACCAGGCTTCCGCTTTCGTTGCTGAGAAACAACCACTCCAGCAGATACATGCTGTGGCGGAACACCGCAACGGCCAGCGCTGCCAGCACGCCGGTGACGGTAGCAATCAGGAGACGGCGAAACATCGCGCGGATGTCGGGGTAAGCGTGAAGACGTTGCATGAAGTCGTGATTAACGGGGACGATACGATATTGTGGCGGGAAAACGTGAGGTTAGCAAAAGGTATGCGTGCGGAAAAAGGCCGGGCAGTACCCGGCCTGAATGCTTAACTCTCGCTATGAATATTCAATGCCCGGCGCGTACGCCCGGAACTCAAATACTCCGCAATATAATCCTGGGATATCTCGCCGTTATAGCGTCCGTCCTCGTCCACAATCGGCATCCAGCTGGTGTTGCTCTCATACAGGCGAGAAAGCACCACGCGCAGGTTATCCTCGGCCTTACCTGTCATGCGGAACGGATGCAGAATATCACCGCAGCTGCCGCTGGCATTACGCGCTTCGCGGCGCTTCACAAAGCCCAGCGGTTTGCCGAGATCATCAACCACGGTAATGGCGCGAATATCGTTGTCATCCATGGTGGCGAAGGCCTCTGGCAGCGGCGTCGATTCGCGTACCGTAATCGTCGGCTGCTGGTCGGTGACGTCGCCCGCGGATACCAGCAGCAGGCGTTTCAACGTCCGGTCCTGACCAACAAACGAGCCGACAAACTCATTGGCGGGTTTCGCCAGCAGCTCGTCCGGGCTGGCGCACTGAACAATACGCCCCTGACGGAAGACGGCAATACGGTCGCCCAGCTTCAGCGCTTCGTCAATATCGTGGCTCACCAGCATCACGGTCTTTTTCAGCTTGCGCTGCATCTCCAGGAACTGGTTCTGGATCACCTCACGGTTAATCGGGTCAACCGCGCCGAATGGTTCATCCATCAGCAGGACTGGAGGATCCGCTGCCAGCGCGCGGATGACGCCGATACGCTGCTGCTGACCGCCGGACATTTCGCGCGGATAGCGGTGAAGGAATTTATGTGGATCCATTGCCACCATATCCATCAGCTCCTCGGCACGGGATTTACAGCGCGCTTTGTCCCAGCCCAGCATGCGCGGCACGACGGTAATGTTCTCTTCGATAGTCATGTTCGGGAACAGGCCAATCTGCTGGATCACGTAGCCAATGTTGCGGCGCAGGGTCACGGTGTCCATCCCGCTGGTGTCTTCGCCGTTAATCAGGATCGTCCCGCTGCTTGGCGTAATGAGACGGTTAATCATCTTCAGGGTAGTGGTTTTCCCGCAGCCGGACGGGCCGAGCAGCACGCACATTTCCCCTTCAGGCACGTTCAGATTGACGTTGTCGACGGCCTTAAACGTCTGGCCGTGCTTCTGTGAAAATTGTTTGGTGAGGTTTTCCAGTTTTATCATTATCGAATCCCCTTCGGAGTCAGTACCACCTGCAAACGGTGCAGCAACCAGTCGAGCACAATCGCTAAAAGACAAATCATCAGCGCGCCCGCAATTAACATACGAATATCACTCCCGCCAATACCGTTAAGCAGCAGCAGGCCCAGACCGCCCGCGCCAATCACGGCAGCAATCGCCATGACGCCGATGTTCATCACCACGGCGGTGCGGATGCCGCCAAAAATGACCGGCAGCGCCATTGGGATTTCCACCCAGCGCAGACGCTGCCAGAAGGTCATGCCGATGCCGCGTCCCGCTTCGCGCAGGCCGGGTGGCAGGCTGTCGAGCGCCGTGTGGGTGTTGCGCACAATCGGCAGCAGTGAATAGAGGAACACCGCCGTAATCGCGGGCAGGGCGCCAATGCCCTGACCGATCAGCGAAAAGAGCGGGATCATCAGGCCGAAAAGCGCAATTGACGGGATGGTGAGCACAATGGTGGCAATCCCCAGCACCGGCGTTGCCAACCATTTATGGCGGACAATTAAAATACCCAGCGGCACGCCAATAACAATCGCCAGGCCCACGGCGAGTGCCACCAGCCAGAGGTGTTGCAGCGTCAGGGTTAAGAGATAGTCCCAGTTGTCGAGAATATAGTGAATCGTCTCCATAGCGCCTCCTACAGCAACTGTTTGCTACGCAGGAAATCACGGGCGACCTGCTGCGGTGACTGATGGTCGATATCCACCTTCTTATTCAGTTCGGTGATAACGTCGTTGTTGAGCTGGGCTGAGAGGGTGTTCAGCGCCTCCTCCAGCCCCGGGTTAGCCTCCAGCGTGTCTTTTCGAACAACTGGCGTCACGGCGTAACTCGGGAAGAAGCCTTTATCGTCTTCCAGCACTTTAAGATCGAAGCCCTTCACGCGCCCGTCGGTGGTGTAGATCAGCCCGGCATCGACAAACCCGTCGCGCACCGCGTTATAGACCAGCCCCGGATCCATCTGGCGGATCTGCGGGCGGTCCAGCTCCATGTTGTAGGCCGCCTGCAACGGTTTCATCCCGTCGCTACGCCCGGCAAATTCCAGGTCAAGGCCCAGCAGCCAGTTGTTATCTGGATCGGTTTTACGGATCTGCTCAATCTTTGCCACCATCTCAGACATGGTATTGATATGTTCAGCCTCGGCGCGCTTGCGCTGCATGGCAAAGGCATAGGTATTGTTCATATCGGCAGGTTTAAGCCACACCAGACCGTGCTTTGCGTCGAGGCGTTTCACCGTCTCGTATGACTCCTGCGGCGACATGCGTTTGTTGATATGGTTGAAGATGATCAGCGACGTGCCGGTGTACTCCCAGGTCATATCAATCTGCTTGTTAATCATCGCGTTACGGGAAATCACCGTCGCAATATTAGTCTGCGGCTGCACCTGAAATCCTTTCTTTTGCAGATACTGTACGGTCATGGCCGAGAGAATGTGCTGCTCGGTAAAGCTCTTTGTTGCCAGGATCAGCGGCGCGGCGAGCGCCTGGCTGGTGAAGAGCGCGGCGGCGCACAGCGCCGTCAGGCCGGAAAACAGTCTCATAGAAGCTCCTTGTTATAATTATCGCGCGAGATGCGGGCTCAGTAGTCGACCCAGTGCCGCCAGCAGCGTATCCAGAATCAGGGCGAACAGGGCGGTGGCCGCCGCGCCCAGGATCAGCGTCGGGAAGTCATTCAGATAGATCCCCGGGAAAATCAGCTCGCCGTAGCTGCTGGCGCCAATCAGGAATGCCAGCGGTGCGGTACCGACGTTAATCGCAGTGGCAATGCGAATACCGGAAAGCATCACCGGCCAGGCGTTAGGAATTTCGACCTGATGCAGGCGCTGCCATTTGGTCATGCCGATGCCGTTTGCCGCTTCCAGCAACGACGCGGGAACAGAGCACAGCCCGGCATAGGTGTTACGCACAATTGGCAGCAAAGAAGCGAGAAAGAGGGCGATAATGGCCGGTTTATCACCGATGCCAATCACCACCATCGCCAGCGCCAGAACGGCCAGCGGCGGCAGGGTGTTGCCCACGTTAAAGATTTGCATCACGTATTCGGCGATACCCCGTGCCGCCGGACGGCTCAGCAGAATACCGCTTGGAATGCCCACCAGCAGGGCAAAGAACATTGATGAAAAGACCAGAATCAGGTGCTGTTGACCGAGGTAGAGCAGGTCAACCTGGCGCGCCTTAATCGTCTCCAGTCCAATTCCCCAGGTGAGGAGAGCGAGGACCACGATAATCGCGCCGACAAAAAGCAGCGAACGTTTAAGTAATGGGTGCATTGCGGTGTGTCTCCCTGTGCGCATGCGTTATAGCAACCACCTGTTGCGGTTGCCTGTTGTTATGCCATGTTTCGGCAGGGGTACTTCACCTATAGCAAGCGAAACGGAAGGGTTCCAGCAAAGGGGGTAAAACAGTAACCCTATGAAATTAGTGACAACCTGAGTTAAGCCTTATGGCGTAAGGGCTGTCAGTGGGAAGGCAGAATAGTCTTAAAGAAGCATGCCTCAAGTGACAACGTCACTTGAGGCGTGCTGATCACCCTATCGACTAAGCGCGGCGCGTACCTTTCGAACGCGCCACGAGATACGAACGATTGAAAAGGCGGCGATAAACACCAGCATCAGGCCCAGTGCCAGCATCGCGTGGAATCCAAACTCTCTGAAGAGGATCAGCCCCGCAATCCCGCCGGTAATAAACGAGAAAAGGGTGGTTAAATGGGTTTTGAGCTGGCTCTTTTGCGCGGCCGTGTCTTTGGAATAATCCCGGCGCAGCATGGCGACCATAACGGAGGCCAGCGAAATGCCGGCATCGGTCAGCGTGCCGGTAATGTGCGTGGATCTCACCCGACCGCCGGAAAGCTGAGTTGAGGTGGAGTTATGAATTCCCATCAAACCGCACAGGAAAAGAATAATCTCCTGATTCGTGGCGAAGGAGTGAAAATACATTTCATAAAGGGATACCCCGGCAAGTAATAGCCCTTCAACAAATAAAACCTGGCTGAATATCAGCCTGACGTTATGGATAATTCCCCAGATAACAATAATCCGCGCAACAATGGCGCCAGTGACAAACGACAGAATAATGGCACCAAAAAAAAGAATATCACTGAGATCGGTGGAGGAAACTTCGCTGGATAACTGCGATGTATTACCCGTCATATGAGAGGGGAAAAAGCCGAACGCGCCCAGCGCAATGGCATTCAGCAGTCCCGCGGAGGTCGCCAGCCAGAGTGCAAGACGACGATCCTCCTGATGCGTTCGTTCTTTCTTTAATTTAATCAGCAAAGAATACCTCCAGTTTGAGCTTTGCCTGACTTCTCAAGCTAACAAAGCGATGTCGCCGACTGACCAGGATATTGCTTAATTATTATTTCAACGGGAGGTATTCGAGGTTTTGTAATTAAATAAAATAACCCTGTTAATATAATGCCTTATTGCTGATGCCACGAGCAGACTGACGGGCAAAAATACCGTCCCAGTGTGCATGCTCGCTGTAGCGGGATGGGATTTGATTCAGTGTAGACATAGGTGTCATTCACGACGATGAGAAGAGATGCCCCCGTGATTTCCGGGGGCTTAGAGTGTTATTTCAGACTGGTTTTGAAGAACTGCTCAAACTGCGCGAACGGGATTTTTCCTGCGACGTTATCGTAGAGATCAACATGGTTTGCACCGGGAACAATCACCAGCTCTTTCTCTTTGCTGCCGACGGCCTTGAACGCATCCTCCGCAAAATAACGAGAGTGTGCGTTTTCACCGGTCACAATCAGCGTTGGGATAGTGATCTCCCCGGCATAGCTCAGCAGCGGCATATTCATAAAGGATAACGGCATGGTCGCAGTCCACGCGCCGGTGGAGTTTACGGAACGGGCATGGAAACCGCGCGGCATACGGTAGTAATCATAGAACTCTTTCAGTACCGGATGCGGATCGGTGGGCAGTGCTTCCGGCAGAATGCGCTCGGCCGCCGTCACCTTGCCATTCTCATCGACATTAATATCGTGGCCGCCATGGGCGAAAGTGCCGCTTTCAGCATCTTTCCAGCGCTGCGCGTTCAGATACTGCAACACGGCCCGACGATCGGCCGCTGAATAGCGATCTTTCCCGTTGCCCACGCCGTGACCCATCGCGCGGCTCATATCGTACATTACGCTGGTGGCGACCGCCTTCACGCGGGTATCCATGGATGCCGCGTTCAGCGCCATACCGCCCCAGCCGCAGATACCAAGAATGCCGATACGGTTACGGTCAACTTCTTTCTGTAACCCCAGGAAATCCACAGCGGCGCTAAAGTCTTCGGTGTTGATGTCAGGGGAGGCAACGTTACGCGGCTGGCCGCCACTTTCCCCCGTGTAGGATGGGTCGAAGGCCAGGGCCACGAACCCCTGCTCAGCCAGAGTCTGGGCGTACAGACCGCTGGATTGTTCTTTAACCGCGCCGAACGGCCCACTGACAGCTATCGCCGCCAGTTTATGGTCGCCGTTGTTCCTGGGAATGTACAGATCGCCCACCAGAGTGATCCCGTACCGGTTCTGGAACGTCACTTTGCGGTGGTTGACTTTATTGCTCTCGGCGAAGGTTTTCTCCCAGGTTGTCACCATCGAAACGGGGGCGTTAGGATTTAGCGTTTCTGCATAACTCATTGTTGTCACTCCACTTAATGATGCGCATAACAGCAGCGCAACGGACAGTTTTTGGGTGAATGTTTTCATAAGAGGTACCGTGTGTTGTTGTAATGAGGCCATTATAGTTAGCAGAAATAGTGCTGATTAGAGGCCAAAAGCTGCTAGGATTAATATCATTTTGTTATGAATTGACGAGGCATGATGGCGAAGCGGGAAAACTATAATGAGCTGTATCTCTTTATCCAGGTGGTGCGGGAGGGAAGCTTTACGGCAGCCGCACAGCGGCTCGGGCTGGCGCAATCCGGCATCAGCCGATCGGTTCGCGAGCTGGAAGAGCGGCTGGGCGTTCAGCTTCTGGTGCGTACTACGCGCAAGCTGTCGCTGACACACGCCGGGGAACAGCTTTACCAGACCGCCGGCTCCGCCTTTGATGCGCTTGATACCGGGTTGACCAGACTGGCGCATTACCGCCAGACGCCGTCCGGCACGGTGCGCATTAATGCCAGCCAGCACGCCATCGAGAAATGTCTGCTGCCAAAGCTCGCTATCTTCAAACAGCGTTACCCGGATATCCGTCTGGAATTGATGAATGAGAGCCGGTTCGTGGATATCATTGCCGAGCGATTCGACGCGGGCGTCCGGCTGGGACCGGAGGTGGGACAAGGAATGATTGCGGTGCGCATCACGCCCGATATGGAGATGGCTGTGGTTGCCGCCCCGGCGCATTTTCGGCGCTATGGTTTCCCGCAGACGCCCGCCGATCTGGATGCTCATCCCTGCATTGCCTACCAGTTTGCAGACGGTAACCACTATCAATGGGAGCTTGTTCAGGACGGGAAACGAGTTACGCACCGGCCTGAGGGGCAATGGGCCTTTTCCGACAGCTACATGGAGGCCGAAGCGGCCCGGCTGGAACTCGGGCTGGCCTATGTCCCGGTTGAGCTGGTGTCTGACGATCTGGAGCGTGGCACGCTTATACGCGTCTTACAGCGCTACAGCCTGCGGATGGAAGGGCTTTACCTCTATTATCCGCACCGCAACGTGTCCCCGGCGCTGAGAGCGGTTATTGATACGTTGAAAATTTAAGGCAGCCTCTGCTCGACGGTCTATACAGCTCCTGGGTTTGTGGTACGCTACTATTTTATATAGCGCTGCTTAATTAAGGCAAAGAAATGACAAAAATAACGCCAGAATATACGGCTGTAGACTTATCGAGTTGGGCAAGGAAAGAACATTTTGAAGTCTTTCAGAGCTTTGCTCAATGCACGATTAACCAAACGGTTCAGCTGGATATCACTGCGCTGCTGAAACATATCAAACAGGTTGGCTGGAAATTTTATCCTTCGATTATTTCCCTTATTTCGACAGTCGTTAACCGCCATTCTGAGTTCCGTATGGCTATGAAGGATAATGAGCTTGTAATATGGAATGAGGTGCATCCCAGCTATACCCTTTTCCATAAAGAGACGGAGACGTTTTCATCATTATGGAGTCACTTCGACGGGAATATTCATCACTTTCAGAACGTTTATGCAGAAGACGTTTCTCGCTATGGTGATAATCTTGCCTACTGGCCTAAAGAAGAGTATCGGGAAAATATATTCTTCATATCGGATATTCCGTGGGTCAGTTTTACCAGTTTTAATATCAACGTGGCTAACATGCAGAACTTTTTTGCGCCCATGTTCACGTTTGGAAAATACTTTAACCAGGATGGAAAAGTCTTGTTGCCTTTCGCCGTTCAGGTTCATCATTCTGTCTGTGATGGTTTCCATGTGGCCAGACTAATCAACGAGTTGCAAGAGTTGTGTGATAATTTACCGCACTATTAAGCCGCGAGCCGTTTCCGGCCCGCGGCAGCAGGACAGGTGATGAGTCGTTCTGACGATCAGGCGGCTTTGACGGCCCGGATTTTTTTGCTGCTATCCGCCTCCTCTGGCGCTGTTTTATCCGTTGCAGCATTGAGCTCGGGAAGCTTGCTGGTACGCAGGATATGCTGCACGGACTCTTTCTGCTCGGCAAGATACAGACCAAGGTTTTCCGCCTGCGTTTCATCCATCTGCATTCCGCTTTGCAGCAGCCAGTCGGTGAACGCTTCTGCCATGTCGAGCAGTTTGTCGTGAGCGTCAGCCTCTTTCTTACTGGCAAAAGTCATTTTCTCTTCACCTTTTCTTACGACCACGAATTTTGTTTCAACAGCCATTTTGCACCTCCAGCACTGTAATTATATACAGTATAGCAGCTCCGGATCTGCGTTGCAGCAAAAATGTCCGAACCTGGCTTACACAACGGATGTACAAGCCAGGAGCTGTTATCGGTACAGCGTTTTTTCTGCAATCGGGATCAGCAAAGTGGACTGCCATTCTGCCAGCGTCAGCTGGGCAAGTTTACCCAGCGCCGTATAGAACGGATGGGCCGCGTTTTCAACGAATACGCTAAGGAAACGCGTGCTCCACGGCAGCAGATGCCAGGCCATAAGCTGGTCGCGTTCTGTGTCGCGACCGTTCTCGGCAAGCCATGCCGCCAGCATCAGCAACGTTCCGAAGTGATCTTCCGGCTCATTCTGCTGCATCTCAAAGGCGATATGGTTTTCACGCATCCACTGGCGTAATGCAAGGGTCGAATCGCCAAACAGCACGGACTCGCGATCGAGCCAGACGGAGCCCCACGGGGGGGCGGGCAGAGCATACGGGCCAATAAACAGACGCTGCCAGGCGTCTTTCAACGCTTCGTCCGACGGGTTCTTAAACATACTGGCCACGGGCTGCAGGCTTTCCTGCGCCAGCGGCCAGTCCTGCACCCAGTCACCTGCGGTCAGGGCACTCACCAGCGGTGCGGTCTGCTCGCTGTCAGGGGCAAAATAAAACAGCGCGCCCAGTACCCGGGCGCTGAACGCGAACGATTCGCGGTGTGAGACGTCATTCATTACAACTTTCCTTACTTGTGCGCGGGGGTAGGCCGCGCACCTGTGTTAACCTGCAATTGCTAACCCTGCGGTCATATGCAAACCATAAAATAGCCCACGGCCAATCATTTCACCCACCGCCACCAGCACGAAACCTGCAAACAGGCCGAGCGTTTTCGGTTCCTGACGACGAATAAGTGGACAGATCCAGCAGCCTAAACCCGCCGCCAGCAGCGCGATGCGCCATACCTGAAGCGAACCATAATCCGGCAGCAGGGCGTTAGCCTGCTGGATAGAACTCTGGATCGTCCCCAGCGTATTGCTTTGCAACACGACGACCGCCACGCAGGCGATGAGTGCCAGTACGCTGACAGACGCGGCAAGGGTACCTTTGTATGTCACGTTTGCGACCCGCAGAAGCAGCGCGGCCAGCATCGGGCCAGTAAGAGCCATCGTCAGGTAGAAGGCCAACGTGGTGTAGCCCGTATACCAGGTCGGTACGGTATCGATCTGATAGACCCGGGTCATCGCCCAGACAAAAACGACACCCAGGAGCTGGCTGACAACCAGCCAGATTTTGCCTAAAGCTGGGGGCATTTTACCGATAACCGACACCAGCCACCAGAAACCGCCCACGGCAAAGAAGATCGAACCCGCCGCGATCTCATTACTCAGCGCTGACGTTCCCACGCGGTTAAGCGAGTTGAAGGCGCGCAGCGGGGAGCCAAGATGCAGTACCGAGGCCATAAACCCAATACCCATTACCAGCCAGAGAAAAAACAGGCTGCGCACGATGCGTATTCTGGCCTTGTCATCACCTTCATTCAGCCAGGCGAAGCCCATCACGATTAATGCGCCAGCCACGCACTGCCCGAAAACGGTGAAGATCACCAGTGGCCATTCATGCCATCCACTTCCCATCTCACACCTCCTTCGGGTTTGCCAGGTAGCCGGTGGTGTCACCCGTCGGACGGCTGTTGGCGTTAGGTTTAATCACAATACTCGGCTTCGTGAAGCGCGCAGACGGCAGCGGCGCGACCGCAGCAAGCTGACCGTGTTTTTTACGCAGCTCTTCAATCGGGCCAAAGTCCAGCGCGCGCAGCGGGCAGGACTCGACGCAGATGGGCTTTTTGCCGTCCGCCACGCGGCTGTGGCAGCCGTCGCACTTGGTCATGTGGCCTTTAGCCGCGTTATACTGCGGCGCACCGTACGGGCAGGCCATGTGGCAGTAGCGACAGCCGATGCAGACATCCTCGTTCACCACCACAAAACCGTCGTCTCGCTTGTGCATTGCCCCGCTCGGGCAGACCTTAGTGCAGGCCGGATCTTCGCAGTGGTTGCAGGCAATCGACAGGTAATAGGCGAAGACGTTCTGATGCCAGACGCCGTTATCCTCCTGCCAGTCGCCGCCCGCGTATTCATAAATACGACGGAAGCTGACGTCCGGGGTCAGATCTTTGTAATCCTTGCAGGCCAGCTCGCAGGTTTTACACCCGGTGCAGCGGCTGGAATCAATAAAAAATCCATACTGGGTTGTCATCGGTTAATCCTTATGCCTTCTCGATCTGCACCAGGTTCGTGTGCTGCGGATTGCCTTTCGCCAGCGGTGACGGGCGGTGTGTGGTCAGGGTATTGATGCAGGAGCCGTGATCGACACGATCGCCGTTCATGTTGGCGTCATGCCAGGCGCCCTGGCCCATCGCGCTTACGCCGGGCATGATGCGCGGGGTGACTTTGGCGGCAATGCGCACTTCGCCGCGATCGTTAAACACGCGCACCGTGTCACCGTTTTTAATGCCGCGCTTC
The DNA here is from genome assembly GCF_049237025.1 of Enterobacter cloacae complex sp. SYL001. Lineage (NCBI taxonomy): Bacteria > Pseudomonadati > Pseudomonadota > Gammaproteobacteria > Enterobacterales > Enterobacteriaceae > Enterobacter > Enterobacter cloacae complex sp. SYL001. The sequence continues at coordinate 578,937 of NZ_JBMKJI010000001.1, read as the reverse complement.
TCGGCGTCTACAGGGTTAAGCCACACCTCCTGGCGACAGGCGGCCTGGAGCACATCCACGTTGCCGTAGCTGGAGTGGGTACGGGCTTTAAAGTGGAAACCGAACAGTTGCAGCGGGAATTTGCTGCGCTCGGGCGCGTCCCAGCCTTCAAAGGTTGAGGTATAGACCGGTAGCGGGGTGATGGTTTCGTCTTTTTGCAGTTCCCAGGTTGCCGCAATATCCGCCAGCTTGCTGGAGTAGATCTCGATTTTCCCGGACGGGGTTTTGAGCGGATTGGCATCCGGATCGTCACGGAATTTTTTATAGGCCACAAAATGTCCATTTGGATCTTTGCGCTTATAAATACCCATTTTTTTCAGCGCGTCGTAGGACGGCAGCAGCGGATCTTTGGCAACCATTTTGGCGTAAAGGTAGCGCAGCCACTGCTCCTGCGTACGGCCTTCGGTGAATTTCTGATAGACATCCGGTCCGAGACGTTTCGCTACTTCGCTCATGATCCAGTAGATGGGTTTGCGCTCAAACTTCGGGGCGGTTACCGGCTGGAGGAAAATCAGGTATCCCATGTTGCCGGCGTAATCGTTGGGGATGATATCTTCCTGCTCAACGGTCATCAGGTCCGGCAGGACAATATCGGCATACTTCGCGGACGAGGTCATGAAGTTGTCGATAACGACGATCGTTTCGCACTTACTCTCATCCTGCAAAATGTCGTGAGTTTTGTTGATATCAGAGTGCTGGTTGATGATGGTATTACCCGCATAGTTCCAGATGAACTTGATCGGCACATCCAGCTTATCCTTACCGCGTACGCCGTCGCGCAGGGCGGTCATCTCCGGTCCACGCACGATGGCATCCGTCCAGCTGAAGCAGGAGATTTGCGTTTTCACAGGATTTTCCGGCAGCGGCATACGTTCAATGGTGATGGTGTAGGTCGATTCGCGCGCGCCGCTGTTGCCGCCGTTAATGCCGACGTTGCCAGTCAGGATCGGCAGCATGGCGATGGCGCGGGATGTCTGCTCGCCGTTGGCCTGACGCTGCGGGCCCCAGCCCTGGCAAATGTAGGCCGGTTTTGCCGAACCGATTTCACGGGCCAGCTTAATAATGCGATCGGCAGGAATGCCTGTAATGCGCGACGCCCATTCCGGGGTTTTCGCGGTTTTGTCATCACCCTGGCCGAGAATATAGGCTTTGTAATGACCGTTAACAGGTGCGCCTTCCGGCAGGGTTTTTTCGTCATAACCCACGCAGTATTTATCAAGGAAAGGCTGATCGACGAGGTTTTCATTAATCAGCACCCACGCAATACCTGCCACCAGTGCGGCATCGGTGCCCGGACGAATCGGGATCCACTCGTCTTCGCGGCCTGCGGCGGTGTCGGTGTAGCGCGGATCGATAACGATCATCCGTGCGTTAGACCGTTCACGTGCCTGTTCAAGGTAGTAAGTGATCCCGCCGCCGCTCATGCGCGTTTCTGCCGGATTATTGCCGAACATCACCACCAGTTTGGTGTTTTCGATATCTGATGTACTGTTGCCGTCGTTGCTGCCGTAGGTGTAGGGCATTGCGCAGGCGATCTGCGCGGTGCTGTAGGTGCCGTAGTGGCTGAGGAAGCCGCCGTAGCAGTTCATCAGGCGTGCCACCAGCGAGGCGTAAGGGGAGGAGCGGGTGATATTGCCGCCGACAATTCCGGAGGAGTAGTTAATGTAGACCGCTTCGTTGCCGTATTTTTCGACCACGCTTTTCAGGCTCGCGGCGATGGTGTCCAGCGCTTCTTCCCAGGTGATACGCTCAAACTTGCCTTCTCCGCGTTTGCCCACGCGTTTCATCGGATAGTTCAGACGGTCTGGATGATTAATGCGACGGCGAATTGAACGGCCTCGCAGGCAGGCGCGAACCTGATGGTTGCCGTAAACATCCTCGCCGGTATTATCCGTTTCAACCCAATAGACTTCGTCATCGCGAACGTGCAGACGCAGCGCGCAGCGGCTACCGCAGTTTACCGAGCAGGCGCCCCAGACGACTTTATCTTCCGCTGGCTGAATAGCGGTCTGCACTGCGGCGGCGGCGCTTTTCAGACCAAAAGGCAATGCGATCCCACCGGCGGCAAGCGCCAGAGATCCTATGGCAGTAGATTTAACCAGAGTTCGACGGCTTATCCCGTCGTGATGTTCAACTTCGGACATAACTCACCCCATCATTGTTAATAATTATTTTCACCCGTGACTACAACCGGGCTAATGATGGGGGGAGTGTTACTTATTTAGAGGTATTAAATATTAATCCTCGTCAACTCAGGGGAATTGAGTGGGAAAATCATTGCGGCTCAGCGGGTGCATTCTCCTGCGTACCTGCACCGCTTACCGGGTAGTTTCCGCTACTGGTACGAGTGTACAAAATTTTGAAAGTATCGTTGGCGCAATGCCCAACGACCTGCGCATCCGGCTGGTCGGCCTGATCGTTCGGCACGATGTTCAGGGTAAAGCCAGACTCCGGTACGCCGTTGTTGATAATCTTCTGCTGAATGTCGCTTTTCACGCGCTCGCAGGAGTCCGGGGCCGCAAGTATAGCAGGTGAAGCACTCATTAACAGCAGGGCGGTAATCCAGGGTAACCGTTTCATCTGTAGCTCCTTTTCACTGTGTGGACTGTAAGCATAGCAGGGTTAGGGTAAGCTTTTGTTTTTGGACCTGTCTTTCTGAATTGTCCTGGAGCCCTGCCTGCGTCATAAAATAAATTGCGAATAATGGTGCTGATTGTCTACCAGATAAGAAGGCAGGGTGCGTTTTGATACCTCTTGCCTGACCAGTTTTCGGTCTCGTCCCCAGATATCTTCGGCGTTGGTAATAACCTTCATAATATGTTCCGGGTTATTAAATTCCGGCAGATCGTATTCGGTATGAGAAATGGTAGACATTTTTTCGGAAATTCTTTCTGGAGTCATTACCCATGAGAAATGCCAGCCGCCATCTTTCACAATTTTATTATTGATTTTTAGCCAGTTCCATTTAAACCATGACCAGTTTTTATCTTTGCGTGCCCGCTTCCAGTTTCTGAAAGATTCAGGCTCACCGTGGAAGAAATGCTTAAGGTTGTAATAGGACGTCGCGCGGGGCAAGGTACATTTTCTCGGCGTACCATCCATGTTGTGAACCTGAAGATTAAACTGATAGTTGAACACGTTTTGATGAATAGTCGTGCAGAGCGCGCGTGGATTAATGGCCCTGACCGTCTCGGGAGAGAAAATTTCATCAACGTCTGACACCAGAATCAGATCGTCGTCTGCCGCGTCTTTTAACCCATTCATAATGGAGTTGCGAAGCGCTGCTTCATTTGCCCAGGCATCAACCTGGTTATTGTCAGCACTGTTTAAAATAGGCTGCGCGTCAAAAGGCACGTAAATAATTTTGTCTCTGAATTTGCCAAACTTCGTAATATCGAAATGTAATTCTCGCGGTATGCCCGTAAAAGAGTGTGTTGCTTCTACAATGACAAAACGGTCAACGACATCAGCGAGAGTATGTAATCTGATGTCGAGCAACATATCTTCGTCATAGTACAAAAAACAGTCGTAAATCATGATGTTAACCCGAAAATTTAAGAATCTAATTTTATAATAATGTGGAATTTTCCGCGCCCAAAGTAGCCACTTTGGCAGGTCTCGTCAATGCAAATGACGGATTTATACAGCGTAAAGAGTCAAATGAAGTGCTGTTATGTAAGTTGCTGTATTTGCTAATATGATTGTATCACTCTCTGAACGGTAAATGATGTGAATAAATACGCAGCGATAACGCTACTGGCAACGGTACTGGTGGGATGTGACAACAACACCGCGCCGCTGTCATTTACGCCGGAGATGGCGAGCTTTTCGAACGAGTTTGACTTTGACCCTCTGCGCGGGCCGGTGAAGGATTTTACCCAGACGCTATTCAACGATAAGGGTGAAGTCTCTAAACGTGTGACCGGCACGATGTCAACGGAAGGATGTTTCGATACGCTTGAACTGCACGATCTCGACGCTAATACGGGCGTTGCGCTGGTGCTGGATGCTAACTACTACGTCGATGCGGAAACCCAGCAGCAGAAGGTGAAGTTGCAGGGAAAATGTCAGCTGGCGGAACTGCCGTCTGCCGGCCTGACATGGGACACCGACGATAACGGGTTTGTGGTTGCCGCGCACAGCAAAGAGATGGAAGTGAAGTACCAGTATGATACCGACGGCTACCCGCTCGGTAAAACCACGGTCTCCGGCGACCAGCGTTTATCGGTCAAATCGATGCCGTCGAAAGATCTGCGTAAGCGCATGGATTATACGGCGGTAAGCCTGTTGAACGATAAACCGATGGGCAATGTAAAGCAGAGTTGCGATTACGATCGCCACAACAACCCGGTGAGCTGCGAGCTGGTTATCGTCGATGACAGCGTTAAACCTGCCATTGAGCGCAAGTACACCATCAAAAACAGCATTGAATATTATTAAGAATAAAACCGCGCAGGTTACTGCGCGGTGGGTTTAAGCAGGTTGGCGGAGGAGGATTTATGCCCGGCCAGATGCTGATGCTGGAAAATGCACATGCGGATGGTGTTACGGTATTCGCCATTAATAAAGAACTCATGGATCAGTTCACCTTCCACCATAAAGCCGAGCTTACGGTAGATATGAATCGCTTTTTTGTTCTCTTTGTCGACGATAAGGTAAAGCTTGTAGAGATTCAGGACGTTAAACCCATAATCCATCGCCAGCTTTGCCGCCCGCGACGCAAGACCTTTCCCCTGGTGCTCCGGTGAAATAATGATCTGAAATTCCGCCCGACGGTGAACATGGTTGATCTCAACCAGCTCAACCAGTCCGGCTTTCTCACCTTCGCACTCCACCACAAACCGGCGTTCACTCTGATCGTGGATATGCTTATCGTAGAGATCGGACAGCTCGACGAAGGCCTCGTAAGGCTCTTCAAACCAGTAGCGCATCACGCTGGCATTGTTGTCGAGCTGGTGGACAAAGCGTAAATCTTCGCGCTCCAGCGGACGGAGCTTAACGTCACACGGCGTCGACATTACGGTGCTACCGTGCGGCCAGTGCGACGATCCAGACAGCGCAGGGTGTTAGGCTCCCAGTAAGCGTTGACGTTGGCACTTTGCTGGCATTTGTCGCGGGCATCAAACGCGACGTCTTCTTTATCCCACTCTTTTTCCACGCGCTTATTCACTTTCTGACGCAGGCTGCGGGTGTCATTCCATTGTTCTTTGTCCATGGCGGCGTTCTGGCGGCTTTGCGCGCTGTCACCAGACTCAATGATGAGTTTGCTGGTTTCGGCTGATGCCGTTGCGGCGAAGGCGAACGAGGACAGCGCCAGTGCGGCTGTCAGACAAAGGCGTTTGCTTAATGTAGTCATAGCGTTTCCTTTAAACGGGTGCAGACAATCGGATTACCCCGTTGGATTCTACACCAATCCGAAAGGGTGTCATACCCGCGCGGCAGGTATGGGAACGATGAGAGCATTATCGCGTATGATGTCTAAATCAATCCTCACGAAACGAGAAAAATGTTCAAAACGACGCTGCTTTTTTTCGCGACCGCGCTGTGTGAAATCATCGGATGCTTTTTGCCGTGGCTCTGGCTAAAGCGGGGCGCTTCCGCGCTGCTGCTGATCCCGGCGGGTGTGTCCCTGGTTCTTTTCGTCTGGCTGCTCACCCTGCATCCGGCCGCTAGCGGGCGGGTTTATGCGGCCTACGGAGGGGTGTACGTCTGTACTGCGCTGCTGTGGCTGCGCTTTGTCGATGGCATCAGGCTAAGCCTGTATGACTGGGCAGGCGCGCTGGTTGCCCTGTGCGGCATGTTGATCATCGTGGCCGGCTGGGGACGCGCATAGTCGTCCTCATAGTGTGATCGCCCGCTGATTTTTCGATCGTTATACTTGTATGGTAGTAGTGTAGTTGCGTAAATTTCCTGCATCACAACGAGCGATGTAAGGAAATGGATTATGAAGATTGTCGGGGCTGAAGTATTTGTCACCTGCCCGGGGCGTAACTTTGTCACCCTTAAAATCACCACCGATGAGGGCATTGTCGGCCTGGGTGATGCCACGCTTAACGGACGTGAACTTTCCGTTGCCTCCTACCTGAAAGATCACCTGTGCCCTCAGCTGATTGGCCGCGATGCGCACCGCATCGAAGATATCTGGCAGTTCTTCTATAAAGGCGCGTACTGGCGTCGTGGCCCGGTCACCATGTCAGCGATTTCTGCCGTGGATATGGCGCTGTGGGACATCAAAGCGAAAGCCGCGAACATGCCGCTCTATCAACTTCTGGGCGGAGCCTCCCGGGAAGGGGTGATGGTTTATTGTCATACCACCGGGCACACCATTGACGACGTACTGGAAGATTATGCCCGTCATAAAGAGATGGGCTTCAAGGCTATTCGCGTGCAGTGCGGCGTGCCGGGGATGAAAACCACCTATGGTATGTCTAAAGGAAAAGGGCTGGCGTATGAGCCTGCAACCAAGGGCGACTGGCCGGACGAGCAGCTTTGGTCCACCGAGAAATACCTCGACTTCACGCCGAAACTGTTCGACGCAGTGCGCAGTCAGTTCGGCTTCAACGAACATCTCCTTCACGACATGCACCACCGTCTGACGCCCATCGAAGCGGCGCGATTCGGCAAAAGCATTGAAGAGTACCGCCTGTTCTGGATGGAAGACCCGACTCCCGCTGAAAACCAGGAGTGTTTCCGCCTGATCCGCCAGCACACCGTCACGCCCATTGCGGTGGGGGAAGTGTTCAACAGCATCTGGGACTGCAAGCAGCTGATTGAAGAGCAGCTCATTGACTATATTCGCGCCACCATAACCCATGCGGGCGGCATCACCGGGATGCGTCGCATTGCTGACTTTGCCTCACTCTACCAGGTGCGTACCGGCTCACACGGCCCGTCGGATCTGTCGCCGATTTGCCACGCCGCGGCGCTGCATTTTGACCTGTGGGTACCGAACTTTGGCGTGCAGGAGTATATGGGGTATTCAGAGCAGATGCTGGAAGTGTTCCCGCACAGCTGGCGCTTCGATAACGGCTATATGCACCCGGGCGACAAGCCAGGGCTGGGCATTGAGTTTGATGAGAAGCTGGCAGCGAAATACCCGTACGAACCGGCCTGTCTGCCGGTGGCCCGTCTGGAAGACGGCACCCTCTGGAACTGGTAAACGAGGAGCGAATAATGAAAAGCGTAGTGATCCAACAGCCGAATGCGCTGGTGATTGAGGAGCGTCCTCTCCCGTTGCCGGGCGCAGGCGACGTCCGCGTCAGAATTAAACTCGCCGGTATCTGCGGTTCAGACAGCCATATCTATCGCGGGCATAACCCGTTTGCGAAATACCCGCGGGTAATCGGTCACGAGTTCTTTGGCGAAATAGACGCGGTTGGCGAAGGCGTGGAGAGCACCCGACTGGGCCAGCGCGTGTCTGTTGATCCGGTGATCAACTGCGGACACTGCTACCCGTGTTCCGTCGGAAAACCGAACGTTTGCACCTCGCTGGTGGTGCTGGGCGTCCACCGTGACGGCGGCTTCAGCGAATACGCCGTCGTGCCGGCGAAAAATGCCTGGCACATTCCGGATGCGATCCCTGACAAACACGCGGTGATGGTTGAGCCTTTCACCATTGCCGCCAACGTGACGGGGCAGGCGAAACCCACCGAACAGGACGTGGCGCTGATCTACGGCGCAGGCCCGATGGGGCTGGTCACCGTGCAGGCGCTAAAGGGCGTTTACAAGGTGAAGCAGGTCATCGTGGTGGATCGCATTGATGAGCGGCTGGGGATGGCGCAACGCAGCGGCGCAGACTGGGTCTTCAACAACAGCGAGCACTCATTACAGGCCGCGCTGGATGAAAAAGGCATCAAGCCGACGTTAATCATCGATGCTGCCTGTCATCCGTCCATTTTGCAGGAAGCGATTACGCTGGCGTCTCCGGCGGCGCGCATCGTGCTGATGGGCTTCTCCAGCGACCCGAGCCAGATCGTGCAGCAGGGGATCACCGGCAAAGAGCTGTCGATCTTCTCTTCGCGCCTGAATGCCAACAAATTTCCGGTGGTCATTGACTGGCTGGAAAAAGGGCTGATCGACCCTGAAAAACTGGTCACCCATACATTTGACTATCACCACGTTACAGACGCCATCGAACTGTTTGAAAAAGACCAGCGGCAGTGCTGCAAAGTCTTGCTCACGTTCGACCAATAAAAATTCACGCGGTTAAGAGCCTGCGAAGACAGGCTCTCAGTGGTACGCATCTTACCTTGCAGAGATAGCCATTATGACTCAAGCACAACCTCAAAGAAGTACGTCAGACCTGGTGAAAGCCGCCGTATCCGGCTGGCTGGGCACCGCCCTGGAGTTTATGGATTTTCAGCTTTACTCCCTTGGCGCCGCGCTGGTATTCCATGAAATTTTCTTCCCTGAACAATCCGCGGCCATGGCGCTGATCCTGGCGATGGGGACCTATGGGGCAGGCTACATCGCGCGTATCGTCGGGGCATTTATCTTCGGCAGAATGGGAGACAGAATTGGCCGCAAAAAGGTGCTGTTTATCACCATCACCATGATGGGGATCTGCACCACCTTAATCGGCGTCCTGCCAACCTACGCGCAGATCGGGATTTTCGCACCGGTGCTGCTGGTGACGCTGCGTATTATTCAGGGGCTGGGCGCGGGGGCAGAAATCTCCGGCGCAGGTACCATGCTGGCGGAGTACGCGCCGAAGGGTAAACGCGGCATCATCTCCTCGCTGGTGGCCATGGGAACCAACTGCGGGACGCTGAGCGCCACGGCGATCTGGGCCGTGATGTTCTTTGCCCTCGATCGTGAAGAGCTTATTGCCTGGGGCTGGCGCGTGCCATTCCTCGCCAGCGTGGTGGTGATGATCTTCGCCATCTGGCTGCGTATGAACCTTAAAGAGAGCCCGGTGTTTGAGAAGGTTAACGACGCTGAAACCATTGCGCCGGTTGCTGCGCAGGATACCTCGGTCGGCGCGATGTTTAAGAGCAAATCGTTCTGGCTGGCGACGGGGCTGCGCTTTGGTCAGGCCGGCAACTCAGGTTTGATTCAGACTTTCCTTGCCGGATATCTGGTGCAGACGCTGTTGTTTGATAAGGCGATCCCAACCGATGCGCTGATGATCAGTTCAATTCTCGGCTTCCTTTCCATCCCGCTGCTGGGCTGGCTGTCCGATAAAGTGGGGCGCCGTCTGCCGTATATCCTCCTTAACATTTCAGCCATTATTCTGGCTTACCCGATGCTGTCGATTATCGTCGATAAGAGTTACGCGCCGGGCGTGATTATGCTCTCTATCATCGTTATTCATAACTTTGCGGTGCTCGGGTTGTTCGCGCTGGAAAACATCACCATGGCAGAGATGTTTGGTTCGCGGAACCGCTTTACCCGCATGGCCATTTCGAAAGAGGCGGGCGGGCTGGTAGCCGTAGGCTTTGGTCCGGTGCTGGCGGGGATCTTCTGCAACATGACCGGGTCCTGGTGGCCGATTGTGGCGATGCTGGTAGCGTATTCGCTGATTGGGCTGGTCTCCGCGTTGCTGATGCCGGAAGTGCGCGACCGCGATTTGAGTGAAGCCGAAGATGCTGCGGAGGCTCCTCATAAGGAATCGGTAGCCTACAGCGCGCTCTCTTCACGCCGCTAGTGGTTTACATCTTGCGCTACCTGTCACACAACTTTTTACTGATGTCACACCACATGGCGAAAAGTTAATGTAAATCAAGATCTGAAAACGATGTATCAGTATGGTTAATGGCAGCGTTTTTTGACTCCGACTGCCATTCTAGTTGGTGTAGTCAGCAGGCGCTGCCGTTCTTAAAAGGAAGCGGCAGTGGATCACAGCTTTCATTAATTAACGAGTCTCAATCATGGAAAACCGGTTATTACAGGCGAAGGCAACGCGTCCTCAATACGATCGCGACAGCCTCAAGGCACGCATTGTTCATTTAGGGTTTGGCGCGTTTCACCGTGCGCACCAGGCGGTGTACACCGATATACTCGCCGCAGAACAGGGCAGCGACTGGGGTTACTGCGAAGTTAACCTGATTGGCGGCGAACAGCAGATCGCCGATCTGAAGGCACAGGATAACCTTTATACCGTGGCAGAGATGTCTGCCGATGCGTGGACGGCGCGCGTGGTCGGCGTCGTCAAAAACGCGCTGCATGCGCAGATCGACGGGCTGGAAACCGTGCTGGCGGCGCTGTGTGAGCCGCAGGTCGCCATTGTTTCCCTCACCATCACCGAGAAAGGATATTGCCACTCCCCGGCAACCGGACAACTGATGTTCGATCATCCGTTAATCGTTGCAGACCTGCAAAACCCGCATCAGCCTAAATCTGCGCCGGGCGTGGTGGTTGAGGCGCTGGCGCGTCGCAAGGCGGCGGGGCTACCGGCATTCAGCGTGATGTCATGCGATAACATGCCGGAGAACGGCCACGTGATGCGCAATGTGACCTGTGCCTACGCGCGCGCCGTAGACGGCGATCTGGCGGACTGGATCGAAGCGAACGTCACCTTCCCGTCAACCATGGTGGACCGCATTGTGCCCGCCGTCACGGCTGATACGCTGGATAAAATCGAACAGCTGACTGGCGTACGCGATCCGGCAGGTGTCGCCTGCGAGCCGTTCCGCCAGTGGGTGGTGGAAGATAATTTTGTTGCCGGACGCCCCCAGTGGGAAAAGGCCGGTGCGGAGCTGGTTTCTGATGTCATTCCGTTTGAAGAGATGAAGCTGCGAATGCTTAACGGCAGCCACTCGTTCCTGGCCTATCTCGGCTATCTGGCCGGTTATCAGCACATTAACGACTGCATGGAAGATGAACATTATCGCGCAGCCGCGCATGCGCTGATGCTGATAGAGCAGGCGCCGACGTTGAAAGTGCGGGGCGTGGATTTGGGTCGTTATGCCGACCAGCTGATTGCGCGTTACAGCAATCCGGCCCTGCGTCACCGCACCTGGCAAATCGCCATGGACGGTAGCCAGAAATTGCCGCAGCGCATGCTCGATTCCGTGCGCTGGCACCTTGTCCACCAGAAACCCTTCCCGCTGCTGGCCCTCGGCGTGGCGGGCTGGATGCGTTATGTCGGCGGTGTGGATGAGCAGGGTAACGCGATTGAGGTGAGCGATCCGCAGCTGGCGGTGATTCAGGCGGCGGTAAACGGTAGCGCTGAAGGTGAAAGCCGCGTTAGCGCGCTGTTGGGCATTGAGGCTATTTTCGGTAACGAGCTGCCGAAGGACACGGTATTCGTGGCTGCCGTCATGCAGGCCTATCAAACGTTGCTGCAAAAAGGCGCGAAGGCCACGGTTGCTGAGTACGCAGCCCGGCTTTAACGCTTTGACATGCCGCCGTTCGCGGCGGCATGTCGGGGCACAGCTTAGTGCATCCCCAGGCGAATCAGCTCAATCGGTTCGAACTTACCTTCGCATCCTTCCACTTCAACCGTTTTACCACGACGCACCTGCTCGGCATTAAGGCCGTCGCTGTGGATCGCTTTAATCACGCCGAACTGACCTGTGCCGCTAATCATGACGCGGCTGCCAGTGGTGATTGCATTTCGGTTACGGTCGTATGTCATCATGGTATTTTCTCCTCTCGCACTTATCCGTTACGGCGCTAATTCAACGGCTGCCGTTCACGGGGCACTATTAATACGCCTCTCTTAAACGAAATTATTTGCTTTTGATCAAGCTCACACTTTTTTCTTATTTCCAGATGGCGTTGACGGTTCAGGACACCGCTTTACAAAGCGGACAGTTATTTTCCTTAATTGATAGTTTCCAGACGCAAGCGTTTAGGCTTTGTTTATATCCACAATGCCATTCTGGAGGCAGAAAATAACCCTTCATCGGAAAAGGAGTCAGGCTTATGTATAAGAAAATTTTGATGCCTGTTGACGTGTTTGAAATGGATCTAAGCGATAAAGCGGTACGCCACGCGGTCAACCTCGCGAAATCGGAAGGCGCGACGATCACCCTGGTCAACATTCTCCCTAACAGCAGTCGTTCGTTACTGCGGGGGTTCAATGCCGATATTAAGAAGTTCGAAGAGTATATGACCGCCGAGTCGGATAAGAAGATGAAGGCACTGAAACGGCTCTTTGATATGTCCCCAGAAAATATTGATTGTGAAGTACGTTTCGGCAACGTACGCGATGAAATCATCCAGCTCAGCAAAGAGGGGAAATATGACGTTATTGTTATTGGATCAAGAAACCCGAGCATGACAACACATCTGCTGGGCTCGAATGCTGAAACTATCCTGCGCTACGCCACTATTCCGGTATTAGTGGTCCGCTAATCACTTCGCCGCAACCGAAAGGGGGCGGCGAAGCTTTATTCTTCGCTAAACCACTCGCGGTTTTCCTGACGAATTAACTGAACTGACTCGCTAATTTCCTGAAGGTGAAGCGTCATCGCTTTATCTACGGCTTCCACGTCGCGTTTTTCCAGTGCGCTGAAAATATCGTGATGCTGGCGCAGCAACATCTCTGGCGGAGAAACATGGTCGAGGCTCATGTAGCGCACGCGGTCGATGGTAGCTTTGATGTTTTCGACGGTATCCCACGCGAGCTGGCACTCGGCGATCTGCGCCAGTTTCTGGTGAAATTCGTCGTCCAGCTGGAAAAAGTCGTTTAACTGTTTGCGGTCGATGGCAATGCGTTGCTGATGCAGGTTTTGCTCCAGCAGGTAGCACTGGTTATCGTTGATGAGCGACGCGGCGCGACGCACAACGGCGCACTCAATGGCCTGGCGAACAAAACAGCCATTCCGTACCTGCGAAAGCGAAATTTTATTTACATAGCTGCCGCGCTGAGGGCGGATCTGGATAAGGCCGTTTTCTGCGAGCTTAATAAACGCCTCGCGCACGGGCTGACGGGAAACGTCAAAACGTACTGAAACCTCTTTTTCTGAGAGTGGCGTTCCCGGTGGGATCAGGCAGCGAACGATATCACGGCGTAAGATGCGATAAATTTGCTGATTTACAGGCTGGGTAGGATTAAGTTGCGATTCAGCGGCCATGGGTTGTGATTTCTCAGAGAGTTAACCTGAACATACTACCATTCTTTTACCCGTCATCACATACCCGGCCCGCAGGCCGGGAAGGGTGAATTACCCGCGATGCACGCTGAGTCCGGCATAGGTCTGGCTGACGGGCATCATCTCAACCGTGTTGATGTTGACATGCTTCGGCAGCGTCGCGACCCACCAGACGGTTTCGGTGATATCTTCCGGCGTCAGCGCATTCGCATTTTCATAGGTTTTATCCGCTTTCGCGTCATCGCCTTTGAAACGCACGTTGGAGAATTCCGTTCCACCGACCAGACCCGGCTCAACATCGGTCACGCGGATCGCGGTACCGTGCAGGTCGGTGCGCAGGTTCAGGCTGAACTGGCGTACAAAGGCCTTGGTTGCGCCATAGACGTTGCCACCCGCGTAAGGCCAGCTGCCTGCGGTGGAACCGATATTAATGATATGACCACGGTTACGTTCAACCATGCCCGGCAGCACGGCGCGGGTCATGTACACCAGGCCTTTGTTGTTGGTGTCGATCATGTTCTCCCAGTCTTCGACGTTGGCTTTGTGGGCAGGCTCCATGCCCAGCGCCAGGCCAGCGTTATTGACCAGCACGTCGATTTCACGCCATTCGGCAGGCAGGTTGGCAATCATCTCTTCAATGGCGGCGCGGTTGCGCACGTCCAGCTGTGCGGTCAGGATGCTGTCGCCCAGCCCGTCTTTCAACTCCTGGAGACGCTCCTGACGACGACCCGTTGCAATCACCTTATGTCCGTTGGCGACGAAGCGACGCGTGATGCTTTCACCAAAACCTGCTGTCGCCCCGGTAACTAATATAATCATCTCACTGTTCCTCAACGCTTTTTGTGTTGTACTACCATAGCACGCACTCGGGCACATCGTTAAGGCAACATTTGTATGACGCCATTGCAGGCCGGAGCAGGCTGGCCTACTCTGGTGAGAAATACCGTGCTCAGGAGTAAACGATGTCGGTCAACAACCCTTTCTTTGACGTTAGCCTGCTGCCTTATCAGGCTCCGCGTTTTGATGTGATAGAAGACAGCCACTATCGCCCGGCGTTTGATGAAGCAATGCGCCTCAAGCGTGCAGATATTGACGCGATTATCGCGCAGAGCGCCGTGCCGGACTTCAACAACACCGTGCTGGCGCTGGAAAAGAGCGGGGCCATGCTGTCGCGCGTCAGCAGCGTGTTCTTCGCCATGACGTCCGCACACACCAACGATTATCTTCAGGCACTGGACGAGCAGTTCTCCACCGAACTGGCCGGGCTGGCGAACGATATCTGGCTAAACGATACGCTTTTCGCCCGCGTGGAAGCCGTCTGGCAGGATCGCGACACGCTGGATGCCGAATCCCTCCGACTGACGGAGGAGACGTATCAGCACTTTGTTCTTGCGGGCGCGCGTCTGAACGCCGATGAAAAAGCCGAGCTGAAAGCCCTGAATACCGAAGCCGCCACCCTGACCAGCCAGTTCAACCAGCGCCTGCTGGCTGCGAACAAGGCGGGAGGGCTGGTGGTGGATGATGTTCACCAGCTTGACGGACTCAGTGCGGAGGAGATTGCTGCCGCGGCTCATGCTGCCGCAGAAAAAGGGCTGACGGATCGCTGGCTGATCCCGCTTCTGAATACCACGCAACAGCCCGCGCTGGCGGCGCTGTCTTTGCGCGAGACCCGTAAAAAGCTGTTTAGCGCGGGCTGGGAACGCACTCAAAAAGGCGACGAAAACGATACGCGCGACCTGATCCGTCGGCTTACCGCGTTGCGGGCAAGACAGGCGCAGCTGCTCGGCTTTGACAACTATGCCAGCTGGAGCATTGCCGATCAGATGGCGAAAACGCCGGATGCCGCGCTCGAATTCATGCGCGGGATAGTTCCTGCGGCGCGCAGCAGGGCCGCGCTGGAGCAGGCGGATATTCAGAAGGTCATTGACGACGAGCAGGGCGGTTTTACGGTGCAGGCCTGGGACTGGGCGTTTTATGCCGAACGCGTGCGTTCAGCGAAATACGCGCTGGATGAGTCGCAGATCAAACCCTATTTCGCGCTCAATACCGTGCTGGAAGATGGCGTATTCTGGACCGCCACGCAGTTGTTCGGTATCCGCTTTGTCGAGCGTTTCGATATTCCGGTTTATCACCCGGACGTTCGCGTGTGGGAGATTTTCGACCACACGGGTGAAGGCATGGCGCTGTTCTACGGCGACTTTTTCGCGCGTGATTCCAAAGCGGGCGGGGCGTGGATGGGGAATTTTGTTGAGCAGTCTTACGAGTTTGCCGCGCGTCCGGTGATTTATAACGTCTGCAACTATCAAAAACCAGCGAACGGGCAGACCGCACTGATCTCCTGGGATGATGTGATTACCCTGTTCCACGAGTTTGGCCATACGCTGCATGGCCTGTTTGCCAGCCAGCGCTATGCCACGCTTTCAGGCACCAACACGCCGCGTGATTTCGTTGAATTCCCGTCGCAGATCAATGAACACTGGGCCAGCCATCCGCAGGTGTTTGCGCACTTTGCCCGCCATTATCAAACCGGCGAGCCGATGCCGGATGCGCTGCGGGAAAAAATGCTCAATGCGACCCAGTTTAATAAGGGTTATGACATGACGGAACTGCTGAGCGCCGCGCTGCTGGATATGAACTGGCACGGCATTCATCAGCCCGTTGAAGACGTGGAAACCTTTGAAGCCGCCGCGTTGAAAAAAGAAGGGCTGGATCTTCCAGCCGTACCGCCGCGCTATCGCAGCAGCTATTTTGCCCATATATTCGGCGGCGGCTACGCGGCGGGCTATTACGCCTATCTCTGGACGCAGATGCTGGCGGATGATGGCTACCAGTGGTTTGTCGAGCAGGGTGGTTTGACGCGCGAAAACGGACAGACATTCCGCGAGGCGATTTTGTCGCGCGGCAACAGCACTGATTTAGCTGAACTTTACCGGAACTGGCGCGGGCACGATCCGAGGATCGAACCGATGCTGGAGAATCGTGGATTGAGTGTTTAAGGGCTTTTTAGTGTGGAAACAGAACCGGGCGCGATGCCCGGTTTTTTGTTCGATTTTTTCTTCCCCGAAACTCCTCCAAATTCCTCCCCAAAATGAATCCTTAAATTCTGCGAAATTTGCAGGATAACTTTCTTATGGCTGACCCTATATATCAGGGCGAACGACTGGGCAGCTTCCTGCTGCGCCAATGGAGAGGGAATTAATTGTGGAACGTACCCGGGGCTGGAGTGGCGCTGCCTGCGAGGAAAGGTGAATAGGCTGCCCAGTAAATAAAGAGGTTATGGAAACTTGAATACATTACAGTTCATCAGGATTGTTCGATACGCTGATCCCGATCTTGATCAGACTTAAAATCATCAATGCCAGTACCATTGCCACGATAGTAGAGATGATAAGCGTTGTCATAAAGGCCCCCTTTGTGAGTATATCTTTTAGACTGTTTGAATCAAAAAATGTTCCGAGTCCTAAAAAATATATGACATTAGACAGGAATGTATCGTCTGCTAAATGAAAAAAAAGCCTACGCCAGGTAGGCAATACTGATAATTCCTAATTGTTTTAATAATGCTTGTTACTAAAGGTTATCTGCAGTGTTGGTAGAAGATATTGAAGCTTATAGATACTTCCTGGCTGCATCTAATATTTCCTGAGATGTAAGCTCTCGATCTGATGCAACATAGACAACTTCATGGTCACCTGTTAAAGAGGGAAAACCGGCTGACATTATCGGAAGGTTTATCCCTTCTCCATTAGGGTATTGTTCGCGTATTGATGTCACGCCCTTAAGTACGGTGATTACTTTACCTGGTTTACCATTAAAGAAAATAATTACTTTTTTCATGTATCACCATGTATTTCAGGGGGTTTTATGGCCCGGGGTTGTTCGAAAGGGGTTGATTTATTGACGTTTAGTTACCTCTTTCGAAATTAAAACAAGCAATATTCTGCCTTAACGTGTACTGTAGCAGTCCATTTGTACTGGAGAAGCTTATGTCTGCACGTAAAAACACGCAATTCCGCCGAAATTATTTAGTCAAATGCCCTTGTCCAAACTGCACAAGAGACTCGGAGCATAGTTACAATCGTGTACAAAAGGGAGCTCAACTGGTTTGCCCTTACTGCAACGCGTTGTTCAAATCCCCTCAACATTACTAAAAAATCTCATATAATAACTAAGAAGTGATGCTTTTGGAGGCTGCCTAACCTCTTACGCACTTTAATCTTTTATAAGCAGTTAGTTTCTGCTTTGAGACTATTCATGCAGCAGTCCTGCATTTCATCACATCGGTCAGCAAATTTGACGGTGCTGTAAATATGCTGGCCTGTTGTAATGATATTCGCAAACGATAAATGACGCTTCTGATTATTTAATTCACAGAAGCTTAAGCGGTCATTGAGGGGGTTATTTATCGCAAAGCGTAACATTTGCAGCTGTCGGACCTTTGGTACCGGCAATGACAGCAAATTTAACTTTTTGGCCTTCAAAAAGAGTTTTGAATGTCTCTCCCTGTAGAGAAGAAGAGTGAACAAGGATATCTTTACTTCCATCGAGTGGGGAGATGAAGCCAAAGCCCTTATCATCGTTAAACCACTTAACAAGACCTATCATTTTTGATGACATAAAAACTCCACTTGAACACTTAAAAGTTACAAGTTCATGAAAAGAAACGCATGATGGCATACGTATGGACTCAAGAGGAGGGGATATCAGAGATAGCACCTGGTTATGAGGACTACTTTGGAAAAGTCAGATTCACATTGCATCGAACCAACCACATCATTAAGGCATGTGTAGATCTTTTAAGCAAATCTTATTTTAGCCATCTGGGAGGCCATACAGATTAGATTAGCCAATCCAAATTTTTCCTGTGTCGTCAAATTTGATTTATAGCAAGGAAATAATTTGTCTCGTAAAATGACAGGAGTTGTCAAAGGTTTTGACTTCAATAGAGGGAAGGGTTTTATTATCCCATCTAAAAAGTGCAGGTCTAACTAAGATCAGATTTGATTTCTATTTGCTCTATCAAATCCCTCCCCTGGTTTTTTACATTTCCTACTGTACGCGTTACCGCATGCCAGACGAACTTATCGGTGGGCACTGCACCATCTGAAGCTATCTCTTCAGCTTCTTTCCCGCCAACATGCTGTCGCATCCACTCGCGTGCCGCTTCTGGTGACAAAACTAATGGCCTGCGGTCATGAATGTCGACGAGGCCTTTATCAGCCGCAGACGTCACAATCAGAAATCCCTCGGCTTCATCGCCGCGCTCAAACGGTGTGCTTCCGATCGCCGCCATAAAGATTGGCTGACCGTCGGCCCGGTGGATGAAGTAGGGTTGTTTCTTGTCACCTGACTTCTTCCATTCGAACCATCCATCGGCAAAACAGATCGCCCGGCCATGTTGCCACAGAGGTTTAAACATTCTGCTGGTGGCCGCGGTTTCTACACGTGCGTTAATCAGTGGTGCTTTGTCCCACCATCCAGGTGCGTAGCCCCAGAACACCGGATCGAGGTGCAGTAGTTCGTCGCGTTCGCTCAGCAGCAGGACTTTGGTACCGGGCGCGACGTTGTACCGGCCAATGGGGGCCGGGTCATACGCGATGTCGCGATCGCCTTCGTCGGCAAGGTAGGCCAGGTATTCTTCACGGGTTTGGGCTTGTGCAAAGCGTCCACACATAGAAACCTCCAGTCGGATGTCATACTCAAAGTATAGGGCAGGGATAAGAAGACTTGATCGACATGCAAAAGCTGTATCTTGTACAAGATAACGCGAGAAAATGGGCAGAAATTCCGCGAGGCGTTTTTATCTTGCGGGCACGATCCGAGAAATGAACCGATGCTGGAGAACCGCGGGTGAGTGATTAAAGGCATTACTGGCTGAAAACAGAACCGGGCATTGCGCCCGGTTTTTCCCCGGTGGGCTGGTATTTGTTAACCTTGTTACTCTTGCGTCAGCCACATGTCCGACTCTTCAAACATTTCCTCAAGCATACGGTTCAGCTTTTCCCGGTCGCTTTTGCTGGCATCGCTATTCAGGCCATTCGCCTGCATTGGCTTAACCGTCACGCTGGCATCAGGAAAAATCCGGTGCACACGTTTTGTCAGTTCAGCCAGAATTATCTCCCTGGCTCCCTCCAGCCCCTGTACGTTTCGCTTGTCATAAACCAGTTCAACAAACATTATTTTTTCCCTATGAATATTAATTGTGCGATTCTGTCTGCACGTAAAAATACTACTGTATATGGGTACAGTCAAACGGCATTCCGGCTAAAGAAATGCCATGCCGCTCTTCACCTTGTTTATGTTGATGACAATCTATTCATTTAGCCTTTAAAACGAGCAGTCGAAGCGTTTAATCGTAAAATTTACAAAAACCATAATTTGAAGCCAGAGAGAAACTTACAAACGAAACGGTGAAGGTTTAAACAGTCGCTACGGTTCAGCTGCCTTGCGCGTGCTTTAAAACAAAATTACTGTATATAAAAACAGTGTTAGAGGTATGCGTAATGGAATTTATCAGACCTACAGAACTGCGTGAGATTATCGCGCTTCCACTTTTCAGCGATTTAGTTCAGTGCGGATTCCCAAGCCCGGCTGCCGATTATGTGGAGCAGCGCATTGATCTTAATGAACTTCTGGTTGCCCACCCCAGCTCGACGTATTTCGTTAAAGCCGCGGGTGATTCAATGATTGAAGGGGGAATAAGCGACGGCGATTTACTGGTGGTCGATAGTTCCCGAACGGCTGAGCACGGCGATATCGTCATCGCCGCGGTGGAAGGGGAATTCACCGTTAAGCGCCTGCAACTGCGGCCTAATGTTCAACTCAATCCGATGAACAGCGCTTATTCACCGATTATCGTTGGCAGTGAAGACACGCTGGACGTTTTTGGTGTGGTCACTTTTATTGTTAAATCGGCCAGCTGATATGTTTGCGCTCTGTGATGTGAATTCATTCTATGCATCATGCGAGACGGTATTCAGGCCAGATTTGAGAGGCCGACCGGTGGTTGTCCTCTCAAATAACGACGGTTGCGTGATAGCGCGCAGCGCAGAGGCCAAAGCCGCTGGCGTTACTATGGGGGCGCCATACTTTAAGCAGAAAGACCTGTTCCGGCGCGCCGGCGTGGTTTGCTTCAGCAGTAACTACGAACTTTACGCTGACATGTCCAGCCGGGTAATGACCACGCTGGAAGAAATAAGCCCTCGCGTAGAAATATATTCCATTGATGAGGCCTTTTGTGATCTCACCGGGGTTCGTAATTGCCGGGACCTGACTGATTTTGGCAAGGAGATCCGTGAAACGGTTTTGAAGCGTACGCACCTGAAGGTCGGCGTTGGCATAGCCCAGACGAAGACGCTGGCGAAGCTGGCAAATCACGCGGCGAAGAAATGGCAGCAGCAGACGGGTGGGGTGGTTGATTTATCCAATATCGACCGCCAGCGCCGGTTGTTGGCTATCGTGCCTGTAGAGGACGTATGGGGCGTGGGCAGGCGCATCAGCAAGAAGCTCAATGCGATGGGTATCAAAACGGCGCTGGATCTCTCAGAGCAGAGCACGTGGATTATCCGCAAGCACTTCAATGTAGTGCTGGAGCGAACGGTCCGGGAGCTGCGCGGCGAGCCGTGCCTCGATCTGGAAGAGTTTGCACCGACAAAGCAGGAGATCGTCTGTAGTCGGTCATTCGGTGAGCGCGTGACAGAATACGAGCAGGTGCGCCAGGCTATATGCAGCTATGCGGCCCGTGGCGCTGAGAAGTTACGTGGCGAGCACCAGTATTGCCGCTTTATCTCGGCGTTCGTAAAGACCTCTCCGTTCGCTCTGAACGAACCCTATTACGGCAACAGTGCCTCAATGACGCTTCTCACACCCACTCAGGACTCCCGCGACATTATCAACGCCGCGGTAAAGTGCCTCGACAAAATCTGGAAGGAGGGCCACCGCTACCAGAAAGCCGGCATTATGCTCGGGGACTTCTTCAGCCAGGGCGTTGCCCAGCTCAATTTGTTTGACAATAGCGCGCCGCGTGCCGGAAGTGAAAAGCTGATGGAAGTGCTGGATCGTCTGAACGCGAAAGATGGAAAGGGTACGCTTTATTTTGCCGGGCAGGGCATACAGCAGCAATGGCAGATGAAGCGTGAAATGCTTTCGCCGCGGTATACGACCCGGTATTCAGATTTACTGAGAATTCGATGAATGTTAATGGCTGTTTTGTGCCAGAAGCGGACATTGATATAAATGGCAATTGATCAAACAAATCTCTGATGCTCTTTCTGCCAGTATTTAAATGGTGTTCTTAAACGGAACGTACGCCAGTTTGCCGGATGGTTTAATAAAAACTCTCCTGGCGTGTCTGCGCGAATGTACTACTTTCAGTAAAGTGACTTTTACAGGGAGGGTCAATGAAACCATTATCGCTTTTATTATTGTCGAGCCTGACGTTAGTGGGTTGTGGCGCGAACAATACCCCTTCAAATACGCCTGTTCCGGGTGTAAAAACCTCCGTCGGGACGAGCACGCTTGAAGCCGGTGCTCAGCTTATCCAGTCCCGTCCGCCCATTGATGCAATGAGTGCCTACCTTGACGGTTTCCATTTTTATAGCGGGGATAAAAATGGCCAGATGGAAGTCCATCATTATGTAACCGTGTTGAATGAAGACGTGATGCAGGCGGTGATCTACGACGGTAACACCAAAGATGCCCGTTTAATGGGCGTTGAGTACATCATTAGTGAGCGTTTGTTTAACACACTGCCGCCGGAAGAAAAAAAATTGTGGCACAGCCATCAATATGAAGTGAAATCCGGCAGCCTGATTGCTCCAGGTTTACCTGCAGTGGCTGACAAAGCATTGATGAGCAAAATTGTGAATACCTACGGCAAGACCTGGCATACCTGGCACACCGACCGCGATAAAAAGCTGCCGCTCGGCATTCCGGCACTGATGATGGGCTTTACCGGGGAAGGGCAGTTAGACCCTAAACTTCTGGCGGACAGAGATCGACGCTTTGACGTGAGCACGCAAGCCATCAAAGAAGAACGTAAGGATATTGTGGCGCACCCAGTTGCTAAGGGAGCGGATGCCTGGCAACGTGGTGAAGAGATCCAGCTTAAGCGGGTTAAAGGTTCAGGTGAGCATGGCCAGGGCGACACAAGCCATTTTTGATATCAAAAGCCTTCAGGAATACCCCGGCAACGCCGGGGATAGGGCCAGTCCTATTATTTTCTCGTCCTCAGGCATCAGAAACGCCATGTGGCTGAAAGATTACCTGCAATCGAGTCATAGCCAGAACGAAACATTTCGCTTTCAACCCCGATGCCCAATTCGACATCAGCGTTGATTTTATAGCTCATACCTGCCTTAACACCCAGAGTGTCACGACCAGTCACCTGATTCCTGGAACTAAACCCTGTGCTTCGATAGTTGGCGAAAGAGGCTTGTTGCACTACGTTGCCATCAAGCAGTTCATGATCCCAGCTGAGCTGCAGCTCAGCTGCGAACGATGCCCCTGAAGCGAGGGGTACATTCCAGTTACCATTCACCCCGATACTTGATCTCAGAGAATCGAAGGTCTGCGAACCCAGCATCAGTCGGCTGCCGTCATTGCCGCTTTCCTTCACGCCGGGACGATGTAATGTGGTGTAATTCAATGACGTTACCGGTCCGGCGTTCACATTATTATTCAGCGCCCATCGATAGCCTCCGCCGGCCGTAACAGAACCTGACAATCCGGTCCAGGTGGCATGGTGGCTTGCTCCGTAAGTTTCTACATTAATGTTTCTGTCCAGCCAGCTGTCTTCAATACCCAATCGGCCAGTGCCGAATAAATACATTCCTTCGGACCTTTCAGCGCCGTAACGAGCATGAACACCCAGATCGAAAGCAGTGGTTTTCCCGGTTGCGGTTTCTGGTGATTTCACCGTCACCGACTGACCGCTGACCGCACCATGAAAGCCATACATCCAGTTGTGATTCTCATCGTTTTGTTTTTCAGCACCGAATACAATGCCATAACTGCTGGCGTCGTACCCTACACTGTCACCCTGACGCTGTTGCCAGAAGCCGCCGCCAAAGGGTATGGCAAAGCTGCGCCATTCGCCTTCCGTCAGTTGCTTCGGCATAACCACAGGATTTGGCCCGCCCACGATCCGCGCTATCTGCTGTTCACGCTGCAGGGAACTTGCGAACATGGCGCTGTAGGCGCCCACAGAAAGTTGCGGCAAGGCATTGCTGATACTCCCGCCATCAGTGGCTGAGAAATCCAGAGTACGGTACAGCGGTTGTATATCCGACTTAGCTTCCGCCACAATTTTATCCAGCGCTTGCCCTACCTGACGCGCATTAGCGTCCTGCGCATACCGGCTGTATGCGTTTGAAGCGCGCAGCATTGAGAGCTGCCAGCCATTCTTTCCCTGTGGCGTTGTTTGCAGCGTTAGCGTGGGTGAACGGAGCATGCTGTTCACCGCACTGAAATTGCCGTCGGAAGCGTCCGTTTTTAGCAAATCTTGCGTATTCAGACGCCAGTTTGTTGCGTACCAGTCCGGCTGCGGCGCAAACGTCAGTTGACCGTCAAATTGTGCGTGACCGTCCACTCGCAGAGTATCATGCCTGCCGCGCCCGTCGACTTCCAACAACAACTGCCCGGTATTCCCCTGTTGATAAGCACCGGATATTTTGATTTGCCCAAGTGAATTACCCGGCGCAAGGATCCCGTTATTTACAAAGCGGCCTTCCTCATTAAGCGTATAGCTGGCGTTGCCGGACAGGCTGGCACCTGGCGCGATAGTCATGCTGTAAATCTGGAAATCGCCATTAAGCGAGGTTTTCCCTCCGTGCGCGTCCAGTGCCAGATTATTGATACCTTCAATGTTTCCGCGGTACGTAAAGCTGAAATCAGCATCGGCAGCTTCCGTCGCTTGCCCGTACGCATTGGCCTTCCGACCGAAGGTAAGCAGCGTTAACCGCTGTTGGCCATAGTCATCCCGCTGGGCGTAGTCCGAATAAATATCACCCTCCAGCCGGGCACCCGTTAATATATTTATATTACCGACCAGCGCGTTCGGTGATATATAAATCGCCGCGCCTTTACCGGCAACCCGTCCGCTGATGTCGGCATTGTCTACCAGCGCTCCCTGCAACTCGGGTAATAACGCATCGTAATAGCCGTCCACGATATGAAGCCAGGATCCACGATAGTCCACCTCGTTACCCAGGAGGTTATTGCCAAAATCAAAACTGATACCGACGCCACTGGCTCCCAGTGCCTGAACGTCGCCACGTTGAATAAGGCTGTGCTGTTTACCGTAGGCAAACATCACTCCACGGCCATTAACGCCATCGGCGTATATCCGTACACCGGGATCGATGCTCAGGGTGTTATTTTGCCCATCTATACGGATGCCCGCGCCGCCAGCCCCTGAAGTCAACAGGTCCGCTTGTTGAAAGATATGGTTATTACTGCCATACACATGCAGGCCTACTCCCAGATTAGCGGTATTGTATTGACCAGCCAGATAGCCATCCGCCTGCTGATTACGCTGAAAATAGCCATTGCGGTTAACGAGCGTTTGCCCGTTGCCATATAGCGAAAAACCGAAAAAGTTACGCCGGTCAATCTGATATCCCATATCCTGCAGCAACGCCAGTTCCGCTTCCATAAACGTGGTGTAATTGCGGTAGTTCTGATGGCTCATCATGCTGTTTTTCAGCTCGATATGGCTCATGTAGTTATCATCGACCGAGCCGTCGTCTGCTAACATTTTCACCGGCACGCCAGGCATGGCGCCTGCAAGGACTTCATCCACATGCCTGCCGGTGAAATAGCCTTTATCAAGCCGTACATCAAAGCCTTGTGGATCCCATCTGTTATTGCATCCATTACACAATATTACTTGCCCTGGCCGGGCAGGATTGCCACGGTCATCGCGCAGATGGCTGGTCCAGGAGCCAAAAGGCACGGTATCAAAAGCAGGCGTGAATGTGCCACTTCCTTGCAGATCGGTAACCATATTGGATATTCCCAGTCCATGTGCCAGCTCATGAACAGCGACGCTGACCAGATCGGCCTTTCCAGTGCGCGGCAATTGCGCGGGCACATAGGGAACGTTATCAAAATCCAGTTTGCCCATGATGAACTGGGCGTGGGAGCCAAAGGTCAGCTCTCCGGTATCAATACCGTTCAATGCGCCTTGCAACTGCGTCAGACTTATAATGCCGTCGGTAACTGAATCGCTGGAACCTGCGGCATTCTCGTCGTTAAACGTCCCCACATTGATAATGGCAGGCAGTTGCCCTGGGCTGGGGGTAATAACCTCAGCCCAGTAACGCATAGCATCGAGTATTTTTTCTTTTTGTTGCTGGCCAAGATCCCAGGTTGACTCAGACGCATTCGGCCAGTCCGGCATAAAGGGGCCGTCGCCAACATTAAAGAAACGCACTTCAAATACCGCAATATTATGTGGGTTATAGACCAGATAGCTTTCTCCTGCATACGGATTATTACTGACAAATAAACCCGTTAATGCAGCCGTCATAAAAACCCTTTTCATATTAACCATCCTTGTGTGAAAAAATAATTCTTACGTCCGTCAATATAAATTCACATCTGAGCTCAATGAATCATAAACAAATATAATAATTATCGATGTGGTTTGATAATTTAGAATAACGAGTGACCTTGCCCTGTGATAGCCTCGTTTTTCAGGATTTTATAAACGGTGGAGCGGGCGATCCCGGATTGAGAAACCGGGTCCCGGTGAACAGGAATATACCGACATATGCAGGGGAAATAACGGATAGGGTATGGTGTCGTGGCATAATCGACATAAGCGCGAGGCTTTACTGTACTTCACGACACCAAAAACTATCAGATCGCTTATCAATCAAAGCCAGCGAGAGCGTTTGAGCCGAAGCCACAGTAATACACAGGCTCCCAGCGTGACAGCGACCGTAGCCGGATAGCCAAAGAGCGTCTTCAGTTCCGGCATATGTTCGAAGTTCATACCATACATGCTAAAGACTACCGTCGGGATCACGAGGATGGCCCCCCAGCCAGCCAGTTTCTTCACGACTTCGTTTTGCTGCACTGAAACCAGTGCCAGGTTAACGTGCATCGCGCTGCTTAGCAGCTCACGCATGTCATTTACATCCGTTACTACATGGCTTGCGTGATCCTGAATATCTCTGAAATACGCCCTGAGGGGTTTTGGAATAAGTTCTTCATGAATGCGGATAAGCTCTGTACAGATTTCTTCTACTGGCTGAGCGGCGTTGCGAAGCCCGAGTAGATTACGGCGGAGGGAATACACGTCCTGAATAGCTTCACGGTCAAATTCACTGTGAAAAAGTGTCGCTTCTATATCACCAATTTTGGTGTTGAGGCGCGCAGTCAGCTCTGCATAACTGTCAACAATAAAATCCAGAATACAGTAAAGAGGATAAGCCGGACCGTACGAAAGCATGTCCGGGGCCTCAGCAGCACGGGCGCGTATAGGTGCATAGCTCACTGAAGCACCATGGCGCACCGTAATAAGGAAGTTTCGGCCCACAAACAAATGCGTTTCGCCAAACTCAATATTGTCGTCCTGTCCACTGACGGTTTTTACAACGATAAATGCCGAGCTGCCATAACGCTCTATTTTAGGCCGCTGATGTGCATTAAGCGCATCCTCAACGGCCAGATCGTGCAGACCGAACTCCTCCTGGACTTTGTACATAAACGCAGGTTCAGGCTGCCAAAGCCCCAGCCAGATAAACGCATCGGTATCCTGGATGACTTCACTGATATCCTCAATATCTACGGTTTCGGCGGGGTGGCCTGAACGGTAGACCATACAGTTAACAATCATTTCCTGACTATCCCTTAAGCATGTGTCTAAGAAGCTTAACCATTTCCGTTAAATTTCCAAATTTTTATGCCGGCAGGTTTTAATATGTTGAATACTCAGAAAGGTCATGTTCACGCGTCGTTCAATCCGGGCACTGACTCTCCAGCCATTGACCGACGACGGGCCATAATTTCTCCGCACATCGCGTACGAAAAAATCCCATATGCCCAATGGACGAAAGACCAAACTCTGCGTGCCGTATCTCGCAGCGTTCTATTTTTGCTTGTTGCACCGGCTCCATCAGCCGCGCAATAGCTTCACGGTTAGCCCAGGGATCGTCATCAAATCCCATTACCAGCACGGGTAGGGTGATCTCACTTGCCCGTTGGCGTGCATTCCAGTGTGGATCATCGTAAAAATATCCAGGCATTGCGCTCCAGCGCCCCCATTGAAGCATGACTGGTGCCGGTAAATCTTCACCCAGCCCCAGGCGCCTGGCAGGCATGTAACCGAAGATACGGCACAGAATCGGAGCCAGAACACGCAATACGCACCAGACACGCACCTTTTCAGTGGTGCGTTTGATGGTGCTCGTCACCCCGGCATGTGAGGCTACAATGACCGCAGCTTGCAGGGCGTGGGTGGCTGTTGAAAGCAGAACGGCATGCCCGCCCACACTGTGTCCTACCGCCAACAGGCTAAGTCCTGGAAAATGTGCTTTAGCCCAGGCGGTTATACATCCGACGTCCTGGTCGATCCAGTCAGACATAGAAACGCGGTAAGTACGGACCAGCCCGGATTTAGAGAGGCCGGTGCCGCGATAATCGTATGTGAGGACGTTGAATCCTCTGTTAAAAAGATATTCTGCGAATCCCTTATAAAACCCCTGTACAACCGCCGTTGCCGGATGAAGGAGCACTATCGCTTTGGCATCGCTTCTTTCCCAAATTGTGGCTGCCAGAAATCCACCTTCATTGACGGGTATTATGACTGAACGCATTCATAGAGCCTTATTTATGTGGTCATACCAGTTATGCCTGAATTAAATCTAGCCTTTACTACCCCATCTGGCGATTTTTTTTTACACCCCAGCGTTTGTCCCTCGCTCAAAGCAGACAATAAACCTCGCCCGTGCGTTTTTAGCGAAACACACTGCCTTATGGGCTCAACGTGAGGAAGGGGACTCGCCGGATAAACGCCCCTTTAAAAAATCCTCTTCTATACTCAGTTACGTTTAGTGAAATATGCCGCCGTTTTTTTCACGTCGCGTTGTTTTAATAGCCATTGCACGCGCGAACAGCAGGGACATATATCCACGAAAACGCCTTAATGTTGGTCCATTTTGCATTTTTTAGAGGGGGATTCCTGGTATGTTGCATTCTCAATCTTCGCGCGTCGGCACTATTTTGCTGCTGTTGGCCGCGGTTATAGGCTTCGCGGTGGCGCTATACGCCTGGTGGACGCCGCTTACCGGCGTCACAGACACCATTGGCGCACTGGGCGTGGCCATTGCCAGCGCGGTGCTGGCGATACTGATCTTTGTGTTACGTGCGGCATCGGGGCGCGGGGCGCGTGTTTTCCTGATTATTGTCACCCTGGTGGTGTTGGCGGGTATTGGTTTTGCCGCCGCGCTGCTGCACCAGTACATCATAACGGCAGCCATGGTGGTCGGCCTGATTGGTCTGATTATGCTGAGCAGCCATTCCGCCCGTTACAACCATTCCGTCAGAACCTGAGGAGCCGCCCGTGCATAACGATAAGCATTATCCCTTCATAAAAGTCAGCATGACGGCGCTGGCGCTGCTGGTCACCCCGTTCGCGCTGCAGGCGCAGGATAAAGCCGCTGAGGCCTCTCAGGGGACCCAGGAATCACTGAATATTGATGCGGCCGATCAGCAGGCGCCTGGAACCACAAAAACCACAGACGATGCCTCAACCGGTAGCGGTGACGGAAAGAAAGCCGCCTCGGCCAGCCAGCCAGCGACGCCGCTGGTGCCCGGCACGCCAACCTGGGACAGCTTCCACGGCCAGCTTAACGCGCAGAAATACAGCCCGCTTACCCAGATCACGGCGGATAACGTCAGTAAATTAACGAAAGTCTGGGAGTTCCATACCGGCGACGTCTCGGATGGTAAAGGTGATACGCCAGCGACCGTGTGGTCCGCAACGCCCATTTTCGCTAACGACACGCTCTACATCGGTACCCCTTTCGATCGCCTGATTGCGCTGGATCCGGGCACGGGTAAAGAGAAGTGGCACTATGACACCAAATCGTCGCGCAAGGCACTGACCCAGCCGGTGCTGAAAAACCGCGGCGTTTCCTACTGGCAGGCCAAAAATCCGGTGAAGGGAGAGGCGTGCCAGAAGATGGTCTATATGGGCACCGTTGACGGCAAGCTCTTTGCGCTGGACGCCGATTCAGGCAAACCGTGCAGCGGCTTTGCGGACAATGGGGTGCTGGATCTGAATCAGTGGAACACCGTTAACGCCAAGTATCCGCTCTCTGTCCTGCAACCGCCAACCGTCGTCGGCAACCATCTGCTGGTGGGTTGGGCCGGGAAAGACTGGGCCTATGCCGAAGCGCCTCCGGGTACCGTATTTTCTGTCAACGCCCAGACCGGCAAGCTTGAATGGACCTTTGAGGCGATACCGGCAGAGATCCGCAAGCGTACCGGTACCGCTAACGTCTGGACGCACATGTCCGCCGATGAGGCCAATGGGCTGGTCTATCTCCCGGTCTCATCGCCGTCTCCCAACTATTGGGGCGGCAACCGCGTCGACGCAATTCCGCTTGGCACCTCCACCACCGCGCTGGACATCAACACCGGTAAAGTGGTCTGGTCCCGTCAGTGGGTACACCACGACGTCTGGGATTACGACATCAACTCTGCCCCGACGCTGATGGATATCACCGTAGACGGCAAGCAGATCCCGGCGCTGGTTCAGGCCACCAAGCAGGGCTTCCTGTTTGTGGTTAACCGCTTGACCGGGGAGGACGTCTGGCCAATCGAAGAGCGTCCGGTTCCGCAGGGTGATGGTTCGGTCCAGGGCGAAGTTCTCTCGCCTACACAACCGTTCCCGACCAAACCTGCGCCGCTGCTCGACCAGTCGAAAAAGCCGGAAATCTGGAAGCTGGCGGATATCGTCGGTGGCGGCCAGTGCTCTCGCCTGTGGGATAACCTGACCTATGAGGGAATGTATACTCCGCCTACCACCAAAGGCGAAGGCACGCTCACCTATCCCGATAGCGCCGGCGGCGTGCAGTGGGGCGGGGTGGCGTTCGATCCGCAAAAACAGATCGCCATCGTCAACACCTCGCATATCGTTCAGTACGTGAAGCTCTACAGCCGTGAGGATTACGATAACGCGGACAAAGACTCCGGCAACGAAAGCGGCTTTGCCCCACAGGAAGGCGCCCCGTACGGTATGCGTCTGCTGGTGGCGAGCAACTGGCTGGGCATGCCGTGCTGGCAACCGCCGTTTGGTGAAATCGTGGCGATAGACATGCACACGGGCGATGTGAAATGGCGTCGTCCGGTTGGCGCCTCACAGCAGTATGGCTTCTTCATGCCGGAAAGCTGGGGTTCGCCTACCATTGGTGGCCCGGCAGTGACGGCGGGTGGCGTGATCTTCATCGGTGCTTCAATGGATGCCAAAGTGCGTGCCTACTCGGTAGAGAGCGGTGAAGAGCTGTGGTCCGATCAGGCAGAAGCTCCAGCGGTAGCGAACCCGTCCGTGTATGAATATAAGGGTCGGCAGTATGTGGCCTTCGTGGCTGGCGGGAACACGATCCTGAAGGATCAGGTAGGCGATCAGGTGGTTGTCTACGCGTTGCCGGAATAATTCATCAGGAAGGTGAAATAAGCGTGGGGCCTGCGGGCCCCACTTTATTTTGCAGTAGTCGTTTCACCGACGCGCTTATTTATCGGCTGATGCGCCAGCACGCGTTGACATCTGCTCGGCGGACTTCAGATGCTGCTCAACGACCGGCGTGTGCTCGTTGGCCAGAGCCTTCACATCCGGATCGTCAATTTTACTGGCGTCGCTCTTAAGCTTCGACAGCACCTTCTCGTGGTCCTTCACGCCAGCATATTCCATATACATTTTGTCAAAAGCGTCACCGCGCTGGTTTTCAAGCCTTGAGTTCAGGGCTTTATGGGCGGCGTCTGGCTCGGTCGGCAGCTCTACGCCCTTTTTCTGGGCAATGGCCTGCACTTTGGTCAGGGCGGCGCCGTGGTCGTCGACCATTTTCTGGGCGAATGTTTTCACTTCACTGGTCTGGGCCTTGTCCAGGGCGAGCCTGGCGGCGGCGACTTCGTTGATATTGGCCTGCGCCATGTCCTTTAACGCTTTCTCGTCGCCGGAGCTGAGTCTGGCGTCCGGTTGAGCCTGGCCCGCAGCGTTAGTTTGCGCGGCGCTTGTCGTCTGGGCTTGTACGCCAACGGTGCTGAACATTGCTGCAACTGCTGATACGGCTAGCAGCCTTTTCAGGGTTTTACTCGTGTGCATATTGTTCTCCTGATGGTCATGGTACAGGTAAGTTTCGGTTACCTAACGCGCAACCGGGCAGATAAATGCTAACTGCACAGGTCAGTATAGTAGATGAACCTGCTGTAATCGCAGGTTGCGTCAGAGAGGGCAGGTAATAATGCTCAATAAGGCGACGCTTATCACTCAGTCTCTCTACGACATTGGCACGGATCATTCCCATATTTGATGCTAATGTTAAATAGATAGATTTATTAACAGGAGGAATGATATGAAAAAAGCACTATTAGGGAGTGTATTGGCTTTAACAGTTGCAAGCTTTGGCGCATCTGCGGCAGATATGATTTCCAAAGATGAAGCGCACCACTTCAAACTTGAATACCTGGGCAATGTATCTGTAGGGGCTTCAGGTGGACAAATTTCTTCACCTTCAGATCTTCATCAAAAACTCTCGAAACTGGCAGATGAGAAGGGCGGGAAATACTATGTCATCATCGCCGCTCGAGAGCATGGCCCTAACTTCCAGGCCGTAGCAGAAGTCTTCAAATAATCTTTCCGAATAACGCAGAAACCCGCTCATGGCGGGTTTTTTGCTTATAGGGAGCAAAAAAAATGCCCCTGGTGCGGGGCGAGTTTGAGTCAAATCTTTTCTTATGTTTATGTGCTCTAAGGCGTTGGCACAATAACAGCTTATTCAAATAATGCAATCTAAATGCATATTTAAATGCAATGGCCCCATCTGCCCCTCATCTCAAGGTGAAGGCAGCATACGTAACGCAGATAGTCTACGCTTTACATAGGGTTATGGTTAAAACCAGTTAGATACTGGAAACAGTAAACGGCCGCAAGAGGTAAATATGAAAGTTGACGCAATGACGCAAAAGGCAGAGGAAGAAATTTCAGCGCTTATAGCCAAAAAAATTGCAGAATTACGAAAAAAAACAGGGCAGGAAGTATCTGAAATTGAGTTTATCGCTCGTGAGGCCATGACAGGTCTGGAGGGGTATGAAGTAAAAATCAAACTCCTGTAAGCGTTTCTTCCTGAAATGGTCGCTCAATTCTTGCCGCAAAAGAGAACCGGGCGTGGTGCCCGGTTGTTTTATGGATAATCGACGTCTTTATGAGCGAATAAACGTCAGGATATCGGCATTTATGGTATCTGCATGCGTGGTATGCATCCCATGCGGGAAGCCTGGATAGATTTTAAGCTCGCTGTTTGCGAGCAGCTTATCCTGAAGAAGGGAGGCATTTTTATACGGGACGACCTGATCGTCATCACCCTGCAACACCAGGACGGGAACCGTGATGGCTTTGAGATCGTCCGTCTGGTCGGTTTCTGAAAATGCCTTAATGCCATCATAGTGGGCTTTGGCGCTACCGATCATACCCTGACGCCACCAGTTCTGGATTGTTCCCTGCGAAACCTCTGCTCCGTCTCGGTTAAATCCATAGAAAGGACCGCTGGCGACGTCGAGGTAAAACTGGGCGCGGTTAGCGGCCAGCGCCTGGCGGAAGCCGTCGAACACCTCAATGGGCGTACCGCCGGGGTTCGTGTCTGATTTTACCATCAGCGGAGGAACGGCGCTGACCAGTACCGCTTTGGCCACCCGCCCCTGAGGCTGGCCGTACTTCGCAACGTATCTGGCGACCTGGCCTCCGCCGGTGGAGTGGCCGACGTGCACGGCATTACGCAAATCAAGGCTTTCGACCACGGCTGATGCGTCGGAGGCATAATGATCCATATCATGACCTTCACTCACCTGATCGGAACGACCATGACCACGACGGTCGAGGGCGATGACGCGGAAACCTTCTGCAAGGAAAAAGAGCATCTGGTTATCCCAGTCATCGGCGCTCAGCGGCCAGCCGTGATGGAAAACGATCGGCTGCGCATCCTTCGGACCCCAGTCTTTGTAATAAATACTGACACCATCTTTCGTTGTTACGAATGCCATATTTCAGACTCCTCTGCTAATGGCAACATGTGTGAAGGCTAAGTAAATAGCCCAGCATTTAGGGATGTAATAAAACTGACTTATATTAATCTTATTACTGATATATCCGCTTAA
Organism: Enterobacter cloacae complex sp. SYL001; assembly: GCF_049237025.1. Lineage (NCBI taxonomy): Bacteria > Pseudomonadati > Pseudomonadota > Gammaproteobacteria > Enterobacterales > Enterobacteriaceae > Enterobacter > Enterobacter cloacae complex sp. SYL001. Next base: position 545,479 of record NZ_JBMKJI010000001.1, on the reverse strand, counting down.
AGTGTAGAAGGGTTCCTGAAAACAGTTATAGATTAATTTTGTATGGTCATTATTTATTTTTAAACGAAATATCCCCTAAACCAGCCGGGGCACTGTGTTATTTTTCTCGCGTGGTGAATCCCCCTGTGCGGAGGGGCTAAACAGCACGTGTAGCTTAGGCAATCAGTAGCGGGTCAAGGTGGCTGACCAACGACTCACCGGGAGGCACCCGGCACCACACATACGTTAAAGCTTGTATCTCGCTAAATTTATTAGGGATGGTGTATGAAGTTGGGCTTTTTGGCTGGAGCAGTGCTGGCAACCTGGTTGTCTTTAACCTACCCGACGCAAATGAGAGCTGTTTTTGAACAACTGGTTACGATAGTGCAGCAAATCACGCAGCCTTCAGCAGAGCCTCATTCTGATATGGTCACACCGGAACAGTCATATCCTTGATTGTTATATTTACGATGAACGTTAGCCATCTTAATAGTTAACCTGTGCTTATTTTTCTGATGGGCTTATTATTGGCCGGGCAGAGGTTACCGCCACCCGGCCTGACGGTCTTAAACGATCGCGTTAGGGCACGCTTCGCCCTTTTCAAGCTGCTGTAAATTCCCCAGCGTGGTTTCCGAAATACTGATCAGCGCTTCGGCGGTCAGAAACGCCTGGTGGCCGGTGAACAACACGTTGTGGCAGGCCGACAGGCGACGGAACACGTCGTCCTGAATCACGTCGTTAGATTTATCCTCAAAGAACAGATCGCGTTCGTTCTCATACACGTCCATACCCAACGCGCCGATTTTTTGCGTTTTCAACGCTTCGATAGCGGCCTGAGAGTCGATCAGTCCGCCGCGGCTGGTATTGATGATCATCACGCCGTCTTTCATCTGGTCGAACGCCGACTGGTTAAGCAGGTGATAGTTTTCCGGGGTCAACGGACAGTGCAGGGAGATAACATCAGACTGCGAGAAGAGCGTTTTCAGATCGACATACTCCACGCCCAGCTCCAGCGCAGCGGCGCTTGGGTACGGATCAAACGCCAGCAGGCGCATGCCAAATCCTTTCAGGATGCGTAGGGCGGCCACACCAATTTTGCCGGTACCGATCACGCCTGCGGTTTTACCGTACATGGTAAAGCCGGTCAGCCCTTCCAGAGAGAAGTTGGCATCACGGGTACGCTGATAGGCACGGTGAATACGACGGTTGAGCGACATCATCATCCCGACCGCATGTTCTGCCACGGCTTCCGGAGAATAGGCCGGAACGCGAACAACCTTCAGACCCAGCTCTTTGGCGGCATCGAGATCGACGTTGTTAAAGCCCGCGCAGCGCAGGGCAATGTATTTCACGCCCTGTTTTTTCAACTCTTCCAGTACCGGTCGGCTACCGTCATCGTTAACGAAGATACACACGCCTTCGCAGCCGTGGGCGGTTTTAGCCGTCTTTTCAGTCAGCAGAAAGTCGAAAAATTCAAGATCGAAACTGTACGTCTCGTTAACATGTTGCAGATACTTTTTGTCGTACTGCTTTGTGCTATATACCGCGAGTTTCATAAGACTTTCTCCAGTGATTTTGGAACCACGTTAGCATGTTTAAAATTATCTTACAATTTTTCAAAATTCATTGAAATCAATAAGTTCTATGAATTATTGTAGAGCATCTACTCTTAAAAATGGCATTACCTTCAACTGACTGGCTAAACATGCGACAATGAGCGGCAAGAACGGCTTATTTATTTCGCAAAATCAGGATATTAACTGCCCATGAAGGGTAAATACAAAGCCGCAATCGCGCTATTACTGCTGCTGTTAATCGTGCCGCTGACGCTGCTGATGACGCTCGCCCAGTGGGTGCCCACGCTCGCCGGGATCTGGCTTCCCGTTGGAACACGCATCGCGTTTGAAAAAAGCCCACGGCTCACGCGCCACGCCCTGATCATCCCCGATCTCCGTTATCTGGTAGAAGAGTGCGAAATTGCCCGCGTGGAAAACGTGACCCTGTCACACCCCAGCCGCTGGGATCTGGATATTGGCGCACTTGAACTTAACTCTGTCTGCCTGAGCAAATTACCGCAATCGGCGCCGTCTACGGTGGCGCCGAAAACGCTGGCGCAGTGGCAGGCCATCCTGCCCAACACCTGGCTGACCATCCACCGTTTTACCCTTTCTCCCTGGCAGCAGTGGGAGGGTGAGCTGCATGCCTCACTCACGCCAGCCCGCCAGGACATCACCTATAAAGGCGAGCAGGTGAGCATTAAGGGGCAGTTGCGCGGCCAGACGCTCTCCATCAGCCAGTTCGATGTGCAGCTGCCGGACCAGTCGCAGCCCGTGAAGCTGGTCGGTGAATTTACCCTGCCGCTGGTGCCGGACGGCGTACCGGTGAAAGGGCATACGGTCGCGACCTTTAACGTGCCACAGTTATCCTCGCTGGTCGATGCCGATCTGGACTGGGAGGATAATCAGGGCCAGCTGGTGGTTATGGCGCGGGACAACCCCGATCCGCTGCTCGATTTACCGTGGCAGATCACCGCTCAGCAGTTGACCATCAGCGACGGGCGCTGGAACTGGTCAGCCTCCGGTATGCCGATGAGCGGTCGCATCGGCCTGAAGGTGGATAACTGGCAGCAGGGGCTGGAGAAAGCCACCTTCACGGGGCGGCTCAACGTGCTGACCCAGGGGGACGCGGGTAAGGGCAACGCGGTGCTGAATATCGGTCCCGGCTCGCTCAGTATGGAAAACAGCGCTATGCCGCTGCACCTGAGCGGGGAAGCCAAGCAAAACGATCTGATCCTGTATGCCAGACTCCCGGCGAAGCTGACCGGCAGCCTTTACGATCCGCAGCTTACGTTTGAACCCGGCGCACTATTGCGCTCGCGCGGACGCATCATTGACTCGCTGGATATCGATGAGATCCGCTGGCCGCTGGCGGGCGTGAAGCTCACGCAAAAGGGCGTGGACGGCCGCCTGCAAGCCATTCTGCGGGCGCATGAAAACGAGATGGGCAATTTTGAGCTGCATCTGGACGGCCAGGCTAACGACTTTTTACCGGACAACGGTTTGTGGCAGTGGCGCTACTGGGGTAAAGGGAACTTCACGCCGATGAACGCGCGCTGGGATGTCCGGGGAACCGGGGAGTGGCGCGACAACGTTATCGAACTGACCGATCTTTCCACGGGGTTCGACAAATTGCAGTACGGCACGATGCTGGTCAGCAAACCGCGCCTGGTGCTGGATCACCCGGTGCGCTGGTCGCGGGACCCGGATAACCCCACCTTTAGCGGTGCGCTCGCGCTCAATGCCGGCCAAACGCGCTTTTCAGGCGGAAGCGTGCTGCCGCCGTCCGTTTTGACCTTCAGCGTTGACGGGACAGACCCGACGGTGTTCCAGTTTAAAGGGAACCTTCATGCGGATGACATCGGCCCGGTCCAGGTGAATGGACGCTGGGACGGCGAACGCCTCCGCGGTCAGGCCTGGTGGCCAAAACAGTCTCTTACAGTGTTCCAGCCGCTGATCCCGCCAGACTGGAAAATGACCCTGCGTGGCGGCGAAATGTACGCGCAGGTGGCTTTCTCGGCGGCCCCCGACCAGGGGTTTGAGGCCGGGGGGCACGGCGTGCTGAAAGCGGGCAGCGCGTGGATGCCGGATAACGAAATCAACGGCGTTGATTTTGTTCTGCCGTTCCGCTTAAGCCAGGGCACCTGGTCACTGGGTACGCGCGGACCGGTAACGTTACGAATTGACGAGGTGAAAAACCTGGTCACAGCCCGAAATATCACCGCGGATCTTCAGGGCGATTATCCCTGGACCGAAGCGAACCCGCTCCTGCTCACCAACGTGAAGGTGGAAGCGCTCGGCGGGAAAATCACCATGCAGCAGTTGAGAATGCCGCAGCACGATCCGGCTTTACTGCGCGTGGATAATATTTCCTCCAGCGAACTGATAAGCGCGGTAAATCCGAAGCAGTTTGCCATGTCCGGCCCGGTGAGCGGCGCGCTGCCGTTCTGGCTGGACAATGAGAAATGGATCATTAAAGATGGCTGGCTGACCAACCCGGGGCCGATGACGCTGCGCATCGACCAGGACACGGCGGATGCCATTGTGAAAGACAACGTGGTTGCCGGGGCGGCGATCAACTGGCTCCGCTATATGGAAATTTCGCAGTCGTGGACAAAACTCAATGTGGATAATCTGGGTGTGTTAACCATGCAGGCGGCCATTAAAGGCACCAGCCGCGTCGAGGGCAAAAGCAGCTTCGTTAACCTGAATTACACCCATGAAGAGAACATTTTTACCCTCTGGCGCAGCCTGCGCTTTGGGGACAATCTGCAAACATGGTTTGAGCAACATGCGGCGATACCCCTTCTCCGCGGTTCGACAGGCAAGGAAAGTGAGGAACAACAATGAAAAAGAGGGCTGGTGTACTCACCGTGGCCGTCGTCGCGCTGCTGTCAGGCTGCACGCCGCGCATTGAAGTGGCGGCGCCCAAAGAGCCGATCACCATCAACATGAACGTGAAAATCGAGCATGAAATCCATATCAAGGTGGATAAAGACGTCGAAGCCCTGCTGAAATCCCGCAGCGATCTGTTCTGAGGATGCCATGAAACGATTAGCTCTGATGTTACTGGCGCTGGGGATGAACGTTCACGCCGCCACGCTTACGCTCAACGATGCGCGCACCCAGGGGCGCGTAGGGGAAACCCTGAGCGGCTATCTTGCGCCCGTTCAGCACGACGCTGAAACCCTGGCGCTGGTGAACCGTATCAACGCCGCACGCACGGAAAGTTACCAGCAGCTTGCTGACAGCAATAATTTGCCCGTCGACGAGGTGGCGAAAATGGCGGGGCAAAAGCTGGTGGCCCGCGCGCAGCCGGGTGAGTACGTGAAGGGGATTAACGGCAAATGGCTGAAAAAGTAACTAGCGGTAACGCTTACGGTATTCGCCCGGCGAAACCCCGAAACGCTGCTTAAAGGCGGTGGAAAAATGGCTATGGTCGGTAAAGCCCCAGCTGTAGCCAATGCCCGCCAGCTTTTCGTCATCGCCGATGGAACGCAGCGCCTGAGCGCATAAATCGAGGCGACGGTTCTTGATATACTGCGCTACCACCAGCCCTTTCCCGGCAAACATGCGGTACAAGCTACGCACGGACATGCCGCTCTCTGAGGCTATCCACTCCGGTCTTAACGCCTCCGACTGAATATGATCGTCAATCAGGGACAGAACGTGCCGGAACTGACGCTCCTTGCGCGGCAGCACCTCGTCATGCTGCTGGAAGGCCGGACGCAGCAGACACACCATCGCCTCCAGCGCCGCTTCGCTTTCACTGGCGCTGAGATCGGCATTGCCCATGCTCTCCTGTAACAGTCGGTAGCTCAGCTGTACGGTAGGCAGACTGCGGGATAGGGGCAACGCGCACCTCACTTCCTGAAAACGCGCGTGTTGCTCAATGATTTGTCGCGGGAGCAGCAGCGAAATCTGGCGGGAACGCTCCTGCCAGTAAATGGAGCACGGGCGGGAGGCATCAATCAGCGTGATATCCCCGGCTTTCAGCAGCGCGCGCTGGTCGTCCTGTTCGATTCCGGCGCTGCCTTCCAGCTGAAACACGGTGTAGAACCAGGCATCGTTGCCGTTTTTGATCTCCTGACGGGTGCGAAACAGGTTAACGCCTGCGGCGGTCACCGTGCTCAGCTTCAGACTTTGGGTATAGCTGGTTTCCAGTTCGCCGAGAAACGCCCCCTCTAACGGACGTGCCGCAAAGCGCCCACAAACCTGGTTAATTTGCGCCAGCCACTGCTGAAAATTGTCCTGTTCGCTTGCACATGCCATTGATGTTCTCGCTGCACCGTCACTGTTTTCGCATTGTTGCATTTATGTTGCATATTGTCAGGGCTACGAGGCTGACTATAGGAAAGAACACTCAACGGTTACAGCGATATAAGCGGGAATTATCACGATTTGCGGAGCCTGTCACAGCTGGCAAAGCGAATGTCACACAGACAAAAGCAGGAATGCGAATCCCCTCTTAGACTGCATACACACCCTGCGAAGCATAACGAAGGAGTATCCTATGTCCGAATCACACGTCGCCGTCCTGCCTGGCGTGCAGCAGTTTTTAGATCGCCAGCACGGCCTGTGGATCGAAGGGCGTCAGGCGGCATCCGATAGCGAAAAGCGTCTGAACGTCTACAACCCGGCGACCGGAGAGGTCATTGCCTCCACCGCCGATGCCAGCGTTGATGATGTCGATCGTGCGGTGATGTCTGGCTGGCGCGCCTTTGTCGCCCGAAGCTGGGCCGGGCGGCTTCCGGCAGAGCGGGAACGCATCCTGCTGCGGTTTGCGGATCTGGTGGAACAGCATGGCGAAGAGCTGGCACAGCTCGAAACCCTGGAGCAGGGGAAATCGATTAACATTTCCCGCGCCTTCGAGGTGGGCTGTACCCTGAACTGGATGCGCTACACGGCAGGGCTGACCACCAAAATTGCCGGTAAAACCCTCGATCTCTCGATTCCACTGCCGCAGGGCGCGCGTTATCAGGCGTGGACGCGTAAAGAGCCGGTTGGGGTCGTGGCGGGGATTGTGCCGTGGAACTTCCCGCTGATGATTGGCATGTGGAAAGTGATGCCCGCGCTGGCGGCAGGTTGCTCCATCGTGATCAAACCCTCGGAAACCACGCCGCTCACCCTGTTACGGGTGGCGGAACTGGCGAGCGAGGCGGGGATCCCGGATGGCGTTTTCAACGTGGTGACCGGCAGTGGCGCCGTCTGTGGCGCGGCACTGACCTCGCACCCGCGCATTGCCAAAGTGAGCTTTACCGGATCGACGGCGACGGGCAAGCAGATTGCCCGCGCGGCGGCGGATACGCTGACGGGCGTGACGCTGGAACTGGGCGGCAAAAACCCGGCCATCGTGCTGAAAGATGCCGATCCGGCGTGGGTGATTGAAGGGCTGATGACCGGCAGCTTCCTGAATCAGGGGCAGGTCTGCGCGGCCAGTTCACGTATATATATTGAAGCTCCGCTGTTCGACACGCTGGTCAGCGGCTTTGAACAGGCCGTGAAATCCCTGAGCGTCGGGCCGGGCATGTCGCCGGATGCGTTTATCAACCCGCTGGTGTCGCGCGCCCACTGCGATAAGGTCCAGGCGTTTCTGGATGAGGCGAAGGCGCACAATGCGGAGCTGATCGCCGGGAACCGGGGGCCAGACGGCAAAGGCTATTACGTTTCGCCAACGCTGGTGGTCAACCCGGATAATCATCTGCGACTGACGCGTGAAGAGGTCTTCGGGCCGGTGGTGAATCTGGTCCGTGTAGCGGACGGGGAAGAGGCGCTTCAGCTGGCGAACGACACTGAATACGGCTTAACGGCCAGCGTCTGGACGCAGAACATCAGTAAAGCGCTGGAGTACACCGACAGGCTACAGGCCGGAACCGTGTGGGTGAACAGCCACACGCTGATAGATGCCAACCTGCCTTTCGGCGGCATGAAGCAGTCTGGCACCGGGCGCGATTTCGGCCCCGACTGGCTGGATGGCTGGTGTGAAACCAAGTCGGTGTGTGTGCGGTATTAAAAAAACACCGGGTGGCGGCTACGCCTTACCCGGCCTACGGGATCGAGGAAAAAGGTTGGTTTTGTAGGCAGGGTAAGCGCAGCGCCACCCGGCGTAACTTACAGCGACCACCGATTCCGCCCGGCCTCCTTCGCCCTGTACAGCGCCGCATCGGCGCGGGCGATGATTTCCGCCCCGACTGCCTGGACGGCTGGTGTGAAACAAAGTCGGTGTGTGTGCGGTATTAAAAAAACGCCGGGTGGCGGCTACGCCTTACCCGGCCTACGGGATCGAGGAAAAGGTTGGTTTTGTAGGCCGGGTAAGCGCAGCGCCACCCGGCGTAACTTACAGCGACCACCGATTCCGCCCGGACTCCTTCGCCCGATACAACGCCGCATCGGCGCGGGCGATGATTTCCGGGCCGGCCAGTCCTGGGGTATAGCCGGCAATGCCCATACTCACCGTCACACATTCACTCACCTTCGACGCGCTGTGCGCAATGGCTGCGGTGCGCAGGCCAGCCTGGATCCGCGCGGCGACTTTCTCAGCAACGCTTTCTTCACAGTCAAAGAGGATCACGACGAACTCCTCACCACCGTAGCGCGAAACCACATCCTCTGGCGTGCGCACCGAGGTGTTCAGCACCTCCGCGACCCGCGCGAGACACGCGTCTCCCGCCTGGTGACCATAGGTGTCGTTATACAGTTTGAAGTAGTCGACATCCAGCATCAGTACCGTGAAGCGTTTGCCTTGCTCCACCGCGTTTTCCAGCACCAGCTCCATCGCCCTGCGGTTGGCCGTTTTCGTCAGCGGATCCTGATGGGCCAGCGCATCCAGCCGCGAAATTAAACGCTGATTCTGCTGGTTGCGACGCCAGGCCTCTTCAAACCAGCTTAAGAGGATGTAGCGTCCGCAAACGAGAATGAACGTGAACACCACCCACAGCCCGGCAAAGCGAAGGTTCATCTCCTGATTCAGCAGCATGCTGGCAACGGGCATGGTGATCCACAGCGGCGCGATAAAGCACACCAGCCCCACCGGATGAAAATAGAGCGCGGTCATACCGGCCATCAGCAGGGTAACGAATATCGGCCAGGGATGAGGAAGCTGTATCACGTTGATAAACCAGTAACAACTTATCGACCATAGCAGGCTACACATTAACAGCACGGCGCTGACGCCGCGGATGTGGCGCCAGGCCATTATTACCAGCGCCACGGAAAGGATGACTACCCCCAGCATGGAAGCGTCAATCATTTGTGTGAGAGGTGGGCTGACGTGTAAGAGGGTATCAATTTGGCCGAACAGGGAATTGCGCAGCAGGATCATTAGCGCAAAGCTCGCGTTGACGAAGGCGAGCCACGGCAGGTTCATGGCCAGCCCGTGGACAACCATGGCGTTACGGGTCGGCCAGGTCGCGGGCTCCGGAGTGGCGTTGTGTCTTTTTTCCATGAGAGAGAATGTCCCTGTGGCGGGCGGAAAGACCGCCCGCGAGTGCATGCCTTTACGGGGTCACAATGTTAAACCAGAATTCAAATTTATCCATGTAACCGAGCATGGCATCGAGTTTTGCGGCATCGCCCGTCACTTTGATATCGCCATTATCCTGAGCCTGTTTAAGCGTCACTTCTTTCAGGATGATTTTATTCAGCGTATCGCGGTTGAGGGTCACGGTCGCGTCAGCATCCTTCGCTTCGGCGTTCGCCGTGTGGTTCAGCACGCCATTTTCCAGCTCCAGCTTGTATTTGCCGCCGTCGCTGCCGAGGTCGATGTTAAACACCGATTTTGCATCCGCTGCTTTTTCACCGTTGATATGCACCGCCAGATAGTCAAAGAACATTTCTGGCGTCATTGCGCGCACGGTATCCGGGCTGGCGGTATTCGGGGTCGGACCTTTCACCACGCCGTTACGCAACTCCTGCGCGCCGGTCAGGTAGAAGTTACGCCATGGGCCGGATTCAGCCTGATAACCCAACTGCTCCAGCGCATCCGCTTCAAGGTTACGTGCGGCCTGGTTGTTTGGATCGGCGAATACCACTTTGCTGACCACCTGAGCCACCCAGCGATAGTTGCCCTGGTCAAAATCGGTTTTAGCTTTACTCAGGATGGCATCCGCGCCTCCCATATACTCCACAAATTTCTTCGCGGCTTCTTCAGGCGGCAGTTCATCCAGGGTCGCGGGGTTGCCGTCAAACCAGCCTAAATAGAGCACGTAGGTGGCTTTGACGTCATGACTGACTGAACCGTAATAGCCTCGGTTGGCCCAGGTATTGGCCAGGGAGTTCGGCAGCTTGAAGTTGGCGGCGATCTCGTCACGCGTCAGCCCTTCATTCGCCATGCGCAGGGTCTGGTCGTTGATGTAGCGGTAGAGGTCGCGCTGGCTTTTCAGCAGGTTAACCACATTCTCGTTGCCCCAGGTCGGCCAGTGGTGCTGCGCCATGATAACTTCGGCCTTATCACCCCAGCGTACAATTGCCTGGTTGATGTATTTCGACCATGGCAGCGGTTCACGAATTTTCGCACCGCGCAGGGAGTAGGTGTTGTGCAGGGTATGGGTGACATCTTCCGCAGACTCGATCAGCTTTTTCTCTTCGATATACCAGAGCATCTCAGAAGGCGCTTCGGAGCCCGGCGCGAGCATAAAATCATAGGTCAGGCCATCGATCACCTCTTTCTGACCATCTTTCTCGATGATATTGGTCGGGGCAATCAGGGTCACCGTCCCGGCGGAGGTGGTGGTGCCGAGCCCCGCACCCACCTGGCCTTTCGCATCCGGCTTCAGCAGGTTGCCGTACATATAGCTGGCGCGGCGGCTCATGACGTTGCCCGCCATGATATTTTCCGCGACGGCGGCCTCCATAAATCCGGCTGGCGCGTAGACTTTAACCTTGCCGGACTTCACGTCGGCTTCGTCCACCACGCCGCGCACGCCGCCATAGTGGTCAACGTGGCTGTGGGTGTAAATAACAGCGACGACAGGTTTCTTGCCGCGATTTTTATAGTAAAGATCCATCCCGACTTTGGCCGTCTCCGCCGACACCAGCGGGTCGACCACGGTAATGCCTTCTTTACCTTCAATAATGGTCATGTTTGACAGGTCGAGGTTACGGATCTGGTACACGCCCTCGGTGACTTCAAACAGGCCGCTGATGTTAATCAGCTGGGACTGACGCCATAAGCTCGGGTTAACCGAATCGGGCGCTTTATCGCCTTCCTTGATAAAGGCGTACTGCTGTGGATCCCAGACGGTGTTGCCTTGCTCCCCTTTGATAATTTCCTGAGGTAGCGGGGCGATAAACCCTTTGTGGGCATTGGTAAAATCGGTGTTATCGGAGAAAGGAAGCTGGTTGAAGAGTGCGTTGTTGGCCTGCTGAGTTGCTGCGGTTGCATCCTTAGGGGCTTCTGCGGCCCAGGCTGAACTGGCGGAAATGAAAAAACCGGCCAGCGCAAGGCTTCTTACTATCTCATTGACTTTCATCCTAAAACCTCTCGGTTATGTATAGCGTTGTTCATGGATACTTCGATATCTACAAAATGTTTCAGATGTTGCAAAAGCATTAAGCGAAGTAACATGAACTATAATCGGGGAGTGGTATTCAGCAAGAAAGCGAATGAAAAACCGGGCATCGTGCCCGGTCAACGTGTTATTTCTGCTCTTTTTTCTTACCGAGCGTTGGCGTCTCGTCAAAGAAGTTCCACGGTTTGAGTAACGTGTGCACCCATTCCGTCGGCATTATCGGCCACTCCTCGGCGCGGGCGACATGGGTGGTGCCGGTGGTCATCCAGATGACGTTATCCTGGTCGTTCAGCGACTCGTTATCTTTGCTGTACTGGCCGAGGCCCGTATCATGCGTGGAACGGTTCGGGTATTTTCCCTCCGGGTACATCTCGTCGGGATGGTAACGCGTCACCCACAGCTGTTTATCCATAAAGCTCAGGCGGTGATAAATCCACTCGTCCGGGGCAAACCTCGCGCCCGTCGCCACCGGGTGTGTGCCCCCCGCGTAAGGGATGATCTGATACGAGACCGGGTTGCCCATGCGGTTCTCTTTGCTGGTGTTGCTCAACAGGCGGATGGTGCCCGGATCAAACTTCTGCGCCGCCTGCTGTTCGGTATCAATATCATACTGATTCACCTGCATGGTGCTGGTGCGCGGTCCGCCAGCGGTGTTCGGTTTGACGTCCGGATCCATGGCCACCAGCTTGTTGTTGATGCCGTCCACGTCCATATCCAGACGGAAGTTGTAGATGTGCTGGTGGGTGGTGCCGACAATATTATGGTCGATCAGCGTACCGTATCGGGTGTCATCCTTCGCGGTGGCATCATGCATTGTTTTCGTCTGCACGCCTTTCACCGCTTCAATGCCCGTGGCCCCTGCATCAATGCCGATGGTGCCGTTTTCGTGGAATACCCAGTCGAAGATATAATCGTAGTTACCCACGGTGCTGACCCAGCGCACCACCAGCTCGCGGCGCTCGGTGCTGACGTTGGGTTTACCTAACTCCTGATGCTTATACTCCGGCCCGGCGTAACGCTCGAAAATGGCGATCGCCCGGGGGATCTCCATTGGCGCACCGGTATAGTCCGGGATGGTTTCGTTGAGCATCACGGCGTTAGACGGAACATCCTTGCCGCGCACCAGCGGGGAGGTCAGGGTACCCATGCCGTAATCACCGGAGTCCAGGTAGGCCTTAAAGTACCAGCCGATATCCGGGTCGCCGTACGGCACAATCATGCCCCCGAGCGATCCCTGATACATCACCTGTCGCTTTTTGCCGTTGTCGTTATAGGTCACGGTGGAGATTATCGGGCCGACGCGCGAGTCCAGGCTCAGATGAAAATCCCAGTTCTGCCAGTGCACCATATCCCCGGTAATGGTGTAGTTCTTGCCTTCCGGCTCGATAATCTCCAGCGGTTTTTTCACCGTTTCAACGCGGTCACGGCCATCATAAGGACGCGGGGTGAGCGGCACCGGCACGACCGGGCCCTCCTCAATCTTCTGGATTTTCTTCTGCTCAAGATCCACCACCGCAACCAGGTTTTCGATCGGGTGCGCCCAGTAGTTACCGTCGCCCACGTCGAGATAGCTGATCACTTTCAGCAGGCGGTCTTCCTGTTTCAGCCCATCCTTGCCGTCAAAAAAGCCGACGGTAAGCGGGGTGGTGATCACTTTCTTCGGATCGGTAATGCCGCGCTTTTTCAGCACGGCGGCAAACTCCGGGCTTTCATTGATGATCTGCTGCACGGTATTGAAGTCATCCAGCAGCACCATGCCGTGCGCGTCTTTGATCGGCTCCCAGCGGAGGATCTTTTTGTCCTTCAGATCCACCCGGCTTTCGATGATGCGTTTGCCGTCAAGCATAATGATATTGGCCTGGCGGGGCGCATCCACCGCCGTGCCGTTAAGCACGAAGTCCCAGACTTTGGCTTTTTCTGGCTCCGCCAGCGCAATCTGGGTAAAGCGGGTATTGGGTTTAAAATCCGCAGAGGCTTTCACAATGGCTACGGCCTGGTTGATTTCATCAGCGGTCAACGCGTTTAACGGGTGGGGGCGTTTTTCAACCTGGAATGTCTGATCAAGACCGGACTGAAAGACATCGTTGATAAAAGTCTCCGGGATATAGGCCTTATTGTTCTTCATCACCACAGGCACCTGGAGCGTCAGCGGTTTGCCGTTAACGATGGCGGTGTTGGCGCCGGGTTTGACCTTCACAAAGGCACCGTCTTTAGCGATGGTGAACATCTGGGCGTAATCATCCCACTGCACGTCCGCGCCAAACGCCTGAAGCGTTTTGTCCATCGGGACCATATGCGCCTCGCTGCCGTGAGCGTAAACAGGGGATTGCCAGGCGCAACAGAGCGCAACGGCCATGGCCAGTGCCGTTCTACGGGCAGAAAAAGAAGAATTGCTTCCCATCGCAGACCTCATCTTGTTGTGTTTATTGTGTTGTGTCAGCCTTATCCTGACAGGCGCGCACGAAAAGCGTTTGCCTGCATCTGCCAGGTTGTTTGTCAGTCTTGCCAGGTTAAAAAAAGACCGGGGGATATCACACCCCGGTCAGGTAGTTGTAGGCCGGGTAAGCGGAGCGACACCCGGCATGAAAGAGGTGCGTCAGAAGTCACCCTGCTGGCGCGCCACCAGCGTCAGAATGGAGTAAAGCGCCACGGCCTGCTGATGCTGGTTGAAGATCTCCACCGCCCATTCCACCACGCCCGTCGGTTTTTCCTCGGCAGTGCGCTGTTTCTTCAGCGTTTTACGTTTACAGGTCAGGCGCACCTGAATGGTATCGCCCGGCTTGACCGGCTCGATAAAGCGCAGGTTTTCCATGCCGTAGTTGGCAATGACCGGCCCAACCCCGGCATCGACAAACAGCCCCGCCGCGGCGGAAATCAGGAAATAACCGTGTACCACGCGCTCGCCAAAAATCGACTCCGCCGCGCCAATTTTGTCCATATGGGCATAGAAATGATCCCCGCTCAGGCAGGCAAAATTCACGATATCCGCTTCCGTCAGGGTACGACGCGGGGTCAGCAGGCTGTCGCCCGGCTGTAACTCCTCGAAGTATTTACGGAACGGATGAACGCGATCTTCCTGCACCTCCGCGCCACGGACCCACTGTTTGCCAATGGCGGCGAGCATGGACGGGCTGCCCTGAATGGCCGTGCGCTGGAGATAGTGCTTCACCGCACGCAGGCCGCCCAGCTCCTCGCCGCCGCCCGCACGTCCCGGGCCGCCGTGCACCAGCTGCGGCAGCGGTGAACCGTGGCCGGTGGATTCTTTCGAGGATTCCTGGTTGAGGATCTGAATGCGTCCGTGGGCGCGCGCGGCACCGGCAATAAATTGCCGCGCCACGTTTGAATCTGCCGTGACCAGCGTTCCCGCCAGGCTGCCGCCGCCCGCCCGCGCCAGCTGCATGGCGTGTTCACTGTTGCGGTACGGCATCAGGGTGGCGACGGGGCCAAAGGCTTCGGTGGCGTGAACGGCCGGAGTTTCGTCCGGCTGCGGGCAGAACAGCAGGGTGGGCGGGAAGAATGCGCCAGCCGCCTGCATATCGGCTTTACCACCCAGACGGATCTGGCAGCCCGAGGCAAGCAGATGATCGACTTTTTCCTGCACGTCAGCACGTTGCTCACTGTTGACGAGAGCCCCCATCTTCACCCCTTCCTGGGCCGGATCGCCGACGACCACGTTCTCCAGCCGCGCAATCAGCGCCTGGCTGACGGCTTCAACCTGTGCTTCCGGCACGATGATGCGGCGGATGGCGGTACATTTTTGCCCGGCTTTGGCGGTCATCTCGCGCACCACTTCGCGAATAAACAGCGCAAACTCTGGCTGCTCCGGCGTCACGTCCTCACCCAGCACGCAGCAGTTAAGGGAATCTGCTTCCATGGTAAACGGAATGGAATGCGCGACGATATTCGGATGTACGCGCAGGCTCTGCCCGGTGCTGGCCGACCCGGTAAACGTCACCACGTCCTGGCTGTCGAGCTGGTTCAGCAGATCGCCCGCGCCACCACAGATCAGGCTGATGGCGCCGTCCGGCACCAGTCCGCTCTCGACGATCGCTTTCACCATTGCCTGAGTCACCTGCGCGGTGGCGGTGGCGGGCTTGATGATGGCGGGCATCCCGGCAAGCCAGGTGGGTGCGAGCTTTTCCAGCATCCCCCAGCACGGGAAGTTGAACGCGTTGATATGCACCGCCACGCCGGATTTCGACGTTAACACGTGACGTGCCGCAAAGCCGCCTTCCTTAGACAGCGGGATCAGCTCATCCTCCGGCCACAGGGTATCGTCCGGCAGCTCACGGCTGCCGAGGCTTGCGTAGGTGAAGAGGGTGCCGATACCGCCTTCAATATCCACCCAGCTGTCGGCCTTCGTCGCGCCGGTCTGGGCTGACAGGGCATAAAACCGATCCTTCTGGCTCAGCAGATGTTTGGCCACCGCCTTCAGCATGGCGGCGCGCTCGATAAAGCTCATTGCGCGGAGCGCTTCTCCGCCGTGTTCAATGGCGTAACGGCGCGCGGCCGCCATATCCAGCCCTTCGCTGGTGACTTCAAATAGCGTTTCCCCGCTGATGGCGTGGGTGATGGTGCGCTCGCGGCCCCGGCCTGATTGCCAGGTGCCGGACAAGAAGCTGGCTAACTGCTGCATTTCTTCTCTCCAGGTGTTTCGTGATTTCACTATAAATAGTTTGATCGCGAATCATAAAAAGCAAGCTGAGTTTTAATGAATTGTTAACGTTGTGATCTCTATTGCTTAGCCTGACCACCCGAAAGCCTTGTATAATCGGCCTTTCATGAAAAGGCTTGCGAGCGTTGTCACAAAATAAACAAACGCTTCTTGGGGTTATATTTAACCTTTGTGTAACTTTTAAGAAACCAAATGATTCACCATTATGCTGTTTTTGGTGATTTAACGAATCACAAAGGTGGTTATGTGACGCAAGAACAACGCTTTGAGCAACGCATCGCACAGGAGACGGCCATCGAGCCGCAGGACTGGATGCCGGATGCCTATCGCAAGACGCTGATCCGCCAGATTGGACAGCACGCCCACTCTGAGATTGTCGGCATGCTGCCGGAAGGAAACTGGATCACCCGCGCGCCGACGCTGCGCCGGAAAGCCATTCTGCTGGCGAAGGTGCAGGACGAAGCCGGACACGGCCTGTACCTCTACAGCGCGGCGGAAACGCTGGGCTGCGCCCGGGAGGACATCTATCAAAAGATGCTCGACGGCAAGATGAAATACTCCTCCATCTTCAACTATCCGACCCTGAGCTGGGCCGATATCGGCGTCATTGGCTGGCTGGTGGACGGCGCGGCCATTGTGAACCAGGTGGCGCTGTGCCGTACGTCTTACGGCCCGTATGCCCGGGCGATGGTGAAAATCTGTAAAGAAGAGAGTTTCCACCAGCGTCAGGGTTTTGAGGCCTGTATGGCGCTGGCGCAGGGCAGCGAAGCACAGCGGCAGATGTTGCAGGACGCCATCAACCGTTTCTGGTGGCCCGCGCTGATGATGTTCGGACCCAACGACGACAACTCCCCAAACAGCGCCCGCAGTCTCGCCTGGAAGATCAAACGCTTTGGCAACGATGAGCTTCGCCAGCGCTTCGTGGACAACACGGTGCCTCAGGTGGAGATGCTCGGCATGACCGTGCCGGATCCCCACCTGCGTTTCGATGAAGAGAGCGGCCACTACCGCTTCGGCGAAATCGACTGGCACGAATTTGACGAGGTGATCAACGGGCGCGGGATCTGCAACCACGAACGTCTGGCCGCAAAACGTAAAGCCTGGGACGACGGCGCATGGGTGCGTGAAGCCGCTCTGGCCCACGCGGAAAAACAACGCGCCCGCCAGGCCGCATAAGAGGAATCAACCATGAGCAATGTTTACTGGCCGTTATACGAAGTTTTTGTCCGTTCGAAGCAGGGGCTGTCGCACCGCCATGTGGGCAGCCTTCACGCTGCCGACGACCGCATGGCGCTGGAAAACGCGCGCGATGCCTATACCCGCCGCAGCGAAGGCTGTTCCATCTGGGTGGTGAAGGCGAGTGAAATCGTCGCCTCCCAGCCGGAAGAGAGCGGGGAGTTTTTCGATCCGGCGGAAAGCAAGGTCTACCGCCATCCGACGTTTTACACCATCCCTGATGGTATTGAGCATATGTGAGGTTGGGGATGAACAACGTATCTGCTTATGCCCTGCGTCTGGGCGACAACGGTCTGGTGCTCTCACAGCGTCTGGGCGCCTGGTGCGGCCATGCGCCGGAGCTGGAAATTGACCTGGCGCTCGCCAATATCGGCCTTGATCTGCTCGGGCAGGCGCGCAATTTCCTGACCTACGCCGCTGAACGGGAGGGTAAGGGTGATGAAGACACCCTGGCCTATGGCCGCGATGAGCGTCAGTTCCGCAATCTGCTGCTGGTGGAACAGCCAAACGGCAGCTTCGCCGACACCATTGCCCGTCAGTATCTGATGGATGCGTGGAACGTAGCGCTGTACGAACGGTTGATCCACAGCAGCGACAGTCAGCTTGCCGCCATCGCGGCAAAAGCCATTAAAGAGGCGCGCTATCACCTGCGTTTTAGCCGCGGCTGGCTGGTGCGGCTGGGGGACGGGACAGAAACCTCCTCACAGAAAATGCAGCAGGCGGTGGATAGCCTGTGGCGCTTTACGGCTGAATTGTTTGACGCCGACGACGTCGAGCTGGCGCTGGTTGACACCGACGTGGCGGTTGATCCGCGCGCCCTGCGGGAACCGTGGGAGCGCGAAGTGTTTGCCGGGCTGGCGGAAGCTACCCTCCGCGTGCCCGAGGAAGTGGCGTATCGCACGGGCGGCAAGAAGGGGCTACATACTGAACACCTCGGACCGATGCTGGCTGAGATGCAGTATCTCCAGCGCGTTTACCCCGACCAGCAGTGGTAAAGGAGAACGCTATGCAACGCCTCGTCGACATTGCGCCTGCCCAAATCCCGCAGATTTGGGCGCTGTTAAGCCAGATCCCCGACCCGGAAGTGCCGGTGCTGACCATCACCGACTTAGGCATGGTGCGCAGCGTGAAGGCGCAGGGGGAAGGCTGGGTTATAGGCTTCACGCCAACCTATTCGGGCTGTCCGGCAACGGAGCATCTGCTGGGGGCGATCCGCGAAACTCTGACCGGGAACGGCTTTTCCCCGGTACATATTGTGCTGCAACTGGAGCCCGCCTGGACCACCGACTGGATGACCGACGATGCCCGCAGGCGCCTGCGGGAATATGGTATCAGCCCGCCTGTCGGCCATAGCTGCCATGCCCACGTTCCTGCGGAGGTGAGCTGCCCGCGCTGTGCGAGCACCGATACCTCGCTCATCAGTGAATTTGGTTCCACGGCCTGCAAAGCGCTCTACCGCTGCAATACCTGCCGTGAGCCCTTCGACTATTTCAAATGTATTTGAGGCTGCCATGACAACGTTTCATTCATTAACAGTGGCAAAAGTGGAACCCGAAACCCGCGACGCGGTGACCATTACCTTCGCGGTGCCGCAGGCGTTACAGGAGGCGTACCGCTTCCGTCCCGGTCAGCATTTGACCCTGAAAGCCAGTCCTGGCGGGGATGAACTGCGCCGCTGCTACTCCATCTGCCGGAGCACCGCGTGCGGTGAGATCAGCGTGGCGGTCAAAGCCATCGAGGGCGGACGTTTTTCCCGCTATGCCCGGGACGAGATCAAACCGGGCATGGCGCTGGAGGTGATGGTGCCCCAGGGGCATTTTGGCTACCAGCCGCAGGCCGAACGCGAAGGCCACTATCTGGCGATTGCCGCCGGGTCCGGGATCACCCCGATGCTGGCGATTATGTCCGCTACGCTGGCCACTGAAGCCCACAGCCACTTCACCCTGATTTACGGCAACCGCAGCAGCCAGAGCATGATGTTCCGCCGGGCGCTGGCGGACCTGAAAGATAAATACCCGCAGCGTTTGCAGCTGATCTCCATCTTCAGCCAGGAGACGCTCGACAGCGATCTGCTCCATGGCCGTATTGACGGGGAAAAGCTCCAGGCGCTGGCAAAAACGCTGGTGAATTTCCGCCAGTACGATGAAGCCTTCATCTGCGGCCCGTCGGCGATGATGGACGAGGCTGAGGCGGCGCTGAAAGCGCTGGGTATGCCGGAAAAAGCGATCCATCTTGAACGCTTTAACACGCCGGGAACCCCCGTTAAACGGACAGTCAGCGTGCAGGCCGACGGGCAGAAGGTCACCGTCCGTCAGGACGGGCGCGACAGGGAGATCACCCTGACGGCGGACGACGAGAGCATTCTTGACGCGGCCCTGCGTCAGGGGGCGGATCTGCCTTACGCCTGCAAGGGCGGCGTGTGCGCCACCTGCAAATGCAAAGTGCTTCGCGGGGAGGTGGACATGGCGACCAACTACAGCCTGGAGCCGGACGAGCTGGCCGCAGGCTATGTGCTGAGCTGTCAGGCGCTGCCGTTAACCGCTGACGTTATCGTCGATTTTGATGCGAAGGGGATGGCATGAGCGAACTGATTGTCACCCGTCATGGCCGCGTGTTGCAGCTGACGCTTAACCGTCCGGCGGCGCGCAACGCGCTCAACAATGCGCTGCTCACGCAAATCGCGGAGCAGCTTGAAGCCGCCGCCGCGGATGCGGAGATCGCCGTCTGTGTGATTTACGGCAACGAACGCTGCTTTGCCGCCGGGGCCGATCTCAACGAAATGGCGGAGAAAGACCTGCCCGCCACCCTGAACGATATCCGCCCGCAGCTGTGGGCGCGGATAAACGCCTTCACCAAACCGCTGATTGCCGCCGTGAACGGCTACGCGCTGGGGGCAGGCTGTGAGCTGGCGCTGCTCTGCGACGTGGTGATTGCCGGTGATAACGCCCGCTTTGGCCTGCCGGAAATCACCCTCGGGATCATGCCGGGCGCAGGCGGCACACAGCGGCTGATCCGTAGCGTGGGCAAATCGCTGGCCAGCAAAATGGTGCTGACGGGCGAAAGCATCACGGCGGTTCAGGCGCACAGCGCCGGGCTGGTCAGCGACGTCTACCCGGCCTCGCTGACGCTGGAGTACGCCCTGAAGCAGGCGGGGCTGATGGCGCGCCACTCGCCGCTGGCGTTACAGGCGGCGAAGCAGGCGCTTCGCCAGTCGCAGGAAGTGCCGCTTCAGGCCGGGCTGGCGCAGGAGCGTCAGCTGTTTGCGCTGCTCGCGGCCACAGACGATCGCCGGGAAGGTATCAACGCCTTTTTACAAAAACGCACCCCAGACTTTAAAGGACGCTAATTGTGGAATTTATTCTGAGCCATGTTGAGCAGGGCGTAATGACCATTACGCTGAACCGCCCGGAGCGCCTGAACAGCTTTAACGACGTCATGCACCAGCAGCTTTCCGAATGCCTGAAGCAGGCCGAGCGCGATGACGCTATCCGCTGCCTGCTGATCACCGGGGCAGGACGCGGTTTCTGCGCCGGGCAGGATCTCAACGACCGTAACGTGGACCCGAACGGCCCTGCGCCGGATCTGGGCATGTCCGTTGAGACTTTTTACAACCCGCTGGTGCGCCGCCTGGCAAAACTGCCGAAGCCGGTGATTTGCGCGGTTAACGGCGTGGCGGCGGGGGCAGGAGCCACGCTGGCCCTCGGCTGTGACATGGTGATTGCGGCCCGTTCAGCCAGCTTTGTGATGGCCTTCAGCAAGCTCGGGCTGGTA
Source organism: Enterobacter cloacae complex sp. SYL001 (assembly GCF_049237025.1). Taxonomy (NCBI): domain Bacteria; kingdom Pseudomonadati; phylum Pseudomonadota; class Gammaproteobacteria; order Enterobacterales; family Enterobacteriaceae; genus Enterobacter; species Enterobacter cloacae complex sp. SYL001. The sequence continues at coordinate 524,753 of NZ_JBMKJI010000001.1, read as the reverse complement.
CCGGACTGCGGCGGAACCTGGCTGCTGCCGCGCGTGACCGGACGCGCCCGCGCCATGGGGCTGGCATTGCTGGGCGACAAGCGCAGCGCCGAGCAGGCACAGGCCTGGGGAATGATCTGGCAGGTGGTGGACGACGAGCAGCTCTCCGCCACCGCACAGCAGATGGCGCTGCATTTTGCCTCGCAGCCGACCTATGGCCTGGGCTTGATCAAGCAGGCAATCAACGCCGCCGAAACCAACACCCTCGACGCCCAGCTTGATCTGGAGCGCGACTATCAACGTCTGGCCGGACGCAGCGACGACTACCGGGAAGGCGTCAGCGCGTTCCTGGCAAAACGCGCGCCGAACTTTACGGGGAAATAAGATGGTGAATATCCATACGGTCGCCGTCATTGGCAGCGGCACCATGGGCGCCGGGATTGCCGAAGTGGCAGCCAGCCACGGTCATCCGGTTCTGGTGTACGACATTGACGCTGCGGCGATTTCCCGCGCCGTCGACGGCATTCGCCAGCGGCTGTCCTCTCGCGTTGCGCGCGGAAAACTCTCTGCCGACGCCGGGGAACAGATCCTCGCCCGCCTGACGCCGGTGACGAATATCGGTGCTCTGGCGAAAGCCGATCTGGTGATCGAGGCGGCCTCCGAGCGGCTTGAAGTGAAAAAGGCGCTGTTTACCCAGCTGGCAGAGGTTTGCCCGCCGCAGACGCTACTCGCCAGCAATACCTCGTCCATTTCCGTTACCGCGATTGCGGCGGAGATAAACCACCCTGAACGCGTCGCCGGGCTGCACTTCTTCAATCCTGCCCCGGTGATGAAGCTGGTGGAGGTGGTCAGCGGGCTGGCGACCTCACCCGAAGTGGCCGATGCGCTGTGCGAGCTGGCGCTGAGCTGGGGAAAGCAGCCGGTACGCTGCCAGTCCACACCGGGGTTTATCGTCAACCGCGTAGCGCGTCCTTTCTACTCGGAAGCCTGGCGCGCGCTGGAAGAGCAGGTGGCAGCGCCCGAGGTGATCGACGCCGCCCTGCGAGACGGCGGGGGTTTCCCGATGGGGCCGCTTGAGCTGACGGACATGATTGGTCAGGACGTCAACTTTGCCGTGACCTGCTCCGTATTTAACGCCTTCTGGCAGGAGCGTCGTTTTTTGCCGTCGCTGGTGCAGCAGGAGCTGGTGCTGGCGGGGCGTCTGGGTAAGAAAAGCGGGCAGGGCGTTTACCGCTGGCAGGAGGACAAACCCGCCGTCAGCTGGCTCGCCCCGGTCAGCCACAGCTTCAGCCCGATGCGTGCACAGCGAAGAAGTGACGGTGTCACGGAAATTGACGATCTGTTGTTGATCGAAACGCAGGGTGAAACCGCGCAGTCGCTGGCGCTGCGCCACGGCTGTCCGGTGGTGGTGGTCGACCGCATCGAGCGGGATGTGGCCGTTATAGCCGCCGCGCCCGGCAACCCGCACGCCGCCACGCAGAAAGCCATTTACTGGTTGCAGCACCAGGAGAAACGGGTGGTCCAGATTGCGGATTACCCCGGCCTGCTGATCTGGCGCACGGTGGCGATGATTGCCAACGAAGCGCTGGATGCCCTGCAAAAAGGGGTCGCCAGTGAGCAAGACATCGATACCGCCATGCGCTTAGGGGTCAACTATCCCTGCGGCCCCATCGCCTGGGGCGAGCGCCTTGGCTGGCAGCGTCTGTTAACGCTGCTGGAGAACCTGCAACGTCACTACGGCGAGGAACGTTATCGCCCCTGTTCACTGCTGCGCCAGCGTGCGCTTCTGGAGAGTAGTTATGAGTCATAACGCCTGGCATAACGCCCGCGCGATGTACGAACGGGACGCCTGCGCGCAGGCGATGGGGATGGACATTATCGAGATGGGCGAGGGCTACGCGGTGGTGACCATGACCATCACCCCGCAGATGCTTAACGGGCATAAAACCTGCCACGGCGGACAGCTATTCTCGCTGGCCGATACCGCCTTTGCCTACGCCTGCAACAGTCAGGGGCTGGCGGCGGTGGCCTCAGGCTGCGCCATCGATTTTCTGCGTCCGGGCTTTGCTGGCGATAAGCTGACCGCTACCGCGCGGGTGAAGCATCAGGGCAAACTGACCGGCGTCTACGACATCGAAATTCAGAATCAACAACATAAAACCGTCGCTCTTTTTCGCGGGAAATCCCACCGCACCGGCGGCAGTGTGACAGGAGAAGCCTGATGCGTAACGCATTTATTTGTGAGGGTGTGCGTACCCCGGTCGGTCGCTACGGTGGAGGATTATCCAGCCTGCGTGCCGATGACTTAGGGGCCGTTCCGCTGCGTGCGCTGCTGGCGCGTTACCCGCAGCTCGATCTGGAGCGCATAGATGACGTGATCTTCGGCTGCGCAAATCAGGCCGGAGAGGATAACCGCAACGTGGCGCGCATGTCGTCGCTGCTGGCCGGGCTGCCGCAGACCGTTTCCGGTACCACCATTAACCGCCTGTGCGGCTCCGGTCTGGATGCCCTTGGCTTTGCGGCGCGCGCCATTAAGGCCGGGGATGGCGATCTGCTGATCGCCGGTGGCGTCGAATCCATGTCCCGTGCGCCGTTCGTGATGGGTAAAGCCACCGCGGCGTTTCAGCGTCAGGCGGAGATCTTCGACACCACCATCGGCTGGCGATTTGTGAATCCGCTCATGCATCAGCAATACGGAACTGACAGCATGCCGGAAACGGCAGAGAATGTAGCGGAATTGTTAAATATAAGCCGTGCCGATCAGGACGCATTTGCCTTGCGCAGCCAGCAGCGCACCGCGCTGGCACAGCAGAATGGCGTTCTGGCGCAGGAGATAATCCCGGTACAGGTAACGGGGAAAAAAGGCGCGGTAACGGAAGTGAGCGTAGACGAGCATCCGCGCGCCGAAACCACCCTTGAACAGCTTGCCGCGCTGAAAGCCCCGTTTCGCAAGAACGGTGTGGTGACGGCGGGGAACGCCTCTGGCGTCAACGACGGGGCGGCGGCGCTGATTATCGCCAGCGAGCCGATGGCGCTTGCCCAGGGGTTAACCCCGCGCACCCGCATTGTGGCCATGTCGACCGCGGGCGTCGAGCCGTGTCTGATGGGATTAGGCCCGGTTCCCGCCACCCGTAAGGTGCTGGAACGTGCCGGACTCAGTATCACCGATATGGACGTCATTGAGCTTAACGAAGCCTTCGCCGCACAGGCGCTGGGGGTGCTGCGTCAGCTGGGCTTGCCGGATGACGCGGAGCATGTCAACCCGAACGGCGGAGCGATCGCGCTAGGTCATCCGCTGGGAATGAGCGGTGCCAGACTGGCGCTGGCCGCGAGCAATGAATTGCACCGACGCGGCGGGCGCTACGCGCTGTGTACTATGTGCATCGGTGTGGGTCAGGGCATTGCCATGATCCTTGAGCGTGTTTGAGCGAACAATAATGTGAGTACCCTGCGATGATAAATACAACAAAGCTTGATCCGATCGAAACCGCGTCCATTGATGAATTGCAGGCGTTGCAGACCGCGCGCCTGAAGTGGACGCTGAACCACGCCTACAACAACGTTCCGATGTACAAACGCAAGTTTGATGCCGCGGGCGTTCACCCTGACGATTTCAACGAGCTGGCGGACCTGCAAAAATTCCCGTGCACCACCAAGCAGGATCTGCGCGACAACTACCCGTTCGATACCTTTGCGGTGCCGATGGAGCAGGTGGTGCGTATTCACGCCTCGTCGGGCACCACCGGAAAGCCGACCGTGGTGGGGTATACCCAGAATGATATCGACAACTGGGCCAATATCGTCGCCCGTTCCCTCCGCGCCGCCGGGGGCAGCGCGAAGGATAAAATTCACGTCGCCTACGGTTACGGGCTCTTCACCGGCGGGCTGGGGGCGCACTACGGTGCAGAGCGTCTGGGGGCGACGGTGATCCCGATGTCCGGCGGCCAGACGGAGAAGCAGGCGCAGCTGATCCGCGATTTCCAGCCGGATATGATCATGGTGACGCCCTCTTACTGCCTGAACCTGATCGAAGAGCTGGAGCGTCAGATGGGCGGTGATGCCAGCGCCTGTTCCCTGCGCGTCGGCGTGTTTGGCGCCGAGCCGTGGACGCAGGCGATGCGCCGCGAAATCGAGAAACGGCTGGGCATTACCGCGCTGGATATCTATGGTCTCTCCGAGGTGATGGGGCCGGGCGTGGCGATGGAGTGTCTTGAAACCGCTGACGGTCCGACCATCTGGGAAGATCACTTCTTCCCGGAGATCGTCAACCCGAATGACGGCACGCCGCTGGCCGACGGCGAGCAGGGCGAACTGCTGTTCACCACGCTGACCAAAGAGGCGCTGCCGGTGATCCGCTACCGCACCCGCGACCTGACGCGCCTGCTGCCGGGCACCGCACGCACCATGCGCCGGATGGATCGCATCAGCGGGCGCAGCGACGACATGCTCATCATTCGCGGCGTTAACGTCTTCCCGTCACAGCTGGAAGAGGAGATCGTCAAGTTCGAACATCTTTCGCCGCACTATCAGCTGGAGGTGAACCGCCGCGGGCATCTTGATTCACTTTCGGTGAAGGTCGAGCTGAAACAGAGTAGCTTAACGCTGACGCATGAACAGCGTTGTCAGGTCTGCCATCAGCTGCGTCATCGGATTAAATCGATGGTGGGGATTTCAACCGATGTGATGATCGTTAACTGCGGCAGCATACCGCGATCCGAGGGTAAAGCCTGCCGGGTGTTTGATTTGCGTAAGGTTGCGGCTAACGGATGAGGGATCTACACAAAATAATGTCTGCATCGACGGCCCCCTCTCCCTTGAGGGAGAGGGCTGGGGTGAGGGGGAAACCCCAGATTCGTATGCTATGATTCATCCAGGAAAAAAATAACAACAGAATGAATCACATGAATAAACTTGATGCCTTTATCCAGCACGCAGTCAGCTCTGTTCCCGTCAGCGGAACGTCGCTTATCTCCTCGCTGTATGGCGACGCGCTTTCCCATCGCGGCGGAGAGATCTGGCTCGGCAGCCTGGCGGCCCTGCTGGAAGGGATGGGATTCGGGGAGCGCTTTGTGCGCACCGCGCTGTTTCGCCTCAACAAAGAGGGCTGGCTGGACGTGTCCCGCATTGGCCGCCGCAGCTTTTACCGTCTCAGCGACAAGGGGCTGCGTTTGACCCGACGCGCGGAAAATAAAATCTACCGTGCAGAATTGCCGGCGTGGGATGGTAAATGGCTGCTACTGCTTTCCGAGGGGCTGGATAAAACCACGCTCGCGGACGTGAAAAAACAGCTCATCTGGCAAGGGTTCGGCACGCTGGCGCCGAGCCTGATGGCCTCGCCGTCGCAGAACCTCGCGGACGTGCAGTCGCTGTTGCATGACGCGGGCGTGGCGGAAAACGTCATTTTCTTTGAAGCTCATTCGCCGCTGGCTTTGTCACGCGCGGCGTTACGATCCCGCGTGGAAGAGTGCTGGCAGCTGACCGAACAAAACGCGATGTACGAAACGTTTATCAACTCGTTCCGTCCGCTGCTGCCGCTGCTGAAAGAGGCGTCGCCCGAGGATTTAACCCCGGAACGCTGCTTTCAGATCCAGCTGTTACTCATTCATTTTTATCGTCGCGTGGTGCTGAAAGATCCGCTGTTGCCGGAGGAGTTACTCCCGGCGCACTGGGCGGGACAGAGCGCGCGACAGCTGTGCATTAACATCTACCAGCGCGTGGCAGCGGGAGCCCTGGCGTTTGTCAGTGAGAAGGGGGAAACCTCCGTCGGCGAGCTGCCCGCGCCCGGCACGCTTTATCACCAGCGTTTTGGTGGTCTGAATATCACATAAGGAGAGGGTATGCCTGTTTATCAAATTGATGGTCTGACGCCGGTCGTGCCTGAAGAGAGCTATGTTCACCCGACCGCGGTGCTGATTGGCGACGTGATCCTCGGCAAAGGTGTTTACGTAGGCCCCAACGCCAGCCTGCGCGGTGATTTTGGCCGGATCGTGGTGAAAGACGGCGCGAACATTCAGGATAACTGCGTGATGCACGGTTTTCCGGAGCAGGACACGGTGGTGGAAGAGGACGGGCATATCGGTCACAGCGCGATTCTGCACGGCTGCATTATCCGCCGTAATGCGCTGGTGGGGATGAATGCGGTGGTGATGGACGGAGCGACGATCGGCGAAAACAGCATCGTCGGGGCGGCGGCGTTTGTGAAGGCCAAAGCGGAAATGCCTGCGAATCACTTAATTCTTGGCAGTCCGGCGAAAGCGATTCGTGAGCTAGGCGCGCAGGAAATAGAGTGGAAAAAGCAGGGCACGCGGGAGTATCAGGTGCTGGTGGATCGCTGTAAGCAGACGCTGCATCAGGTAGAGCCGCTGCGGGAAGAAGAGCCCGGCCGCAAACGGCTGGTATTCGATGAGAACTTATGGCCCAAGTCGGCTGGCCGGGATAATTAACCATTTCTTGCCTGCGAAATAATGCAATGGCATAGGGATGCGTTAACGCGCAACAAATACCCTTTGGGGATAGTGTATAATTGAACGTTTCAGACCTGCATTCATAAAGGGATTTTGTTACCCTGACGCAGATCACGCCTCTCATTCAGAGCGGTCAATGCGTTTATGGAAGACACTATATGAGTGAAAACGACACTATCCCAAAGCAGTCCAAAAGCCAGATTAACAAAGCGGTATTTTACACATCTGCTTTGTTAATTTTCCTTCTTGTCGCCTTTGCCGCGATTTTCCCTGACGTTGCCGATAAAAACTTTAAGCTACTGCAACAGCAAATATTCACCAACGCCAGCTGGTTTTACATTCTTGCCGTCGCGCTGATTTTAATGAGCGTGACGTTCCTCGGCTTGTCCCGCTACGGCGATATTAAACTCGGGCCCGACCACTCCCAGCCTGACTTCAGCTACCACTCCTGGTTCGCCATGCTGTTCTCGGCGGGGATGGGGATCGGCCTGATGTTCTTCGGCGTGGCGGAGCCGGTCATGCACTACCTTTCTCCGCCGGTGGGGACACCTGAAACGGTCGCTGCGGCCAAAGAGGCCATGCGGCTGACATTCTTCCACTGGGGGCTGCACGCCTGGGCTATCTACGCCATCGTTGCGTTGATTCTGGCGTTCTTCAGCTACCGCCACGGCCTGCCTTTGACGCTTCGTTCGGCGCTTTATCCGATTATCGGCGACCGTATTTACGGCCCGATAGGTCATGCGGTGGATATCTTCGCGGTAATCGGCACCGTATTTGGCGTGGCGACCTCGTTAGGCTACGGCGTTTTACAGGTCAATGCCGGGCTGAACCACCTTTTTGGCGTGCCCATCAACGATACCGTGCAGGTGATCCTGATCGTCCTGATTACCGGGCTGGCGACCATTTCCGTGGTGTCCGGTCTGGACAAAGGCATTCGCATTTTATCAGAGCTCAATCTGGGGCTGGCGGTACTGCTGCTGGTGCTGGTGTTGTGCCTGGGGCCAACCGTACTCCTGCTGAAATCCTTTGTGGAAAATACCGGCGGATACCTGTCCGAGCTGGTGAGCAAGACGTTTAACCTGTACGCTTATGAACCGAAATCCAGCAACTGGCTGGGAGGCTGGACGCTGCTGTACTGGGGCTGGTGGCTGTCCTGGTCACCGTTTGTCGGGATGTTCATTGCCCGTGTGTCCCGCGGCAGAACCATCCGCGAGTTCGTGACCGGCGTGCTGTTTGTCCCGGCGGGCTTTACCCTGATGTGGATGACGGTGTTCGGCAATAGCGCCATTTACCTCATCATGAACAAGGGAGCGTCCGATCTGGCGAATACCGTCCAGCAGGACGTGGCGCTGGCGCTGTTTAATTTCCTTGAGCATTTTCCGTTCTCTTCCGTGCTGTCATTTATTGCCATGGCGATGGTCATCGTCTTCTTTGTGACCTCAGCCGACTCCGGGGCGATGGTGGTGGATACCCTCGCGTCCGGCGGCGAAGCCAATACCCCCGTCTGGCAGCGCATCTTCTGGGCCGCGCTGATGGGCGTAGTCGCTATCGCGCTGCTGCTCGCGGGCGGACTGAGTGCGCTGCAAACCGTGACCATCGCCAGCGCGCTACCGTTCTCGATGATCCTGCTGGTCTCAATCTATGGGTTGCTGAAGGCGCTCCGACGCGATTTGACCAAACGCGAGAGCCTGAGTATGGCCACGATCGCGCCGACAGCGGCCCGTAACCCCATTCCGTGGCAGCGCAGACTGCGTAACATCGCCTACTTACCTAAACGCTCCCTGGTGAAACGCTTTATGGAAGAGGTGATCAAACCGGCCATGGTGCTTGTGCAGGATGAACTGAATAAGCAGGGAACGCAGAGCCATATCAGCGACGCGTCGGACGATCGTATTCGCCTTGAGGTGGATTTAGGCAATGAGCTGAATTTCATTTATGAAGTCAGGCTGCGTGCCTATAACTCGCCGACCTTCGCGCTAGCGGCCATGGAGAATGATGAGAATCAGGCAGAACAGCACCGATACTATCGGGCAGAAATCTACCTCAAGGAAGGTGGGCAAAATTACGATGTGATGGGCTGGAACCAGGAGCAGTTAATTAACGATATTCTGGACCAGTATGAAAAACATCTGCACTTCCTGCACCTGGTGCGTTAATCAGCCAGCCCCTGAAGCATTCGCTTCAGGGGCGTAATTTAATACGCCTCCGGCAGCGGACGGTCTATCGACACCAGCTTTCCGCGCTTCATGGTGATATAGCCCCCGGCTTTAAGATCCGCCAGCACGCGAAAGACATGCGTTCGCGACAGGTTAGTTCGCTTGATGATAAACAGCGCCAGACCCTCATTCTCTCCCGTGTGGGTTTCCTGCCGATAAAGATAGCGATAGAGCATGGGTTTAATGGTCTGGTAGCTGGTGACCTGCCTGCGTTCGTTGTGCAGGTCGATGGTGAATATCGACATGTAGGTCAGTATGGTGGCCAGCGCCTGCATGCGCTCAGGCCCACCCTGGAAAAATATCTGGTCGAAGTCGGCCCAGGATATTCTCACCAGTTTCACCCTGGCACTGCTGCGATATTCATACTTCGCCAGTGGACAATACCTTTCCATTAACCCGATCGGCATATACTCAATAGTATTGCCAATATTCAGCCCATCATCAGGCATTAATATCGTCAGCGACCCTTCAGTACAGAAATAAATATAGCCAGGTTCAACGGTGAGTTTTTTATTTGCGGCAACGGTTAAGACCTCGCCTTCACAAAGCATTTGCGGAAAAAATTGCCCAATATTGAGTTGCTGATAATAGGTATGGATATCCTGAAAATTCACGCTAAGCCTCTCCCCGCAACGTCTGCTATGGTAGCGAGTATAGCAGCAATAGCCCACGGATTACGAATCGATAAATAACTAGTCCCATATGGGACTATGAAGGGAAGGTATTCTGGTTAGAATGGTCCTCAATGAGTTCGCATTAAAATTATCCGCCACAATTAAATATCGCTGGCGGCGCAATTAATCTATGAGGCCATTTAATGAAATTAACGATAATCGCTAAACATCTGGCGCTGGCCGGTGTGTTGACGTCGCTGTCGCTTTCCGCGTTTGCGGAAGTACAGCCGCAGGATGCCACTCCTACAACCCAGCAGGCTAATAACGCCCTGTATAACAAATTACCGTTTGCCGATAAAACCGACTTTGAAAATGCCCATAAAGGCTTTATCGCCCCGCTGCCGCAAAACATGATCAAAGGCGAGCAGGGGAACGTTATCTGGAACCCGGCGAAATATGATTTCGTCAAAGAGGGTGAAAAAGCCCCGGATACGGTAAACCCGAGTCTGTGGCGTCAGTCACAGTTGATCAACATTGGCGGGCTGTTTAAGGTCACCGACGGCGTGTATCAGATCCGTAATCTCGATCTCTCCAACATGACCATCATTGAGGGCGAGAAGGGCATTACCGTTATCGACCCGCTGTTAAGCGCTGAACCGGCGAAAGAAGCGCTGGATCTCTACTATGCAAACCGCGGCAAGAAACCGGTCGTCGCTGTGATGATCACCCACAGCCACGTTGACCACTATGGCGGCCTGCGCGGCGTGGTTGACGAAGCTGACGTCAAGTCTGGCAAAGTGAAAATCTACGCGCCGGATGGCTTTATGAAAGAGGCGGTTTCCGAAAACATTATGGCCGGAAACGCGATGAGCCGCCGTGCGAGCTATATGTACGGCAACCTGCTGAAGCCGGATGCAAAAGGCCAGGTGGGTGCAGGCCTTGGCACCACCACCTCTGCGGGTACTGTCACCCTCATCCCGCCGACCGACTACATTACCCATACCGGTCAGGAAGAAGTGATCGACGGCTTGACCTACGACTTTATGATGGCGCCGGGTTCAGAAGCTCCGTCGGAGATGCTGTGGTACGTCAAAGAGAAGAAAATGATCGAGGCCGCAGAGGACGTGACCCATACTCTGCACAACACCTACTCCCTGCGCGGCGCGAAAATCCGCGACCCGCTGGCCTGGTCTAAGTACATTAACGCCGCCATTGAGCGCTGGGGCGCGGACGCGGAAGTGATTATTGCGCAGCACCACTGGCCGACCTGGGGTAACGAGAATATCGTCAAGCTGATGAAAGGCCAGCGCGATATGTACCGCTACATCAACGACCAGACCCTGCGTATGGCCAACAAAGGCCTGACTCGCGATGAGATCGCCGCAGAATTTAAGCTGCCGGAATCGCTCGAGAAACAGTGGGCAAGCCGCGGTTACTACGGCTCCGTTAGCCACGACGTCAAAGCCACTTACGTGTTTTATCTCGGCTGGTTCGACGGCAACCCGGCAACCCTCGACGAGCTGCCGCCTGAACAGGCTGCGAAGAAGTTCGTGCAGTACATGGGCGGCGCTGATGCCATCATGCAGAAAGCCAAAGCGGATTATCAGCAGGGTAATTACCGTTGGGTTGCTCAGGTGGTCAGCAAAGTGGTCTTTGCCGATCCTAACAACCAGGCTGCCCGTAATCTGGAAGCCGACGCGCTTGAGCAGTTAGGTTACCAGGCGGAGGCGGGCACCTGGCGTAACTTCTACCTGACCGGCGCGCAAGAACTGCGTAATGGCGTGAAGAAGCTGCCGACGCCGAACACCGCCAGCCCGGATACCGTGCGGGCGATGACCCCGGAAATGTTCTTCGACTACCTGGGTGTGCACATCAACGGGGTGCGTGCCGGTAACGCGAAGGCGGTCTTCAATGTCGATCTCGGTAAGGATGGCGGCAAATACAAGCTGGAGCTGGAAAACGGCGTGCTGAACCATACCGCCAACGCGCAGGCGAAGGATGCCGACGCAACTATCGCGCTTGATCGCACCACGCTGAACAACATCATCCTTAAGAAAGAGACGCTGAAGCAGGCGATGGATAAAGGTGACGTGAAGGTGAGTGGAAACGGGGCGAAGCTGGAAGAGATGCTGAGCTACATGGACAAATTTGACTTCTGGTTCAATATCGTAACGCCATAAGTTCAGGTTTCATCCACATAATCCTGGCGCCTTAGAAATAAGGCGCCATTTTTTTATTCACGCATCGCCAGCGCGCTGGCACTTGCCGGATCGAACAGCGAAATACTCTCGATCTGATCAAGCATGATCACCTTACGGAAATCCATAGCGCTTTTTGGCTCTGAGTCGAGCGTAACCTCATGCTCGGCGTACCATTTGCTGTAGTTGTGCTCAATACACAGCTGCATGTTCTCCCCGTCGCGGTAGCCGCTCAGCATCGGGATAAGCACGATATTGGCGGTTTTTTCATACTCCAGCGTGGCGGTATGGATCATGCCAATATAAATCCGCCGCGACTTCAGCGTGACGTGCGCAAGTTCACCTTCCTCCATGCACTGATAGAGCAGTTGTTCAATCCCGCTCGATTGTGCCAGCCGCTTGTAGAGCTTTTTCCGGCCTTCGCCGTCCAGCCGCGCGCTGCCGGCCCAGTTAGAACGATAGAGACAAAACAGGATCGCAAAGGCCAGCATCACCACGACCGGAGCCTGAATCCCTAAAAAGCTCCAGTTCATAAAATCAATTTGCCAGTCGGCGTATTTTGCGGACGTGAAATGGAACGTGTTGTCGGCGGCGGAGAGGGCGAACAACAGCAGCCAGAGCAGGCCGGTGGCGATCACGCCCTGTAAAACGAAAATGCAGCCATACAGCGCCACAAGGAAATAGACATCCCAGCCGAATGAACGCTTAATTTTGAACCGGGTTGAGAGATCGCGGCTGGTGTACCAGTAGCCGCATACCATCAATACCATGAATATTGCCGTTCCCATTTCAGGCCCTCTTCAGCGCGTTGACATGGCGCAGAAAGTCCTGCCGAACCTCGTTACTTTTGTAGTTAACCGAGGCGTTTCCATCCTGATCGATGATGATGCGGTCGCCATCCTCTACGGCTTCAATAATTTCCTGGTGACTCATAACCTGCAACAAGGATTCCGGGCTGGAAAAGAGCGCCATCAGTAAATTTTTCATCGCGTGACATCCTTATGAATTAAAAGGATAAGTCTGGAAGATAAATGGCACCTTTGCCTTAAGGTTATCCCTAAAAAATAACGGCACGGCGGTGAGAATCTGCTTTTGACTCAAATTGGCACCTCAGGGAAAGTTTTTAAAGTACTGAATTAAAAGAGATATAAAAAATATATCTGCACAAACTTGGACAAATAACGCTAATTGTGTAAGTTTTAATTATGCGATTTCGCTACGTTGTTTACAGCCAGGATGTGACCCATGAGCACGTTGCCGTCCGTCATCAGTCGATTCGTTGATTATTACGCCACGCTGGATACCCAGCCACCTTCGGCGCTGGCAAAGATTTATCGCGCCGATGCCACGCTTATCGATCCCTTTGGCGAACACAGCGGGTTGTTCGCGATTCAGCGCTATTTCACTCACCTGCTGGCTAACGTCCAGCGGTGCCGCTTTACCGTCGATGCACCGTTGCAGCAGGGCGATCGCTTTGTTGTTACCTGGATGATGCACTGGTCGCACCCGCGTATTGCCCGGGGGGCAATGCGCCAGCTGCCGGGCTGCTCTGTGGTAGACATGCGCGACGATCGCATAGTTCGCCAGCGGGATTACTACGATGCCGGAGAGATGATTTACGAACATCTTCCGGTGCTCGGCTGGGCCGTACGCGGCGTGAAGCGGAGAGTGAAATCATGAAAACGGTTCTGATCACCGGCGCAAGCTCGGGCATAGGGGCCGGGCTGGCGAAATCTTTTGCCGAAGATGGCTACCGGGTGATTGCCTGCGGGCGCGATGCGCAACGTCTGGCAGCCGTGCATCAGCACAGCCCCAACATTACGGTGCGCCTGTTCGATATGACAGACAGGGACGCCTGTCGCCAGGCGCTGGCGGACTGTGCTGCCGACACGGTGATTCTTTGCGCCGGAACCTGCGAGTATCTCGATCGCGGCGAGGTGGATGCCGCGTTGGTGGCGCGGGTCATGACCACCAATTTCATGGGGCCGGTAAACTGCCTTGCGGCGTTGCAGCCGCAGCTGATATCCGGCAACCGCGTGGTGCTGGTCAGTTCAATGGCGCACTGGCTTCACTTCCCGCGAGCCGAAGCCTATGGCGCCTCTAAAGCGGCGTTAACCTGGTTTGCCGACACGCTGCGCCTCGACTGGGAGCCGAAAGGGATCGCCGTCACGGTCGTTTCACCTGGTTTTGTCGACACGCCGCTGACCCGAAAAAATGATTTCCCGATGCCGGGCCGGGTCAGCGTGGAGGACGCCGTCCATGCCATTCGTCGCGGTCTGGCAAAAGGGAAGGATCATATCGCGTTTCCCGCCGGGTTTAGCCTGGCGCTGCGCCTGCTCTCCGGTCTGCCCGATAAACTTCAGCGCGCACTGCTGCGCAGGATGGTGCGACCATGAAGATCGCGATTATCGGCAGCGGTATCGCCGGGTTAACCTGTGCCTGGCGGCTCGCCGGACATCATCAGGTCACGCTGTTTGAAGCGCAGGCCACGCCGGGCGGTCATACCGCAACGGTGGATGTCGACACGCCGCAGGGCAACTTTGCCATCGACACCGGTTTTATTGTCTACAACGACCGCACCTATCCGCGCTTCATGGGGCTGCTGAGCGAACTGGGCATCAGCGGGCAAAAAACGCAGATGAGTTTTTCGGTGCATAACCCGCAGAGCGGGCTGGAGTACAACGGCCACACGCTGACGTCACTGTTCGCCCAGCGTCGTAATCTGTTAAACCCTGCCTTCTGGACGCTGCTGAAGGAGATCGTGCGCTTTAATCGGCTGGCGAGACAGACGCTCCGGGGTGACGTCAGCGAGTCCGCCACGCTGGAGACGTTCCTGCACCAGCACCGCTTCACGCCTTTTTTTGCGCGTCACTACATTCTGCCAATGGGGGCGGCTATCTGGTCATCCTCGCTACAGGAGATGAAACGCTTCCCGCTGCCGCTCTTTTTACGCTTTTTTGAAAACCACGGTCTGCTGGACATTACCCATCGTCCGCAGTGGTACGTGGTGCCGGGCGGCTCCCGGGAGTACATCCGCGCGATGATGGACAAGCTTGGCGATCGCCTGACGCTGCACCTCAATGCGCCGGTGCAGCAGGTTATTCGCCACGATCGCGGGGTTGATATAACGCGTGAGGGCGTAACAGACAACTTTGATCAGGTGATCTTCGCCTGCCACTCCGCTCAGGCGCTGAAGATGCTCGCCAGCCCAACGCAGGCTGAACGTGAGGTGCTGGGTGATATCGGCTGGCAGCGTAACGAGGTGGTGCTTCACAGCGATCCGCGCTGGCTGCCGGTGCGCAAGCGCGCGTGGGCGAGCTGGAACTACCGCCTCAGCGAGCAGGATCGGGCCAGCGCCTGCGTCACCTACAACATGAATATCTTGCAGGGACTGCCGCCGGGTAGCCCGCTGTTTTGCGTCACCCTCAACCCGGAAACGCCGGTGGAAGAACGCTATGTGCTGCGCCGCTTAGTCTATGAGCATCCGCTTTTTAACCCGCAAAGCTGGCAAGCCCAGGCCCGGCGTGGCGAAATAAACGGTCGCCAGCGGAGCTGGTTCTGCGGCGCGTACTGGTACAACGGCTTCCACGAAGATGGGGTACGCAGTGCGCTGGATGTGGTAAACGCCATTGCGGCCGGGGAGGGCAACTGAGATGAACAGCTGCCTTTACCACGGCACATTGCACCATCGCCGTCTTTCGCCAAAAGCGCACCACTTTACCTACAGCGTCTTTATGGCCTGGCTCGATCTCGATGAGCTGGACGCGCTGCCCTCCGTCGGTGTGCGCCGTAACCGCGTTGCGCCCGCGGCATTTTATGATGCGGACTACCCGCTGGGCACGCCGCTCAAAGAGTGCGTCCTTGAGCGTCTGGAAAATCTGACCGGCGAACGCCCGGCGGGGCGGGTCATGCTTCTAACCCAACTGCGTTATTTCGGCTTTCATTTTAACCCAGTCAATTTTTACTACTGCTATGACGGGGAAGACACCCTGCGCTGGGTTCTCGCCGAAGTCCGCAACACGCCGTGGAATGAACGACACTACTACGCGGTAGCGGGGCGGGACGCCCCGCCGACGGAAAAAGCGTTTCACGTCTCGCCCTTTAATCCGATGGACATGGTCTACCACTGGCGCTTCAACAGTCCGGCCAGCACGCTGCGCATGCATATCGAAAACCATCAGGAGACGAAGGTGTTTGATGCCACTCTGACGCTGCGCCGGGAGCCGCTGACGCGCGCAGCGCTGCGGTCGCTGCTGGCGCGGATCCCGTTGATGACCCTCAAAACCGTTTTCGCCATTTACTGGCAGGCGCTCAGGCTGTGGCTGAAGCGCGTGCCGCTGCATAACCATCCCCTAAGCAGGAGTGAACGCTCATGACCGATCCCGTCTTTGCGCTTGAACCCGATATCCCGCGCAACGTCCGCGTCGCGCGATGGCTGCTTTTTCGCCTGCTGAACGGGCTGCGCGGCGGCTCGCTGACGCTGCGTGAAGGCGCCCAGACGTTCCAGTTCGGCGACGCCTCCGCCGCGCTTCACGCTGAGGTGCAGGTACTCGCTCCGGGCGTCTACTGGCGCATTCTAACCGGGGGCAGCCTCGCCGCGGCACAAGCGTGGATAGATGGCGACTGGGAGACGGCCCACCTGACGCCGCTGCTGGAGCTGATAGCGCGCAATAGCCAGATCCTCGGGCAACTGGAAAAAGGGTTTCGCCTGCTCGGGAAACCGGTAGAGCGGCTACGGCACTGGATGCGGCGCAACTCCCGCGCGCAGGCACGGGAAAATATTGCCGCCCATTACGATTTGGGCAACGCCTTTTACGCCCATTTCCTTGATGAACAACTCCTTTACTCCAGCGCGCTGTTTACCGGGGAAGAGCAGGATCTGGCAGCGGCTCAGCAGGCAAAAATGGCCAGGCTGTGCGACCAACTGGCGCTCACCGCAAACGATCATCTGCTGGAGATTGGTACCGGCTGGGGGGCGATGGCGGAATATGCCGCCCGTCATTATGGCTGCCGGGTAACAACTACCACGCTATCGCAGGAGCAGTACCAGTGGGCCACCGCGCGGATCGCGCGGGCAGGTTTACAGGATCGCGTTGAGGTGCTGCTCTGCGACTACCGCGATCTGACCGGAGTGTACGATAAGCTGGTGTCGGTTGAGATGATTGAAGCCGTCGGCCAACGCTACCTGCCAACGTTTTTCCGCACCTGCCAGGCGCGTCTGCGTCCGGGCGGGCGGATGGCGATTCAGGCCATCACCATTCAGGATCAGCGCTATCGCGACTACAGCAAAAGCGTCGATTTTATTCAGCGCTACATCTTCCCCGGCGGCTTTTTGCCCAGCATCACCGCCATGAATGAACTGATGACCCGCCATACCGATTTTGTCGTGCGTAACCTCTTCGATATGGGGCCGGACTACGCCCGCACGCTGGCGCACTGGCGTCAGCGCTTCGTTCACGCGTGGCAGGAGATTGAAAAGCTCGGATTTGATGACCGTTTCCGTAGGATGTGGCTGTACTACCTCGGCTACTGTGAAGCCGGGTTTAACGCCCGCACCATCAGCGTGGTGCAGTTGACTGCGGAACGCGTATGAAGCGCTACGGGCAGGTATTTCTGCTGGCCATCGGGTTTGATCTCTACTGGACGCTGGTGGTGCTGTTTCGCGAGCAGGGGCTGGTCATCTGGATCGCGCTGGCGCTGATTGCCTGGCTGTTGTTACCGCCATCACACCGGGTATACACCCTTGTGCTGGCGGCGTCGGGCGCGATGCTGGACGCCCTTTGGGCGCTGACGGGGTTGATTTCATTCACTGGCACGTCTCTGATGCCGCTATGGATGGTGGCGCTGTGGCTGATGTTTGCCACCGTCTGGACGCAACTGACCCGCACGACCACCTTGCCGGGCTGGCTGCTGACGGCGCTGGCGACCCTGGGCGGGCCGCTGGCCTACCTGTTTGGCGAGCGTCTGGGGGCCATCACGTTCCTGGAGCCGACTTTTATCGTCGTCAACTGGATGATCCCGGGCTGGCTGGTGCTGATGCTGTTTTTCCACCTGCTGTTGGGGAGACAACAATGAAAAATCTGTTACTGGTGCTCGCCTTGTCCATCTTCACCTGTACCGTGCAGGCGGCAGACTGGCTGAGCTGGCGCAAGGTAGGTGATGCCACCCTCACCTGGGGGCCGTTTACCGTTTATACCTCTCAACTGCTGACGCCCGACGGCAGCTATACAGGAACAGACAGCGATAACGCGCTGATTATCACCTATGCCCGGGATATCGATGGCGACGACCTGGTCGAGGCGACCCGCGACCAGTGGCAGGCGCAGGGCATTTTGCAGCAGGAGCCGCAGAGTGAAGCCTGGCTGCGGATGCTAAAAGCGCTCTGGCCCGACGTCACGCCCGGCACGCAGCTCGCGTTTGTGGTTAATAACGGTCAGGGGCAATTCTGGTATCGCCCCACGGCTTTGCAGAAAAAATTTACGCCCCTCGGGCCGCGCCAGTCGGCAGCGTTTAGCTCGCGCTTTCTGGCGATCTGGCTCGATCCCCGCACCGAGTATCCTGAACTGCGTCAGCAGTTAATCGGAGGACCACAATGAAACGATTCCTGTTAATGGCGCTTACACTGACAATGCTGGTGGCCGGGTGCAGCACAGAAGTGACCGAGTATCGTCAGCAGCAGCCAAGGCTTGATATTTTCCACTACTTCCAGGGCAAAACCGAGGCGTGGGGGATGGTGCAGGACCGCAGCGGTAAGCAGATCCGCCGTTTTCACGTCGAGATCGCCGGAGATGTTATCGGCGATACGCTGACGCTGAACGAGCATTTTGTCTATGACGACGGCGAGAAGCAAAAGCGCGTCTGGCATATCCGCCGCATTGGCCACGATCGTTACGAAGGCACGGCGGGTGACATAGAAGGTGTCGCGACAGGTCAGGTTTCGGGCAACGCCCTTAACTGGCGCTACAGCATGAACGTGAAGGCGGACGGCAAAACCTGGCTGCTGCACTTTGATGACTGGATGTATTTGCAGGACAGCACCCGCCTATTCAATAAAACCGAGATGAAGAAATTTGGCGTCACCGTCGCCACGGTGACGCTGTTCTTTACCCGCAAAGAGGGCGGTTAATCCTCTTCGGGCTGAGGTTTACTGCTTGAGTAGATGAAGAAGAGCGCGATACTCAGGCAGACCACGGCCCCGAAACGGCTCGCTGAAAACGGAATGGCTTCATTGTTCAGCCAGCCAAAGTTATCAATCAGCATGCTCATGGCCAGCTGACCCAGGATCACCGCTACCGTGGCAACGGCGGTGCCGATACGCTGCACCGCGAGCACCATAATCACTATATAGGGCACGCCGCACAGGGCGCCCAGAAGCTGCCACTTGGGCACATCCATCAGGCTGACCGCCTGTTTCGGCTCAAAAAAGAAAATGAGCAGGGCGGTTACCAGCGCGCCGACGGAAAAGGTCAGAAACGCGCTTTTGAATACCCCCACGCTGCTGCCTAATTGCCCGTTAATGGCAGCCTGAATGCTCAGCGTCGCGCCGCCAATCACCGCCAGAATAATCATAATCACGGTCATAACGTTACCCCTGCGCCACGAGAATGAGCGCGGCGATGATAAATCCCAGCGCAATAATGCGTTTTGTATCAATCCTGCGGTGCGGCGTACCCAGCAGGCCGTAGTGGTCAATAATCAGGCTTTTAAAGAACTGGCCTGCCAGAATGCCGATCATCGTCATAGCAATACCGATCGCTGGCGTGGCAATGGTGAGAATGATGACGTAGACCGGGCCGAGCACGCCGCCCAGCAGGTGCCATGACGGCTGCGCAAAAAATGAGGGACTGTTGCGGGGGCTGAAAAACAGCATCAGCAGAAACGTCAGCCCGGTTCCCACGCTAAATATGCTGAACGCCGCCCACAGGTCGCCCACCTCCGCGCACAGCGGCCCCAGCAGCCCGGCTTCCACGGACAACCCCATGCCGCCGGCAATCACCAGTAAAATTAAAATAATGTGCATAACGCTTTTTCTCCTTTTTCCAGGCGGAGAAGATTACGTCTGAACATCATTGAGAAAAATGCCATAATGCAGGAAACACCTGTGCAGGAAATGCATTAATGATGGATGCCGGACATATCAGCGTTCGCGCGCTGCTGATCTTCATCGACGTTTATGAAACGCAGAATTTTTCCGTGGTGGCGAGGCGGGAAGGGATTTCTGCGTCGCAGGTTTCCCGCATGATTCACCAGCTTGAGGATGCCCTCGGGCAACAGCTTTTCTACCGCAACACGCGGGCGATTATGCCCACAGAGAGCGGGCATCTTTTTGTGCGCTATGCCCGGGCGATGGCCGGAAATCTGGAGGATGCGCGACGCGAGCTGGATGAACGCGCCCGCGAGCCGTCGGGCACGCTGCGTATCAATGGCCCGGTCTTTTTCGGACAACGGCACATCGCGCCGGGCCTGCCGGGGCTTCTGGCGCGTTATCCTCGTCTCTCCATTGAACTGACCCTCACCGACGATTTTATCGATCCGCACCGCGACGCCGCGGACGTAATCTTCCGCATCGGCGCGCTGACGGACTCCTCGTTTCACGCCCGGGTGTTCGGTCAGCAGTTCTACCATCTGGCGGCCTCGCCGGACTATCTGCAAAAACATGGCGCACCCGAGGGGCCGGACGATCTCAGCCGTCACCACTGTCTGGTTTACCGCGGCTCGTCCGGGCCTAACCGCTGGCTGATCCGGCAGTCGGGCGAGGCGTGGGTTCACTATCCCATCGTACCGCTGATGACTTCCAATAACGCGGAAACACTCCTGATTGCGGCGCTGGGCGGCATGGGCGTTGTGCTTTTCCCGGACTGGATGGTGAACGAACGGCTCAAAAGCGGTGAGCTGGTGGCACTGCTGCCGGAAATGGAATGTTCTATTAATACGGAGCCACTGACGATTGCGGCGATTTACCCGAACGCGCGTCATCCGCCCCTGAACGTCAGGGCGGTGATTGACTACTATATAGAGCGGTTCGGTACGCCACTGTACTGGCAAACCTGAAGGTTAGCGGGCAAGCTCGCGACGGATAATGTCAGTCCCGGCGCTTAATGCCTTCAGCTTACCGTTGGCGACCTGGCGGGAAAGGGGAGCCATGCCGCAGTTAGTGGACGGATAGAGCTTGTCTGCATCCACAAACTGCAACGCCTTGCGCAGCGTATCGGCGACCTCTTCCGGCGTTTCGATGGTCTGGGTGGCAACATCAATTGCCCCGACCATCACTTTTTTACCGCGGATCAGCTCCAGTAGATCCATCGGCACGCGCGAGTTGTGGCACTCCAGCGAGATGATATCGATCTTTGAGGTCTGCAACTTTGGAAACGCCTCTTCATACTGGCGCCACTCGGAGCCGAGCGTTTTTTTCCAGTCCGTATTGGCTTTGATGCCGTACCCGTAGCAGATATGTACTGCGGTTTCGCATTTCAGCCCTTCAATGGCGCGCTCCAGCGCGGCGATGCCCCAGTCATTCACTTCGTCGAAAAAGACGTTAAAAGCAGGTTCGTCGAACTGAATAATGTCAACGCCGGCCGCCTCCAGCTCGCGGGCTTCCTGATTAAGAATTTTAGCGAACTCCCAGGCCAGCTTTTCGCGGCTTTTATAGTGAGCATCGTATAGCGTGTCGATCATGGTCATCGGGCCAGGCAGCGCCCACTTGATCGGCTTATCCGTCAGCTGGCGAAGGTATTTCGCGTCGTCTACAAACACCGGTTTCTGGCGCGCCACCGCGTCTACCACGGTCGGCACGCTGGCATCGTAACGGTTACGGATCCGCACCGTCTGACGATTCTCAAAATCCACGCCGCTGAGATGTTCAATAAAGGTGGTGACGAAATGCTGGCGGGTTTGTTCCCCGTCGCTGACGATATCAATCCCGGCGCGAATCTGTTCATCCAGAGACAAACGAAGCGCATCCTGTTTCCCTGCCAGTAATTCCTCGTCCTGGAGTTTCCACGGCGACCAGAGCGTTTCCGGCTGCGCAAGCCAGGTGGGTTTCGGCAGGCTGCCAGCCGTCGATGTCGGGAGCAATGTTTTCATAAGAAGAACCTTTTATTCGTATTAAATTAAAGCGTGAAGTGATGAGACCACTGCTCAAGAAGGGTTTTATAGGGTTTGATGAACCGCTCTTCGGTATATTTACCCTGTTCAATGGCCAGCCGGCTGCGCTCTTCACGGTCATAGACGATTTTTGTTAATGAGTGATCCTGCTGATTCAGGTCGGGCTGATAGCACTGTCCCGCAGCGGAATTGGCATTGTAAATTTCTGGTCGATAGATCTTCTGGAACGTCTCCATGGTGCTGATGGTGCCGATCAGTTCCAGATTGGTGTAATCACGCAATAAATCGCCGGTGAAGAAGAAGGCAAATGGCGCGACGCTGTTTTCCGGCATGAAATAGCGAACCTTGAGGCCCATCTTCGCGAAGTACTGTTCCGTTAGCGACTCGCCGTCCGGCTGGTACTCATACCCCAGCACCGGGTGGTGGTTACCGGTACGACGATAGGTGTCTTTGCTGGAGACGCTCAGGCAGATCACCGGCGCTTTTTTAAAGTTCGCCTGATATTCCGCAGAATGAATGAAGCTTTTAAAGATATTGCCGTGCAGCTCGCCAAAATTCTCGGGGAGGGTAAAACGGGGCTGATCTTTATTATGCTCCAGCAGCAGGACGCTGAAATCATAGTCACGAACATAGGATGAGAAGTTATTCCCGACGATGCCTTCGATGCGCTCGTGGGTCTTTTTATCCACGATCGTCGTTTGCAGAATTTCGATGGCCGGGAAAGTAAAATCGCCGCCGATTTTCATATCGACTGAAATAATCTCCAGCTCGACGGCATAGCGGTCGGATTTTGGGTTATCCCAGCTCGCCAGCGCGTTAAAGCGGTTGTTGATCATCACCAGCGTATTGCGCAGGTTCTCCTGACGCTTCTCGCCACGCGCCAGGTTGGCGAAGTTGGTGGTGGTACGCGTGTTTTCTGACGGGTTATAATTTTCATCAAAGCAACTGCGCTTAAGGGTAAATGTGAAAGCCTGACTCATTTGGTTATGCATCCTAAGTTCATGTTGCCTAAACGTTATCAATGCATAATTTATGCCTGAGCCACTGGCGCAGGGGAAGTGACTTAATTTCACTGCGTCATGAGGGTTCTTCATGAACTGCGCGATTCAGGTATAATCCCCCGACATTTCCAACCGGTTTAAACGATCATGACAAAACTCACCCTACAAGAGCAGATGCTGAAAGCGGGCTTAGTCAGCAGTAAAAAGATGGCGAAGGTTCAGCGCACGGCGAAAAAATCCCGCGTCCAGGCTCGCGAGGCGAGAGAGGCTGTTGAAGAGAACAAGAAAGCCCAGCTGGAGCGTGATAAGCAGCTGAGCGAACAGCAAAAACAGGCGGTGCTGGCAAAAGAGTTCAGGGCGCAGGTGAAGCAGCTGATTGAGATGAACCGCATCACCGTGGCGAAGGGCAACATTACCTTTAACTTTACCGATGGCAGCCTGATCAAAAAAATCGACGTCGATAAGCAGACGCAAACCCAGCTGATCAACGGTCGTCTGGCGATTGCCCGACTGGTGATTAACGCGAATGGCGACTGTGATTACGCGATTATCCCGGCGGTGGTGGCGGATAAAATTGCCCAGCGCGATGCGGACAGCATTGTGCTAAACAGCGCGTTGAGTCAGGAAGAGCAGGACGAAGACGATCCGTACGCAGACTTCAAAATCCCTGACGATTTAATGTGGTAAACCTCGTTCAGAATGGCGCGGCGTGACGGGCATTCATGGTCTCGCCGCTCAGCGGATGCATAAAACTCAGAACGCTTGCATGCAGCATCAGCCGGGGCGTTTCTTCCGCCCCCGGCCATTCCAGACCCCCATACAGATCGCACCCCAAAATAGGGTGGCCTAACTGCTGACAGTGAATGCGCAGCTGGTGGGTGCGCCCGGTCTCCGGGGTAAGCTCAACCCGCGTCAACGGCATTGTCGTATCCTGATAAATACGTTCCATCACCCGATAGCGGGAGCGAGCGGGCTTACCGGTGCGGGCACAGATCGTCATCAGCGGAAACAGCGCCGGATCTTTGGCAATCGGGGCATCCACGGTCCCTTCGTCCTGTTCCACATGTCCGCACAACAGGGCGGTGTAAACCTTGGTCACGGCGCGCTGGCTGAACTGGTGGCAAAGCGCGGCGTTAATCGCTTTGTTACGTGCAATCACCATCAGGCCCGAAGTGCCAAAATCAAGACGATGCACCAGCGTGCAGCCGGGAAAGGTTTGCACCAGACGGTAGTGGACGGAATCGCGGTTTTGCGGATTTTTCCCGGACAGGCTGAGCAGACCTGAGGGTTTGTTGATCAGCAGCAGATGCTCGTCCTGCCAGAGGATCTCAATGTCGTCGTGACAGGGTGGTGCAATAAACGTATCGATTATGACAGACATCAGGCCGCCGGGCTGGAGAGTGGGTGCGGATGATAACGAAATACGGGGGAAAGAAAAACCCTCCCACCGGGCGGAGAGAGGGGGAAAATTTAGGCTGCGACCAGGCTGTCGATAGCGGCTTTCGCGTCGGTCTGCGCTTTGGTGGCTACTTCCGGGCCGTAAGCGATACCTTCAGCGAACACGAAGTTCACGTCGGTAATGCCGATGAAGCCCAGGAACAGCGTCATGTACGGTGCGACCAGATCGGTAGGGGTATCTTTGTGAATACCGCCGCGGCTGGTCAGGACGATAGCGCGTTTACCTTTCACCAGACCTTCCGGGCCGTTCTCGGTGTAACGGAAGGTTACGCCAGCGCGCGCCACCAGGTCGAAGTAGTTCTTCAGCTGCGTAGGAATGTTGAAGTTATACATTGGGGCGTTGATCACGATAACGTCGTGGGCCTGCAACTCAGCAATCAGCTCGTCGGAGAGCGCCAGGGCTTCCTGCTGACGTGGGGTGAGAGGCGCATCGCTCGGACGCAGCGCGCCAACCAGCTCGCCGTCCAGCACAGGAATCGGGTTTGCCGCCAAGTCACGCACGGTGATTTCATCCGCGCTGTGCTGTTCACGCCACTGTTCAACGAAATAGTCAGCCAGCTGACCAGACTGTGAATACCCTGCCAGAATACTGGATTTCAACACTAATACTTTGCTCATGGGAATTTCCTGTTTTGTATTTGATTGAGGGGGTTGCCCCGTTGCTTGTTGACACTTTATTCACAATCCTGCCACAGGGATAGCGCAATATATCGAAGCCTATGTTCGAATTTTTTGAATAAGGCGCGAAAAGCACTGATGTGGTACTCTATAGCAATCATTAAAAAGAGATTTTATCCGGCAGTGCACTGCCCGTTAACGCTATGACAGAACAACAGAAATTATCCTTCCCGATGCTGATGCAACAGCTTGATTCGCTGATGCTGCGCGATAAACAGCGGTTTGCGCGCCGTCTGCACGGCGTTAAGAAGGTTAAAAATCCTGATGCACAACAGGCCATTTACCAGGAGATGGCCAAAGAGATTGAACAGGCGGCAGGGAAAGTTGTGCTGCGTGAAGCCGCACGCCCGGAGATTACCTATCCGGAAAACCTGCCCGTCAGCCAGAAAAAACAGGACATTCTTGAGGCCGTGCGCGACCACCAGGTGGTGATCGTCGCGGGGGAAACCGGTTCAGGTAAAACCACTCAGCTGCCGAAGATCTGCATGGAATTAGGCCGCGGGGTGAAAGGGTTGATCGGTCACACCCAGCCGCGTCGTCTGGCGGCGCGCACCGTGGCGAACCGTATTGCCGACGAGCTGCAAACGGAGCCGGGCGGCTGCATCGGCTACAAGGTGCGATTCAGCGACCACGTCAGCGATAACACCATGGTTAAGCTGATGACCGACGGTATCCTGCTGGCGGAAATCCAGCAGGATCGTCTGCTGATGCAGTACGACACCATCATCATCGATGAAGCGCACGAGCGCAGCCTGAACATCGACTTCCTGCTCGGCTACCTGAAAGAGCTGCTGCCACGGCGTCCGGATCTGAAAATCATCATCACCTCCGCGACCATCGACCCGGAGCGCTTCTCAAAACATTTCAACAATGCGCCGATCATTGAAGTCTCAGGCCGAACCTACCCGGTTGAAGTGCGCTATCGCCCGATTGTTGAAGAGGCGGACGATACCGAGCGCGACCAGCTTCAGGCCATCTTCGATGCCGTCGACGAGCTGGGCAACGAGAGTTCTGGCGACATTCTGATCTTCATGAGCGGCGAGCGTGAGATCCGCGATACCGCCGATGCGCTCAGCAAGCGCGATCTGCGCCATACCGAGATCCTGCCGCTGTACGCGCGCCTGTCCAACAGCGAGCAGAACCGCGTGTTCCAGCCGCACAGCGGGCGCCGCATCGTGCTGGCGACCAACGTGGCCGAAACCTCGCTGACCGTACCGGGCATTAAATACGTGATCGACCCGGGTACGGCGCGCATCAGCCGCTACAGCTACAGAACCAAAGTTCAGCGTCTGCCGATCGAGCCGGTTTCGCAGGCGTCAGCTAATCAGCGTAAGGGCCGCTGCGGCCGCGTGTCGGAAGGGATCTGTATTCGTCTCTATTCGGAAGACGATTTCCTTTCGCGCCCGGAGTTTACCGATCCGGAGATCCTGCGAACCAACCTGGCATCCGTTATCCTGCAAATGACCGCGCTGGGGCTGGGCGATATCGCCGCCTTCCCGTTTGTGGAAGCGCCGGATAAGCGCAATATTCAGGACGGGGTGCGGCTGCTGGAAGAGCTGGGTGCCATTACCACCGACGAGCAGGCGACGGCCTACAAGCTAACGCCGTTGGGCCGCCAGCTTAGCCAACTGCCGGTCGACCCGCGTCTGGCGCGCATGGTGCTGGAGGCGCAAAAACACGGCTGCGTGCGCGAGGCGATGATCATCACCTCGGCGCTCTCCATTCAGGATCCGCGCGAGCGTCCGATGGACAAACAGCAGGCGTCGGATGAAAAACACCGTCGCTTCCACGATAAAGAGTCCGATTTCCTCGCATTCGTCAACCTGTGGAACTACCTCGGCGAGCAGCAAAAAGCGCTCTCTTCGAATCAGTTCCGCCGTCAGTGCCGGGTGGATTTCCTCAACTACCTGCGCGTGCGCGAATGGCAGGATATCTACACCCAACTGCGCCAGGTGGTGAAAGAGCTGGGCATCCCGGTGAACAGTGAACCGGCGGAGTACCGCGAAATTCATATCGCCCTGCTGACCGGCCTGCTGTCTCATATCGGGATGAAGGATGCGGATAAACAGGAATTTACCGGCGCACGCAACGCGCGTTTCTCCATCTTCCCGGGCTCCGGTTTGTTCAAGAAGCCGCCAAAGTGGACCATGGTCGCCGAGCTGGTGGAAACCAGCCGTCTGTGGGGGCGTATCGCCGCGCGTATCGATCCAGAGTGGGTTGAGCCGGTGGCGCAGCACCTGCTGAAACGCTCGTACAGCGAGCCGCACTGGGAGCGCGGGCAGGGCGCGGTGATGGCGACGGAAAAAGTCACCGTTTACGGCCTGCCGGTGGTTGCAGCGCGTAAGGTTAACTACAGCCAGATTGACCCGGCGCTGAGTCGCGAGCTGTTTATCCGCCATGCGCTGGTGGAAGGCGACTGGCAGACGCGCCATGCGTTCTTCCGCGAAAACCTCAAGCTGCGCGCCGAGGTGGAAGAGCTTGAGCACAAGTCCCGCCGTCGCGACATTCTGGTGGACGACGAGACGCTGTTTGAGTTTTACGACCAGCGCATCAGCCACGATGTGATCTCGGCGCGCCATTTCGACAGCTGGTGGAAGAAAGCCAGCAAAGAGACCCCGGACCTGCTCAACTTTGAAAAGAGCATGCTGATCAAAGAGGGCGCGGAGTCGGTCAGCAAGCTCGACTACCCGAACTTCTGGCATCAGGGCAACCTGAAGCTGCGTCTGACCTATCAGTTTGAGCCGGGCGCGGATGCCGATGGCGTGACGGTGCACATTCCGCTGCCGCTGTTAAACCAGGTGGATGAGAGCGGGTTTGAGTGGCAAATTCCCGGCCTGCGCCGCGAACTGGTCATTGCATTAATCAAATCCCTGCCTAAACCAGTGCGGCGCAACTTTGTACCGGCGCCGAACTACGCCGAAGCGTTTTTAGGCCGCGTCACGCCGCTGGAACTGCCGCTGCTGGACGCACTGGAGCGTGAGTTCCGACGCATGACCGGGACCACGATTGACCGCGACGACTGGAACTGGGATCAGGTGCCCGATCACCTGAAAATCACATTCCGCGTAGTGGACGATAAAAACAAAAAGCTGCTCGAAGGCCGTTCTCTGACGGAGCTGAAAGAAGCGCTGAAAGGTAAAGTCCAGGAGACGCTCTCTGCGGTGGCCGATGACGGTATTGAGCAGAGCGGGCTGCACATCTGGAGCTTTGGTCAGCTTCCGGAAAGCTATGAGCAGAAGCGCGGGAACTACAAGGTGAAAGCCTGGCCCGCGCTGGTGGATGAGCGCGACAGTGTGGCGATTAAGCTCTTTGACAATCCGCAGGAGCAACAGCAGATGATGTGGCGCGGGCTGCGTCGCCTGCTGCTGCTTAACATCCCGTCGCCGATTAAGTATCTGCACGAGAAGCTGCCGAACAAAGCCAAGCTGGGGCTCTACTTTAACCCGTACGGTAAGGTGCTGGATCTGATCGACGACTGTATCTCCTGCGGTGTGGACAAACTGATCCACGAGGCGGGCGGTCCGGTCTGGACGGAAGAGGGCTTTGCTCAGCTTCATGAAAAGGTGCGCGCGGAGCTGAACGATACCGTGGTAGAGATTGCGAAACAGGTCGAGCAGATCCTCACCGCCGTGTTCAATATCAACAAGCGCCTGAAGGGGCGGGTGGATATGACCATGGCCCTGGGTCTGTCGGACGTGAAGGCGCAGATGGCGGGGCTGGTGTATCGCGGCTTTGTCACCGGCAACGGCTTTAAGCGTCTGGGTGATACGCTGCGTTATTTGCAGGCGATTGAGAAGCGTCTGGAGAAAATGGCGGTCGATCCGCATCGCGATCGAGCGCAGATGCTGAAAGTCGAAAACGTGCAGCAGGCGTGGCAGCAGTGGCTCAACAAACTGCCGCCAGCGCGTCGCGATGACGACGACGTGCGGGAGATCCGCTGGATGATCGAGGAGCTGCGCGTCAGCTTCTTCGCCCAGCAGCTCGGTACGCCGTATCCCATTTCGGATAAGCGTATCTTGCAGGCGATGGAGCAGATCGCCGGCTAAAACCATTGCCCGGTGGCGCTGCGCTTACCGGGCCTACGGGAGAACATGCAGGCCGGGTAAGGCGTAGCCGCCACCCGGCTTTTTTATCGTTCCACCATCGCTAGCGTAAACCCATCCCACCCCTTAACGCCCACCGTTTGCAGCGCGGTGGCGGTTAAGCGTGGGTTATCTCCAGTCATCTCGATAAACTTCCGTACCCCATGCACGCGTGCATCGTCGCTTTGCCCGTTAACCACCTCGCCGTCGCGCACCACGTTATCGCCGATTATTACCGTGCCGGGACGGGAGTAGTGCAGCGCCCACTCCAGGTAGCCGGGATTGTTTGGCTTATCGGCATCAATAAAGATCAGGTCAAAGGGCGGGACGTCACCGAAATTCTCGAGCGACTTTAGCGCCGGGCCTGTAATCAGTTCGATACGATCGCCGAGTCCCGCAAGATGAATATTCTGGCGTGCAACAGCGGCATGTTTCGGGTCCGCTTCTAGCGTAATCAACTTTCCGTCCGGCGGTAGGGCGCGCGCCATCCAGATTGAGCTATATGCACCAAGCGTACCGATCTCCAGTATTCGACGCGCCTGCGTCATGCGGACAAACAGCGCCAGCAGTTGCCCCTGATTTGCGGCAACGTCGTGCTCGGGTAAACCGGCGCGTTTGTTGTTTTCAAGGACGTTCTGGAGAACTTCATCTTCAGGAATAAGCGACGAAATCATGTAATTATCTACTGAACACCACTGCTGTTGCATAGATTGACTCCTTGGGGGTATCGCCAGAGGCGAAATGTAGGCCGGGTAAGGCGTAGCCGCCACCCGGCATGTTTTCACGCACTGACCCAACCGCCGCCCAGCGCTTTATACAAATCAATTTGCGCCAGCAGCAGGTTGTTTTTCACCTGTACCACGCTGGTCTACACCGAGAACAGCGTGCGCTGTGCATCGAGCACATCCAGATAAGAAGAGTACCCGTTGCGGTAGCGGTTTTGCGCTATCCGCAGCGTCTCCTGCGCGACCGCCTGCTGAGCCAGCAGCTCGTTAAGCTGTTCCTGATAACGGGTGATGGCATCAAGGCTGTCATTCACCTCGGCAAACGCATTACGTACGGTTTTTTCGTAGCTGTACAACGCCTGATTACGCTGAGACTGGGAGATATCCACCTGTGCATTCAGCGTCTGTCGGTTCAGCAGCGGCGCAAGAATACTGCCGCCCACGCTCCAGAGCTGGAGGGGGTTATCCAGCAATCCCGACAGCGTGCGATCCTGCACCGATCCTGTGGCCGTGAGGTTGATCGACGGCAGCAGGCTGGCACGCGATGCCGCCAGCGTCGCGTCCGCCGCAATCAGCTGACGTTCAGCCTGGACGATATCCGGACGCCGGTTCAGTAACGTCGACGGCAGTTGGGAGGGCAGTTTCAGCGGCGTCAGGGCATCAAAGCTTTCACCGCGCGCAACGTTACCCGGGTTGCTGCCCAGCAGCAGGCTAAGCGCATTCTCCTGCTGCGCAATCTGGTGCTGAAGCAGTGGAACCTGAGCGCGGGTGGCGCGCAGCTCAGAATCCGATTGCATCAGCTCAAGGCGAGAGCTGTATCCCGTCTCAAACTGTCGTTTAGCAAGATTGAACGCCTCTTCACGCGATTTCAGCGTGGACTGGGTAACGCGAAGCTGTTCATCCAGCGACAGGAGAGTGACGTACCCGGAGGCCACCGACGATGCGACCGTGAGATCTGCCGCCGCGGCCGCCGCCTTTTGTGCCTCCAGCGACGCTTCGGCGGCACGGGAGGTGCTGCGGTTTACCCCCCAGATATCCACGTCGTAGCTGGCGGTCAGGCTGCCTTTGTACAACGTACCGTATACCGGAAGGCCTGTGGCGGCGGACTGCGAGCGCGCGCGCGTCCCGGTCACGCCCGCGTCAAGCGACGGGAACAGGCTGCCGTCGGCGGCGTATACCCGGGCCTGATACTCATTAATCCGCTCGCGGGCAATCAGCACGTCGCTGTTGTTCTTCAGCGCCTGATCCACATAGTGATTCAGATTGCTGTCGTGGAAATTACGCCACCAGAGCTGCTCTGTCGGGCTGGTTGGCCCCGACGTCGCGCGCCACTGGGCCGGGATATGCAGGGACGATGTGGCGGGCTCAACGTCAACCGACTGGCAACCCGCTAGGATAGCCATCATCAGCAGGCCGGCTATCGGGCGAAGCGTCATTGTTTTGCCTCCCGCGTGTCGATGGTGACCTGCACCGACATGCCAGGGCGCAGCAGCCGGTACGCCTCCGGCTCACCGAGTACCTCAATGCGTACCGGGATGCGCTGGGCGATTTTAACAAAGTTGCCCGTGGCGTTATCCGGGGTAATAGCGCTGAACTCGACGCCTGTGGCCGGGGATATGCTCTCCACGCGGCCCTGATAGGCTTTATCGTTTAACGCATCGACGGTGAATTTCACTGGCTGTCCGACGCGTAAATTCGCCAGCTGCGTCTCTTTGATATTGGCGATCACCCAGTGCTGCGGCGGGACCAGCGTGGTAAGGTGCGTCCCGGCGGTGACGTACGCTCCAAGACGCACCGCAATCTGCCCGAGCTGACCGTCACGCGGCGCGACAATGCGGGTGTTTTGCAGATCGATCTGCGCAAGCTCCAGCGCGGCTTTCGCATTTTGAACGTCCGCTTCCAGCGAAGCGCGATTGACGATAACCGTTTGTAGATCCTGGCGCGACATCTCAAGCGTTGCTTTCGCCTGGTCGATATCGGCGCTCCCCTGGGCGGCACTGGCCAGCGCCGCATCGCGCTCGCGAATGGACAGGGAGCCGTCTGCGGTCAGATCCTTCACGCGTTTCAGATCCGCCTGGGTTTTCAGACTTTGGGCACGGGCGTTTTTCAGTGCCGCTTCGTTTTTGGCAATCACCGCTTCCGCGCTTTTACGCTGTTGCAGGTTGTTGTTCAGCGCAGCAATTTTCATTGCCAGCTGCGCCTCGGCCTGATGGACGCGCTGGCGATAGATCCGGTCATCAATCTGCAACAGCAGGTCGCCTTTTTTAACCTGCACAAAATCCTGAACATGGACCTCAGTAATGTAGCCGTTGACTTGCGGACTGATGAACGTGGTCTGGCCGCGCACGTAGGCGTTATCAGTAAACTGGGTATGACGCGTGAACGGGGGCAACTGCCAGGCATAAAGGATCACCAGCACCCCGACAATGCCGATAGCCGCGGCGGTGAAAATGGAAACGACGCGTACATTTTTGCGGGTGTTGGCCTGCTCTTTGGCGGCATCCTGCTGACTCATAACTTCTCCTGAAAAATAGTCATTACTTATTGCCAGTGGCGTTCTTAAGGGCCATACGGGCGGTGATGCGCAGGCGCAGCAAGCGCCATAAAATCCAGACCAGCGTGGCTGTGGCAATGCTCGCCGTCAGGAGATAAGTATCGTTGTAAGCCAGAATGTTTGCCTCAAGCGTCGTCACCGTCTGAAGCTGAATAATGGCCTGGGTTCCCAACAGGGAACTGTCGCCAACCAGGCTTTTATACATCTGGGTGTAAAGCTGAATGCGTTCGTTCACCAGCGGGTTGAGGGTGGTGAGCTGGTCAGCCAGCAGGCTGGAATGGTACTTCTCGCGCCAGGTCTGGAAGGTACCAAGGATTGCAGAACCCAGCAGGCCACCAAGGTTCTGACTCATGCCAAACATCACGGAAAAGCTGACCAGATTGCGTGGATCGGCGATCACCCCGCCAATGGCGGCCAGCATCGCAGGGGCGAGGAAGAAAGCGCTGCCGAAACCAAGCAGGAACTGGCTGAACATCAGCTGATCCGGCCGGGTCAGGTTATTGGACTGGCTGTCCAGCAGCGAAGCAACAATCATCAGCGCCAGCGAGGTGATAATCGGCCAGGCCAGCTTAGTGGGTTTGATCGTCAGACAGCTGGTGACGATACCGCAGACGATTCCGGCGAAAATAGACCACGCCAGATGGGTCATCTGTTCATTCTGTAGGCCTGCATATTGCAGCCAGCCGATGACGCCGGTGTTCTGTTCCGCCAGTACGATGCGGATCAGCAGCATAATCAACCCCAGGCGTACGATGCTGCCGCTGGACAGCCAGCGGGTATTGAGCAGCGGGTTGCTGCGGTTATGTTCAAAGACGATTGCACAGACAATTAGCACCAGCGAGAGAGCCAACGCCCAGCCGATCCACGGTGTTTCAAACCACCATTCCAGACGCCCTAGCGACAGAACCGCGCACAACAGCGCCATACCGGGCGCAAGCAAAAAGAAGGTGATGAAATCTTTCTTCTCGAAAACTTTGCGTCGATCGCCCGGGGGCAGTTTCAGCACCATCACGCAGGCCAGTGAGATCAGGGCCAAACCCAGCTCGAAGAAGTACAGCCCACGCCACTCATCAAGCTGCAACAGCTCGGTGGAGAACAGCCGCGCCAGCGGTATCGCCAGCGACGAACCGGTAATGCCGATGGTCAGCGCCTTCAGTCGGTGCTTCGCGGGCCAGGCCTGTATCTGGTAATAAATGCCGAGCGAGCTGAGCGCGGCGGCGACCATCCCGTGTGCCGCCCGTACCATCAGCGCCGAGCTGAGATCGTTCACAAACAGGTGGAAAAAGGTGACCAGCACATACAGCACCAGGAAGCCTTCCGTAAACGCGCGCAAACCGTACTGCTGGCGAAACTTTACCAGCAGCAGGTTGATAGAGACGTTAGTCATGACATAGACGGCAGGCAGCCAGGCGATTTCAGTCGACCAGGCGCCGAAGGTGCCTTGCAGATTTTGCAGATTGGCGGTGACGACCGCGTTACCCAGCGCCCCGGTCAGGCACACCAGCAGGCCGACCACGCCATAGGCGATCCGTTTCGACGTCGGATGTTCCGGGGTGGAAGGGGAACCCAGCAGAGCGGGTTTCTCGTGTGGCTGCCACTCGCGAGGAGCATAAGGATCGCGTTGGGGCAGGCGCATAACGGGGTTTACCTTTAAAAATGTTGAATTGTGAGCGGGCTAATGATTCTACGGCTGACGCAAATCATAATTCAAGTGAATACGAATATTGTATGTTAATCAAATGTAGAGGGAATGATGAAGAAAAAGTGCGGCTCGCGAACGGAGCCGCAATAATATTATCGCTGTTCCGGCTGCGCCTGAAGGTGGCGTTCACGGTTGATGCGGCTGGCACAAAAAATTGCAATGAGGGAGATAGCGACCGTCACGCCCAGATACCAGGCCACGGGTACCCAGTCGCCGTCGTATTTCGCCAGCAGTCCGGTAGCTATTAGCGGTGCCGTTCCGCCCGCCAGCGCGGCCCCAAGTTGATAACCCAGCGTGATACCGGTGTAGCGAACGTTGGCACTGAAAATTTCAGAGCAGAGCGTGCCGAGAACCGCCGTCACCGGTGCCCACAGTACGCCAAAAGCGATAACGGTCGCGAGCACAATTCCCCAGGTGGTACCGGTATTCAGCAGCATAAACCAGGGCACGATAAACAGGCCGAGCACGAAGACACTGACGGCGTACATACGCTGGCGGCCAACCCTGTCGGAGAGCAGCCCCATCAGCGGGATCATGATAGTGGCGACCAGTGCGCCAAGAGTTACTGCCTCCAGCGCCTGGGATTTCTGATAGGTCAGGGTGGTAGTGGCGTAGCTCACCACAAACGTGGAGAAAATATAGAACGGTGCTGTCTCAACAACCTTAAGCCCGGCGGCAATTAGCACTTCACGCCAGTGGTGTTTTATGGTGTCGCGCAGCGGAGCTTTCGCAACCTGACCGGATTTTTTCACTTTCTGGAAATCAGGCGTTTCGTCAATATCTTTTCGGATCCAAAGCCCCAATATTACCAGCACGGAACTGAGCAGGAACGGAATGCGCCAGCCCCAGGAGAGAAAATCCTCTTCGCTGAACAGCGTCATTAGCGAGACGATAAATGTCGCCATCAACATGCCGATGGTAACGCCCGCCTGCGGAATACTGCCGAAGAAGCCTTTGCGTTTTTCTGGAGCATACTCATAAGCCAGCAGCAGCGCGCCACCCCATTCACCGCCGATACCCATCCCCTGAATAATACGCATCAGGATCAGCAACGCGGGCGCCCACATCCCGATCATGTCGTAGGTGGGCAGCAGGCCAATCATCACGGTTGCACCTCCCATCAATGAAAGGGTGAGGACAAGCGTTTTTTTGCGACCGATACGATCCCCGATATGTGCAAAGAGAACGCCGCCAATGGGGCGAATAAAAAAGGTCAACGAGAAGGAGAGATAGGAGAGGATCAGCCCGATTACCGGGTCGACCATCGGAAAGAAAATCTTGTTAAACACCAGCGCGGCAGCGGTGCCATAGAGAAAATAATCAAACCATTCAATAGAACTTCCCGTAAGACTGGCAATTAATACCTTTTTGTTTTTCCGCAATACCGTTGTCGTGCTCTCATGTTGTGTCATGACTCAAAACTCCGCCACGTGGATGATAATAGAGGTGTTACCTGGCGCGCTTCAGGTGCAACCTGTCGGTGTGTAATGGTTGTGAAATTGTTAAGCAACTTAGGGTTGGATGTTACGTTTGGCAAGTCAGCCAGAACTAAAACGGGTCAGAACACGATGGGTTAAGCAGCAACTGGTGCTTTTTCAGCACGCTGTTGTGGCAGGATGTGTTGAAGGGCAGATAATCAAAAGCACAAACCCAGGGTGCAACCCAATTGTTTTTGGATGTTTCTGGTTATTTCATCAAAATGACAAATATGCAGTGTAATGAGCACCTCGGCTTTCAGAGTGATCTCCTTTTCACCCCCGTTGTGTGAAGTACTCTAAAGATTAATGCTGTAAGGAGGTAACGATGACAATGGCACTTTTCCCCTGTCTGCCTGGCACAACCCTCGATGCCGTGAATACCGTTGGGGCGTGGCTTGCTCAGGACGACTATCAGGACAACCAGCCCGTTGATCTGGTGATTCTGGCGGGTAACGCGGTGATCCCCGCGATTGATGCTGCCTGTAAAATCGCGGCTGAACAGGAGGTTCCTCTGATCATCAGCGGCGGGATCGGTCACTCGACGACCTTCCTCTACGCCGCGATTGCTAAGCACCCCCGCTATAACAGGATACCCACCACCGGGCGGGCTGAGGCGGCTATTCTGGCCGACATCGCCCGTGAATTCTGGAACATTCCGGCTGAGCATCTTCACGTTGAGGATCAGTCGAGCAACTGTGGCGAAAACGCCCGCTTCAGCCGGGCGTTGATGAAACAGTCCGGACTGAACGCCGCCCGGGTGCTGGTAGTGCAGGACCCGACGATGCAGCGTCGCACAATGGCTACGTTTGCCCGCGTTTGCCGCGACGAGGCTGCATCGCCCGCATGGATGAGTCATCCCGGCCTGACGCCCGTGCTGCAAAACAGTGACGACGGTCTGGCGTTCAGCGGCCCGGTCGAGGGGTTATGGCCGGTAGAACGTTACCTGTCGCTGGTGCTGGGTGAATTTCCGCGACTCAGGGACGACATCAACGGCTACGGTCCGGCGGGACGTGATTTCATTGCCCATGTCGATATCCCTGCCGACGTGGACGCCGCGTGGCAGATCCTGCGAAACGACGTCATTCTCACCGACGCGCTGGTGAGCCGTTCTCTGCTGTAATGCTCTTGCCCGTTTGCGCCATCTTTTACGCAAACGGGCAGCCTTTGTTGCCGATTTGTGATTTTTGAAACGGGCTGACCCGTTTCTTTTATGAGATATCTCACAAAAACAGACTCATAGAGTAGGCAATTGCCCCGGTAATTATAGTTTTTAACATTAAGTTTACTTGTTAAAAACAGTGTGATTACAGGAGCAGGTTATGACAGTACCCGTACAACATCCTATGTATATTGATGGACAGTTTGTTGCCTGGCAGGGTGATGCCTGGATTGACGTGATCAATCCGGCCACGGAAGAGGTCATTTCCCGTATTCCCGACGGCACCGCCGAGGACGCCCGCAAGGCCATTGACGCGGCAGAGCGCGCGCAGGCTGGCTGGGAGGCGCTGCCTGCCATTGAACGCGCCAGCTGGCTACGCAAAATTTCCGCCGGGATCCGCGAGCGCGTCAGCGAAATCAGCGCGCTGATTGTGGCCGAAGGGGGCAAGATCCAGCAGCTGGCGGAAGTGGAAGTTAACTTTACCGCTGACTATATCGACTATATGGCCGAGTGGGCGCGCCGTTATGAAGGGGAAATCATTCAGAGCGACCGTCCGGGCGAGAATATTCTGGTGTTTAAGCGCGCCCTTGGCGTCACCACCGGCATTCTGCCGTGGAACTTTCCCTTCTTCCTGATTGCCCGTAAGCTCGCTCCTGCGCTAATCACCGGCAACACCATCGTTATCAAACCGAGCGAATTTACCCCAAACAACGCCATTGCGTTTGCCAAAATCGTCGACGAGATTGGCCTGCCGAAAGGCGTCTTCAACCTGGTGCTGGGCCGCGGTGAAACCGTCGGACAGGAGCTGGCCGGGAACCCGAAAGTGGCGATGGTCAGCATGACCGGCAGCGTCGGGGCGGGTGAAAAGATCATGGCTGCGGCTGCGAAAAACATCACCAAAGTGGGGCTGGAACTGGGTGGTAAAGCCCCGGCCATCGTGATGGACGATGCCGACCTCGAGCTGGCCGTGAAGGCCATTGTGGATTCACGCGTCATCAATACCGGACAGGTGTGTAACTGCGCGGAACGTGTCTATGTTCAGAAGGGGATCTACGACCGCTTTGTGAATCGTCTGGGCGAGGCAATGAAAGCCGTCCAGTTTGGCAATCCGGCTGAGCGAACGGATATTGCCATGGGGCCGCTGATCAACGCCGCCGCGCTGGAGCGTGTGGAGCAGAAGGTGGCGCGCGCGGTGCAGGAAGGGGCTAAAGTGGTCCTTGGCGGTAAAGCGGCAGAGGGCAAAGGGTATTTTTATCCCCCAACGCTGCTGCTGGACGTACATCAGGACATGGCCATCATGCACGAAGAGACCTTTGGCCCGGTGTTGCCGGTGGTGGCTTTCGACACCCTGGAAGAGGCCCTGAAAATGGCCAACGACAGCGACTACGGTTTAACCTCGTCTGTATATACGCAGGATCTGAATGTCGCCATGAAAGCCATTAAAGGGCTTAAGTTCGGCGAGACCTACATTAACCGTGAAAACTTTGAAGCGATGCAGGGCTTCCATGCGGGCTGGCGGAAATCCGGGATCGGCGGGGCGGATGGCAAACACGGTCTGAATGAGTATTTGCAGACGCAGGTAGTCTATTTGCAGTCGTAATCAGGAGCCCCCTCCATGCGAGATAATGTGTGCACGAAGCAGTTCCCTCGCCCCTTTGGGGAGAGGGTTAGGGTGAGGGGAACATACGGCTCTGGTGGTCATTCCGTTCACTTTAGGTTCCTTGCTACTCTGTAACAAAATGACCGGTGAACGTGCCAGGGTGGCTCAGTCGCCACCACCCTGGCGACCCGGGCTCCCGGCGGTAAATCGCCGCTTCGCGGTCCCTTCGGCTTATTCCTTCCGGCTTATCGGGGACGGGCGGAGGTAACATCCCTGTAAAGCCCGCCCTCTCGGCGCATCCCTGCGCCTCGCCCCGGCCGGAAGGCAAACGCCTCAGCGATTTACAGCCGGACCTGGGCATCGCTGTAATCCCTCCGTTATTCTGAAGGCACGTTAATGCTTCTGATTTCAAATAACTGGGAATACTCGGCCCTCCGTAAAAGGGGGTTCACATTTTCAGGAAAGGTGGTTATGTTGGCGCGATAACTGTTATTTATCGGGAAACAACATGCGCACAAAATATACGGGTCTGCAAATCAGCATTCACTGGCTGGTTTTTCTGTTAGTGATTATGGCCTATTGCGCCATGGAGTTCAGAGGTTGGTTCCCGCGAACCGATCGTCCGCTTATTAATATGATCCACGTTTCCTGCGGGATCAGCATCCTGGTGCTGATGGTGGCGCGCCTGTTTATCCGCCTGAAATTCCCGGCTCCGCCCATTCAACCGAAACCAAAAGCGATGATCACCGGGCTGTCCCATCTGGGGCATCTGGTTATCTACCTGCTGTTTATTGCGCTGCCGCTGATCGGCATGGTGATGATGTATAACCGGGGAAATGACTGGTTTGCGTTTGGCCTGACGATGCCGCATGCGGCGGAGGGGAATTTTGACCTGGTGGATACGCTAAAAGCGTGGCACGTAACGCTGGCGAATCTGGGGTATTTTGTGATTGGTTTGCACGCCTTTGCCGCGCTGATGCATCACTATTTCTGGAAAGACAATACGCTGCTGCGCATGATGCCGAAAAAGCGTCAGTGACCGATAATGCCCTGCCAACCCGCAGGGCATTTTTTTTGCGGCTTATTGCAGTTGCGCGCGCTCCTGCGCCGTTAAGTCCAGTTCCTGAGTTGTACCCGTTTCTGAAGATTTTACCGCCGCTTCCAGCACCGCCATCACCGCCAGGGCTTCCACCGGATGGACCGGATTGTCAATCTTGCCGTTCAGGGCATCGCGCACGTTTATATAGTACTGCCGCTGGTCGCCTTTTGGCGCAGGGATAGCGCTGGCTTCACCCTGGGCATTAAACAGCACCATAGCGTCGCTGTCCTCACCCCAGCTTTCGCTACCCGGAATGACGCCTGCCAGAAGCTGGGCTTCCTGCTGATCGATGCGCGCTTTCACCACGCTGGCCTTATCGCCGTGGACGGTAAAGCGGGCAACGCCGCCTGCCACCAGCATGCTGCAATGGAGGACCACTTTGTGTTCAGGATAGTTCAGCACCACGTGCGCCCAGTCGTTAATTTCCGCACCGTCACGCAGGGTGGCGATGTTGCCCTGTACCGACAGCGGCAGACCAAAAAGCTGTAGCGTCTGGTCAATCATGTGCGGGCCTAAGTCGAACCACAGGCCACTGCCGGGAACATTTTGCTCTCTCCAGCGCACGCGAACCTCCGGGCGGAAACGATCGATATGCGATTCAAAGTGTTTTACCTTGCCGATACTGCCTTGCTCAATCACCTGCTTAATGCCGAGAAAATCGCTGTCCCAGCGGCGGTTATGGAAGACAGAGAGCAGGCGTTGTTTTTCTTGCGCAAGCGCAATCAGATCTCTCGCTTCCTGCATATCCAGCGTAAACGGCTTATCCACTACCACATGCTTGCCGGCATCGAGCGCCAGGGTGGCCAGCGGCGCATGGGTCGCGTTAGGGGAGGCGATAACCACCAGGTCGATATCCGGGTGCTGAATGGCCTCTTCCGGCGTGGCGACAACGAGGACGTCCGGCAGGTCGCGTTTCACTTTCTCTTCATCCCGGGATGAGACCACCGCCAGCTTCAGGCCGTCGACGGACTGGATCAGCGGGGCATGAAACGTCTTACCCACAAAACCATACCCGATCAGCGCAATATTCATTGTCTTCACTTTATTCATGACCTTCTCCACGTTAATGCGCGCAAACGGTAACCTGCACGGCGCTATGGTCCCCGAGCTCTGCCCAGGGACGATCTAAAAACAGTTGATGAATCTGGGATAACCCTGAAACCAGATAAGGTTCGCACTGGTTGAGTTTCAGATGATCGGCGACTACCCAGTGCGCCTGGCTTGCGGCCAGCATGGCACGCTTCACCTCGGCATCCGCCTCCTGACTGGCGCTCAATCCGAGCTCGGCATGAATGGCGCATGCGCCAAGGATGGCGATATCCGCCCGGTAGCGAGAGAGCAGCGAAAGGGTGGCGCTTCCGGCAAACAGGCGCTGTTTCTGATCCCACTTTCCACCAAGCAGGATCAGATCGATATCTTCCCGATCGCTAACCTGCTGGGCGATATCAAGAGAAGGGGTGATGATGGTCAGCGGTCCCTGCAGGAAAGAGGCAACGGCCAGAAGTGTGCTTCCGGCGTCCAGAAAAAGCGTCGAGCCCGCAGGTACGCACTGCGCAACCTGTTTACCCAGCCGCTGCTTGATTTCAGGCAGTAAGGTATTCCTGCTAACTCGGTTCATCGTCGAGAGATTCAGCGCGATGGCGCCGCCATGGTTTTTTTGCGCCAATCCCTGTTTTTCCAGATCGGTCAGATCGCGACGGATAGTATCCGCAGAAACCTGCAACTTTTCTGCCAGCTCAGTGATGCTGGCCTGGCCTTGTTCAGTAATAATTTCAAGTACATATTTCTGTCTGGCGGTTTTATGCATGGGTGCAGTATCCTGCAAAATGTCGCAATACTATGCAGTTTACAGCATTTTACAGGAAAGGGAATCGTAACAGGAGGGGGATGTTGTCCAAAAACAGTTTGATAAGGTGAATATTGAATTAGCATTAATCAGTCATCAAAAACATGTATGTATCGTTTAGACCTGATGTTAACGCTATGTTTTACATAGAAATTTGGTTAAAGCTACCGAATAAGGAGTTCGAATAAGAATATAAAACCAGATTATAAATATAAATTGGTGCTTATATCTATTAGATATTCTTTTTAAAGTAAAATAATTTAATATTAATCAGCGAATGACTTAAATTGACAGTTCTTTGAAAATCTTTGTGTCTGATTCGCGATGAAATAAACGCAAAAA
Source organism: Enterobacter cloacae complex sp. SYL001 (assembly GCF_049237025.1). Taxonomy (NCBI): domain Bacteria; kingdom Pseudomonadati; phylum Pseudomonadota; class Gammaproteobacteria; order Enterobacterales; family Enterobacteriaceae; genus Enterobacter; species Enterobacter cloacae complex sp. SYL001. The sequence goes on along the minus strand of NZ_JBMKJI010000001.1, from coordinate 483,454 downwards.
TGTACATCAAGGTGTTTCAGAATTTTCCTTAAATTACAGATGGTTTATATGTTTCAGCGTAAACGCATCTAATAGCCATTTGTCCAGAAACCCCATCTTTTTTCTTATTTGTAACACCGCATTAACACTACAGGTGTGGTCGCTCATATCACATTTTGTTATGCTGCGAATCAATGAATATTTAAGTAAATTCTTAAAAGAAAAAAAGAGATTGAACGGCTCTCATCTCAATTGAAATGGGTGTGGTCGACTATTGGCGGAATTTATCAAACAGGAGTGGGGCAAATAGGGTGAATTATTTGTACCTCTTCCTGGTAATTATTTAGCCATCACCTGAAGTCCGGGGGTATTATAAAGATGAAATGCAATAACAGGATGCTCAGATTATCTGCTTCCCTGACCTTAATTTCACTGGTGGTGACTGCGGCTCATGCAACTAACGGTCTGGTAGGGATATCTCCCGTTGCGGCAATGACGATGAAAGAAAGTATTCTTTTCGCTCTTGACCGCGACCCGTCGGTGAGTCAGCAGGCTGCACAGCTGGGGATTGGCCAGGCACAAATAGACGAAGCGCGTAGTGGCTGGATGCCACAAATAGCCCTGAACGGGAGTACGGGTCACAGCCAGACCACCGATTCGAGCGGCTCGTTGCGAAATTCCGCAGCCTGGGGGCTGAGCCTGACGCAGCTTGTGTACGATTTTGGCAAGACCAATAACAGCATCAGCCAGTCTTCAGCTCAGCGTGACAGCTATCGCTACCAGCTAATGAGCACGATGTCTGCCGTCGCGGAAAAAACGGCCCTCAGCTATGTGGAAGTGAAACGCTACAGCGATCTGCTACAGGCGGCAACAGAGAACGTGCAGGCGCTTAAAAACGTTGAGCAGCTGGCAAAACTCCGCGCCGATGCAGGCGTAAGCTCCACCTCTGATGAGCTTCAGACCCGCACCCGTATTGCCGGAATGCAGGCGACGGTAGAGCAGTACAATGCGTCCCTGAACAGCGCCCGCGCGCGGCTGGCGGTATTAACTGGCATACAGGCTGAACGCTATTCACCGGTTCCGGGAGGTCTGGCCGTGGAGTCGGATTCTCTCAATCGAATTGATTATTCACTGATCCCAACGGTGATGGCCGCGCAGAACATGGAGCGTTCAGCCCAGTACGGCGTAGAAACCGCGAAGTCACAGCACTGGCCAACCTTAAGCCTGAAAGGGGGCCGCACCCGGTACGAGTCTGATAATCGCGCGTACTGGGATGATCAGATCCAGCTCAATATTGATGCACCGCTTTATCAGGGCGGCGCGGTCTCGGCGCGCGTCCGTCAGGCCGAGGGCGCAAGGGCAATGGCATCGTCTCAGGTCGATCAGGCCCGTTTTGATGTCCTGCAAAAAGCCTCCGTCGCACAGGCCGACTGGACCGGGGCGCAAGGACGTATGGAGGCCGGAAAACGTCAGCTGGAAAATGCGTTGCGCGCCCGCGACGTCTACAAAAATGAATATACCCTGAGCAAGCGCAGCATTAACGATCTGCTCAGCGTGGAGCAGGATGTCTGGTCTGCCACCTCAGCGAAAATAATGGCTGAATACGATGGCTGGAGCGCGGCGATTAATTACGCCTCCGCGGTGGATAATCTCATGCCGCTTATCGGAATAGAGAAAAACGCTGCCGCGAAATTACCTGATTTGAGTTAAAAAAGGCGCGCCTTTCTGCGCGAAATAAGTCAGACAATAATGGGTGGTTTTTCCCAGGGATAGTTACATCCCTCTGGTGGACATAACCACAGGAATACGCGCACCTGCAAGGAGAAGAATATGAGTAACGCAAAAGTTGTTGATGTTATCATTCGAAAAACGGCAGAAAAAACGAAATTAACCGGTGAAGGTAATCTCTCGGTCTCTATTTCATCGCCGAGCGTGATTGAAATTCAGGGTTCTGCTCAGGACGTGGTGCGTTATGTCCGCCAGGGGAATGACCTCCTCATTTATATGAAAGATGGCAGCGTGATCCGCTGCAATAATTATTTTGTCGAAGACACGGAAACCCATAATCATTCCGAACTGGTATTTAACGATAACCAGGAGTTGACGCATATTTCATTTGCCGATGCCGGGGAAGCATCAGGCGTTGCCGCCACCGAATTAACCGCCCAGGCTGCACCCATTAGCAGCATTGAACCTTTTCTGGAGCAGGGAAGCGTCTTAAGCGATGCGCCGTGGGGCTGGATTGCCGGAGCGGCGTTGGGAGGCGGTGCGATTGGCGCACTGCTGGCTCACGGCGGTGACGGCGAAACCAAAACAAAAGTTATTGATAATACAAAAGAAGTCGAAAGCGCCACGCCAACATTTTTGCTGACGGATAACGCGGGTGACAAGCAGGGGGTGCTGAGTGCAAAAGAGGTCACGGATGATAACACCCCAACCTTCAGCGGTACCGGGCAGCCGGGCGCGACAATTCAGGTTAAAGACAGCAGCGGCAGCACCATCGCCAGCACCATGGTCGCAAAGGACGGCACCTGGACGGTAACACTTCCGACCCAGGCGGAGGGGGAACATACCTGGTCCGTCGTCCAGATCGACGGCAGTAAAACGACCTCTGCGGGCAGTATTACCGTAACCGTTTCTACAGCGGATACCAGCGTGACGCTCGCCACCACGGCGGGCGATAACGTGATCAACGCCAGCGAGCAGGCCGCTGGCTTTACGCTGTCCGGCACCAGCAAAAACCTGGCGCAGGGAACGGCGCTTACCGTCACGCTGAACGGTAAAACCTATTCCGCAGAAGTGGGGGCAAACGGCGCATGGAGCGTGAAGGTGCCTGCTGCTGACGCGCAGGCGCTGGGCGATGGTACCTGGACGGTCAACGTCAGCGGCAAAGACGCGGCGGGCAACACCGTGACCGGCAGCCAGACGATTGGCGTCGATACCGCTGCGCCAGCGATTTCTGTCGACACGATCGCCCAGGACAACATCATCAACGCGGCTGAACATAATCAGCCGCTGACGCTGACCGGAAAAACCGATGCGGAAGCGGGCCAGATTGTGACGGTCACGCTGAACGGCAAAAATCACACGGCGACCGTGGGCAGCGACGGCACCTGGTCCGTTACGCTTTCGGCCAGTGAAGTACAGGCGATGGCTAACGGCGAGCACACCCTGACGGCAAACGTCAGCGACAAAGCGGGTAACGGGGCCTCCACCACCGCCGATTTCACGGTCGATACCGCAGCGCCAGTGGTCACTATCAACACTGTCGCGGGCGACGACATTCTGAACACCAGCGAGCAGGGGCAGGCTCAGATTATTTCCGGCCAGACGAACGGCGCGGCGGCGGGCGACGTTGTCACCGTGACCGTTGGCGGCAAGACCTTTACCGGTGTCGTCCAGGCGGACGGCAGCTGGAGCGTCGGCGTGCCAGCCTCTGTCATTGGCGCGCTGGGTGAAGGTAGCCACAGCATTTCGGTCTCCGTGACCGATGCGGCGGGCAACACCAGCAGCGCGACGCACGGCATTACGCTCAGCGGCAACCCGCCGGAATTCACCCTTGACCCCATCAGCCAGGATAACGTCCTGAATGCGCAGGAGGCCATGCAGCCTCTGAGCCTGAGCGGGACCAGTAATCTGCCGAACGGCAGCGCTGTCACCGTGACGTTGAACAACGTTAACTATCAGGCCACCGTTGAGAATGGTAGCTGGTCCGTTCAGGTGCCGGTTTCCGACGTGCTGGATCTGGCGAATACCCTTTACACCGTGAGCGTCAGCGGCACCGACAGCGTGGGTAACAGCGGCTCCGCCGAGGCGAATCTGCTGGTCGATACCGCGTTGCCGCAGGTGATCCTCAACTCCTTTGCCGGGGATAACCTGGTCAATAACGCCGAAGCGGCGGTTGACCAAACCCTCAGCGGACGCGTCACCGGCGCGGCGGCGGGCGATACCGTCTCTGTCACCGTGGGCGGCAAGAGCTACACCGCGACGGTTGGCAGCGACCTGAAATGGAGCGTGACCATCCTATCGGCCGACCTTCAGGCGTTTGGCGACGGCGATTTAACCTTCAGCGCCTCTGTCACCAATGCGCACGGCAACACCGGCACCGGCGAGCGTGATATCAACATCAACGCCGAACTGCCGGGCCTGCGCGTGAACACGATCTCTGGCGATGACGTGATTAACGCCATTGAACAGCAGCAGGATCTGGCCGTGACCGGCTCCAGCACTCATCTGGCCGAAGGCACACAGATCACCGTCACCATCAATAATGTTGAATACGTCACCACGGTTAACGCCAGCGGCAGCTGGCAGATTGGCGTGCCGTCAGCGGACCTGCAGGCATGGACGGCGGGAGGCATGACCGTCAGCGTCAGTGCGGAAGATGCCTGGGGCAACACCGTGGCGGCTGAACACCCGATCGAGCTTGACCTGAACGCGGTGGCCGTCACCATCGATACCGTAACCACTGACGATAGGCTCAACGCGGCGGAAAAAGGCGCGGATGTCACGCTTTCCGGTCAGACGCAGGGCGTAGAGGCCGGGCAAACCGTGGTGGTGAAATTCGCGGATCAAACCTTTACCGCACAGGTGCAGCAGGACGGCTCCTGGCGCCTGACCGTTCCGGCGAGCGCGATGGAAACGCTGATCGACGGGCGGGCGCAGGTGAGCGTCAGCGTGACTAACGTCAACGGCAACAGCGCGGACGCCTCACGCGTGGTGACCGTCGATACGCAGCCGCCAGCCATTACGCTTGATAACCTGACCGACGACAACATCATTAATGCGGCAGAAGCGCAGCAGGATCTGGTGCTCAGCGGCAGCACAACCGCTGAAGCGGGCCAGACGGTCACCGTGACGCTGAACGGTAAATCTTACCAGACCACGGTCCAGGCGGACGGTCGCTGGCAGTTGAACGTGCCTGCCGCCGACGTTGGCGCGCTGACCGATGGCAATGTCACCGTCACGGCCACCGTCAGTGACGTGGCGGGCAACAGCAGCAGCGCGGACCGCGTTGGGCTGGTGGATGCCACCGTGCCGCAGGTGACCATCAACGATTTCGTCACCGACACCAACACCGTTAACCAGCTGGCCCATTCACAGGCGCAGATCCTGAGCGGCTCCGTCACCGGCGCGGCGGCGGGTGATTTGGTCATCATCACCATCAATAACGTGGACTACACCACCGTGGTGGATGCGGCGGGCAACTGGAGCCTCGGCCTGCCTGCGTCCGTCGTTCAGGGGCTGACGGACGGCACCTGGAGCATTAACGTCTCCGTGACCGATCGGTCCGGCAACACCGGCAGCAGTTCAGTGGATGTGGTGGTCAATACAGTCACGCCTGTAATCGGTATTAATACGCTGGCAGCGGATGACGTGATCAATGCGGCAGAGAAGGGCGAAGATCTGCTGCTTTCCGGTACCAGCAACCAGCCGGAAGGAACCACCATCACCGTTAATCTGAACGGTATCAACTATGCAGCCACCACCGACGCCAGCGGCAAATGGAGCGTTTCCGTACCCGCCTCTGCGGTGAGCGCGCTGGGTGAAGCCAATTACACCGTGACGGCGAGCGTCACCGATAATGTGGGCAACAGCGCCTCTGCCACGCACGATGTGCTGGTGGACAGCTCGCTGCCGGTTGTTACCCTCAACAACGTCGCGGGCGACAATATCGTTAACGCGGCGGAAGTGGCCGCAGGGCAAACCCTGACCGGGAAAGTATCGAACGCGGCATCGGGCGATACCGTCACCATTATCATCGGCGGGCAGACATACACGGCTACCGTACAGGACGATCTCACCTGGAGCCTGCCGTTAACCCAGAGTCAGTTAACCGCGCTCGGCAACGGCGACCTGACCGTATCGGCCAGCGTGACGAACGCGCACGGTAATACCGGATCGTCTTCCCTGGATGTCACCATTGACGCCCAGTTGCCCGGCCTGCGCATTGATACCGTCGCCGGTGACGACGTCATTAACGTTATTGAACACGCGCAGAACCTGGTTATCTCCGGCACCAGCACCGACCTGGCGGCGGGTAGCACCGTCACCGTGAGCATCAACGGCAAGAGTTATTCCGCCTCGGTACTGGCGGACGGCACCTGGCAGGCTGCGGTTCCGGCCGCGGACGTCTCCCGGTGGGAGGACGGGTCGCTCACCATCAGCGCCAGCGCGCAGGATACCTCCGGCAACCCGGTGAACATCGGTACCGTGGTGGATGTCGATCTCGCCCCGGTGGCGATAAGCATCAACAGCGTGACGGACGACAACGTGCTGAACGCGGCAGAAAAAGGCCAGGATCTTGTGCTGTCCGGCTCCTCCTCGAACGTTGAAGCGGGCCAGACCGTTACCATTATCTTTGCGGGTAAAACCTGGACCACGATGGTCGATGCCAACGGCGACTGGACCTGCACCGTACCGGCTGCCGATCTGAGCGGCCTGAAGGACGGCGACGCCAGCGTACAGGTCAGCGTAACCAACGTGAACGGCAACGCGGCCTCTTCCTCGCAGGCATTCAGCGTCGATACCGCCGCGCCAGCGGTCAGCATCAACACCATCAGCGGCGACAACATGCTAAATGCGGCAGAGGCCGCGCAGGACCTGACCCTGAGCGGGACGTCTACTGCCGAAGCAGGCCAGACGGTCACCGTGACCTTCAACGGCAATCAGTACACCGCCCAGGTGCAGGCAAACGGCAGCTGGACGCTGGATGTACCGGCGGCGGATCTGGCGGGGATCGCAGACGGTAGCGCGGCGGTCACGGCGACCGTGTCCGATAAAGCGGGCAACCCGGCCAGCGCGGGGGCGTCCGTGCTGGTCGACACTACCGTGCCGCAGATTACCTTCAACATTGTGGCGGGCGACGACATTGTTAATATTGCCGAGCACGGCCAGGCGCTGATTGTCACCGGCAAGGTGACGGGCGCGCAGGCGGGCGATGTGATTACCCTGACCCTGAACGGCAAAGACTACACCGCCATGCTGGACGGTGCCGGTAACTGGAGCGTGGGCGTTCCGGCGGCGGACGTGGGCGCGCTGGCTAACGGCGATCAAACGATCTCCGCCACGCTCACCGATAAAGCGGGCAACAGCACCAGCGCGACGCACGCGTTTGACGTCTCCCTGACCGCGCCGGTGATTGCCATCACTACCCTGGCGGTTGACGACGTGATCAACGCGACCGAGAAAGGTCAGGATCTGCTGGTCTCCGGCACCAGCAACCAGCCGGACGGGACCCGCATCACCGTAACCCTGAACGGTATCAGTTACGCCGCCACCACCGATGCCAGCGGTAACTGGAGCGTCACCGTTCCGGCGGCAAACGTCTCGGCACTGGGCGAAGCGAGCTACAGCGTGACGGCCAGCGTGACCGATACCGCGGGTAATAGCGCGAACACCAGCTATAGCGTGCTGGTCGACAGCGCGCTGCCGCAGGTCACCATTAATGCAGTTGCCACCGACGACGTGATTAACGCAGCGGAAGTGGCTTCCGGACAAACCCTGAGCGGGAAAGTGAGCGGCGCGGCGAGCGGTGACACTGTCACGATCGGTATCGGGGGCAACACCTATACCGCGACGGTTCAGGACGATCTGAGCTGGTCGGTTAACGTGGCATCTGACGTCTTAACCGCTATCGGTAACGGGGATCTCACCGTAACAGCGAGCGTGACCAACGGCCACGGCAACACCGGCACCGGCGAGCGCGACATCACGATTGATGCCAGCCTGCCGGGCCTGCGCGTGGATACCGTGGCAGGCGACGATGTGATCAACAGCATCGAGCATACTCAAAACCTGATTATCACCGGCTCCAGCGACGGGCTGGCGAGCGGATCGGCGCTGACGGTCACCGTCAACGGCAAAACCTACGCGGCAACCGTGCTGGCGGACGGCACCTGGACGGCGGCTATTCCGGCGGCTGACGTCGGCGCGCTGAGCGCAGGTATAGTCACCGTGACCGTTGACGGCCAGAGCGCGGCGGGTAATCCGGTTTCCATCAGCCATGACGTGAAGGTGGATCTAGCGCCGGTCGCCATCAGCATCGACGCCGTAGCTACCGACGACGTGATTAACGCAGCCGAGAAGGGTGCGGATCTGGTGCTGTCCGGCTCGACCACCAACGTGGAAGAAAACCAGACCGTTACTATCATTTTCGGCGGTAAGACCTATAGCGCGACGGTGGATGCCAGCGGCCACTGGACGGCGACCGTACCGTCTGCCGATTTGGGCGGACTGAAAGACGGCGACACCAGCGTGCAGGTCAGCGTCACCAACGTAAACGGCAACAGCGCCTCTGCGGGCCGCGAGTACAGCGTGGATGCCACCGCGCCGACGGTGTCGATTGAAATCGTCAGCGACAACAACATCATCAATGCTGCCGAAGCGCAGCAGGATCTGGTCATCAACGGCGTCTCTGATGCGGAAGCGGGCCAGACCGTGACCGTGACCCTGAACGGCGAGAATTACACCACCACCGTGCAGGCGAATGGCAGCTGGAGCGTCACCGTACCGTCTGCGGATGTCGGCGCGATTTCCGACGGCGATTACACCATCACGGCAGCCGTCCTGGATAAAGCGGGTAACCCGGCCTCGGCGGATCGCGATGTGCTGGTGGATACCACGGTGCCACAGCTGACCATTAACACCGTTTCCGACGACGACGTGATCAACAGCGCCGAGCATGCGCAGGCGCTGATTGTCACCGGTTCCGTGACCGGTGCGGCGGCGGGTGACGTGGTGACCGTCACCATCAATAACAAAGATTACACGGCGACCCTGGACGCTTCCGGCAAGTGGAACGTGGGCGTGCCTGCGGCGGACGTGAGTGCTCTGACCGCAGGGGATCACACCATCACCGCGGCGCTGACCGATAAAGCCGGAAACAGCAACAGCACAACGCACGAGGTTGAAGTCAACCTCACCGCGCCGGTGCTGACCATTGACACCGTGTCCGGTGACGATGTGATCAACAACACCGAGAAAACCCAGGATCTGACGATCTCCGGTACGGCTTCCGGCCTGGCGACAGGCGCGGTGGTGACCGTGATGCTCAACGGCAAAGCGTACAGCGCCACGGTAGCTACCAATGGCCAATGGACTACAACCGTTCCGGCGAGCGAGGTGGGGCAACTGGGTGAAGCGCTTTACACCGTGTCGGCCTCCGCGACGGACAGCGTCGGCAACAGCACCAGCACCTCGCACACCGTGAACGTGGAATCCGTTCTGCCGGGCGTGATTATCAACACCGTGGCAGGTGACGACGTCATTAACGCGGCGGAGATGGCAACCGGCCAGACCATCAGCGGTAAGGTGGTGAATGCCGAAGCAGGCAACACCGTGACCGTGACCATTGGCGGCAACAGCTACACCGCAACGGTGCAGAGCGATCTCACCTGGTCCGTGAGCGTGCCGGAGTCGGTGCTGACCGCACTGGGCAACGGCGATTTAACCGTGTCAGCCAGCGTCACCAACGGCGTGGGCAATAGCGGAACGGGCGAGCGCGAAATCGTGATAGACGCGAATCTGCCGGGCCTGCGCGTGGACACCGTGGCGGGCGATGACGTGATTAACAGCATCGAACACGGGCAGAATCTGATTATCACGGGTTCAAGCGACGGCCTGACGGCGGGTACGGCGCTGACCGTCACCGTAAACGGTAAAACCTATGCGGCTACCGTGCTGGCAGACGGCACCTGGAGTGCGGCGATCCCTTCTGCGGACGTGAGTGCCCTTGCCGCAGGCACGGTCACCTTGACCGTTGAAGGCCAGAGCAGCGCGGGCAATCCGGTGACTATCAACCATGATGTGATGGTGGATCTGGCAAACGTCGCCATCAGCATTGACGCCATCGCTTCCGATGACGTGATCAACGCCGCCGAGAAGGGCGCGGATCTGGTGCTCTCCGGCACCACTGCGAACGTGGAGGAAAATCAAACCGTCACCATCGCCTTCGGCGGCAAGAACTACACCGCCACGGTGGACGCTGAGGGTAAATGGACCGCCACTGTGCCATCTTCGGATCTGACCGGTCTGAAAGAGGGTGATGCCAGCGTGCAGGTAAGCGTCACCAACGTGAACGGCAACAGCGCCTCGGCGGGTCGCGAGTACAGCGTGGATGCTACCGCGCCGTCCGTGACCATCAACACGATTGCCACAGATGATATCCTCAACGCCTCAGAAGCGCAGTCAGACCTGGCAATTTCCGGCACCAGCACCGCCGAAGCAGGCCAGACGCTGACCGTATCGCTGAACGGCAAAGATTACACCACAACCGTCAGCGCGAACGGCAGCTGGACGCTGAACGTTCCGGCGGCGGATCTGGCAGGATTAACCGACGGCAGCGTGACGGTAACTGCCTCAGTCAGCGACAAGGCGGGTAACCCGGCATCGGTTGATCACACTCTGACGGTGGATGTGACCGTTCCGACTGTGACCATCCACACCGTGGCAGGCGACGACGTGATTAACGTGGCTGAACACAAGCAGGCACAGATTATCAGCGGCTCCGCCACCGGCGCGGCGGCGGGCGATAAGGTCACCTTCACGATCGGCGGCCAGACTTACACCACCGTGCTGGACGCGGCGGGTAACTGGAGCGTGGGCGTTCCGGCAAATGTGATTTCAGGCCTCAGCGACGGTACGGTGACCGTCACTGCGTCTGTCACCGACGCGGCGGGCAACACCGGCAGCGGCACGCATAATGTGACCGTCGATACCGGTCTGCCGTCGGTCAGCTTCAACGCCATCAGTGATGACAACGTCCTGAACGCCGTTGAAAAAGGGCAGGACCTGAGCGTCAGCGGCACCAGCGCCAACCTGACGGAAGGCACCGTGGTGACCGTAATTCTGAACGGCAAAAACTACACGGCGACAACTGCGGCAGACGGCACCTGGAGCCTGACGGTTCCGGCGGCGGATCTGGCCGGTCTCGGTCAGGCCAGTTACACCCTGAATGCGACCGCCACCAACGGCGTGGGCAACAGCGTGAGCAACACCGCGAACCTGCTGGTGGACACCGCGCTGCCAACCGTCACCATCAACACCGTGGCGGGCGACAACGTCATCAACGCGGCGGAAGTGGCGGCAGGTCAGACCCTGAGCGGCACCGTGGCGAATGCCGAAGCGGGCAACACCGTGACCGTGACTATCGGCGGCCACAGCTACACCGCAACGGTGCAGAACAATCTGTCCTGGTCCGTGAATGTGCCGTCTGACGTGCTGACCGCACTCGGCAACGGCAGCCTGAGCGTGACGGCAACCGTCACCAACGGCCACGGCAACACCGGGACCGGCGAGCGCGAGATCGCTATCGACGCTAACCTGCCGGGCCTGCGCGTGAATACCGTGGCGGGTGATGACGTGATCAACACCATTGAGCACGCGCAGAACCTGATTGTTTCAGGCTCCAGCGACGGGCTGGCGCCGGGCACGGCGCTGAGGGTTACCGTCAACGGTAAAGATTACGCGGCAACGGTACTGGCAGACGGCACCTGGCGCGCGGCGATCCCGTCCACCGACGTGAGCGCGTGGCCGGAAGGCACCGTGAAAATCAGCGTTACCGGCGACAGCGCGGCGGGTAACCCGATCTCCATCAGCCACGATGTGACCGTGGATCTGGCTACCGTTGCCATCAGCATCAATGCGCTTGCCACCGACGACGTGATTAACGCGGCGGAGAAGGGCGCGGATCTGGTGCTGTCCGGTGCGACCACCAACGTGGAAGCCGGGCAGACCGTGACCATCAGTCTGAACGGCAGGATCTACACCACCACCGTGGACGACAGCGGCAACTGGACTTACACCGTGCCGTCAGCGGATCTGGCTGGCCTGAAGGACGGCGATGCCAGCGTGCAGGTGAGCGTCACCAACGTGAACGGCAACAGCGCGTCTGCGGGCCACGAGTACAGCGTGGATGCTACCGCGCCGTCCGTGACCATCAACACGATTGCCACAGACGATATCCTCAACGCCACGGAAGCGCAGTCAGACCTGGCAATCTCCGGCACCAGCACCGCCGAAGCGGGCCAGACGCTGACCGTGTCGCTGAACGGCAAAGATTACACCACAACCGTGAGCGCGGACGGCAGCTGGACGCTGAACGTTCCGGCGGCGGATCTGGCAGGATTAACCGACGGCAGCGTGACGGTCACTGCCTCAGTCAGCGACAAGGCGGGTAACCCGGCATCGGTTGATCACACTCTGACGGTGGATGTGACCGTTCCTGGGGTGACCATCCACACCGTTGCAGGTGACGATGTGATTAACGCGGCTGAACACAATCAGGCGCAGATCGTCAGCGGCTCCGCCACCGGCGCGGCAGCGGGCGATAAGGTCACCGTCACGATCGGCGGCCAGACTTATACCACCGTGCTGGACGCGGCGGGTAACTGGAGCGTGGGCGTTCCGGCCAGCGTCATTTCAGTCCTCAGCGACGGCACCGTGACCGTCACTGCGTCTGTCACCGACGCGGCGGGCAACACCGGCAGCGGCACGCATAATGTGACCGTCGATACCGGTCTGCCGTCGGTCAGCTTTAACGCCATCAGCGATGACAACGTACTGAACGCGGTAGAAAAAGGGCAGGACCTGAGCGTCAGCGGCACCAGCGCCAACCTGGCGGAAGGCACCGTGGTGACCGTAATTCTGAACGGTAAAAACTACACGGCGACAACTGCGGCAGACGGCACCTGGAGCCTGACCGTTCCGGCGGCGGATCTGGCGAGCCTGGGCGAAGCCAACTACACCCTGAGCGCGACCGCCACCAACGGCGTGGGCAACAGCGTGAGCAATACCGCGAACCTGCTTGTCGACACCGCGCTGCCAACCGTCACCATCAACACAGTGGCGGGCGACAACGTGATTAACGCGGCGGAAGTGGCTGCGGGGCAGACCCTCAGCGGCAGGGTAACGAACGCTGAGGCGGGCAACACCGTGACGGTGACCATCGGCGGCAACAGCTACACCGCGACGGTGCAGAGCGATCTGACCTGGTCCGTGAACGTGCCTGAGTCGGTTCTGACGGCGCTGGGCAACGGCGATTTAACGGTGTCAGCGACCGTCACTAATGACCATGGCAATTCGGGAACGGGCGAGCGCGATATCACTATCGACGCCAGCCTGCCGGGGCTGCGCGTGGATACCGTGGCGGGCGATGACGTGATCAACAGCATTGAGCATGGTCAGAATCTTATCGTCACTGGCTCAAGCGATGGGCTGGCGGCGGGCACTACGCTCACCGTGACCCTGAATGGCAAGACCTATGCCGCGTCGGTACTGGCAGACGGCTCCTGGACCGCGGCGATCCCGGCGGCAGACGTGGGCGCTCTGGCCGCAGGCACGATGACCGTCACCGTAGGGGGCCAGAGCGCGGCGGGCAATCCGGTCTCCATCAGCCACGACGTCACCGTCGATCTGGCAGCCGTGGCAATCAGCATCGATGCCATCGCCACCGACGACGTGATTAATGCGGCGGAGAAAGGCGCGGATCTGGTGCTTTCCGGCAGCACATCCAATGTGGAAGAGAACCAGACCGTGACCATCACCTTTGGCGGCAAGTCTTACACCGCCAAAGTCGATGCCGACGGCAACTGGACGGCGAGCGTGCCTTCCTCGGATCTGGCGGGTCTGAAAGACGGCGACGCCAGCGTGCAGGTGAGCATCACCAACGCGCACGGCAACAGCGCTTCGGCGGGCCGCGAATACAGTGTAGATGCCACCGCGCCAACCGTGACGATTGACACGGTCGCAGGCGACAACGTGATCAACGGCAGCGAAGCGGCTGCGGGCGTGGCCATTTCCGGCACCACCACGGCGGAAGTCGGTCAGACGGTAACCGTAACCTTCGGCGGGAACAGCTACACCGCGCAGGTTCAGCAGGGCGGCGTCTGGAGCGTTAACGTGCCGGGCACAGACCTGTCCGCCCTGGCGGATAACGGCTACACCGTGCAGGTGAGCGTGAGTGACGCCGCGGGTAACCCGGGCAGCGCGGGTAAAGCGATTACGCTTGATACCACACCGCCGACCGTCAGCTTTAACGTTGTGGCGGGCGATGACGTCATCAACAGCGTGGAGCACGGGCAGGCGCAGATCGTCAGCGGCACCGCAACCGGCGCCAGCGTCGGCGATAAGCTGATTATCACCATCGGTTCGAATCAGTACACCACCACCGTTGACGCCAGTGGCAAATGGAGCGTGGGCGTTCCTGCCAGCGACATTTCTGCCCTGACCGACGGCACCGTGACCCTCAGCGCGACAATCACCGACAGCGCGGGCAACAGCAGCACCCAGACCCATGACGTGGTGGTAAATACCGCATCGGTCGCGCTGACCGTCAACACCCTCAGCGGCGATGACGTGATCAATGCGGCAGAAGCGGGGGCGTCGCTGGTCATCAACGGCTCCAGCGCGCAGTTCGCCAGCGGTACGCAGGTTACTATCACCCTGAATGGTAAGAGCTATACGGCCACTATCCAGAGCGATGGCTCCTGGACAACCACTGTACCGGCCGCCGACGTGGGCACCCTGGCCGACGGCGCGAGCTACCAGGTTTCTGTTTCGGCGCAGGACAGCGCCGGGAACAGCGCCTCGGCGACGCATACCATCAGCGTGGACACCACCGCGCCGGTGATTAGCGTGAACACGTTGTCGGGCGACAACGTGCTGAATGCGGCGGAAGCTCAGCAGCCGCTCACCGTACACGGCTCTTCCAGCGCGGAAGCAGGCCAGACGGTGACCGTCACGCTGGGCGGAAAAACCTACACTGCGCTTGTCGGCAGCGATGGCACCTGGACGCTGGACGTTCCGGCGGCAGACCTGGTCGCACTGAGCCAGGGTGCGCTGACGGTGACCGCCGTGGTCAACGATAAAGCCGGTAACAGCGGCCAGACGACCCATACCTTAACGGTCGATACCGTCGCACCAGCCGTCACCATCAGCACCGTGGCCGATGACGATATCGTCAACAACGCCGAGCAGTTGGCGGGGCAGACTATTAGCGGGACCACCACCGCGGAGCAGGGCCAGACGGTGACCGTCTCCTTCAACGGGCACAGCTATCAGGCGACCGTTGGAGCAGACGGTTCGTGGTCGGTCTTCGTGCCGGGCCGCGACTTCCTCGGCCTGAGCGATGGGGATTACACCATTACGGCTACGGTGAGCGATAAGGCGGGTAACCCGGGCAGCGCAACACACGACGTGACGCTGAACGGCGACGTGCCGACCATCGTCATTAACACCTTTGCCCAGGACGATATTGTCAACGCCGCCGAGCACGGCACGCCGCTAATTGTCAGCGGCACCACCGACGCGCCTGCGGGCCAGACGGTGACCATTACGCTTAACGGTAAAACCTACACGGCTACCGTTCAAAATGACGGCACCTGGAGCTATACGGTCGGCAGCGCAGACGTGACCGCGCTGGCGGACGGCGGTTCGTACGTGATCAATGCGCAGGTGAGCAACGCCATCGGCAACAGCGCCAGCGATAACCACAGCGTCACCGTGGATCTCACCGCACCGTCAATGGGGATCAGCATTGATTCCCTGCAAAACGATACCGGCCTGAGCGCGAGTGACTTCATCACCAACGATAAGCAGGTGGTGGTGAACGGTTCCCTGACCGCGCAGCTCGGTAATAACGAGAAGGCGCAGATCAGCCTCGACGGTGGTTCAACCTGGATTGACCTGACCGTGACCGGCACCACCTGGCGCTACACCGATGGGCGTACCCTGACGGACGGGACGTACCCGTACCAGGTGCGCGTCATTGATAACGCGGGCAACGTCGGGGCAACGGACAGCCAGGACGTGGTAATCGATCTGACGAAGCCTGCGGCGACGAGCATTACCGTGGATTCCGTCTCGCAGGATACCGGCCTGTCCGACAGCGACTTCATTACCAGCGACAACCAGATTAGCCTGAAAGGGACGCTCGGCGCGGCCCTGGGCAGCGGCGACCACGCGCAGATCAGCCTGGACGGTGGCGCGACCTGGACTGACGTGAGCGTCAGCGGTCTGAGCTGGACCTACGTTGATGGCCGCACGCTGGCCGACGGAGACTACAACTACCAGCTGCGGGTGATTGACGACGCGGGGAATATCAGCGCCACCACCAGCCAGGTGGTGACCATTGATACCGTCGCGCCGGACGCCAGCAAAACGATCGCTATCGACAGCATCAGCGACGATACCGGCCTGAGCAGCAGCGACTTTATCACCAATGATACCTCCCTGACGCTGCACGGCTCGCTCGGCGCAACGCTGGCCGACGGCGAATATGCCCAGATTAGCATCGACGGCGGAGTCAGCTGGCAGAACGTGATCGTCACCGGCAACAGTTGGTACTACGTGGACGGCCGCACGCTGGGTAACGGCACCTATGACTACTATGTGCGGGTAATAGACATCGCGGGTAACATTGGTGGGTCGGCATATCAGAAGGTGACCGTGGACCTGGTGGCGCCTGATAGTGCGATTACCGTCAGCATTGACAGTATTTCAACCGATACGGGCTATAGCGACAGCGACTTCCTGACTAATGATACGTCACTGACTATCAATGGTTCGATTGGTGCGCCGCTTTCCAGCGGTGAATATGTGCAGATCAGCGTCGATAACGGTTTGACCTGGCAGTATGTCACGATGAATGGCAACCGCTGGAGCTTCATCGATATCCGCGATTTGCCTGAAGGGGAACATACCTATCAAGTTCGGGTTGTAGATTTAGCGGGGAATACAGGCGCAACGGCTGAGCAGGTGGTTACCGTCGATCTGACGCCGTCTAACACCGCAGCGACAATTATTAGCTATACGGATGAGGTAGGCTCATCACGCGGTGAGTTTAGTGCTGGCACGACAACAGACGATCGTTTGCCTGTGCTAAACGGCACGTTGTCTTCCTCGCTTTTGACCGGCGAGCTGGTGCGTGTGTATCGCGCCGACGGCACCTTGCTTGGCGAGGCTGACGTAAACGGTACTTCCTGGTCCTTCGCCTTGACGGATCCGCTGGTAGATGGAGAAAAAGGGGAATTTTATGCGGTCGTTGTCGATGCCGCTGGAAATGAAACCACACCTTCACCTGTGTTTGATTTCACCGTTGATTTGCAAATGTATGTAGAGGTGCAGGATACCCTGGATACCACGCCGATTATCACCGGCCGCGTTGACTTCGAGATCCTCGATGGTGAATACGTTGAAGTGACGGTCAACAATGTGGTTTACAGTTCTCGCAATGGCGTTGTCGTTGTTGATCCTAAGAACAGTACCTGGTACGTGCAGATCCCTGACGCAGACGCCCTGGCGCTAGGCACATATGATGTCAAGGCTGCACTTTACAAAGCTGACGGCACGCAGATCACGGCGGATGACTCCGCGAACGAGCTGACGGTATCACCGACGCCGGAAATAAGTTTTACCTCGACCGCAGCCTCTTCGCAGGATACGGGCACGGCACTGACTCTGGCTGAAGATGGCTCATGGAGGATCCTCAGCAATTCTACGGTCTTTACCCAGAACGCAACCAGTTCGACGACGTTAGGTTCATTCAGCTCCGTCGCAATCAGTGGTCCGGACAGACAGCAGCAATCAACATTTGTCGACTTTGACCGTGATGGCCTGATGGATATCCTCGGTGCAGATACCAGTTATGCAAATGGCCAGCAGTCTTTCAAATACAATGCGGACGGCACCTACACCACCTTCCAGGTGGGTTCTAATGGCGTTGCGGGACAGACAAATGATGTCAATGGCAACACATGGAGTTGGTACGGCGGCGTAATGGGCATTGATATTGATGGGGATGGATTTGTCGACATGGTATACGGCGATGGATCTCCAAACGATTCCAACGCACCGGGTGGCTATGATACGCAAATCGTAATGAACACGGACGGCACTATTATCGGCTTTGACAAAAGTGGTGCTTATGTTGAAACCGCTACAACCCAGGATGGGGTGGCATCGACCAACAATAACAATGCGCAAATGAGCCGCGATCTCTCTGGCGTGGATCTCAACAATGATGGCTATGTCGACATTGTGTATCACGGGACGGTAGGCACCAACTATACCTCAGGCGGAGGCTCCAGCAGTGCGAATACCCGACTGGTGGTCGCGACCAATGGCGTGGATGCAAACGGTAATTATACGCTGACCAATACCCAGATTGTGACGGGGGTTTTCTATGGAAATCAGGGGACGACGAGTAATTATTACACCACTATGACCTGGGCCGACCTTAACGGCGATGGCTATATGGATCTCTTTGTGGGAGGGCTAACCGGTCAGGGTAACGCCACCAGTGCCGTTTTCTACAACGATGGTGCCGGGAATTTAACCGCGGCGGCTAACGGTGTGGGAACCGGGTCGAATGTTCAGACCTTCGGCGACAGCGTAAACAGCATGACCTCGCTGGCGGTGGACTGGAACGGTGATGGCAAGATGGATCTGATCGAGATTGCGGGCGCAGCGGGCAGCACAGTTGCCACTAACGCCAACAATATCGGCATGCTCTGGCTCAACAATGGTGTGAACGCCGGTACAGGGCAGGTTAACTGGTCATCGCAAACGCTGTTAACGGGCGCAAATCAGGGCAGCACTAACGTCACCACGGGAGCACTAGCGCTCGACCTTGATTATGATGGCGATCGCGATTTAGTCGTGTTCCGCGCGGCGGGTGGCAAGACGGAGTACATCGAAAATACCAGTACCATCAACGATGGAACCAGCATCATTCTGCGTATTTCTGACGCCAACGGTATTAACGCCTTCTATGGTAATACGGTACTGCTGGTAGACGAGAGTACCGGTAAAGTTGTTAGTTCACAGGTCATTAACCCGCAGGGCGGCGTGAACATGAACGATTCGACAGGGCTGGTGTATTTCTACGGTCTTGATGCGAGCAAGTCTTACAGCGCTGTACTGCTTTCTAATGCTAATGACTTTGGCGGTGTTTCGTCCGTCAGTTTCGACTCTTCCGGGACAACGAATACCATCGAGAACGTCAACGCTTCCTGGGCGGGACTCAAAGCGGTAGAGAAGAACCATGCCTATGTATTGACCGCAGAAAATGGGGATGCAGTCGTTGATAGCGCCCAGGCCGCAACGGATGGAAGCAATTCAGTAGGTATTGTAGGAACAGGTTACAACGACACGCTATACGCAACGGCCGGTACGCATATTTATAACGGTGGCGGCGGTAGCCGCGTGGTATCCGATGTGAACGTCTGGACCGCCGAAGGGGGAATGGATATTGTCGATTACAAGCTCGCTGGTTCGACAGCGCTGAATATCGATCTCAGTAAGACCGGTATGCAAGATACAGGTTTTGGTTCTGCACGGTTTGTCAACATTGAAGGGCTGGCTGGTGGAAATGGTGACGATGTCTTTACAGGCAATACCGCGGATAACTTCTTTGAAGGCCGCGGCGGTAACGACACCTTCAACATCGGCAGCGGCGGTCAGGACACGCTGCTCTATAAGCTGATCAACGCGTCTGACGCGACGGGCGGCAACGGTAGCGATGTGGTGAACGGCTTTACCGTCGGTACCTGGGAAGGGACGGCAGACACGGACCGCATCGATCTGCGCGACCTGCTTTCCGACAGCGGCTATACCGGCACCGGCTCGGCGAGCTACGTGAACGGCGTGGCGACGCTGGACAGTAGCGCGGGCAACATTGCTGACTACATCCGCGTGGTGCAGAACGGCAGCAACACCGAGATCCAGGTTGACCTCGACGGGACGGGCGGCCAGTTCTCGCCAACCACCCTGGTGACGCTGAACGGCGTGCAGACGGATCTGGCGACGCTGCTGGCAAATCATCAACTGTTAATTGCGTAAAACAACGCCGCGGGGAGCGATCCTCGCGGCTTTTTGCGTTTCTTTACATTAATAGCCATAACCCTCTATTTCACAAGATTATTTTGCGGGCTCGTTTAGGTAACGTTCGATTTCTAATCATCTCGCAAAGGTATCATTTCAGTGCGAAATCATCGCCCTGAACAGGACGTAGCATTATGAAGACACATCCACAGTACGAACCCTGGTTGCAGGGCATGCTCATCATCGCTAAGCACTATCGGCTGGATTTTTCGGCGGAGCATGTTCGGGTCACGATTAACCATGAAAGCCAGTCTTCGCGCCAGCTGGTGCTGGAGGAGATGGCGCGCCAGCTTGGGCTGGGGATGCGTTGGGTAGCGGCGGAAGCCGTATCGCTCGACCCGTGGCGCTTACCGCTGCTGGCGGAGTTCACCGGCGGGCAAATCGCGGTCATCAACCGTATGGACAACGAAGGGAACATCAGCGTGCAGTTCAGCGGCGACGGCGGCCTGGAGACGACGCTGACGCGTGACGAACTCGGTTCGCGGTTAAAAGGGCTGATGGTGCTGCGTCCCCTGGAGTCCACGCCGGATGCGCGCGTGGATGATTACATCAAACCCTATGAGAAAAACTGGTTCTGGCAGCTGGCGCTGAAAGACTGGCGTCGTTACAGCGATATTATGCTGGTGGCGCTGGTCGCCAACGTGCTGGCGCTCTCCGGCATGGTCTTTTCCATGCAGGTGTATGACAGGGTGGTGCCGTCCCAGTCGGAAGCCACGCTGTGGGTGCTGTTTGGCGGCGTGATGATCGCTATCGTGTTTGAATTCATCATGCGCATGCTGCGGGTGCATATTTCGGATGTGGTAGGGAAACGCGCCGACCTGCGTATTTCCGAGCGCGTGTTTGCCCACGCCCTGCGGATTAAAAACGGCGCACGGTCGAAATCGACCGGGTCGTTTATCGCCCAGATCCGCGAGCTGGAGTCGGTGCGGGAGCTGATCACCTCCACCACCATTGCAGCCATCTCCGATCTGCCGTTCTTCCTGCTGTTCGTCTTCATTCTGTGGATGATTGGCGGCCCGCTGGTGCTGGTGGTGCTGCTGGCCGTGCCGCTGCTGCTCATTCCCGGCCTGCTGGTGCAGCGCCCGCTGGGAAAACTCTCCAGCGAAGGGATGCGTGAATCGGCGATTCGTAACGCCACGCTGGTGGAAGCGGTGCAGGGGCTTGAGGACATCAAGCTGATGCGCGCCGAGCAGCGGTTCCAGAACCAGTGGAATAACACCAATGACGTTGCCGCCAGCGTCGGCATGAAACAGCGCTGGCTGACGGGGCTGCTGCTGACCTGGACCCAGGAGGTGCAATCTATCGTCTACGCCGTGGTGCTGCTGGTGGGCTGTTACCTGGTCATCAGCGGCGACATGACCACCGGTGCGCTGGTGGGCACCTCGATTCTGGCGTCCCGCACCATTGCGCCGCTGTCGCAGATTTCCGGCGTGCTCTCCCGCTGGCAGTCAGCAAAGGTGGCCCGCAAGGGACTGGATGACCTGATGCAGCGTCCGATTGACGATCCCCAGCACGGCAAAAAAGTGCATAAAGCCCACCTGCGCGGTGATTATCAGCTGGACGACGTCGGGTTTTATTACGACGAAGAAGAGAAGCTCACCGTGCTGAACGTCAGCAAACTGCGCATTCGCGCCGGGGAGCGCGTGGCGGTGCTCGGGCGGAATGGTTCGGGGAAAAGCACTTTGCTGCACCTGCTGGCGGGAATGCAGGAGCCACAGCAGGGCAGCATTTTGCTGGACGATATTGCTCTCAATCATCTTGACCCGGCTGACGTACGCCGCGATATGCAGCTGCTCAGTCAGCAGGCGAGGCTGTTCTTCGGCTCCGTACGCGACAACATCCTGATGGGTAATCCGCTGGCGACAGACGAGGAAATCCATCAGGCGCTGGTCAATAGCGGCGCGCTGGAGTTTGTGCGCAAGCAGAAAATGGGGCTGAACACCATCATCAACGAGGGCGGAATGGGGCTTTCCGGCGGGCAACGTCAGGCGCTGTTGCTGGCCCGCGCGCTGATCACCTCGCCGAATATTCTGCTGCTGGATGAACCCACAGCCTGGCTGGATGAGGTCAGCGAGAAGCAATTTATCCAGCATCTGCACCAGTGGCTCGGTAAGCGCCGGACGCTGGTGGTGGCGACGCATCGTCTGCCGATTCTGGACCTGGTTGACCGCATTATCGTGCTGGAAAACGGCAAAGTGGTGATGGATGGCCCTCGTGATGCCATTTTACGCCAGCACGGAATGGCCCCGCAGCAGGCGCCGCAGCGCACGGTTAAACTGAAAACGGAGGGCGTGGCATGAATGATTTCTCCCGCTTTAATAGCCGACTGAAGGAGCCCCGCCTGCCGCGATCGTCGCTGGTGGCATGGTCGCTGTTTGCCCTGCTGGTGGTGTTTATTACCTGGGCCAGCCTGTTCCAGCTGGATGAGGTCACTACGGGCAGTGGCAAGGTGATCCCGTCCTCCCACGAGCAGGTGATCCAGTCCCTGGAAGGGGGGATTATCCACAGTCTGATGGTGCGCGAAGGCGATATCGTCGAGCGTGGTCAACAGCTTGCCCAACTGGACCGGACGAAAACCGAGTCCAGCGTGCTTGAGAGCGAGTCTCGATTAAATGCTGCGATGGCGACAGCCGCGCGTCTGAATGCTGAAGTGAACGACACCGGGCTGACATTCCCGGCAGAGCTGGATGACGACGTTGAGCTGGTTAAACAGGAAACGGCGCTTTACCAGTCTCGTCGCGAAAGTCTTGAAAAAGGGCTGGCGGGTTTACGCCAGGGAGCGGATCTCGTGCAGCGTGAACTGGCATTAACGCGCCCGCTGGTGACGCAGGGGGCGGCCAGTAAGGTCGAAGTTTTACGCCTTGAACGCCAAAAAAATGAGCTGGAGAGCAAAATCACCGAGATGAAAAACCAGTACTACGTTCGCGCCCGCGAAGAACTGGCGAAAGCGAACGCGGAAATCGAAGCGCAGCGTTCGGTGATGAAAGGGCGCGAAGACTCACTCACCCGCTTAACGTTTAATGCGCCGGTGCGTGGCATCGTGAAAGACATTGACGTGACGACGGTTGGCGGGGTGATCCCGCCGAACGGCAAACTGATGAGCCTGGTACCGCTTGATGACCAGATGGTGATAGAAGCGAAAATCTCACCGCGCGATGTCGCGTTTATCCATCCCGGGCAAAAAGCGCTGGTGAAAATCACCGCTTATGACTACTCCATTTACGGCGGGCTGGAGGGGGAGGTGACGATGATTTCACCGGATACCCTTCAGGACGAGGTGAAACGGGATGTTTATTATTATCGCGTTTATATCCGTACAGACAGTAACCATCTGACTAACCGGCAGGGCAAGGAATTCCCGGTGTTTCCGGGCATGATAGCTACGGTTGATATCAAAACCGGCAGTAAATCCGTCATTGATTATCTGCTGAAACCGTTAAATAAGGCAAAAGAGGCGCTGCGCGAGCGATAAAAAAGGCGTTCAGCAAGCCGAACGCCCGTCAGATCAGAGTGTAGACGTCATGTTGACAGCATGGCGTCGTTCTTTTGGCACCACATTGATGTAATGTGTGACATAGGCAAAATATAAACCGGCATAATTTTCGACAAGTTCGATAAATGCCGGGTAAATGGACATCCGGCCATCGCCGCGATCTTTAAGATAACCTGCCTCCTGTGCCGATTTGATAATGCGGTTGACGTGAATACGCGAGACGAAAAATTCTTTTGCAAGTGTGCTGGCTGAATACGCTATTATGGCACCGTATGCTGTTTTGTTTTTAATGGCCTGCAAATAGAGATAGAGCATAATCATTCGGCCACCATCCTTATCAATAAATAAACCCACCTCCGGAAGTACTTTACTGAATGTTAATCCGCGGAAAAGGTATTCTGCGGCGCGCCGGAAAAAGTTGTGCCTGAGTGTGTCATTGTCCAGAAGATTAACATTAATGTTGAATGTCGGATAAAGAATGCTAACAGGCGTGAACGCCCCGGACATATAGCGTTTAAGCTCATCCAGTCCTTTTTCCGTAGGCGCGATTTTTGTTTTTCGCCGATCTTCGGTACAGCGCCAGGTCTTAATTCGCCCGGTGGTTTTAAGTATGGTGATGATCGCAATAACGCTGTTAGGGCTGGCGATATTATAGCGTGAGCACAGTGCCTTAATCTCCGAGACCGACTCAGCCTGATTGCCAAAAACAAAACAACATATTGAGAGTATTATATTGAACCGTGATTCCTGAAGCATCGTTTTGTAGAACAGGGGTTGTTTTTTATAAATGGCGTCATTGATTCTGTAGTGTTCTATTATAGCTTCACTAAATCGCGGGTTGTTTTTAATGACATCCCGTCGATGTAGCAAAGCTCTGGATGAGATGTGATTATCCATAGCATTTTCTCTTTTTTTGTCTGAGCCGATGAGAAGAAGTGTCCGGACTTCTTTTTCGGAATTTTCATTATACCTTGAGAAAGTCCTGGTTACTGTTGTTATATGAAAAGAAAATGATATTTATGCTGCATATGGATGAGTCGGTTGATTAACGCAAAGATGTTCATGTGCATAACATTGATAACGGTTTATTAACCAAATGGGGTGCGGTAAAATTATTCAATGCGACAAGGAATATTGGCTTTAATTACATATGGGAATGATGTTTGTATTCTCAGGAGCAGGTTATGTCTCAAAATTTACCTTCTGTGCAAGGTACTTGCTACAAGCAACGGTTTGTTATTTCAGCCTGCGGTTTCACCTTTGAAGGGTATAGCCTGCTTCTGAAATCTCGAGGCGTACACGCCACGCGACTCCATTTTGAAGAGGATGAAATATGTTCCGTTGACGTTGAAAAAATGATGGAAAATCAATCGCCCGAGGTTTCGGTTTTCCTTGGTCGTGACGTTGCTACTTTTCTTGAAAGCCTGAAGCGCTTGGTATCCGTTCTGAATGCACTGCCAGTGATTTGCAGGGTCACCCTGTATGGTGCACTACCTGAGCGATGGCTTAATGCAACGTTGAGAAGTCTCGTTAATAATACAAAAAAGCTTTCCACGATCAGGGTAGAGAATATTACAGAAATAATGGGCTTTGTAAAAAATGAGACAGATGAGCGTGCTGGCCCTTCACGCTTGTTGCGTAACGTACCGGACAAGGAGGGTAAAGAAAATTTGCATGGGTTAACACATCGCGAGTTAACCGTGCTACTGAATTTCTATCGGGGTATTTCCATAAAAGAGCAGAGTAAGAGGTTAGGGCTGTCAGATAAAACTATTTATACCCATCGCAAGGTGGGTTTGGGTAAATTATATATTATCAGAGTATGGTTTAGCGACTCTCGCGTTTTCAGAGATGAGGTTTGTGCAGTAAAAAATAAAACAAAAGTGTTTTCGGAAACGGAAATAGATATATTACAAGCGTTACATAAACGGGAAATCTTTGCGGCTTATCAAATTATCACTGATAGTGATAAAGAAGGAGTTGGATTTGAAATCCTGCTGCGCTGGCATAAAAAAGGTGAGATCCTGAAGCCAGCCTATTTTCTGGGAGGGATAAAAAATAGTGAAATATGGCTCAAGCTAACGGCGTTAGTCATCCATGCGGCCGTATCAGGTATCAATAAATACAATGGAAAATATTATTTTTCAGTTAACATTCCTCCTCAACTTGCTTCGGGAAACGCGCTGCCGGGGATGGCCAAAAAGGCCGTCGAAATGTTACTCAAACCGCAGTGGGCCGGGAAACTAGTCTTTGAACTAGCTGAAACGATTGACGTAACAAAGGATAAAAATATTCCCGAAACACTCCAGCGTTTACGCGCCGAGGGATGTCGGCTTTTTCTGGATGACTGTTTTTCAAAATATCATGCTATGTTGCCCATCAGACTGATTAATGTTGATGGACTAAAGCTTGATCGCGATATTGTTGAGCACTTTGTGGCTAACGACAAAGACTATAGCATTATTAAAGCGATACAGGTTTACAGCGACATGACGGGGACCGAATGCGTTGCGGAAGGCGTCGATAGCGAAGAAAAATTTGAAAAACTTGTCGCGTTAGGGGTTAAGCGATTCCAGGGTTATTATCTTTCCCACGCGGTTAAAGAAGAAGAGTTGGATCGAATGGTACGGCTATTTAGTTAACGGCTTCACTATGCTGGTGGTACGACAGACTACAGTATTCGACCACCAGTAAAAAACACTCAATCACCGTCGCAATAGTGTATTCTCAGATATCATCACGCGTAAAGCCGACAACAATTTCAAGTGTGTTGCGAATGACATCGCAGGCTTCAGGCTCCTCGGTAATTTCAAGGGCGTGAATCAGTTGCAGGATGATCTCTTTATTCGAAAGGTTGTCACCGGTCAGCATAATACAGCGTATTGCCGAGCCTAACACTTCAACTTCACCACTGAGATGCTTTCCAGCATTAAGAAAGTGTTCCGCCAGTCCTTTATCGTGCAGGGCTTCAAAATTATACGTCTGGTGCATAGTCGCTTTACTCATGGTGGTCACCGTCTCGGTTAAAATTAGTGTTTCTTATTTGGGCTCAGAAGCGTGTTGTGAGTAAAGAGAGAGCGCATGCGGCCAATTTCATAATCGCCCATCACTCTTCCCCGGTCGTGCGATACGCCGGTTACACGCTGGCGCACTTCATCTTCAGCGGCAATCAATGCATTTTTACGCTCATCATTTGATTCAACGTTAGCCATCGCCAGCAGGCGATTAGCAAGAGACGCAAAGGTAATAGGTCCGTTCTCTTTCAGTATGGATAATACGGCCTCACCGATAAGGTCATCCTTAAGTCGTTCAAATTTAGTTCTATGCATAGCTTAATCTCACTCTGCTACACGCGGCTGTAGCATGGGGTTAGTCATCGCATCCAGATGCTCTATTCTCACTCGGCATGACTAACTTAGTAAGTTAAAAACAGTGTTCAGGTTAACGCTCGAAGAAGAGGGCTATCAAACCGTTATAGTGCGCTTTCTCAACGTCAGAGGTTGATTCTTCAATTCTGCGCAACAGCTTTGTACAAATTGTCATTCTGCTCAGTTGTACATTTTCTTTGATGATCTCGCTGACGATGGCACCAAGGGTTTCCTGCTGTGTTGGGACATTATCCTTGTTAAAATACAAGGTTATAGCGCTTTCTGCTGTAGAGGGAGCATGGTTGCGACGCATAATTTTCCACCGTTGACAAACAATTTTGTAACATCACTGGCATCGAATTTATACTATCCGGTCAAATCTGTACATCTAAATTGTACAAGTTTTTCGTGCAGTTCGGGGATTTGTCAGAAGAACTATCAAAATTAGGGGGGAAGAGAGGGAGAAAAACGTGGGGAAAAGAAAAGGCCCCGGAGGGCCTGAAATTATTTCCGTCCCAGCAGAAGTCCCAGAACGATGCCTACCGCACCCGCAGCGATTAAGCCCGTTAACGGGTTATTTCTGACGGCTTCAGTAACATCCGAGACGGCATCACTGGCCTGGGCTGCATATTTTTTCGCTGCACCTTTCACCTGATGTTTAGGGGAATCAACGAATTCACCAAACTGCTGCTGTGCAGAGCCGGATAATTCATCAAGTTTGTTTTTGGCTTTATCGCCAGCGTATTGTGCATTTTTATCAGTGTCGAAATCAGACATTCCAGCCTCCTTTTGTTGATAGTCTAAGGATAGACGCTGATGGCAAGAGTGAGAGAGAATTCGCTAAAATCGACGCCTGATTACCTCTTTTTAGGATATGTCTTTCTTACATGTCCACCATAACGCCCTAAGGATGGAGTGGATAAATATTTCCCTCGCCGTCTCTGTCTACGTAGCGGGAAGAGACTATTTCTCGTGCGTTAGCGCGAAAGGTAATGTAATAGCCAAGGGATGCGGCCAGGCACAGCATATAGCCGAACGATTCCGAACCTTCCTCCACGGCGTTTTTCATGACACGCATATAGCCATGCTCCAGAATGGCGTGCCACAGCACCTGCATTCCAAAGAGACGGGAGAAGACCAGTACAGCCAGCAGGCCGCTCAACAGAATACCGTACCAGGGGGATTGCGTGTATTTTGCCAGCTGTTCCAGGGTAGTGCGAAAATGCATAACGGGGCGAATTATAGCCAGCAGAGCGGTAATCAGCGCGAACCACACCCAACTCCCATGAGAAATGAGGTCAAAAAGCGCGTCCAGTTCACGAATTAACATCGTCAGGAAAAAACCGCCAACCAGTATATTACAGTAACGCATGGATTCATCCATTTTCGCCAGACGAAAATGGAGAAACACGATAGTCGCTAATACCGTTTCCTGCATGATTTCGGTCAGTGATAATTCCGGAATATCATGGCCGACAAACCGCATATCAACCCAAAGACAAAGAATAATAAGCGCGCATGCGACCGCCGCGCCAACAAAGAATAAAAAGCTCTTTAGTACAATCATTAACACCACCATTTTGTTTGTAGCAGTATGTTAGGTGACGAGAATGTTATTTCTGTTCACATCGTGCCATATAAGTGCGGAATTTTAACATTACGAGCTAAATAGGATTCGTAGCGGCCAGAATAAACCCTAAATATCTTTTGTTCCTTGCCGGCGATGTGCTCATTGCAGCGTCTCTATCTTGTGGTTTACAGGGCAATAACATACGAGGTACCATACCCCCCTATAGTATCAGGAGGGCGTATGCCGCATTCACCCGAAGATAAAAAACGTATTCTGACCCGCGTCCGCCGCATTCGAGGCCAGGTTGATGCCCTTGAACGCGCCCTGGAGTCGGGCGATCCCTGTCTCGCCATTCTGCAGCAAATTGCCGCCGTGCGCGGTGCTGCCAATGGCCTGATGGGTGAAATGGTTGAAATTCACCTCAAAGATGAGCTGGTGACGGGGGAGACCACCCCGGATCAGCGGGCAGTGCGGATGGCGGAAGTCGGCCATTTGCTGCGCTCTTATCTAAAATAAACCCACACACCTCACAACAAGGGAAAGACATCATGAAATCTCGCGCAGCTGTCGCGTTCGGCCCAGGCCAGCCGCTGAAAATCGTTGAAATTGATGTTGCTCCGCCGAAGAAAGGCGAAGTGCTGATCAAAATTACTCACACCGGCGTCTGCCATACCGATGCGTTTACCCTGTCCGGTGACGATCCGGAAGGCGTATTCCCGGCGGTGCTCGGCCACGAAGGGGGCGGTGTAGTGGTGGAAGTGGGTGAAGGCGTTACCAGCCTGAAGCCCGGCGACCATGTGATCCCGCTCTACACCGCAGAGTGCGGCGAGTGTAAGTTCTGCAAATCCGGCAAAACTAACCTCTGTCAGGCCGTGCGCGCCACGCAGGGCAAGGGGCTTATGCCGGACGGCACAACCCGCTTCTCCTATAACGGCGAGCCAATCTATCACTACATGGGGACCAGCACCTTCAGCGAATACACGGTGTGCGCCGAGATCTCACTGGCGAAAGTTAACCCGCAGGCCCCGCTGGATAAAGTCTGTCTGCTCGGCTGCGGTGTCACCACCGGTATCGGCGCGGTGCATAACACGGCGAAAGTGAAAGAGGGTGACACCGTGGCGGTGTTCGGCCTGGGCGGGATCGGTCTGGCGGTCATCCAGGGCGCGGTACAGGCGAAAGCTGGGCGTATCATTGCTGTGGATACCAACCCGGAGAAATTTAAGCTCGCAGGTGAGATGGGTGCGACCGACTTCATCAACCCGAAAGACTACGACAAACCGGTTCAGGACGTGATCGTTGAGCTGACCGACGGCGGCGTGGACTTCAGCTTCGAATGTATCGGCAACGTCAACGTGATGCGCTCAGCGCTGGAGTGCTGCCACAAAGGCTGGGGTGAGAGCATCATTATCGGTGTGGCCGGCGCGGGTCAGGAGATTAAAACCCGTCCCTTCCAGCTGGTGACAGGGCGCGTATGGCGCGGGTCGGCATTTGGCGGCGTGAAAGGCCGTACACAGCTGCCGGGCATGGTTGAAGATGCGATGGTCGGCAAAATTCAGCTCGACCCGTTCATTACGCACCGCCTGCCGCTGGAGCAGATCAACGAAGCTTTCGATCTGATGCACGAAGGAAAATCCATTCGTACCGTCATCCATTTCGGCGACAACTGATTATTCTGCCAGCGGTTTTTCCCGCTGGCATTTCTTCCCTGATCTTCTCTAAAGTGTGACCTGTCTGGCGCTTTTAGGCGTAATCTAATTCCCCGCTGTGCCGATGACTCTTTTACAGGCGTGTTTTTACGCATCTTACCTATAAGAGAGTCGACGGTCATGGACAACACAACATCGATGCAGGCGCAGCACAAGCTGAGTTTCTTGCATCACATCCGGCTGGTTCCGCTGTTTTCCTCCATTCTCGGTGGCATTATTCTCCTGTTTGCCTTGAGCTCGGGTCTGGCAGGCTATTTCCTGCTCCAGGCCGATAACGATCAGCAGGATGTCACAGCAGAAATCCAGGTGCGCACCGGTCTGTCAAACAGTTCCAACCATTTACGCACCGCCCGTATCAACATGATCCACGCGGGGGCGGCGAGCCGCATCGCGGAGATGGAGGCGATGAAGCAAAACATCGCTGAGGCTGAGACCCGCATCAGGCAGTCGCAGGATGGATTTGCCGCCTATATGAAGCGCACCGTTCGCACTCAGGCTGATGAAGCGCTGGATGGCGATCTGAAAGCCCGCTATGACGCCTACATCGCCGGTATGCAGCCGATGCTGAAATATGCCAAAAACGGCATGTTTGAAGCCATTATCAACCATGAAAATGAGACCGCGCGTCCGCTGGACGATGCCTATAACGCGGTGCTGCTGAAGGCGATAAAAATTCGCACCGAACGCGCCAACGCACTAACGGCGCAGGCTCACACCCGCACCCGGCTGGGGCTGATGTTTATGTTCGGCGCGTTTGGCCTGGCGCTGGCGCTGGCGGTGATCACCTTTGTGGTGCTGCGCCGTACGGTGATAAACCCGCTTCAGCGAGCCGCTACGCGTATCGAAAATATCGCGAAAGGCGATTTGACCATGCCGGACGAACCGACCGGGCGCAGCGAAATTGGCCGCCTGACGCGCGATCTGCAAACAATGCAGCACGCGCTGGTGACAACCGTGGGCACAGTGCGGCAGGGGGCGGAGGAGATCTACCGGGGAACCAGTGAGATCTCCGCGGGTAATACCGATCTCTCATCCCGAACCGAACAGCAGGCGGCGGCCATCGAACAGACGGCGGCCAGCATGGAGCAGCTCACCGCGACGGTGAAGCAAAACGCCGATAACGCGCATCATGCAAGTAAACTTGCAGAAGATGCCTCCGGTAAGGCCAGCCGCGGGGGGCAGATGGTCTCCGGCGTGGTGAAAACCATGGGTAATATTTCCACCAGCTCGAAGAAGATCTCTGAAATTACCGCCGTGATTAACAGCATCGCGTTCCAGACCAATATTCTCGCGCTCAATGCGGCGGTTGAGGCGGCGCGTGCGGGTGAACAAGGACGCGGCTTTGCGGTCGTGGCGAGTGAAGTCCGCACCCTGGCAAGCCGCAGCGCGAACGCGGCGAAAGAGATTGAAAGCCTGATTAATGAATCGGTGTCGCTTATCGATCAGGGTTCCGGGGAGGTGGTTGCGGCGGGCAATACCATGAATGAGATCGTCGAGGCGGTTAAACGCGTCACCGATATTATGCTGGAGATTGCGGCCGCGTCTGATGAGCAGAGCCGCGGCATTGTTCAGGTGAGCCAGGCGATTTCCGAGATGGATAAGGTGACGCAGCAGAATGCCTCGCTGGTGGAAGAAGCCTCTGCGGCGGCGGCCTCGCTGGAAGAGCAGGGCGCGCGTCTGACGGAAGCCGTTGGCGCGTTTCGTCTCAACGGGGCGCGCGCAGGACGGACTACAGCCGCCGCAACCGCAGCAAAACCCGCGCCTTTAACCCCGGCGGCGGCCGTCTCAGGTGATAACTGGGAAACGTTCTGAGTAAGACAGACCCGCCCTCGCGGCGGGTTCTGCGTTTAGGATCAGAGAGGCATTGACTTACGAATGGCGCTTAACAGCGTTTGGGCGCCTTCAGAGAGCGGGGCATCTACCCGCGTCAGGATCCCAATGGGTTCTCCTGCGCCGGGTGAGGTTACCGGCAGCGCGGTGAGCACGCCGCGTCGCAGATCGTCCTTCACCGCGCCGGACGGCACAAACCACACGTAGTCATAATCCACCGTCAGCTGGCGCGAAAGAGACGCCGAGAGCGTTTCAATACACCCTGAAGGCAGCGTGCAGCCCTGCATTTGCAGCAACGCTTCCGCATTCTGACGCGGAACCGTTCCTTTCGGGGAGACTACCACCGGCCACTCCATTACGCGGCTTAAGGTGACGGTATCCTGCAGCAGGGGATGATTCGGACGCACGACCAGCTTCAGTGATTCCAGGAACAGCAGCTCGTAATTCAGGCCGCTCATCAGTTCCGGATCGGACATCCGGCCAATGCCCAGATCGAGCTCCCCTGACTTCAGGCCCGCCAGCAGCATGGTGTTATTCATGGTCGCGACCTGAAGCGTGGCGTGCTTTTGCTGGCGGTGGAACTGGCCGATCGCTGCAGGCAATATGCCCAGCGCCGCCGTTGGCAGTGCCCCCACGCGCACGATGTCGCTGGCCTGCTCTTCTTTACGGTTTAAGGCCTGACCGGCGGTATTGAGGGCATCAAGAACTTTAACGGCATGCGTCAGGAACTGTTCGCCTACGAGCGTAAGCTGAGCGCCCAGACGGCCGCGGTCGAACAGACGGGTTCCGGTAAGCTGTTCCAGTTCGTTCAGCGTTTTGGATAGTGCAGGCTGACTAAGGTTAAGGGTTTCAGCCGCTCGCCCCAGCGTTCCCTGTTGAGCGACGGCCACAAATGTATGCAAATGGCGCAAGCGTATGCGCTGACTGAACAGACCATTTTTTTCCATAGGCGATGTTAAAAACAGAGCGACGCGGGTGACAAGTTAAGTTGTTTGAATTTGATAACCTGATAGCAAAATATTTTTAACATTTGATCTGTTTGAGTTACAACTGTTTTTCGAAAACGCCCATGCTTTGACCACTCGTCTGCCTGGATCACAATTTGTAAATTCTTCCCAACGAAAAGAACGGGCTTCTCTACACTCCAGGTAGTATTCACTGGAGGCATGACATCATGGCGAACACCATCACGGCTGATGATATTCGGGAACACTTTTCGCAGGCTATGTCGGCGATGTACCAGCAGGAAGTTCCGCAGTACGGCACCTTGCTGGAACTGGTGGCGGACGTTAACCTGGCGGTTCTGGAAAATAACCCACTTTTACATGAACAACTGGCAAATGCAGACGAACTGGCGCGCCTGAATGTTGAACGTCACGGTGCGATCCGCGTTGGCACCGCGCAGGAGCTTTCCACCCTGCGCCGGATCTTCGCCATTATGGGCATGTACCCGGTCAGCTACTACGATCTCTCCCAGGCGGGCGTGCCCATCCACTCGACGGCGTTTCGTCCGACTGACGATGCGGCGCTCTGCCGTAATCCGTTTCGCATTTTTACCTCGCTGCTGCGCCTGGAGCTGATTGAAAACGTTGCGCTGCGCGAAAGGGCGGCAGAGATCCTCTCCCGGCGCAACATCTTTACGCCGCGCTGCCTGGACCTGATCGACCTGCATGATGCGCAGGGACACTTTACCGAGGCACAGGCACGCGAATTTGTGCATGAAGCCTTAGAAACCTTCCGCTGGCATCGCCATGCGACGGTCGATCAGGAAACCTATCTGGCGCTTAGCAACGAACATCGCCTGATAGCCGACGTGGTCTGTTTCCCGGGGTGCCATATCAACCATCTCACGCCGCGTACGCTGGATATCGACCGGGTACAGGAGCTGATGCCGAAGTACGGCATTGAGCCGAAAATCCTGATTGAAGGCCCGCCGCGCCGCGAGGTGCCGATCCTCCTGCGCCAGACCAGCTTTAAGGCGCTGGAAGAGCCGGTGCTTTTCGCGGGAGAACACAAGGGTACGCATACCGCGCGTTTCGGTGAGATTGAGCAGCGGGGCGTGGCCCTTACGCCGAAAGGACGCGAGCTGTACGACCGTCTGTTAAATCAGGCCGGGACCGGCAAAGACAACCTGACCCATCAGCTTCACCTGCGCGAGATCTTCAGCACCTTCCCGGACAGCGAAATGTTCCTGCGCCGTCAGGGGCTGGCTTATTTCCGCTACCGTCTGACTCCGACAGGTGAGGCGCATCGCCACGCGTTTCGTCCCGGCGACGATCCGCAGCCGCTGATCGAACGCGGCTGGGTTGTGGCGCAGCCGATCACCTATGAGGATTTTCTGCCCGTCAGCGCGGCGGGGATTTTCCAGTCGAATCTTGGCAATGAAACGCAGGCGCGCAGCCACGGCAATGCCAGCCGCAATGCCTTCGAAGCCGCGCTCGGCTGTGCGGTGTACGACGAGTTTACGCTTTACGAGGAGGCGGAAGCGCGCAGCAAACAGCGTTGCGGTTTGCTCTGAAACCGTTACTCTGCAGGGGTGTGATGGAAAAAGAAGGTTGGTATGGAAAATCCCTCCGCCCCTGTGGTTGAAACGCGCCAGGGCGCACTAATT
This sequence comes from Enterobacter cloacae complex sp. SYL001, assembly GCF_049237025.1. Lineage (NCBI taxonomy): Bacteria > Pseudomonadati > Pseudomonadota > Gammaproteobacteria > Enterobacterales > Enterobacteriaceae > Enterobacter > Enterobacter cloacae complex sp. SYL001. Next base: position 449,016 of record NZ_JBMKJI010000001.1, on the reverse strand, counting down.
GGTTCTACTGAAGGCGATACCCATGTGTGGTGTGGCATTCCTTATGCGGCACCGCCGGTTGGCCCGTGGCGCTGGCGCTCCCCACGCCCCCCTGCACGCTGGGATGGCGTGCGTCCGGCGACGGCGTTCTCCGCCTCCAGCTGGCAGAGCAGCGAAAGCTGTCAGGAGCTGGGCGGCGGCGATCCTGGCCAGTTCTCTGAAGACTGCCTGTACCTTAACATCTGGTCGCCAGTCGTACGCGCCGATCCGCTTCCGGTGATGGTCTGGCTGCACGGCGGAGGATTTACCCTCGGCGCTGGCGGTCTGCCTCCGTATAACGGCAGGGCGCTGGCGAAGCGCGGCACGGTGGTGGTGACAATTAATTACCGTCTCGGCCACCTCGGCTTTTTTGCCCACCCGGCGCTGGAGGGGGAAGAAGAACGCGTGGTGCATAACTTTGCGCTGCTCGATCAGATCCAGGCCCTGGAATGGGTGCGCGATAACATTGCCGCGTTCGGCGGCGATCCTGAGAACATCACCGTATTTGGCGAGTCGGCCGGTGCGCGCAGCGTGCTGTCGCTGATGGCTTCTCCGCTTGCGGGAGGACTGTTCCATAAAGCCATTGTGCAAAGCGGGTACACGCTGCCCGACACCCCGCGCGAGCAGGCCATGCATAAAGGCGAAGCGATTGCTGCCCATTTTGGCCTGCAAAATGCCACCGCGGAACAGCTTCGCGCGATCCCGCCTGAGGCGTTCTGGCCGCTGACCTCGCCACTGAATATCGCCCCTGCGCCCATCGTGGGTGACTGCGTTTTGCCTGAGGCCATGCTCGATGTCTTTTTCGCTGCCCGTCAGCATTCAGTACCGGTGATGATTGGGTCAAACAGCGACGAAGCCAGCGTGATGTCGGTGTTCGGGGTCGATCTTGCCGGGCAGATCCAGAAGCTCCGTCGCGAGCGGCGCTTTGGCCTGGGGCTGATCAAGCTGCTTTATCCGGGCGTGAAGGGCGATGAGGAACTCGGCAGGCAGGTTTGCCGCGACATGGCCTTTACCACCATGGGATACGTGGTGATGCAGGCGCAGCAGCGGGCAGGCGGCCTGTGCTGGCGATACTGGTTTAATTATGTGGCCGAAGCGGAGCACGCGACGTATACCAACGGCGCCTGGCACGGTAACGAAGTGCCCTACGTGTTCGATACCCTTGGGCAGGTGGAACCCTCGCGGCAGTATGTAAATGAACGCGATCTGGCCTTCGCCGCTCAGGTGGCGGACTACTGGGTGAGCTTCGCCCGGGATGCGGGAGCACGCGATAGCCTGGTGGGGCCCACGCGCTGGCCCGCCTGCCGGAAAGGGCGGGACGTGTTGTTACGCATCGGTGTGAATAAACATGCAGGTTTTCGGCTTGAAAACCGTTTTATGCGTGCCCGTATGAGCCTCTTCAAACGGGTAATGAAACACCACGTCAGCCTCGACTGAGCAGACAGGCACGAAACGCATCCAGCCCGTTCTCCGGGTCGGGTGCGTCGCGTAACACCAGCCGGTAGCTCGCCCCCGTCTTTATGCTCGTATCATAAGGCCGTATCAGCCGTCCGGCGCGCACGTCCTCCTCCACCAGCGTTTCATCCGCAATGGCGATGCCCAGCCCCTGAATGGCGGCGGTAATGGCCAGATCCATGGTTTCAAAGTGTTGATTTTTGAGCATAGCTGGCGCCGGACGCGGCTGTTTCGCCAGCCACAGCGTCCAGTCCGTTTTGTCCCGCGTGGGGTGAAGGAAGGTGAGTGTTTCCAGCGCAGAACCGGCCCGCAGCGGGCTCATCACCGGGGTTAAGGCCTCTTCGAACAGCAGATCGCCGGCGCTCATGTGCGTTCCAAACACAATCGCCGCGTCATAGGATTCGGTTTTGAAATTGACGTTATGATCGGTGGTAGTGGTCAGCGCAATCTGGAGTTCCGGCTGTTCGCGCTCGACCTGTAACAGACGCGGTACCAGCCAGCGCATCGCGCAGGTAGGCGCTTTCAGTCGAATTACGGTCTGGTGCGTCCGCGCCTGTTCAGCAACGTTAAGCAGGTGCTCAAACGCAGATTGCAGTTCCGGCAGCAGGGCGCTTCCCTGTGAAGAAAGACGCAGGCCGCGAGCATGGCGTTCGAACAGCGGGAAGCCGAACCAGCTTTCCAGCGAGGCAATTTTGCGGCTTACCGCCCCCTGCGTCAGACAAAGCTCCTTCGCGGCATGGGTAAGATTCAGGTGACGCGCGGTCACGATAAACGTCTCTACGGCATTAAGCGGAAATGAACGACGCGACATATCTCACCTTAGCTATGCGTTTTTGTCATGGCTATTATGACAACAATTCGATTGTCCCGGCAATCAAGTTATTGTTTGAATAGTTATGCATTCACCACGAGAAGGGACAGAGGATGACTTTGAAAACGCCGGTGCAGACCCGCTCTAAATTGCCCGATGTAGGAACCACCATTTTTACCGTTATCGGCCAGCTTTCAGCCCGGCATAACGCCATCAACCTTTCTCAGGGTGCGCCGAATTTTTCCTGCGACCCAAAACTTATCTCCGGTGTCACTCGCGCCATGGAGTCAGGGCATAACCAGTATGCCTCCATGACCGGGCTGCAACCGCTCAGAGAGCGCATCGCGGACAAAATTGCCACGCTCTATGGCACCCGCTATGACCCGGCGAGTGAGGTACTGGTGACCGCCAGCGCCAGCGAAGGGCTTTACTCAGCCATCAGCGGGCTGGTTCATCCTGGCGATGAGGTGATCTATTTCGAGCCCTCCTTTGACAGCTATGCGCCGATTGTCCGTCTGCAGGGGGCGACGCCGATCGCTATTAAGCTGACGGTACCGGATTTTGCCGTGAACTGGGAGGAAGTACGCGCGGCTATTACCCCACGCACGCGGATGATCATCGTCAATACGCCGCACAACCCGAGCGGACAGGTGTTTTCAGCCGCCGATCTGCACCAGCTGGCAGCGCTGACGCGCCACACCGACATCATCATTTTGTCTGACGAAGTGTACGAGCACGTCGTTTTTGATGGCGAACCGCATCACGGGATGGCAACGCACCCGCAACTGGCGGAGCGCAGCGTGATTATTTCTTCTTTCGGAAAAACCTATCACGTCACCGGCTGGCGCGTGGGTTATTGTGTGGCGCCCGCGGAGCTGATGGATGAAATATGTAAGGTCCATCAATTTTTAATGTTCTCGGCCGATACGCCGATGCAGTACGCGTTTGCCGAACACATGACCGATCCGCAAACCTGGCTGTCGCTGGCGGCGTTTTATCAGCGCAAGCGCGATCTGCTGCAAAGTTTGCTCGCCGACTCACCGTTCAGGCTGCTTCCGAGTGCCGGTTCGTTTTTCCTGCTTGCGGATTACAGCGGCTTTAGCGACGAGCGCGACAGCGAGATGGTGAAAAGGCTGATTGTCGAGTACGGGGTTGCCACCATTCCGCTGTCAGCGTTTTATGCCGATGGCACGGACAATAAACTGATCCGTCTCTCTTTTGCGAAAGATGAGGCGACGTTACGGGCAGGTGCCCAGGCCCTTTGTCGGGTTACACCACGTTAAGGAATTTGAGATGAAATTACGCGCGTTAGTTGTCGGCATAGGACTGCTGTGTTCATTCTCGTCGTTTGCTGCTACCGAGTTGCGATACGGGCTGGAAGCGGAATATCCGCCGTTTGAAAGCCGCAATGCCTCAGGGGAGCTGGAAGGATTTGACGTAGAACTGGGAAATGCCATCTGTAAAGCCGCCGCGCTGAAGTGCAGCTGGGTAGAAACCTCGTTTGATGCGTTGATTCCCGGTCTGGTGGCGAAAAAGTTCGACGCCATAAACTCGGCGATGAACATCACCGAACAGCGTCGTAAGAGCATTGATTTTACCCAGCCCATCTACCGTATTCCCTCCCAGCTGGTGGGCAAAGCCGGTTCTGCGGTAGAGGCCACGCCGGAAGGGCTGAAGGGCAAAACCATCGGCGTTCTTCAGGGTTCAATTCAGGAAACCTACGCCAAAGAGCACTGGGAAAAGCACGGTGTCACCGTGGTGTCTTATAAAGATCAGAATATGGCCTGGGGAGATCTGCTGAATGGCCGCATCGATGCCTCGCTGGTCATGTCAGCGGCCGGGCAGGCAGGTTTCCTCAGCAAGCCGCAGGGCAAAGGGTTTGGCTTTATCGGCAAACCGGTGTCGGACGACACCATCCTCGGCAGTGGGATCGGCTTTGGGCTGCGTAAGGGGGATGAGGCCACCAAAAAGCAGCTTGATGCCGCAATTGATAAAGTACGTGCCGACGGCACGATCGCTAAACTGGCTGATAAGTACTTCCCGGGTATCGATGTCAGCGTAAAATAACCGCCTCGTTGGTCCCGGCTGTTGATGTCCAGCCGGGACATTTTTAAATACACTTCATCCTTCAGGCTGCCTCTGCGTTGGCTACGTCTGTTCACCCCAGTCACTTACTTGAGTAAGCTCCTGGAGATTCTCAGACTTGCCGCCTTGAGCCAGCATGAATGATTTAGTGTATTTACTGTTTTTTACACCACTTTCAGGCCGTTCTGGTCGACAGAAAATATTTCTCGGTTTGTTCAGATAATCATCCGCCAACAATTGGATTCTTAACCGTTTTTGTTTAGGCTGTGCGTTCTTTCTTGCCGTCATTTCGCTGCGCGCGAAACTCATTCACACGACCATAAGGACGTTTTCTCAGGCATGAATCGCAGACGTTTTCTCAAAGGTTCCCTGGCAATGGCTGCCCTGAGCGGCACTTCTGGCCTTGCTTCTCTGTTTTCCCAGGCGGCGTATGCTGCTGACTCCGACATTGCCGACGGTCAGAGCCGTCGCTTTGACTTCTCTGTTCTGCAATCCATGGCGCACGATCTGGCGAAAACCCCGTGGGGTGGTGCGCCGCGTCCGCTGCCGGAAACGCTGGCCACCATGACGCCGCAGGCGTACAACGCCATCCGTTACGATGAGAAACAGTCGCTGTGGAATAACATTGAAGGTCGCCAGCTGGACGCCCAGTTCTTCCATATGGGGATGGGATTCCGCCGCCGCGTGCGCATGTTCTCGCTGGATCAAAGCACCTCTCAGGCGCGTGAGATCCACTTCCGTCCAGAGCTGTTCAGCTACGGCGATACGGGCGTGGATACCAAACAGCTTGAAGGTCAGAGTGACCTCGGCTTCGCCGGATTCCGCGTCTTTAAAGCGCCGGAGCTGGCGCGACGCGATATCGTTTCGTTCCTGGGCGCGAGTTACTTCCGCGCAGTGGATGATACCTACCAGTACGGCCTTTCCGCACGCGGGCTGGCGGTGGATACCTTTACTGACACCCCGGAAGAGTTCCCGGATTTCACCTCCTTCTGGTTTGAAACCGTTAAGCCGGGCGATACCACCTTTACCGTCTATGCGCTGCTGGACAGCCCGAGCATTACCGGTGCCTATAAGTTTGTGATCCACTGTGAGAAGAGCCAGGTGATCATGGACGTCGAAAACCATCTCTATGCGCGCAAAGACATCAAGCAGCTCGGCATCGCGCCGATGACCAGCATGTTCAGCTGCGGCAACAACGAACGCCGCATGTGCGACACCATTCATCCGCAGATCCACGATTCAGACCGCCTGGCAATGTGGCGCGGTAACGGAGAGTGGATCTGCCGACCGCTGAACAACCCGCAAAAGCTGCAATTTAACGCTTATCTGGATAAAAACCCGAAAGGCTTTGGTTTGTTGCAGCTTGACCGTGATTTCTCCCATTACCAGGACGTCATGGGCTGGTATAACAAGCGACCAAGCCTGTGGGTCGAGCCGCGCAACAACTGGGGTAAAGGATCCATCGCCCTGATGGAGATCCCGACAACCGGCGAGACGCTCGATAACGTGGTCTGCTTCTGGCAGCCGGAGAAACCGGTGCAGGCGGGTGATGAACTGGACTTCAAATACCGTCTCTACTGGAGCGCGCAGCCGCCGGTGCGTTCACCGCTGGCAAACGTCTACGCTACCCGTACCGGTATGGGCGGCTTCCCGGAGGGCTGGGCGCCGGGTGAAAATTACCCGAAAGTGTGGGCCCGTCGCTTTGCCATTGACTTCGTCGGGGGCGATTTGAAGGCCGCCGCACCGAAGGGCATTGAGCCGGTGATCACCCTGTCCAGCGGTGAAGCGAAGCAGGTGGAGATCCTCTACGTCGAGCCGTTCGACGGGTATCGCATTCTGTTTGACTGGTACCCAACCTCTGACTCCACCGAGCCGGTCGATATGCGTCTGTTCCTGCGCTGTCAGGGCGACGCCATCAGCGAGACCTGGCTGTACCAGTATTTCCCGCCCGCGCCGGACAAACGTAACTACGTTGACGATCGGATCATGCGTTAGTCCTTATGGGTTTGTGCCGGGTGGCGGCTTCGCCTTACCCGGCCTGATTCGGACGCATTTGTAGGCCGGGTAAGCGTTAGCGCCACCCGGTAATTAAGAGGCACTATGTCTTCAGAAATTATCCCCGTAACCCAGGAAATCGAGCTTCGCGCCGTCGAAGAGCGCTATACCACCGATCTGCATAACCTCGTTGTTAAAAACAAAACCTGGCTGCAAACCGCCTTCGACTGGGCGCAGCATGTCGGCACTGAAGAGGACACGCGCCGTAACGTTCAGAGCAATCAGATGCTGCACCAGCGCGGCTACGCCAAAATGTTCCTGATTTTCATGAAGGACGAGCTGGTGGGCGTGCTTTCTTTTAACGCGATAGAGCCTGCGAATAAGGCCGGGTACATCGGCTACTGGCTTGACAAAGCGCATCAGGGGCAGGGCATTCTCTCTCAGGCGCTACAGGCGTTTATGCGCTATTACGTTGAGCGCGGCGAGATCCGCCGCTTTGTGATCAAATGTCGCGTGGCTAACCATAACAGTAACCGCGTGGCGCAGCGCAACGGTTTTACGCTGGAAGGTTGTTTGCGGGAAGCGGAAATGCTCAACGGCCGCTTCGATGACGTAAACCTGTACGCCAGGTTATTCCCGCTATAGCGCCCCCAGCAGCGGCGTCCGGGTGATCCGCGTGTCACCGTTGATCACTTTGGCTCCCCGGACGTGAATGCTTTCACCCTCCAGCGCCTCGATCGCCGCATCGTCTGTCATCTCCACCTGATGCTCAATCAGGACATCGCCGCTGATACGCGCTCGCCCCTGAATAACGACCTTGTCATCAATCAGGATCGGCCCGCCGCGTAACCACGCCTCGCCACCAATCAATACGTGGTGTTTAATCACGCAGTTACCTTCGACGAGGGCGTTTTCCGCGACCTGTGAACTGTACCGCACGGTCGGGATCGCATCATCCTCTAAACCGGCCAGCAGGCGGGCGTTGCCGTACACTTTGGCGCAGTCGCACACCCAGACGTTATTAAGCGCGTTGCCCTCAAGAATGGCGCGGTCAAACACCTCCGCGCGGTGCTCAACAAAGGCCCAGGTCACCATGGCATCGCCGTAGATTTGCGCCTGATGCACAATACGCGACTGGCTGACCGTGGCTCTGTCGTAAATCTGCAGGATCTGCTCACGGTCGGGTGTCAGCCCTTTGGCTGCAATCACCATGCTGTTATGCAGCACCCGCGCGTCACCCGCGATACGGCATTCCCCGCGTACGGTGGAGTGCTGGATAGTGACGTTGTCACTTATTGCCGCGCCGTGACTCACCTCTGCCGCGTCAAGCCAGCTGTTGCCGCCTACGAGTGCGCGGTGGCTTACGATGCAGGGTTGGGTGAGGCGGGCGTTGCCGGATATCCTGGCCCCGGCAAACACCACGCTGTTTTCATCATAAACCCAGCAATCCCCGTCCTGGGCGAGCGCGTGTTCATCCTCAACCCAACCACCTTTTGTCCCGCTGGTCACATCGTTAAAATCCTTTGCGGCAATTATCTGTCTGAGTAGGGTTGTGCACGGCGTTGATCCGTCCTGCCAGCGCCAGAGACGGGTTTCATTGCTAAGCCTGTATTTTGTCATCGTGTTTTCCCTGAAAAGCCATTCACTAAACGTAGCAAACTTTTGGCGTTTCGAAGTGCTGGCGTCTGCACGGTAAACCCCTTAAAATGGCATTTAAAATACATTTTAAAGTTTAAAAAAAATGCATAACCAAGACCAACGCGTTCTTAACTTGCCCGCCGGTTATTTCGGTATGGTTCTGGGTACCATAGGTATGGGGTTCGCCTGGCGTTATGCCGGTACTATCTGGCCGGTGACGCGCTGGCCGGGCGAGATCCTGGTGGCGCTGGCGGTGGCGATCTGGTTCCTGCTGAGCGTGGCGTTTCTTACCCGTGCGGTACGGTTTCCACATAGCGTGCTGGCCGAGATGCGGCATCCGGTAATGAGCAGTTTTGTCAGCCTGTTTCCAGCCACAACGCTACTGGTGGCCATTGGCTTTGTGCCGTGGTGCCGACCGGTGTCGCTGGTGCTGTTTAGCGTAGGCGTGGTGATCCAGCTTGCGTATGCCGCCTGGCAAAGCGCCGGGCTGTGGCGCGGTAAGCATCCGGAAGAGGCCACGACGCCGGGACTGTATCTGCCGACGGTAGCGAACAATTTTATCAGCGCCATGGCCTGCGGTGCGCTGGGTTTCCACGATGCGGGGCTGGTGTTCCTTGGTGCCGGGGTCTTTTCCTGGCTGAGCCTCGAGCCGGTCATTCTGCAACGCCTGCGCAGCGCGGGCGAACTGCCCGCGGCGCTTCGTACTTCGCTCGGGATCCAGCTTGCGCCTGCCCTGGTGGCCTGTAGCGCCTGGTTTAGCGTCAACGGCGGCGAAGCGGACACCTTCGCCAAAATGCTTTTCGGCTATGGTCTGTTGCAACTCCTGTTTATGCTGCGTCTGATGCCGTGGTATCTGTCGCAGCCGTTCAACGTGTCGTTCTGGAGCTTCTCGTTCGGGGTGTCGGCGCTGGCGACCACCGGTTTACATCTGGGGCAGAGCAGTCCGTCAGGGTTCTTTCATGCCCTCGCGGTTCCCCTGTTTATTTTCACCAACATCATCATCGCGATGCTGCTGGTCCGTACTTTTATCTTGCTGATGCAGGGCAAACTTCTGGTGCGCGCTGATAAGGCACTGCTAATGCAATCTGAGGAAAAATAATGACTGTCGATGAAAACTACTTTACTGAGAAATATGGGCTGACCCGCACGCACTCAGAGGTCCTGCTCAGCGCGGACATTGTTAAGCCGGGAAAAACGCTCGATCTCGGTTGCGGAAATGGCCGTAACAGCCTCTACCTCGCTGCAAACGGCTATGACGTGACGGCGTGGGATAAAAACCCGATGAGCATCGATAACATCGAGCGCATTAAGGCGGCGGAAGGGATCGCGAATCTGCAAACGGCGATAAAGGATCTGAACAACCTGACCTTTGACGGCGAATACGACTTTATTCTTTCCACCGTCGTGTTGATGTTTCTCGAAGCAAAAACCATCCCTGGTCTTATCGCCAATATGCAGCGTTGCACTAAACCAGGCGGCTATAACCTGATCGTTGCTGCCATGGATACGGAGGATTATCCGTGCACAGTCGGCTTCCCGTTTGCCTTCAAAACCGGTGAACTGAGCCACTACTACGAAGGCTGGGAGCTGATCAAGTACAACGAAGAGGTGGGGGAACTCCACCGTACCGATGCCAACGGGAACCGAATCAAGCTGCGCTTCGCCACCATGCTCGCACGCAAGCCCGCTTAACGCGCGGCCAGCAGACAGAGTTGCAGGGCCGTGCGACAGGAGGCCTCGAACGACGACAGCGGTAAAAACTCAAACTTCGAGTGGAAGTTATGGGCGCCGGTGAAGAAGTTCGGGGTGAGCAAGCCTTTGGCTGACAGGGCCGCCCCGTCCGTGCCACCGCGCATGGGGATCGGTTTTGGGGTGATACCGAGCGATTCCATCGCCTCGAACATCAGGTCGATCGCGCGGCGGTCTTCGCCAATCGCATTGCTAATATTGCTGTAGGTATCTTCAATGCGATACTCCACGTTTGCCGTGGGATGCTGCGCAGCAATCCGCGCTGCCACATCGGCAATTTGCTGCTTGCGGGCGGCAAAACCCTCTTTGTCAAAATCACGAATGTTGGCTTTCAGCACCGCTTCGTTTTGCCCGGCCTGGATGCCGTTAAACCAGATATAACCTTCGCGCCCCTCGGTGCATTCCGGGGTTTGCTGGCGATCGAAATGGCTGATGAAATCCGTTGCCATCAGCAGCGGGTTGACCAGCACCCCTTTGGCGGACATCGGGTGCGCCGTGACGCCGGTAAAGCGAATTTCAGCCGCCGCCGCGTTAAAGTTCTCGTAAACAATTTCCCCCAGCTCGCAGCAGTCGATGGTCCAGGCAAAATCGACGTCGAAGCGCTTCAAATCCAGCGCTTTCGCGCCACAGAGACCAATCTCTTCATCGGGCACAAACGCCACCACAATATCGCCATGCTTATGTTCAGCGGTGAGGTTTTCCAGCACCGTCATGACCACGGTGACGGCCGCTTTATTATCTGCGCCTAATACGCTGGTTCCGTCGCTGAAAATAATCTCCTCATCAGGATAAGCCAGAATTTCCGGGTGCTCATTTACGCGCAACCAAATATCTTTTTCTTTATTCAGGCAGAGATCATCTCCCGTAAAGGTTAATATTTGTGGATGAATATCCGGGGATAAACCGACGTCAACGGTATCGATATGGGTAATAAAACCAATCCGCGGCGCGCCGGGAATATTGCCTTTTTTCACGGCGGTAACGGTGGCGAACTCATCAATCACAATATCGTCTAACCCCAGCGTTTCCAGCTCCTTCGCCAGCTCCCGCGCCATGTCGTGCTGGCCCGGGGTGGAGGGCAGGGTTTTGACTTTCGGGTCGCTCTGGCTGGTGATGGCGAGATAGCGGAAAAAGCGTTGGGTTAATTGTCTGGAGAGTTCTGAGCCCATAGTGTTTCCTTCTGTATTTATTTTTCATGTGTTTGCACCATCACTTTAATGTTATTTATGAAATGGCAAAAGAAGTAATTAGCCGTCGAATTAAAAAGACAGGAATAAATGATGAAAAGCACATTCACAATGATAACGCTGGCGCTTGCTGCGCTGACGGTCAGTTCCACCGTCGCGGCAAAAACGCTGGTGTATTGCTCCGAAGGATCGCCGGAAAATTTCAATCCTCAGCTCTATACGTCGGGGACCAGCGTGGACGCCAGCGCCGTACCGGTTTATAACCGTCTGGTCGATTTCAAACCGGGCACTACCGAACTGGTGCCGAGCCTGGCGGAAAGCTGGGAGGTGAGCGAGGATGGTAAGGTCTACACCTTCCACCTGCGCAAAGGGGTGAAATTCCACAGTAATAAACTGTTCACGCCGACGCGCGACTTCAACGCGGATGACGTGATTTTCTCGTTTATGCGCCAGAAGGATGTGAATCATCCCTACCATAACGTCTCCAACGGCAGTTATTCCAACTTCGAAAGTCTGGAGTTCGGCAGCCTGATTACCGCCATTGATAAGGTTGACGATCGCACCGTGCGCTTCACCCTGGCGCACCCGGAAGCGCCGTTTGTTGCCGATCTGGCGTGGTATTTTGCCTCCATCCTGTCGGCGGAGTATGCCGATGCCATGCTGAAAGCGGGCACGCCTGAAAAGGTTGATATGCAGCCAATTGGCACCGGGCCGTTTAAACTGGCGCAATATCAGAAGGATTCCCGTATCCTCTTTACCGCCTTCCCGGACTACTGGCAGGGAAAATCGAAGCTGGATCGTCTGGTGTTCACCATCACGCCGGACGCCTCGGTGCGTTTTGCCAAAGTCGAGAAGAATGAGTGCCAGGTGATGCCGTTCCCAAACCCGGCGGATCTGCCGCGTATGAAGGCTAACAAAGACATCAACCTGATGAGCAAGGACGGTCTGAATACCGGTTTCCTGGCATTTAACACGCAAAAGCCGCCGCTGGATAACGTAAAAGTGCGCCAGGCGCTGGCGATGGCGATTAACAAACCGGCCATCATTGAGGCGGTCTTCCACGGCACCGGCACGGCGGCGAAAAACCTGCTGCCGCCTGGCGTCTGGAGTGCCGACAGCGAGCTGAAAGACTACGATTACGATCCAGAAAAAGCGAAAACGCTGTTAAAGGAGGCGGGATTTGCCAACGGCGTAAGCATCGATCTGTGGGCTATGCCCGTGCAGCGGCCGTATAACCCGAACGCGAAGCGTATGGCTGAAATGATCCAGGCGGACTGGGCGAAAGTAGGCGTGCAGACCAAAATCGTGACCTACGAATGGGGCGAATACCTGAAGCGCGTGAAGGGCGGGGAGCATCAGGCTGCGCTGATGGGCTGGACAACGGCGACGGGCGATCCGGATAACTTCTTCGGACCACTGTTTACCTGTACGTCCGCCAACGGCGGGTCGAACTCGGCCAAATGGTGCTATAAGCCGTTTGATAACCTGATTGCCGAAGCAAAATCGATAACCGATCGCGAAAAACGCGTGGCGCTGTACAAGCAGGCGCAGCAGATGATGCACGATCAAATGCCGGCGGTTATGATTGCCCACTCGACCATTTTTGAGCCAGTCAGAAAAGAGGTCACGGGCTATGAAATCGATCCCTTCGGCAAACATCTGTTCTGGCAGGTAGATATAAAACAGTAATATTTTTCTGCCCGGATCCCGTCCGGGCACTATTTTTACAATTTGTGCCTTCCCCGTCATTTTTTGCCACAACATTTCCCTCTGTTTTTTGTTATAACTTCAAGTGCATACTTGCAGATAACTCGGAACTCCATCATGCGTACTTCCACTTTTTTTAAAGTTGCAGTGCTTTCTGGCCTGTTGGCCCTTTCTGGCTGTGCGTCAAAAGTCGCAGCCCCCGATCAATATTCAGGCTTTTTAAAAGATTACTCTGACTTGCAGGAGATGACATCAGCAACCGGGAAACCAACCTTGCGTTGGGTCGATCCTTCCTATGATCCGGCGAACTACGACAGTATTATCTGGACCCCGATAACCTATTATCCGACACCAAAGCCAACCACACAGCTTGGGCAAAAAACGCTTGATGAATTGTTGAGTTACACCAATAACACATTAAAAAACGCGATTGGCCAGCGTAAGCCAATTGTGACGACGCCGGGCAAACATAGCCTGATCTTCCGCGGCGCCATCACGGGTGTGAGCTCAGAGAAAGAAGGTTTGCAGTTCTATGAAGTGGTGCCCGTCGCGCTGCTGGTTGCGGGTACGCAGATGGCAACCGGCCATCGCACCATGGATACGCATCTTTTCTTTGAAGGTGAGCTGATTGATGCGGCCACGAACAAACCGGTAGTTAAAGTTGTTCGTAAAGGTGAAGGTAAAGAGCTTGCCAACGAGAACACGCCGTTGGGATTCGCCACACTGAAACAGGTTGTGGATGATATGGCGACCGATGCCACCATGTTTGATGTCCATCAGACAGCAAAATAATAAAAAACGGCCTGCATTTACGCAGGCCGTTATTTTATGCCGTCAGCAGGCGGCGGAACCAGGTTTCCGGTTTCGTAAACATCACCATATTTCCCCCCAATATCAACAGCAGGCCGACGATCCCGTTGATATGCCACACGTAACCCTCGTACACCGTTGAAATCGACAGCGCCACCAGCGGGAACAGCAGGGTGCTGTACGCGGCCTTACCGGGACCAATGCGGCCTACCAGCGTAAAGTAGGCGCCGAAGGCAATCACCGAGCCAAACAGAGCAAGATAGAGCAGCGCCCCCATATAGCTCACCGTCCATTCCGGCATAAAGCTTTCGCCCCTGAATAGAGCGATAAGGCCCATCACGACGGTGCCATACAGCATCGCCCAGGCGTTGGTGGTCATGGTTTCCAGCCCGTTTCGCTGATGACGCATGCTGATCATATTCCCCAGCGAGAAGCCGTAGGTGCCGAGGGCGGAAAGCCCGATGCCCGTAAGCAATGACGCGCTCCAGCCGCTGGCGAGCAGATCGTTCCAGAACAGGGTAATGATCCCGATAAGCCCCAGCGCTGCCGCCGTCCAGAAGCGCGCGGGTGGACGCTGGCCGAAGAAGATAAAGCTGTTGATGGCGTTATACAGCACGGCCATCGAGAAAATCACCGACTCAAGGCCGGTATTGATATGGGCGGCGGCGGTATAAAAGCACCAGAAGTTGAAACAGAAAACGCAGCAACCCTGAAGCATGCAATAGAGATGATCCCGCAGCGCCAGCCTGCGCAGGCGACGAAGGGCGACCAGTACGATCATCATCGTGGCGCTGGCCACGGCGAAGCGCCAGAAAATGGAGACCGGCGCTGCAACCGGCCCCTGTTGTAAAAAAATGGCGATCCAGGTCGTGCCCCAGATAACAACAACCAGCCCATAGAGTAATGCGTTCATGGTGTCTCTCTTCTCATACCGCGAAAAACAACAGTGTGGCGAAAGAAGGGGGCCCCGGCTTTCATCGCCTTGCGCCGGACTTGCAAATTCTTGCGCTTTTTTCTCGCACAATGGCTGGTAACAGGCTGCAACACTTCTTAGACTGACAGTCTGATTAATCACCTGTTTACGGCCATGTCTCTCGTTTACGACACCTTTGAAACGTTACGCCAAAAAAATGCAGTACTGCGGGAAACCGTCGCGCTCAATACTGGCATTCAACTGGCGGCGTGGTACAACAAGCACGACACGATCACCGTGAAAAGCAACCATCACACCCTTAGCCTGTACGTGGCGGATGGCTATGAAAGCTATCAAAAAACGCCGGGTGGCTGGAAAAATGGCGGCGGGCCGGACCGTTTTTGTCTGATGCCGGAAGAGAGCGAATCCACATGGGATATTCGTGATGACCTGTCGTTCGTGCACCTCTACTGCACCGATGAACACCTGCGGGACGTGGGGGAGAAAATCTGGGATAAACGACCGCTATCGCTGACGCTGGAGGAAAAAATCTTCGGCAGCGATCCGAAAATCACCGCCCTTTATCGCCAGTTTTTGCTCGGCTGCGACTGGCAGCAAAACGCCAATCAGCTCACCCTGAGCACTGCGTCGACCTTATTACTGACGCATTTGGTCCAGCACTATTCCAGCGTCCAGTGGAAGTTACCGGTGGTCACCGGCGGGCTATCGCCGTTTGTGCTGCGCAACGTGCTGGCCTTTATCGAGGAAAATCTGGCGCAACCTTTAACGCTTGCGGAACTGGCGGGCCAGGCCGCACTCAGTGAGTATCACTTTGCGCGGATGTTCCGCCAGTCGATGGGGCTGGCGCCGCATCAGTACGTCATGCAGCGCCGCATGGAGAAGGCCAAAGCGCTGATTCAGCACACGACCACGCCGCTCACCGACATCGCGCTGGCCTGCGGATTTAACTCCGCCAGCCATTTCAGTAACCGTTTTCGCAGCATGACCGGCATCACGCCGTCACAGCTACGCGCGGCGAAGGCGTGAGAAGACAGCGTAACAGATCCCACCCAGCACCAGCCCCCAGAAAGCGGAGCCAATTCCCAGGAGCGTGACGCCGCTGGCGGTCATCAGGAAGGTGACGATCGCCGCGTCGCGCTCTGCTTCATGATTCAGTGCCTGATACAAACTCCCGCTGATAGTGCCGAGCAGGGCCAGCCCGGCCAGCGTCTGGATGCCGCTCAGCGGCAGGGCGGCCATCAGCCCCGAAATCGACCCGCCGAACACCCCCGCCAGCAGATAAAACCCGCCTGCGGCCGCCGCTGCCAGCCAGCGTTTACTGGCATCCGGGTGGGCGTCCGGACTCTGGCAGATGGCGGCGGTGATGGCGGCGATACAGATGGAATAGACGCCGAAGGGGGACAACAGAAGCGCCAGCCCGCCGGTGGCAACGATCAGCGGTGAGACCGCCAGCGGATAGCCCGATGCCTGCATGGTGGCGAAGCCGGGCGCATTCTGCGATGCCATGGTCACCAGGAAGAAGGGTAAGCCGACGCTGATCAGGCTGGTGAAGGTGAACGCAGGGGCAATGAATTCCGGCATGATCACCGATAACGTCATTTTATTCGTGACAACGTCACCTCCAGCCCAGGCCACGAACACCCCCACCAGCAGCGTGGCGACAATGGCGTACCGGGGCGCTACGGCTTTAGCCACCAGCCAGGCGACCAGCATACTGCCACAAAGAAGCACGTGTCCCTCAAGATTGCTGAATGCCTTCAGGCCAAACTGTAACAGCACGCCTGCCAGCATAGCGGCGGCAAGCGAGTGCGGGATCAGTTTCATCAACCGGGCAAACAGGCCAGTGACGCCGCACAGCAGAATCAGCGCATTCGCAAATATAAATACCCCTATGGTTTCCGCCAGCGTCACGCCTTGCAGGCTGGTGCAGAGCAGCGCCGCGCCAGGAGTCGACCAGGCGGTCAGCACCGGGGCTTTATACCACCACGACAATGCAAGCGTGCTGATCCCCATCCCGAGCCCCAGCGCGGTCATCCATCCGGCGATTTGCTGTGTACTGGCGCCCGCCGCCGCAGCCGCCTGCCAGATAATGGCGGCAGAGCTGGCGTAGCCCACCAGAACGGCAACAAAACCAGCCAGCACGGCAGGAAAGAGAGAGGCAGTCGATCGCATGTGAACTCCGTTGTGCGTTATAACGTCCGGGATAAGGTATCACTGTGCGCTATAGCGTACAAGTGGTATGCTTTGCTGCAACGGGAGGAACTATGGATATCACTCAACACCTGGCAACCACACTGAAAGCGCTGCGTCAGGCGCGGGGCTGGAGCCTGTCGAAACTGGCGGAAGAGACGGGCGTGTCGAAAGCGATGCTTGGGCAAATCGAACGCAATGAGTCCAGCCCGACGGTCTCAACCTTGTGGAAAATTGCCACCGGGCTGAACGTACCTTTTTCGGCGTTTATCACTCCAGAGAGCGAACCGCAGGCGGTGTTCGATCCGCAGCAGCAGGCGATGGTGGTGAAACCGCTTTTCCCCTGGGATGAACAGCTTAAGTTCGACCATTTCTCCATCACCCTGTCGCCCGGCGCGCTGAGTGAGTCCACGCCGCACGAAGCCGGGGTGATTGAACACGTGGTGGTGATAAGCGGTGAGCTGGATATGCATATCGACGGTGTCTGGCGCACTCTATACGCTGATTCAGGCGTGCGTTTTGCCGGCGATAAACCGCACGCGTACCGCAACAGCAGCACCCGGACGGTGCATTTTCACTCTCTGATCCATTATCCCCGCTAAAGCGTCGCAAAACGGTTTCACTGGCACAGACTTCTGACTACAATAGCCGCCATTTTGACCATAACGGATAACGACGAAGTATGCGCCTGCACCCCCATCATCTTGAACTGCTAAGCCCGGCCCGCGACGCCGCCATTGCCCGTGAAGCCATTCTTCACGGTGCGGATGCCGTCTACATTGGCGGCCCAGGCTTCGGTGCCCGTCATAACGCCAGCAATAGCCTGCGCGACATTGCCGAACTGGTACCGTTCGCCCACCGTTTCGGGGCGAAGGTGTTCGTGACCCTGAACACCATTCTTCATGATGATGAGCTGGAGCCCGCGCAGCGTCTTATTACCGATCTCTACCAGACCGGCGTTGACGCTCTGATCGTTCAGGATATGGGTGTTCTGGAACTGGATATCCCGCCAATTGAGCTGCACGCCAGCACCCAGTGCGATATCCGCACCGTTGAGAAGGCGAAGTTTCTTTCAGACGTCGGGTTTACGCAGATTGTTCTGGCGCGTGAGCTGAACCTGAACCAGATCCGCGATATCCACCAGGCCACCGACGCGACCATTGAATTCTTTATCCACGGTGCGCTTTGCGTGGCCTATTCCGGGCAGTGTAATATCTCTCACGCCCAGACGGGGCGCAGCGCTAACCGCGGCGACTGCTCTCAGGCCTGCCGTCTGCCATATACCCTGAAAGACGATCAGGGCCGCGTGGTGGCATTCGAAAAACACCTGCTGTCGATGAAAGATAACGATCAGACGGCAAACCTCGGCGCGCTGATCGATGCCGGCGTACGCTCCTTCAAAATTGAAGGCCGCTACAAGGACATGAGCTACGTGAAAAATATCACCGCCCATTATCGTCAGATGCTGGATGCCATCATAGACGATCGCGGTGACCTGGCGCGCGCGTCCGCCGGTCGTACAGAGCATTTCTTTATTCCATCGACGGACAAAACGTTCCACCGCGGCAGTACGGATTATTTCGTTAATGCGCGCAAAGGGGATATTGGCGCGTTCGATTCACCGAAGTTTATTGGTCTGCCGGTGGGTGAAGTGCTGAAAGTGGCGAAGGATCATCTTGACGTTCAGGTTACAGAGCCGCTGGCGAACGGCGATGGTCTCAACGTGATGATCAAACGTGAAGTGGTTGGTTTTCGCGCCAATACGGTGGAGAAAACCGGCGAAAATCGTTATCGCGTCTGGCCGAACGAAATGCCTGCCGACCTTTACAAAGCCCGCCCGAATGCGGCGCTGAACCGTAACCTGGATCACAACTGGCAGCAGGCCTTGCTCAAGACCTCCAGCGAGCGTCGCATTGCGGTGGATATCGCGCTGGGTGGCTGGGAAGAGCAGCTGATCCTGACCATGACCTGCGAAGACGGCATCAGCGTGACGCATACGCTCGACGGCCTGTTCGAGGTGGCGAACAATGCGGAGAAAGCGCTTAGCAACCTCAAGGATGGCGTAGCGAAGCTCGGGCAGACCATTTATTATGCGCGCAATATTGAGGTGAATCTGCCGGATGCGCTGTTCGTGCCGAACAGCCTGCTGAACCAGTTCCGCCGTGAAACGGCAGAGATGCTGGATGAAGCACGCCTGGCAAACTATCCGCGCGGCAGTCGTAAGGCCGAAGCGGTGCCTGCGCCGGTCTACCCGGACACGCATCTCTCTTTCCTTGCGAACGTTTACAACCACAAAGCGCGTGCGTTTTACCATCGTCACGGCGTGCAGCTGATTGACGCCGCGTATGAAGCGCATGAAGAGAAGGGCGATGTGCCGGTGATGATCACCAAACACTGCCTGCGGTTTGCCTTTAACCTTTGTCCGAAACAGGCGAAAGGGAATATTAAAAGCTGGAAAGCGACGCCGATGCAGCTGGTGAATGGCGATGAAGTACTGACGCTGAAGTTTGACTGCCGTCCGTGTGAAATGCACGTTATCGGCAAGATGAAGAATCACATCTTCAAAATGCCGTCTCCGGGCAGCATTGTGGCCTCCGTCAGCCCTGACGATTTGATGAAGACCCTGCCGAAGCGTAAAGGCAGCTAACCCGCAGAGTGGGTATCCGGTTTGCGCGATTTCTGCCAGGCATGGTGCTCGCGCAACCCCTCCGCAGACTCCTCTGCCGCGCTACGTAACTCGTCGCTGTCAGCTTCATGACGAAGCTGATGGTCGGCGTTTTTCACATACACAAATTCATGCCCTTTGTGCTCCGCCATAATCTGCCCCGAGAACAGTGCACTAATCAGCAGCAGTAGCGAAAAGCCTTTTCTGAACATCTTTTACCCCCGAAAATACGCTACGGTCATCGTAGGGATAATTTCATAGAGTAATTATTCGACTCTTTAAATTTGAGAAAATAGACTGTCAAAAATTGTGGTCGCCATAAAACTCACTTAAGACTATTCTTAAAAGCAATATCGCCGTTGTAAACTCCCATTTCTGGTATGCAAAGAGAAGCTAGATTTATCGGGAAATCATTTACAATAAGATTTTTCTGGCTAAGGATTGGATCGAATAAATGAAAAAAATAATCGTGCTATCACTTCTGGGCGTAGTGGTTGCGGTGGGTGCTGCGGCCAGCATCTATTCAAATGAAGAACCAGAATATATTCAGTCAGCAAAAAGCCGTGTCGGATCGTATTTAACCAGCGATTACGGACGTGTCGAATGTAATAGCACCCAGGTAAGTGAAGATCGCTGGGAGCTGGGCTGTACCAATAAGGCGAGGGGCAAAACCTTCCAGTTCGCTGTTTACCCATCCGAGCAGGCGCCGTATGGGGTCTCTCGTGCGTTTTATCTCGAAGCGATTAATGATGATGCCCGCCAGAGTGCAGAGCAGGG
Organism: Enterobacter cloacae complex sp. SYL001; assembly: GCF_049237025.1. Taxonomy (NCBI): domain Bacteria; kingdom Pseudomonadati; phylum Pseudomonadota; class Gammaproteobacteria; order Enterobacterales; family Enterobacteriaceae; genus Enterobacter; species Enterobacter cloacae complex sp. SYL001. The sequence goes on along the minus strand of NZ_JBMKJI010000001.1, from coordinate 428,995 downwards.
GCTGATGCGTTATCTGCAAATTAATACTAAAGCGGGTTAATCGATTCGTTTATGCTTCGTTGAGGCTCACAGTGGTAGATTGCAGGTGATCCACATCCCGGTATGGAATACCGGAGCGTAGATACCAAAATACAAATCTATCCATGCAAGCATTTACCGCCAGATTATGGCGGTTTTTTTTTGCCCGTTTATCGTACCGGCTGTAAAAATTGTTTGCGATATTGCGCGGGTGAAAGCGCAAATTGCTGCCGGAAATGGTGGCGCAGCGTGGCGCTTTGTCCAAATCCGGTTTGTTCCGCAATATTGTCGATGCTGAGCCGACTGTTTTCGAGATAATCTTTTGCCCGCTGCAATCGCGCAGTCAATAACCAGCGCGCGGGCGTTGTTCCGGTCGCGTCCTGGAAACGGCGCAGAAAGGTGCGCTGACTCATACCCACCCGCAGGGCCAGCGATTCGACGGTATGGGAAACGGCCAGATGCTGGTGAAGATAATCAAACAGCTGGCCCAGGCGCTGGCTCTCCCGCAACTGAGCCACCGGTCGGCTAAGCTGCTGGGTTTGCGAGCCGTCCCGATGGGGCGGGATCACTAGCCGACGCGCCACGCGGTTTGCCACTTCCATACCGTAATTCCGGCGCACCACGTGCAGGCACAGATCAATCCCCGCGGCGCTTCCGGCGGAAGTGAGAATATCGCCTTCGTCCTGGTAGAGCACATCTTCGACCACGGTAATGGCGGGATAGCGTGTTTTCAGCGCTTGCGTATAGCGCCAGTGGGTGGTCGCCTTCCGCCCGTCAAGCAGGCCTGAGGCTGCCAGAACGAAAACGCCAGAACAGATCGAGAGTAGCTGGCAGCCGCGGGCATGCGCCGCGCGGAGCGCCTGGCAGAGCGCTTCGGGTACGGGTTCGTCCAGCCCTCGCCAGCCGGGAACGACAACCAGATCCGCCGTCTCCAGCAGACCCAGATCGCCATCGGCCAGAATACGGATCCCGCCCGTTGCCCGGAGTTCGCCATCATCCACGCTCGCCACGGCAAACTGATACCAGTCATCGCCCATCTCCGGGCGCGGCAAGCCAAAGATTTCTACCGCCACGCCAAACTCAAAGGTACATAAACCGTCATATGCCAGCACGACCGCGCGCGGCGAGGGATGTCTTAAGTTTGTCATCTTTTTGCTGTTTTCTGGCATAGGCGGACGCATTCATGGGCTGAGTTAAGGGATAGAGTAGTGTTAACACAAACACCACAAATGAGGAAGATTCATGAGCTATGTTACTGAATTTCCGGCTGCTGAGCCGCAGGAAGCTGTGGGACATTTTCTGCGTCGTCTGAGTGTCGAGACGGACTGCGCCGATGTCCATCACGCGGTATCCTGCGGTGAGCAGGACTTTGTTCTGCTGCACGTTGTCGGAAAGCCTGAACATTTTGCCCGGCGGCATCTGCCCGGCGCGCTGCATTTACCCTGGAGCCAGATCACCGCAGAGCGGATGAAAGCGTGGCCGGAGGGCACGCTGTTTGTCGTCTATTGTGCAGGCCCGCACTGCAACGGGGCGGACAGGGCGGCGCTGAAGCTGGCGCGTCTGGGTCTGCCGGTTAAGATTATGCTCGGAGGCATGACCGGCTGGGAAGATGAGCGGTTCGCGTTTGCAGGATCTTCATCACCCGCTCTGTGAACATGAATTTATTTCAACACAGATGAAATTTTCTCGTTTGTCGGCGGCGAGCCGGTATGACATCTTTTCAGGACGTTTAGACATCCAGAAGTCTAAAGATTCAAGAGATGAATTATCACTGTGGGCAATTAACGCCGACAGACAGAGGAGATTTCCATGCAGCGACACCATGCCCCGTACCGCGCCGATGTAGTCGGCAGTTTTTTACGCCCGGATGCTATTAAACAGGCCCGTCTGCAATTTGCCAGCGGTGAAATCGATGCCGGGCAGCTTCGCGCGGTTGAGGACGAGGCCATTCGTCATGTTGTCGAGCAGCAGTGCGCCTGCGGTCTGCATGTGGTAACGGACGGTGAATTCCGCCGCGCCTGGTGGCACTTTGACTTCTTTGACGGGCTACAGGGCGTGGAGCGTTATGATTCCCAGCAGGGCATTCAGTTCAACGGGGTGCAGACTAAAGCCCATGGCGTGCGCGTAACGGGCAAACTGGGCTTCGGCGATCATCCTATGCTGGAAGATTTCCGCTACCTCAAAAGCATTAGCGGTAATGCACAGCCGAAGATGACCATTCCGAGCCCGAGCGTGCTGCACTTCCGCGGTGGCCGCAAGGATATTGATGCTACGGTCTACCCGGATCTCAAGGATTACTTTGACGATCTGGTGACCACCTGGCGCGATGCCATTCGGGCCTTTTACGATGCAGGCTGCCGCTATCTGCAGCTGGATGACACCGTCTGGGCCTATCTTTGTTCGGAGGACCAGCGCCGCCAGATCCGCGAGCGCGGTGACGATGCAGACGAACTTGCCCGGACCTATGCCCGGGTGCTGAATAAGGCGCTGGAGGGCAAACCGGACGATCTGACCGTCGGGCTGCACGTCTGCCGCGGCAACTTCCGCTCAACCTGGATTTCCGAGGGCGGCTATGAGCCGGTGGCGGAGGTGCTATTCGGCACGGTGAACGTCGACGCGTTCTTCCTGGAGTACGACAACGACCGTAGCGGGGACTTCGCGCCACTGCGTTTTGTGCGCCCGGGTAAACAGCAGGTGGTTCTGGGGCTGATCACCACCAAACACGGTGAACTGGAGAACCCGCAAGGGGTGAAAGCGCGTCTGGAAGAGGCTGCGCGCTACGTGGCGAAAGAGCAGATTTGCCTCAGCCCGCAGTGCGGATTTGCTTCTACGGAAGAGGGTAACAGCCTGAGCGAAGCCCAGCAGTGGGATAAAGTTCGCCTCGTGACGAAAATCGCCAGCGACGTCTGGTAACGCCGTTTACAGCGCTGCATTATTACAGTGCAGCGCTGTACCATTCTGAGTCGTTTCCCGTCACTCCTCTCTTCGATCCCTTTAAAATCCTGTCTCTGCAACCTGGCACTGTTTTTGCTCTCTTGAAACTGGCGTTACTTTTTTCTGCGTCCGGCGGTAACGGACGTCTTCGCACAGCTTTCTTTTCAGGAGTGAAAATATGCACCGTCGTACCTTTATTAAAGCGTTCACCTTGTCCGCCTCCGTCATCGCCATGGGAATGAGCTTTGGCGTCCAGGCCGCAGAGACCATTAAAGTCGGGATTATGCACTCTCTCTCCGGCACGATGGCCATTTCAGAAACGCCCCTGAAAGATGTCGCCCTGATGACCATCGATGAAATCAACGCTAAAGGCGGCGTGCTCGGGAAAAAGCTGGAGCCGGTGGTGGTTGACCCGGCATCCAACTGGCCGCTGTTTGCCGAAAAGGCCCGCCAGCTTCTGAGCCAGGATAAGGTCGCCGTGGTGTTTGGCTGCTGGACCTCCGTATCGCGTAAATCGGTTCTGCCGGTTTTTGAGGAGCTGAACGGTTTGCTGTTCTATCCGGTGCAGTATGAAGGTGAAGAGATGTCACCTAACGTCTTCTATACCGGCGCGGCGCCTAACCAGCAGGCGATCCCGGCGGTGGAGTACCTGATGAGCGAGGACGGCGGCAGCGCGAAGCGATTCTTCCTGCTGGGTACGGACTACGTTTACCCGCGCACTACTAACAAGATCCTGCGCGCCTTCCTGCACTCGAAAGGCGTTGAAGATAAAGATATTGAAGAGGTCTACACCCCATTTGGTCATAGCGATTACCAGACCATTGTCGCCAGTATCAAAAAGTTCTCCACGGGCGGCAAAGCGGCGGTGGTCTCCACTATCAACGGTGATTCCAACGTGCCTTTCTATAAAGAACTGGCGAACCAGGGGCTGAAAGCCACGGACGTGCCGGTGGTGGCGTTCTCGGTGGGTGAGGAAGAACTGCGCGGCATTGATACCAAACCGCTGGTGGGTAACCTGGCGGCGTGGAACTACTTTGAATCCGTCGACAACCCGACCAACCAGACCTTTGTCGCGGCTTACAAAGCCTACGCGAAAGCCCATAAGCTGCCGAATGCCGATACCGTGGTCACCAACGATCCGATGGAAGCGACTTACGTTGGCCTGCATATGTGGGCGCAGGCGGTTGAAAAAGCGGGAACAACCGACGTGGACAAAGTGCGCGCGGCAATGGCGGGCCAGTCGTTCAACGCGCCGTCCGGCTTTACGCTGACCATGGACGCCACCAACCACCACCTGCATAAGCCCGTCATGATTGGTGAAATTGAAGGCAACGGCCAGTTCAACGTCGTCTGGCAAACCGAACAGCCGGTACGCGCTCAGCCGTGGAGCCCGTTTATCGCCGGGAATGACAAAAAGCCTGACCAGCCGATGAAAACCGCCAGCAACTAAGCCACCACCAGGGAGAGACGTCATGAACGCCATACGCATGATGATTGCGATTGTGTGGCTTACCGGACTGCTGCCAGGGATGGCGCAGGCATCGGATGCCGATGATTTCGTTGCCGCTAGCCGCAGCCAGCAAACCGCCATGCTGACCCGCTGGGCAGCCACGCCGGAACCTGCACGTTTGCCGCTGCTTAAGGCGCTGCAACAGGAGAACCTTTATACCGACAGCCAGAAGAAGGCATTTACCCGCATCGACGGCTAAATGGTTGCCCTGGGCGCGGCAAAAAGCGTCGAAGGATCGACCAAAGCCGTGCGGCTGACCAACCGACTGCGCGTGTTAACCGTCACGGCGCTGGCGACGCATCAGCTTGTCAGTGACAGTGTCACCGAAAGGCGTCATGCCGCGCGGCAACTTCAGCGTGACGCCCGGCCGGATATGCTCGGCTTTCTGCAACAGCGGGCCAGTAGCGAAACGGACGACGTCGCCCGACAGTCGCTGATGCTGGCGCTGGCAAACCTCCAGCTGACGAGCCCACAGGCTGAAGTACGGCTCAAGGCTGTTGAGCTGTTGGGACAGTCTGACGATCCGGACGTGCAGGCCACGCTGACGCCGTTCACCCGGACGCAAACCGAGCCGGACGCACGGGTACGTGCCGCCGCCGCTGAGAGCCTGGAGCGTATTCAGCACCGGCTGATGTGGGGCGAACTGCTGGGGCAGGCCTTCATGGGCCTGTCGTTGGGGTCGGTACTCTTGCTGGCCGCGCTCGGGCTGGCTATCACCTATGGTCTGCTGGGGGTGATTAACATGGCTCACGGTGAAATGCTGATGCTCGGGGCGTATGCCACCTGGATGGTGCAGCAGGTAATGGCGCAGTGGATGCCTCAGTGGCTGGCGCTCTATCCGGTGGTGGCGCTGCCGGTGGCGTTTTGCCTGACCGCAGGCATCGGAATGGTGCTGGAGCGCACGGTGATACGCCATCTTTATGGCCGCCCGCTGGAAACCCTGCTCGCCACCTGGGGGATCAGCCTGATGCTTATCCAGCTGGTCCGCATGACCTTTGGCGCTCAGAACCTTGAGGTCGCTAACCCGGCCTGGCTGTCCGGCGGGGTGCAGGTTTTCGCCAACCTGACGCTGCCCTGGAACCGTATTGTGGTGCTCGGCTTTGTACTGCTGGTGCTGTTCTTCACCTGGCTCATTCTGAACAAAACGCGTCTGGGTCTCAACGTGCGGGCGGTGACGCAAAACCGCAGCATGGCGGCCTGCTGCGGCGTTCCCACCGGACGGGTAGATATGCTGGCGTTTGGCCTCGGGTCCGGCATTGCCGGGTTGGGCGGCGTGGCGTTGTCCCAGCTGGGGAACGTGGGGCCGGAGCTGGGCCAGGGATACATCATCGATTCGTTCCTGGTGGTGGTGCTCGGCGGCGTCGGCCAGCTGGCCGGTAGCGTCGCGGCGGCCTTTGGTCTGGGGATCTTCAATAAAATTCTTGAACCGCAGATGGGCGCCGTGCTGGGCAAGATCCTGATTCTGGTGGCGATCATTCTGTTTATCCAGAAACGTCCGCAGGGGTTATTCGCACTTAAAGGGAGGGTGACAGACTGATGAGCCAGCCATTGACCTTAACACTGGCGCGCAGGGCACCGCGCACCGCGCAAATCTTCGGCAGTCTGCTGGTTGCGGCGCTGCTGGTGCTGCCTTTTCTCGCGCTGTTACCCGCAACCCATCCGCTGGCCGTTTCGACGTGGATGTTGACGCTTATCGGCAAGATCCTCTGCTACGCGGTTGTCGCCGTGGCCCTCGATCTGGTCTGGGGCTATGCCGGTATGCTCTCGCTGGGGCACGGCATATTCTTCGCCCTGGGCGGCTATGCGATGGGCCATGTACCTGATGCGCCAGGCGGCCGGGGACGGGCTGCCCGCGTTTATGTCGTTTCTCTCGTGGAGCGAACTGCCCTGGTTCTGGTGGGGAACGCAGCATTTTGCCTGGGCGCTGGTGTTAATCGTGACGATCCCCGGCCTGCTGGCGCTGGTCTTCGGCTGGTTTGCTTTCCGCTCGAAGATCAAAGGGGTCTATTTTTCCATCATGACCCAGGCGCTGACCTATGCGGGCATGCTGCTGTTCTTTCGCAACGAAACCGGTTTTGGTGGCAATAACGGCTTTACCGGCTTCACCACGCTGCTCGGGTTTTCCGTTACGGCGACCACCACGCGGATCGCGCTGTTTCTCGCAACGGTCATGCTGCTGCTTCTGGCCCTGGGCACAGGCTACGCGCTGGCGAAGAGTAAATTTGGTCGCATTTTAACGGCGGTGCGCGATGCGGAAAACCGTCTGACGTTCTGCGGCTACGATCCGCGCGGCTTCAAGCTGCTGGTCTGGACGCTTTCCGCCGTACTGTGTGGTCTGGCGGGGGCGCTGTACGTTCCGCAGGTGGGTATTATCAACCCGGGTGAAATGTCGCCGACCAACTCGATTGAAGCGGCCATCTGGGTGGCGCTGGGCGGGCGCGGCACCCTGGTAGGCCCGGTGATTGGTGCGGCGCTGGTCAATGGTGCGAAGAGCTTTTTCACCGTGGCGATGCCGGAGTACTGGCAACTGTTTCTTGGGCTGATTTTCATCGCCGTGACGCTCTTTTTACCGCGCGGCGTGTTCGGTCTGTTTCGTAAGGGAGAGAATTAATGCAGCCCTCTGAAGGACTCTTTACCCGCCAGCTACCGGGCGATCGTTACCGTGAGCAGACCGATCCGGTGTTACAGCTCGAGGCCATTAACGTCAGTTTCGATGGTTTTCAGGCGTTGACCGATCTCTCACTTAATATCGGCATTGGAGAATTGCGCTGCATCATTGGCCCTAACGGCGCCGGTAAAACTACGCTGATGGACGTGATCACCGGCAAAACCCGGCCAAAAAGCGGGAAGGCTATTTACGATCAGTCCATCGATCTGACAGCCCTTGAACCGGCGGCCATTGCCCGTCAGGGCATTGGCCGTAAGTTCCAGAAGCCGACCGTGTTTGAAGCGCTGACCGTAGGGGAAAACCTCGAAATCGCCATGAAAGCCGACAGGTCCGTCTGGGCGAGCCTGCGGGCTACGCTAAGCGGCGAGCAGCGCGACCGCATTGACGAGATGTTGGTTTTGCTACGGCTTGGCAGCGAGCGCGATCGCCGCGCCGGGCTGCTTTCCCACGGTCAGAAGCAGTTTCTGGAGATCGGCATGCTGCTGGTGCAGGATCCGCATCTGTTGCTGCTGGACGAACCCGCCGCCGGTATGACCGACGCAGAGACGGAATACACAGCCGAGCTGTTCCGAACTCTGGCAGGCAAGCATTCGCTGATGGTGGTTGAGCACGATATGGGCTTCGTCGAGACCATCGCCGACCACGTCACGGTGCTGCATCAGGGGCGCGTACTGGCAGAAGGCTCGCTTCGCGAGGTACAGGCCAATGAGCAGGTGATCGACGTCTATCTGGGACGCTAAGGAGAGGTAATGTTACAGGTTAACGAGCTGAATCAGTACTACGGCGGAAGTCATATTCTGCGCGGGGTGAGCTTTGAGGCGGTGGTCGGGGAAGTTACCTGCCTGCTGGGGCGCAACGGGGTGGGGAAAACCACACTGCTGAGGTGCCTGATGGGGCTGATCCCGGTGAAAGCCGGGGAGGTGGTCTGGCAGGGAAAGACCATCACTCACAGTAAACCGCACCAGCGGGTGCAGTCCGGCGTGGCGTATGTTCCGCAGGGGCGGGAGATTTTTCCGCGTCTGACCGTAGAAGAAAACCTGCTGATGGGACTGTCGCGCTTCTCCGCGGGAAACGCAAGGAGCGTGCCGGAGGAGATTTGGCAGCTTTTCCCGGTGCTGAAGGAGATGAAACACCGTCGCGGAGGCGATCTTTCCGGTGGTCAGCAGCAGCAGCTGGCGATTGGTCGCGCGCTGGCGAGCCGTCCACGGTTACTGATCCTGGATGAACCCACGGAAGGTATACAGCCGTCGGTGATTAAAGAGATTGGGCAGGTGATCCGCAGCCTGGCGAACCGGGGGGATATGGCGATCCTGCTGGTGGAGCAGTTTTATGATTTTGCGGCGGAGCTGGCCGACAGCTATCTGGTGATGTCGCGCGGCAGCATCGTCCAGCAGGGGCGCGGTGAGAACATGGAGCAGGAGGGGGTTCGCGGACTGGTTGCGATCTGAAATGTTATACTATAACATCATTATTCTTATAACACGGAATGAGGGTTTTGCTGTGGCTGCACAACTTGGAAAAATTGCGCTGACTCTGGGAACGCTGCTGGTAAGCGGCTCGCTTTTTGCCCATTCGCACGGTCATCAGATGACGGAGGCGGAACAGAAGGCGGCAAACGGCGTCTTTGAGGATAAAGACGTCAGGGACAGGACGCTGTCTGACTGGGACGGGACCTGGCAGTCTGTTTACCCGTTCCTGCTTGATGGTTCGCTGGATCCGGTTTTCGAAAAGAAAGCGCAGAAGGGGGAAAAATCCGCTGCCGAGGTGAAAGCCTACTACCGTAAGGGCTACGCGACGGACGTGGACGCCATCGGCATTGAAAACAACGTGATGGAATTCCACAGAGGCAAAACGGTGAGCAGCTGCCGCTACGACTACAGCGGCTATAAAATTCTGACCTATGCGTCGGGGAAAAAAGGCGTGCGCTACCTGTTTGAATGTAAGGATAAGGCAAGCCAGGCGCCTAAGTTTGTGCAGTTCAGCGATCATACCATCGGGCCGAAAGCCTCTTCACACTTCCATATCTTTATGGGCAACACCTCCCACGAGGCGCTGCTGAAAGAGATGGATAACTGGCCGACCTACTACCCGAACGAGATGTACAAAGAGCAGGTGGTGGAGGAGATGTTGCACCACTAGGCTGTTGGATTTGCCGGGTGGGGGCTTAGCCTTACCCGGCGTGGGATTAGGGTTTCGTAGGTCGGGTAAGCGCAGCGCCACCCGACACGCTATCTTCACTTTTCACGCGCATCCCGCGCAAAACCATCAGCCACGCCGCAATGATGGCGGCCATCATAATAATAAATAACGACCAGTGCGGCAGATGGGTCAGGATGAGCCCGGTGATCATCGGGTTCGCCGCCGCGCCCAGCCAGCCCAGCGCCTGGGCGGAGAAGTAGCTCGCCTTCATGCCCGGCGGGGCGATATTGTCGATCAGCATGTATTCACCCGGGGCATAAATAATTTCACCCAGGGTGAAAATCGCCGCCGCAATCCCCCAGTAAAGCAGGTTCTCGCCGGAGATCATAAACCCGCCCAGCCCGAGGATGAAAAAGAGCGTTGCGGCTGTCATTAGCGGGCGGATGTTGCTGGCGGAGATCTTGCGGCCAAGCGCGTATTGCAGGGAGACCACCACCACCGCGTTGACGGGCAACACAACGGCCACCACCTTTTCTGCGAAATCGCTGTCCGCATACGCGGCGAGGACGTACTGGGAAATGCAGCTGGCGAACGATCCGCCCACGTAGGACGCCAGCAGGCCGGAGAGCGTGTACCAGAACAGCGCCCGGTCCTTCAGCAGCACCGAGGGCTGCCACGGCGCTTTTTCCTCCACGCTGTCAGACGCTACGCTTTTCTGCACAAAGAAATGGATAAACCCGAGCGGCAGTGCGGCGCAGAAGGCCGCCAGCCAGAACGGCAGTTGCAGGCTGTACATCACCAGTAGAGTGCCAACCGGCGGCCCAATCGTCCAGCCGATGTTCAGGAAACTGTAGTTGAGTGAGAAAACGCGCGCCTTTTCGCTGGAGGTCAGCACGTCGGCAAACCACGCTTTCAGCACCGTTGAGAAGACGGAATAGGCGCAGTTAATCAGGGCAAAGAACAACACCACCAGCGTCACGTTATTCACCAGCGGAATGGCCACAAACCCGGCGATAAAGGCCACGATGGCGACCAGCATATAGCGTTTTTTGTCGAACTTGTCCGCCAGGATGCCAAACCCCAGGCTAAACACCACGCCAATGGTCAACGCCACGGTAAGGGCATAGCCAATATTCTCCACGCTCATATCGTACACGCGTGTGAGATATATGGTCATAAAGGGCAGCGTTGCCCCGCGGCCAATTGTTAATAACAATGACGATGCCAGCAGCGCTGCGGTTGAGCGCCTGATTGATGGTTTCATTTTCCTGCCCGACAAATGCTTATGCTTTTTTTGTTGTGTTATTACAGGATTATCATGGGATCGGCAGCTTGTATAGCACCCAATTTATCCGCAAGTGCTTCTCCTCAGTACCAGAATTAATGATCTTCTCGCGGGGGTATTTTTTCTGTTACCTTGAAGTGTTTACAAAAATTTAATAATTCAGGGGCGGAAAATGACGCGGAAAGACGGGCTGTTAGCGTTACTGGTTGTCGTGGTGTGGGGACTCAATTTTGTGGTCATCAAAATGGGGTTGCATAACATGCCTCCACTCATGCTGGCGGGTCTGCGCTTCCTGCTGGTGGCCTTCCCGGCGCTGCTGTTCGTTGCCCGCCCAAAGATTCCCCTGAAGCTTCTGCTGGGCTACGGCCTCACCATCAGCTTTGGTCAGTTTGCGTTTCTTTTTTGCGCCATCAAATTCGGTATGCCTGCGGGTCTGGCTTCGCTGGTGCTTCAGGTGCAGGCTTTCTTTACCATTATTCTCGGCGCGTTTGTCTTTGGCGAACGTTTGCAGGGCAAACAGCTGGCGGGTATTAGCCTTGCGGTCTTTGGCGTGCTGGTGCTGATAGAAGGCAGCCTCAACGGTCAGCATGTCGCGCTGCTGGGCTTTATGCTCACCCTGGCGGCAGGGCTGAGCTGGGCGTGCGGCAACATCTTTAACAAGCTGATAATGCAGCATGAGTCGCGTCCTGGGATCATGTCGCTGGTGGTCTGGAGCGCGTTGATCCCCATTGTGCCGTTTATGGCCGCGTCGTTTATTCTGGATGGACCGCAGGTGATGCTGAAAAGCCTGGTGGAGATCGACCTGACGACCATTTTGTCGCTGATCTACCTGGCATTAGTCGCCTCAACCATTGGCTACGGCATCTGGGGATCGCTGCTCGGACGCTATGAAACCTGGCGCGTGGCGCCGTTATCGCTGCTGGTTCCGGTGGTCGGGCTTGCCAGCGCCGCCCTGTTGCTGGATGAAACGCTCAGCGCGCTGCAACTGTGTGGCGCAGGGCTGATTATGGCCGGGCTGTATATCAACGTCTTTGGCTTGCGGGTGCGTCGGGCGACGCGGGTGCGGAGTTAAGGCAGAAAAAAGCCCCGCATTAGCGGGGCAAAAACGAATTACAGGTCGTGATTATAATACGGCACGCCTAATTCGTCGGATTTGTCGCTGCCAGCGCCCATGTGATTGAAGTCCCAGGGCGACTGGTTTTGCGTGGACGGCATAATCATGGTGTCACGATTATTTTGCTGCCCCGCACTGGGGGTTTGCTCCGCGAAGCTCTGGCCGGAAACCAGCACCAGCAAGGTGAGGGCGGCGGAGACGATAAATTTCATGATTTCCTCGGTTACGTCTTAACAGGCGATGATTAACTGCAATGTTTTAGCGGATACAGATAACGGGATTCACCCGGCATACTGGTAATACGGTACTTATGAGGCGGCACGTCAAAGTAGTTCTTGAACGTACGCGTCAGGGTTTGTTGCGATTCAAATCCGTAGCGTTCCGCCAGATAGAGGATCGGCTCATTGCTTTCTTTCAGTTTTTGGGCAATCTCCGTCAGCTTGCGGCTGCGAATATATTGTCCTAATGAATGGCCGGTCTCTTTTTTAAACATCCGTTGCAGGTGCCATTTTGAGTAACCTGAACGCTCAGACACTTTCTCAAGGGAGAGTGGAGATTCCAGGTTATCTTCGATCCAGTCCAAAATGCTATGAATGGTGATAGCGTCAGTATTGCGTCTGGACATCGTCATACCTCTTTTTCTGTTTACGGCAGGATTTTCTTGAGTAAAAGCTCAAGCGTTGCCACTTCATCTGCCGTTAAGTTTTTTGTCAGTTCCTGGTGCAGTGTTTGTCCTACTAATTGATGACATTGCTCACACATGGCCGCGCCATCGCTGGTCAGTTTCACCAGTACGCCACGTTTGTCATTCGGGTTAGGGCTTCGTTCTATCCATCCTTTGCAGACGAGACGATCCAGCATGCGGGTTAACGCACCCAGATCGACAGAGAGCACCTTTTTCAGCTCAACCGGCGTGATACACACTTCGCAGCGAATGGAACACAGCACTTTGAACTGTGTTGCGGTGATATCCAGCGGTGACAGGTAGTCATTGAGCAGGCGATCTTTTTTCTGGTTAACCATATGAATAAGACGACCCAGTGGGATTATGTCGTTAAAGAGATCACTGGTGCTTTTCACAATGGTTGCCCTGGCAAGTAGTTTAGTCACGGCAGATATTATTGCTCAGGCAAGTATAAGTCAACTGAATGGATCAGCCGATGCCACGAAATGCTAAAACGCTTCAGGAACTTTTTCTGTACGCTTTTAAATCATATAGATAATCTGGGGTTATTAGTTTCGCGGGACAATTATGGTTACGTTGCGCGGATAGCTCAGGACGAGACTTTCCCCCTATAATTGCGGTAATGAATAAGGATAAGGACTGCGGTGCATTATGTTGGATTTGATTAAAGCAGTGGGGCTTGGGCTGGTGGTGTTGCTTCCGCTGGCGAACCCGTTAACGACCGTGGCGCTCTTTCTGGGGCTGGCGGGTAACATGAACAGCGCGGAGCGCAACCAGCAGTCGAGGATGGCCTCCGTCTACGTCTTCGCGATTATGATGGTGGCTTATTACGCCGGACAACTGGTGATGAATACTTTTGGTATTTCGATTCCCGGTCTGCGTATCGCCGGTGGGCTGATTGTGGCGTTTATTGGTTTCCGGATGCTGTTCCCGGCGCATAAAGCGCATGAATCGCCGGAAGCCAAAAGCAAATCGGAGGAGCTTGAAAGCGAACCGAGCGCCAATATCGCGTTTGTGCCGTTAGCCATGCCGAGCACGGCGGGGCCGGGAACGATTGCGATGATCATCAGTTCCGCCTCAACGGTGCGTGATGGTGTTACTTTTCCGCACTGGGTTATTACCGTTGCGCCGCCGATCATTTTTGCGCTTATCGCCATTATCGTCTGGGGGTCATTGCGCAGCTCCGGGGCGATTATGCGCTGGGTGGGCAAGGGGGGGATTGAAGCTATCTCCCGTCTGATGGGCTTCCTGCTGGTCTGTATGGGCGTGCAGTTTATTATTAACGGCGTGCTGGAGATCATTAAGACGTATCACTGAGGACATTGCCGGGTGGCGCTGCGCTTACCCGGCCTACAAGTCCGTAATAACCTGGGCCGGGTAGGCCGAAGCCGCCACCCGGCACGACTAACGTCAACCGTGGCTGGTCTGTTCTTCCATCGCGACCGGCCATTTACGGAAGATAAGCACCGACCAGATCAGCGCAATCAGCGCGGGAATCGCCCCGAGATAGCCAATGGCCGACATCGATACATGCAGGCTGATCTGATTTCCCACCAGCGCACCGGCCCCAATTCCCAGATTAAAAATTCCCGAGAACAGCGACATTGCCACGTCCGTGGCGTCCGGGGCCAGGGCCAGCACTTTGACCTGCATTCCCAGACCAATAATCATGATCGCCACGCCCCAGAACAGACTGAGGATCGCCAGATGACTCTCGCTGCCTGCCGCAGGCATCAGTAACAGCAGGCACGCCAGCAGCAGGCCAATCGCACTGCTTACAAGCGCAGACGCGTGCTTATTGCCCAGCTTCCCGAACAGGATACTGCCGATAATACCCGCGCCGCCCAGGATCAGCAGCAGAACGGTGGCGAAGTTAGCGCTAAAGCCCGCCACAACCTGAACAAACGGCTCAATATAGCTGTAGGCCGTGTAATGGGCGGTCACCACAATCACGGTCAGCAGATAGATGCTCATCAGCGCCGGTCGACGCATCAGCAGCGGCAGACTTTTCAGCGAGCCGGAGTGTTCGCTGGGCAGTTTTGGCAGCAGTTTGATCAGACACACCAGGGTGATCAGCGCCCCCATGCCGATGGCAAAGAAGGTGGTGCGCCAGCCGAAGTATTGACCCACAATGCGCCCGATCGGCAGGCCTAACACCATCGCCAGCGCCGTTCCGGTGGCAATAAGGCTCAACGCCTGGGCGCGTTTCCCCGCCGGGGCGAGACGAATGGCGAGCGATGCGGTAATCGACCAGAAAACGGCATGGGCAAACGCGATGCCGACGCGGCTGATCACCAGCACCGTAAAGTTCCATGCCATAAATGACAGCACATGGCTGGCTATGAACACCACAAACAGCCCAATCAGCAGCTTACGACGTTCCATCTGGCTGGTCAGCAGCATAAACGGCAGCGACATCAGCGCTACCACCCATGCATAGATGGTCAGCATAATGCCAACCTGCGCCGTTTCCATATGGAAGCTGGCTGCAATGTCGGACAGCAGCCCAACCGGAACAAATTCCGTGGTGTTGAAAATAAACGCTGCGATGGCGAGCGTGACCACGCGTAGCCACGCGACCCTGCGGGAAACCGTGTGTGTTGTCATAGGGATATCTGGGATTCGTTGCCTGAAAGATGAGGAGACGATCTTAAAGCCTTAAACGGCGAAAACTCAACCGTTATGTGATGTGAATCACAAAATTTACCTTCATGCAGCGGTAGCGAACGCGGTTGTTTTCATTGAAGATAAAGAACAACACAACAAAAACAGGCGGTAACACGATGCAGGAGATTGATTTTTATCTGGTAGATGCGTTCAGCGAGTCCTCCTTTGGCGGCAACCCGGCGGCGGTGTGCCCGCTCGACGCGTGGCTGCCGGATGAGACGTTACTGCGGATGGCACAACAACATAACCAGTCGGAAACCGCGTTTTTTGTGTGCACCAAAGGGGGGATTGAGCTGCGCTGGTTCACCACGCTCACCGAGGTTAATCTGTGTGGTCACGCGACGCTTGCCGCGGCGTATGTTCTGTTTAACGAACTGGATTATCCGGACTCACGCCTTCATTTTGACACCGCTTCTGGTCGCCTGACCGTCAGCCGTGAAGGTGACTGGATGACGCTGGACTTCCCGGCCTGCCCGACGCAGGCACAGACGCCGCCACCGGAGATGCTCACCGCACTCGGTATCAGCCACTACGTCGAGGCGCGAAAAGGCCGCGCCTGGGTGCTGGTACTGGAGAGCCGCGAGCAGGTGGAAGCCATTAATCCGGATTTCTCCGCCATGACGCCGGGGGAGCATAAAGTGGCCGTCACCGCCCGGGACGAAGGGGAATACGACTTTGTCAGTCGTTTCTTCTCGCCGGGCGTGGCCGTGCCGGAAGATCCTGTCACCGGCTCCGCGCACACCATGCTGATCCCTTACTGGAGTGAACAGCTTGGCAAAACACAGATGTTTGCCCGTCAGGTTTCTGCCCGTGGTGGCGACGTACGCTGCGAACTGAAAGGCGACCGCGTGCGGATGGGCGGGCAGGCGGCGCTGTATCTGAAGGGCACAGTATTTCTGCGCTGAATAAATCTAAGAGGAACCAACGATGCAGGAAATTGATTTTTATCTGGTGGATGCCTTCAGCGACAGGGTGTTCGGCGGCAATGCGGCGGCGGTGTGTCCGCTGGAAGCGTGGCTGCCGGATGAGACGTTGCTGAAGATGGCGAAGCAGCATAATCAGTCAGAGACGGCGTTCTTTGTCCGAACGGATAACGGGTTTGAACTGCGCTGGTTTACCACGCAGGATGAAATTAACCTCTGCGGCCACGCAACCCTCGCGGCTTCTCACGTTATTTTCGAATACCTGGATTATCCGCATACGGAAATCACCTTCACCACGCGCTTTGTCGGCGAACTGACGGTACAACGCAGCGGCGACTGGCTGACGCTGAATTTCCCGGCGTGGTCAACCGAGGTTGTCGATACTCCACCCGCAGTGCTGTTCAGCGCGCTGGGCATTAACGCGGCAAAAGAGGTGCGTGCAGGGCGCGATTACATGGTGGTGCTCGACAGCCAGCGGCAGGTGGAGGCGCTGACGCCGGATATCACAGCCATGCTCCCGCTGGGGAAAATGGTCTGCGTTACGGCGCCGGGGGATGAGTATGATTTCGTCAGCCGCTTCTTCTGCCCGGGGGAAGGGGTACCGGAGGATCCGGTGACGGGATCAGCGCACAGCATGCTGATCCCGTACTGGAGCGAAAAGCTTGGAAAAACGCAGATGTCGGCCCGCCAGGTCTCCTTGCGCGGCGGGGATCTGCGCTGCGAGCTGAAAGGCGACCGCGTGCTGATTGGCGGGCAGGCCACGCTGTATATGAAGGGGAAAATTTTCCTTCGTCTCCAGGATTACGGTCATCATTAAAAACTATGACGCCGGTATACAGGGCGGGCGGTATGTTGAACGAAAACGACAAGGAGCCTGCCATGTATTCTATTACCGCTGAATCCGCCCATCATCCAGATATTCTCGCCCTGATTACGGCGCTGGACCGTTATCAAAGCGTTCTCTATCCCGCGGAAAGTAATCATCTGCTGGATTTAACCGAACTGCCGGACGACTCGCTGATCCTGATGATTATTCGTGACACTCAGCTTAACGCTGTCGGGTGTGGCGCTGTTGTTTTGAACGGGGACGGGACCGGGGAAATGAAACGGGTCTATATTGATCCAACCCATCGCGGGCAACGGCTGGGTGATAAATTACTGGCGGCGCTGGAAGATGAAGCCCTCAGCCGCTGCTGCCACACCGTCCGGCTGGAGACGGGGATCAAACAACACGCCGCTATTCGTCTGTATCAACAGTGTGGATACGAACGGCGCCCCGCGTTTGCCCCCTACAACGAGGATCCGCTGAGCCTGTTTATGGAGAAGACACTGGTGGCTGACGTTCGTTTAGCAACCCTATAAACGCCTCAAGCTGGCGGGTCATCGCACCGCGTCGCCACACCAGCCAGGTGGTGAGCCAGCGCCAGTTTTCCGCCAGCGGCCACGCCGCCACCTGATGATGCCCCGGCATGCTCTCCAGCATGGAGCGGGGCATCAGCGCAATGCCTGCCCCGGCAATCACGCAGGCGAGCATCCCGTGGTAGGACTCCATCTCGTGGATCCTTCCCGGCGTTACGCGGTCAGCATGAAACCAGCTCTCCAGATGACGCCGGTAGGAACAGTTGGCGCGAAAGGCATAAACCTCGCTACCGCTCACCTGCGTGGCTTTTGACACTTCCGCGTGACCCGCAGGGGTGACCAGCATCATCTCTTCCCGGTAAACCGGCATTCCTTCCAGTTCGGGGTGTGAGAGCGGCCCGTCGACAAAGGCGGCGCTGAGCGTCCCCTCAAGCACACCGTCAATCATCGTACCGGAAGGCCCGGTGGATAACGCAAACTGAATGCGCGGATAGCGCTGATTAAACCGCGCCAGACTTTCCGGAATGCGTACGGCGGCGGTACTTTCCAGCGCGCCGAGCGAGAATAATCCCTGCGGTTCATCCCCGGCGACGACCATTCGTGCTTCGTCAACCAGCGCCAGGATCTGCTTGCTGTAGCGCAAAAAATTGTGCCCGGCGGGGGAAAGCCGCAGGCGCTGATTCTCGCGAATAAACAGCTCCACACCGAGATCCGCTTCAAGCTGTCGGATGCGGGTGGTGAGGTTTGACGGCACCCGGTGTACCTTCTGCGCCGCCTGGGTAATGCTGCCGGTCAGTGCGACGGCGTTAAACATCTCAAGCTGTGTTAAGTCCATACCGTTCTCGATTCGTGAACAAGGTGGTGAGTATTATTCATTTTTAAGAAATAGCAGAGTGGGCCACAATCAATCAACTGTTATTACATGGAGAACTTCATGACGTATTCATCTGCTACCCATGCCCACTCTGTCAACCCGGCTACCGGCGAAACGCTGGCTGCTTACCCGTGGGCAACGTCCGGTGACGTTGAACGTGCCATTGCGCAGGCGGATACCGGTTTTCGTCAGTGGCGACGCGAAAGCGTAGCGCACCGGGCGCAAAAACTTCGCGATCTGGGTGCGGCGCTGCGTAGCCGTGCGGAAGAGATGGCGCAGACTATCTCCCGGGAGATGGGCAAGCCCATTGGGCAGGCGCGTGCGGAGGTGGCTAAGTCCGCCAGCCTTTGCGACTGGTACGCTGAATACGGCCCGGCAATGCTGCGCCCGGAATCTACCCAGGTCGACAATGCGGTGATTGAGTACCGTCCGCTGGGGCCTATTCTGGCGGTGATGCCGTGGAACTTCCCGCTCTGGCAGGTGCTGCGCGGTGCGGTGCCGATCCTGCTGGCAGGGAACAGCTATCTGCTTAAACATGCGCCAAATGTGCTCGGCTCGGCGGAGCTGATCGGGAAGGTGTTCGCGGATGCCGGTTTCCCGGAGGGGATCTTTGGCTGGGTGAACGCGACAAATGACGGCGTCAGCCAGGCGATTAACGATCGGCGTATCGCGGCGGTGACTGTAACCGGCAGCGTTCGGGCTGGTGCGGCAATTGGCTCGCAGGCGGGCGCGGCGCTGAAGAAATGCGTGCTGGAGCTGGGCGGCTCCGATCCGTTTATCATTCTGAATGATGCCGATCTGGATCTGGCTGTCAACGCGGCCGTGGCCGGACGTTATCAGAATACCGGACAAGTTTGCGCGGCGGCGAAACGCTTTATTGTGGAAGCGGGCGTGGCGGACACCTTTACCCAACGCTTTGTTGACGCGGTCAAGGCGCTGAAAATGGGCGCACCGGATGAGGAAGATAACTATATTGGCCCGATGGCGCGATTTGATCTTCGCGATGAACTGCATCAGCAGGTACAGGCTACGCTGGCGGAAGGGGCGACCCTGCTGCTCGGCGGCGAGAAGCTTGCCGGGACCGGTAACTTTTATGCGCCAACCGTACTCGGCGACGTCACCCCACAGATGACGGCCTTCCGTCAGGAGCTGTTTGGCCCGGTGGCCGCGATTACCGTCGCCAATGATGCGTCGCACGCGTTGCAGCTGGCTAACGACAGCGACTTTGGCTTATCAGCGACGGTCTTTACCGCGAACGATGCGCTGGCTGAAACCTTCTCTCGCGAGCTGGAGTGTGGCGGAGTCTTTATCAATGGCTACAGCGCAAGCGATGCGCGCGTTGCGTTTGGCGGAGTGAAGAAGAGCGGCTTCGGGCGAGAGCTTTCACATTTCGGTCTGCATGAGTTCTGTAACGTTCAGACGGTCTGGAAGGATCGCGTGTAATGTTGATGCCGGGTAGGGCAAGGCCGCTACCCGGCAATTCACGTTTCCTGTCATTATTTTGCAATGGTTCTGTCATTTTCGTTTCGTAGACTCGCTCGCGTCTAACGTATTGTTACAGAAGAAAATTATGAACCTAACGCAAATTTTTCGTCGTCTTGCGCAGCGCTTTTTTCCTCGTCAGTTTGGCCTGCTGACCGGCATCTTTTGTATTATCGGCCTTTTCTCCGCCCTGCAACTTTCATCCTCCTTCCTGCTTACTGCCTCCCTGAATCAAGCCCAGCGTAACGAACAGCGCAATCAGCTGGTCTGGCAGCAACAGAGCAGGCTGGATCAGGCACGTATTTCGCTGCTTGCGGCGAGCGATCTGCTCAACCGCTCCGGGGTGTACTTTATGCAGGATAAAGAGACCGGTTCGGAAGGGAGCTGGCATAGCCTGATGGACGAGGCGCAAAAATCCCTGGCGGCGTCTCAGCAGGCATGGCAAGCCTGGCTCGCGCTTAATCCTACGCAGGACGAGGGGCTTGTTAATAGCTATCAGCTGTTCTTCGGTGCCATTAGCGAGCAGGCGGAAGGGCTGGTGAAAACCAACAGCATCGACCTCTTTTTCGCCGTACCCGCCCAGGCGTTTCAGACCGATTTTAATGACAACTTTGCACGTTATCAGCAACGGAGTGAGAAGCAGGCGATACAGGGGCGTCAGACGCTCATGGAACAACTCTCAGGCCTGCAACGGCTGTTCCTGTTTGCGCCGCTGGTGCTGCTGGCTATTGCCATTGCCGTCTGGTTTGCAATGGCGAAATGGGTGATATCCCCGCTACGCCGTCTGATTGTCCATATTAACCAGCTTGCGGCAGGGGATTTGTCGGGAATACCCCCTGACGTTGTGCGTTTTAACCGTGAAATCAGCCAGCTCAGCGGCAGTATTACCGCCATGCAGCGCGGGCTCCAGCAACTGGTGACTCAGGTCAGCGAGGCCACTACCTCTATGGTCGAAAATATCGGGTCACTTGCGCAGGGGAACCAGAAGCTTTATCAGCAGTCCACGCGACAGGCCAAAGAGCTGGAGGAGGTGACCGCGCATATCGCCGATCTCGAAACCCACGTTGAGGGGAACACGGGTTATGCAAAACTCGCCCGCTCGCGCGCGGATGAAGCCCGACAGGCTGCCGTCGGCGGGGAGCAAATGATGACAGCGGTGAATGGCTCGATGCAGACGATCGTCGACCGATCCTCAGAGATGCGTGGGATCGTCGCCATGATCGACAGCGTGGCGTTTCAGACCAATATTCTGGCCCTCAACGCTGCCATTGAAGCCGCCCATGCGGGAGAACAGGGGCGCGGGTTCGCGGTGGTCGCCCGTGAAGTGGGGCTGCTGGCCAGAAAAAGCAGTCACTCTACGCAAACCATCCAGTCGCTAATTAACCACTCGCTACAGGGCATTGAAGAAGGTTCTCAGGTGGTAAACCGTCTGGAAGAAAATCTCCAGCAGGTCACCGGGCTGGTGGCCAATCTGAGTAGCCTGCTGAATGATATTTCGCTGGCCACTCTAAATCAGGGGGAAAGCATTCATCAGATGACGCGCCAACTTCAGGCGCTGAATCAGGTATCGCGTCAGACAGATGTGCTGGTTAGCGAAGCGTCGAATGCCTCTGAGCGCCTGCATCGGGAGTCAGATCTTTTGTTGCAGGCCGTCTCGCGTTTTCGTCTCCCTGCCTGACGTGACGTATAAGCCTCTGTTATACTCGCAGCCCGTTTTAGCCTGAGGGCAAGGAGCAAAGTGTGGCTGCGGTCATCCATAATGAGATGCTGGACGAGATTCTGGCGCAGGTTCGTCCGTTACTGGGGCAGGGTAAGGTTGCCGATTACATTCCCGCGCTGGCCTCGATCAGCGGTAATAAGCTCGGCATCGCCATTTGTACTGTCGACGGGCAGCGTTTTCAGGCGGGAGATGCACTGGAGCGCTTTTCAATTCAGTCGATCTCAAAAGTGCTTAGCCTCGTTGCCGCCATGCGCCAGTATGACGAGCAGGAGATCTGGCAGCGGGTGGGCAAAGATCCCTCCGGTCAGCCCTTCAACTCCCTTCTCCAGCTTGAAATCGAACAGGGTAAGCCGCGCAACCCGTTTATCAACGCCGGGGCGCTGGTGGTGTGCGATATGCTGCAAAGCCGGCTGAGCGCGCCGCGCCAGCGTATGCTCCAGATTGTGCGGCAGCTTTCCGGCGTGCAGGACATCGCCTACGATCCGGTGGTAGCGCGCTCTGAGTTTGAACACTCTGCACGTAACGCCGCCATCGCCTGGCTGATGAAGTCCTTCGGCAACTTTCATAATGATGTCGCCACGGTTCTGCAAAACTATTTTCATTACTGCGCCCTGAAGATGAACTGCGTTGAACTGGCGCAGACTTTTCTGTTTCTGGCGCATCAGGGCCATGCCCCGCATCTGGGCGAGGACGTTGTCTCCCCGATGCAGGCCCGGCAGATCAACGCCTTAATGGCAACCAGCGGAATGTATCAGAACGCCGGGGAGTTTGCCTGGCGCGTGGGGCTGCCGGCTAAATCCGGCGTTGGCGGCGGCGTTGTGGCCATTGTTCCGCACGAGATGGCGATTGCCGTCTGGAGCCCGGAACTGGACGAGACCGGCAACTCACTGGCGGGCGTCGCGGCGCTGGAACAGCTGACCAAACGCCTTGGACGGTCCGTATACTGATGTCCACGTTAGATCCTCTGTTTACGCGACTGGCTCGCTCCACGTTTCGTTCACGATTTCATTTAGGGATGAAAGAGCGGCAATACTGCTGGGATAAGGGCGCGGACACTATCGATAAGCATGCCGCTGATTTTATCGCCGCGCGGCTGGCGCCTGCACACCCGGTGAATGACGGTAAGCAGACGCCGATGCGCGGCCATCCGGTTTTTATCGCCCAGCATGCCACGGCAACCTGCTGTCGGGGCTGTCTGGCTAAGTGGCATGCTATCCCGCAGGGCGTGCCGCTGAGTGCGCAGCAGCAACAGTATATCGTCAACGTGATCCATCATTGGCTGGTCATTGAGGTAAATCGTGCCTCCTGAACTGACAATGTCTCTGTTTAAGCTACGCTTTTACTAATGCTCAGCGTCAGGAGACGTCATGAAAGCACCTCTAATTCCCGTGAATGAAACGGAGCGCATGAATGCGCTGCGCGAGTCCGGTCTGCTTGAGATCGACAATTATCCCGCGTTTGATCGTCTCACGCGGCTGGCAACACGCTTTTTCAGGGTGCCGCTGGCGATGATTACGCTGGTGGATGACCACGCTGCGATCGTGAAATCTGCCGACGGGCGGGCACTCGCCAGCCAGACTCGCGATCTCTCGTTTTGTGGTCATACGATCCTGGGTGACGCGCCGCTGCTGGTGGCTGACACGCTGCTGGACGAACGCTTTGCGGATAATCCGCAGGTGGCGGGAGATCCGGGCGTGCGCTTTTATGCCGGTTTCCCGCTGCGCTTACGTGACGGGGCGTGCGTAGGATCGTTGTGTCTCATTGATTACGCACCGCGTGAGTTTACCGCGGCGGATTCCGCCGTACTGGCCGATCTCAGCGCGCTGGCAGAAGATGAATTTGCAGCCGTTAGCGCCGCCACGACCGATGAACTCACGGGCCTGTTTAACCGACGCGGGTTTAACCAGTTTGCGCAGTTTGCACTGTCGGTTTCGCAGCGTAGGGCAGAACCGTTAACGCTTGGCTGGCTGGATCTGGACCATTTCAAAACCATTAACGATCGCTTCGGGCATCAGGAGGGCGACAAGGCCCTGAAAGCGATGGCCGCCCTGATGCGCTCCTCATTCCGCGAGGCCGACATGCTGGTGCGTTTCGGGGGAGATGAGTTCGCGGTGCTGTTTGCGGATACCGATGAGCCTGGCGCCTGGATCGCCATGCAGTATCTTGTCGAACAAACGGAGAAGTATAACGCGCGTCAGCTGCATCCCTGGTCGTTACAGTTCTCCTGGGGGCTGAGCGAGTTCGATCATCACCGCAACGATATGCAGGCATGGTTAAAACACGCGGATGCGCAAATGTACGCCATGAAGCGGCAACATCACGGCGAAAAATGACATAACGAAATCCTATGTCATCGCTTATTGCGTAACAAAAATGTTAATAGCAAAGTGGAGAGATTCAACCTAAGGACGCGCAATGAACTCTCCCATGCTGATTAAACCTCTCTCCCGACAGGACATCCTCACCCACATTGATGCCCTGAGCGATATCCTCGTCAACTGTGTCAACGGCGGCGCCTCCGTCAGCTTTATGCTGCCTTTTTCTCCCGAGAAAGCCCAAACCTTCTGGCTCGGCGTCGCAGACAGCGTCGGGCGCGACGAGCGTACCGTCCTGGGCTGTTTTGACGCGGAGCAGGGGCTGGTTGGCACGGTCCAGCTGATCACCGACCAGCCGGAAAACCAGCCGCACCGCGCAGATGTCGCGAAACTTCTGGTACATGAGAAGGCGCGCCGTAAAGGTGCGGCAATGGCGCTGATGGAAGCCCTGGAGGCGGTTGCGCGTGAAAAAGCGCTTACGGTGCTGGTGCTTGATACCTCGACCGGCAGCGGCGCGGAGACGTTTTATCAGAGAGCGGGCTGGCAAAAGGCGGGGGAGATCCCACGCTACGCCCTGATGCCGAACGGGGACATGACGGCGACTTCGGTGTTCTATAAATTTCTTTGATATTTTTCACCATCGCGTCCTGAGTTGATCCAGACAGGGGTTCTGGTCCTGAAGTTTTGAAAAGTTATCACACCAATCTTATCAGGCTGTATGACTAATCATAAAGGACCTCCATTGTGAACACACTCAACCGTCGTGATTTCCCCGGTGCGCGCTACCCTGAACGTATCATCCAGTTTGGCGAAGGTAACTTCCTCCGCGCGTTCGTTGACTGGCAAATCGACCTCTTAAACGAGCATACCGATCTCAATGGAGGTGTGGTGATTGTACGGCCGATCCAGAGTGATTTTCCGCCGTCGCTGAGCACCCAGGATGGTCTGTATACGACGATTATTCGTGGTCTGAATGAGGAGGGGGAAGCGGTAAGCGATGCGCGTCTTATTCGTTCCGTGAATCGTGAAATCAGCGTCTATAGCCAGTACGATGAATTCCTGAAACTCGCCCATAACCCGGAGATGCGGTTTGTCTTCTCCAATACCACGGAGGCGGGGATCGGCTATCACGCGGGCGATAAGTTTGACGATGCGCCAGCTGTCAGCTATCCGGCCAAACTGACGCGTCTGCTGTTCGAACGCTTTACCCACTTTAACGGGGCTGCGGATAAAGGCTGGATCATCATTCCTTGTGAGCTTATCGACTACAACGGCGATGCCCTGCGTGAACTGGTGCTGCGTTATGCACAGGAGTGGGCGCTGCCAGCGGCATTCATTGCGTGGCTGAATAACGCTAACACCTTCTGCTCGACGCTGGTTGACCGCATTGTTACCGGCTATCCGCGTGATGAGGTGGCAGAGCTGGAAGCCGGGCTGGGCTATCACGACAGCTTCCTCGACACGGCAGAACATTTCTACCTGTTTGTTATTCAGGGGCCAAAATCACTTTCAGCTGAATTGCGCCTGGATAAATACCCGCTCAACGTCCTGATTGTTGACGATATCAAGCCTTATAAAGAGCGTAAGGTGGCGATCCTCAACGGCGCACACACGGCGCTGGTTCCGGTCGCTTTTCAGGCCGGGCTGGATACGGTAGGGGAAGCCATGAACGACGGGGAGATTTGCGCGTTCGTAGAGAAGGCTATTTATGAGGAGATTATTCCGGTCCTGGATCTGCCGCGCGATGAGCTGCACTCCTTCGCCAGTGCCGTAACGGGGCGTTTTCGTAATCCGTATATTAAGCATCAGCTGCTGTCGATTGCACTGAACGGGATGACCAAGTACCGCACCCGCATTCTGCCACAACTGCTGGCAGGGCAGAAGGCGACCGGTGAACTGCCAGCACGTCTGACGTTTGCCCTGGCGGCGCTAATTGCATTTTACCGTGCCGAGCGCAACGGTGAGCGCTATCCGGTGCAGGACGATGCGCACTGGCTTGAACGTTACCAGCAGCTGTGGACGCAACATCACGACAAACAAGTCACTACCCGTGAACTGGTATCGTCAGTGTTAAGTGTGAGCGAGCACTGGGAACAGGATCTCACTCTGGTGAACGGACTGGTAGACCAGGTTGCCCAGGATCTGGATGCAATTTTAAGCAAAGGCATGCGCGAGGCGGTGAAACCGCTCTGCTAATCATAATGCCCGGCGTTTGCCGGGTTTTTTACAGACCAGTATTAGTTACAACATACTATACGTCCTTTTTTTTTAAAAAGCACATGCAGCACCGTGCGGTCAGGGCTTAACAGGTCAGAAAATGCAATGAACTATTAACATGCTTGCAACCGTGATGAGGATCACGTTTAATAGCCGCGCTCTTTACTTTTCTGAAGCTGATTATGATTGTTCGTCCTCAACAGCACTGGCTGCAACTGATTTTTGTCTGGCATGGTTCGGTACTTCCCAAAATTTATACCCGACTGCTGCTTAACTTCCTGCTTTCCATCGCCGTGATTGTCATGCTGCCGTGGTACACCTCGCTGGGTATCCGCTTTACCGTCGCGCCGTTCAGCATTCTGGGCGTGGCTATCGCCATCTTCCTGGGATTTCGCAATAACGCCTGTTATTCGCGCTACGTTGAGGCGCGTCTGCTTTGGGGGCAGTTGATGATAGCGGCGCGCTCGCTGTTTCGCGAGGTAAAAAACACCTTGCCGGATGATAAACATCTTGGAGAGTTTGTCCGCCTGCAAATCGCGTTTGCTAACTGTCTGCGTATGACACTGCGCAGAAAAACCAATGCCGATCAGCTGTCCCGCTATCTGGCTCCAGACGATTTACGCAAAGTGATGGATGCCAACTCGCCGGCGAACCGTATCCTGCTGATCATGGGGGAGTGGCTGGCCGTACGGCGGCGCAGCGGGCACCTTTCAGACATCCTGTTTCACAGCCTCAACAACCGCCTGAACGATATGTCCATCGTGCTGGCAGGCTGTGAGCGTATCGCCAATACGCCAGTCCCGTTTGCCTATACGCTGATCCTGCACCGGACGGTGTATTTGTTCTGCATCATGCTGCCGTTTGCGCTGGTTGTTGATCTGCATTACATGACGCCCTTTGTCTCTGCGCTGATTTCCTACACTTTTATCTCGCTTGATACGCTGGCGGAAGAGCTGGAAGATCCGTTTGGGACGGAAGATAACGATCTGCCGCTGGACGCCATCTGCAACATGATGGAGCGCGATCTGTTGCAGATGAACGATGAAGAGAACATCCCTGAAAGGCTAATGCCGGATAAGCATTATCAGCTGACCTGACGGGCATTCCACTCGTCGCGGGTGATTTCCCACAGCTCCGAATCCAGCAGACCGCTGACATAGGCTTTCTTCTCTGTCCTGATGAGTCGCATGCCGCTGCTGTCTGAAATACGTCGGGAGCGGCTGTTGGCCGCCGCTTTCGGCGCGCGTAACACCGCTTTGTTAAGCGTATTGAACCAGTAATCCGTTGCCGCGATACTCGCCTCACGCATATATCCCTGGCCCTGAAATTCCGGCGCGAGCCAGAACCCCCTGTTGTTGTCCTCCACGTCATACAGGCAAATCAACCCCATCAGTTCGTCAGGCGCTTCGCGACGGCGAATCGTCCAGAACCACGCAATCCCTTTGGCCATGTCGGGCAGTGCAACGTTGTTGACATAATTTTCTGCACCGTTTTCCGGGTAGGGCCAGGGGACTGAAGCCACCATATAGCGGACAATTTCCCAGCGCGGATAGCGTTGCTGGATCTGGACGGCATCGGCGGCAACAAGGGGTTTAAGTAATAAGCGTTCTGTCGTAAGCGTGGGTATCGTCATCCGGTGATCTCCATATTTGAGCGTTATCATTTGTTTGGGTTCTGATATTTCATCAATATCACATTCCAGTTGGTCGTGCTTTTGTTATTCAGATTTATTCATAAAGGAGTATGTAATGCCAAGAAAAGCCAGGCCCGAAGAAGCCGAAACACTCTGGCACGTCCGTAACGAAGCGATGCGCCATGGCTGTAAAATCTGTTACGACGCAGAAGTGATTGCGCGCTGGACGTCAGAAAAGATGCCTGAACATTACCGTACCTCCAGGTCGATTTCGTGTTATAGGCCTGCCCATGCAGGAGCTGAACTGCTCCCAAATGGAGCTACGGTTTACGAAGTTCAATAGCTTATTTACATTTGCTTACATAAATACACTTTCTTTACATTAAGTAATGTAAGATATTTTTTTAGCACAAAATGCAAAACTAAATTAAATGGAGATGATTTATGTCGAATATAAGAGCATTAAGCCTTAATGAGATAGCATTAGTAAGTGGCGGCAATGGAAGCGGTAATTATGAAGGTGCCGGTAGTCGTAACACCAGCTCTAAATCTGGTAATTCAAAAGGAAACAATGGCTCTATTTACAAGGGCGTTGACTCATGCGGCGCAGGAATCATCGGTGGTCTAATCGCCGGCTCTCCTGGGGGGCCAGTGGGTATGACCGCTGGGGTAATTGGTGGAGCTATAGCTGGCCAGTGCACAAAAGATAGTTTTTCAGATCGTGGTAGTAAAGATAAAAGTAATAATTACAACGGCCCCGGACAATGCCGTTGGTAAGTAATTTGAGTTGTGTGTGATAATAATTTAAAAGCTCATTATAACTGAATGTTATTCTAGGTGTTTCGATATTTAATGATTATTCGAAGTAGTCATGATGAGCTATTATTGTTGATAAAGTTAATGTAATCACAAGTATCGGGTTAAGCATGAAACAATTTTTAAATTTCCTAATTTACTTATTTTTTTTCATTATCGCATTTACCCTTTTGAAATACGCTGAAGTTCTTGAGTTTGACGAAGTATCACGGCCAGGGATTATATCAAGGTTTCTTATTGCGTTGATTGTATTAATAGCAGTAACTCGATGGGGCGTAAACTTGATGAATAGGTTTAAAAGTAAATAAAGTACACTCCGATAAAAATTGTTGTGTTGCAGAATGGAATCATTACAAATGTTCACTGAAGTTAAAGTGCATGATATCAAAAAATGATTACGATATCATAACCATATTTGTTGATTCTTATATAAAATATGAATTAATAATAGGTTGAACATGATAATCTTTAGGCATGTCTATCCATTCATTTATAGTAAGAAAAACGTAATTGTTCTTTTTATTGCGTCTGTTATCTCAATAATAATTACGTTATCGCCATCCATAACCCTCCGCTATCTTACTCTCGATGTGTCATTTTTCTTATTGTTTATTGCGGAATTTTCAATTGCATTTTTCTTGTATATTTTTTTACTTAAGGAAGTTGGATGGTTTTAAATTACGCCCAAGTAGAGATTTAACTTCAATAAAATTTTCTATTGTTGTGTTGTTTGTCATTTTGCTGGTTCAGTATAATGTTTATCTTTACAGGGACAATTTATATCATTATGGACCTTCCCATATTAGTTTTATAGCATTTATAATAGCCACCTTCGTAGTCCCATATTATGAGGAGATTATATACAGGGGCTGTATCTTCGGTGTTTTCCACTCAATTTTTAATAAAAAGTATATTATCCCATGTATATTGACTTCATTGTCTTTTTGTCTGATGCATGGACAGTATTATAACATTTTAGATCAATCCATTCTTTTTTTGGTGTCAATATTGCTATTAATAGTTAGAATAAGAAGTAGAGGGCTTTTTTATCCTATTATAATTCATTCGTGCATGAATGCTTTTGTTTTGTCGTTAAATTTTTGAAGGATATTTGGGATATGAATATCTTCAGGGAAGAGGCTTTAAATCATCAAACAGATTCTGATTATGGTGAGATTGTCTTACCTGCGTCATTCGGTTTATCAGTAAGCGCACTCACAACGTTATTCATATTTCTGTGCCTGATACTCTTTATTCTTTATGGTAGCTATACACGTAAGGCTCACCTTTCCGGAATCGTTATGCCCTCATCCGGGCTGGTAAAAATCACTCCTCAATATGCTGGCTACGTAACCAAATTGACCGCCTCAGAAGGTCAACACATTATTGCCGGTGAGACTCTTTATCATATCAGCGGTGAACATTTCAACGAACAGGGGGCAGGTACACTCGCTGCTATAAGACTTTCCCTACAAACTCAGTTTACAATGCTGACTTCTCAACAGACCCTGGAATTGCGTGACAACAGTCAGCAGCAGCATGCCATACAACAGCGAATAGTTTCCCTGAAACCTCAGGTTAAAAGTGCAGAAAAGCGTCTGTCACTTGCCGTGCATCAGGCTGCGCTGGCCGTGTCTGTTATGGAGCGCTATAAGAAACTTGCTGATACGCATTACGTATCAGATATCGAATACCAGCAGAAGCAGATTGACGTTTCAACGTCACAGCAAAACGTTGAGGATCAGCGTCAGGGGCTTCTGCAACTGCACACCGCGATGGAGGCTGCTAAAGACGACCTTGACCATCTCATCGTTCAGGGTGAAAGCCGGAAGGCTGAAATGGACAGGCAGTTGCAGGTTATCAGGCAACAGCAGGACGAACTGGCAGGTAAGGAAAATTTCACGCTGACTTCACCGGTATCCGGAACCGTTGCTGCCGTGCTGGTCAGACAGGGACAGTCTGTCAGGGCATCTGAACCTGTCATGACCCTCATTCCCGACAATGCCCGTTTGCAGATAGAACTCTATGCTACCAGTCAGAATGCTGGCTTTATTCAGGCGGGGCAGCGTGTTGCCCTGCGGTTCTCTGCCTTCCCCTATCAGAAGTTTGGTGTGCAGTACGGGACTATCCGTGAAATAAGCCATACAACGCTGACATCTTCTGATTTACTCTCCGTATCTCCTGTGACCTGGAAGGAGAATGAAGGTCATTACCGCGTCATCGTTGAACCTGAAAATACTTTTATTCTGGCTTATGGGAAACAGGAAGCCCTGCGCCCCGGCATGGTTCTTGAGGGGGATGTCAGCCTGGATACCCGCAATTTGTGGGAGTGGCTGACTGAGCCGCTCTGGAGCCTGAAAGGAAAGCTGTGATGGATACACTCAAATGGACCGGGAGAAAACAGCTTCCTCTCACCCGACAGACAGAGTCAGCGGAATGTGGTCTGGCATGCCTGGTCATGATGGCCTGCTGGCATGGTCTGCAAACAGACTTACCCACACTGCGCGAACGTTTCAGTATCAGCTCACAAGGGATGACCCTGCAGAGACTGACTGAATGTGCGGCCGGTATCGGATTATCCAGCCGGGCAGTTCGGCTGGAGCTTGAGGACCTAAGATCCCTTTCTCTCCCGTGTATTCTCCACTGGAACATGAATCATTTTGTTGTGCTACATAAAGTTCGCGGAAGCAGGCTGGTTATTCATGATCCGGAAAAGGGAAAAGTAACGCTCTCCCTACAGGATGCTGGAAAACATTTCACCGGCGTCGCGCTGGAGCTGATGCCAGCCAGTGATTTTACCGCTCGGGATGAAAGGAAAAAAATCCATCTGCGCCAACTGACAGGTAAAACACCGGGTCTGTTGTCGGCAATGTCGCGAATTATCGTTTTTGCCGTGGCACTCGAAATCCTGACACTGGGAAGCCCGCTTCTCAACCAGCTGGTGATTGATGAAGTCCTGGTGGTTGCCGACCAGAGTTTGTTGACCGTCATTATTATTGCGCTTCTGCTGATGTCACTGACCCAGATGCTGCTGTCACTGGCCCGCCAGTGGGCGAGTATTACACTGTCCGTCAATTTTAACATGCAGTGGACAGCACGGGTTTTCCATCATCTGGTCCATCTTCCTCTGGCCTGGTTTGATGCACGCAGTAAGGGGAGTATTAATGCTCGTTTTGAGGCGGTAGATACCATCCAGCAGGCGCTGACTACGCAAGTGCTGGAAGGTATTCTGGATGTGTTGCTCGTGGTGACTGCGCTTTGCATGATGCTGCTGTACAGTCCTGAAATGACATTGATCGCCGTACTTGCAGCCATTTTCTATGGTGTGTTGAGGGCACTG
Organism: Enterobacter cloacae complex sp. SYL001; assembly: GCF_049237025.1. Taxonomy (NCBI): domain Bacteria; kingdom Pseudomonadati; phylum Pseudomonadota; class Gammaproteobacteria; order Enterobacterales; family Enterobacteriaceae; genus Enterobacter; species Enterobacter cloacae complex sp. SYL001. The sequence goes on along the minus strand of NZ_JBMKJI010000001.1, from coordinate 397,296 downwards.
TGGTATCCGTCCCTTCGACAGTCGGCAGAAGATGCCTGGGATGCAGGTGCCAGGGAGTCCGGGCATTTTCTTGAAACACTCAACGGGATCCTCAGCCTGAGAATTAACGGTGTGACGGCACATCGTGAGGCCGCCTGGCTGAATCTCAACGTTGCCCGCAGAAATACGCAGTTGCGTCAGAGCCGTCTGCTGATGTGCTATGACATTGCTCACACTCTTACCGGCAGCGTGGTATCAGCAATCATTTTGTGGAAAGGCGCCGGGGAGGTATTGAATGGTACCTTCACCGTCGGCATGCTGGTTGCTTATTTATCCTATCAGACGCGTTTTTCTTCCAGTATCAGTAGCCTGACTGATAAGTTTTTTTCCTGGCGTATGCTCGATGTTTACAACGAACGACTGGCTGATATTGTACTGACCCCGACAGAAGGCCTTCAGCAACAGCCTTTTCGTGAGCATAACAACGCTTCGCACATTCCTTCTGTATCCCGCAGGGAGATGGCTGAAGATGCTCATGCTCCGCTAGTACTTGAGCACATTATCTTCAGCCACAAGGGAGGGAATAATCCGATAATTCGCGGAGTGTCGCTGACACTCCATCCCGGAGAAATTGTTGCCATTACAGGTAAATCCGGATGCGGTAAATCAACGCTGGTGAAGCTTATCCTTGGGATCCACATCCCTGATGAAGGCAGGATCAGGGCATTTGGCAAATTGCACACGCATCCGGATTACTTTCAGGTTCGTCAGCGTATCGGTACAGTACTGCAGGATGACCATCTTTTCAGAGGTTCTATAGCAGATAACATTATTTTTTTCAGTGATGACCGCAATTATGAACGAATGATTCAGTGCGCAAGACTGGCACTTGTCGACAGCGATGTTATGGCTATGCCGATGGGGTATCAGACGCTGATTGGTGAAACCGGCGGGGGGCTTTCCGGAGGACAAAAACAACGCATTCTGCTGGCGAGGGCGTTATACAAGAAACCGGGATTTCTGTTACTGGATGAAGCGACCAGCCACCTTGATGTTGAGAGTGAAATCCGGATAAGCCAGACCTTACGTCAACTGAGGCTTCCTGTCCTGCTGATAGCCCATCGCCCGGAAACCATTGCATCTGCAGACCGGGTTTTGTATCTGGCAGACGGCTACTTAACGGACCTGAAGCACCAGCAAAGTGTTAATGTTGACGAATCGGTTTGTGTTCAAACTAATGACGTGATCGATAAAAATTAACCTTAACGTATAATAATTTTCGATATCCAAACTGGCCTCTATCTGGAAGATTTGTTTGTTGATGCTGCCGAACGTGGCGCAGGGGCAGGCAAAGCCCTCATCGATGAGGGCAAGCGGGAAGGGTGGTCGCAACTTTACTGGGTCACCCGGGCAAACAACCCGGCGCGTAAACTCTATGACCACTATGGTGAAGCCGACGATTACGTCCGTTACCGAATCACCCTTTAACCGGATTTGTATCACACTGTATCTGCCTCTGTGATACATACACAGGTATGCAATAAAACCGCCTCCGCACACATCCCCTATACAAACCCATGGTGTTATATCTCCGTCAACTGAACTCACCCGGAGATAACATCATGTTTAACAAACTCGCATATTCAGCAGTCGCATTGACCGTTTCGCTTGGCACCTTAATGTCCTGTCAGGCAGAAGCGATGGGTAAGGATTACTCGTCGGCTTTTAACCAGGTAAAACAAATTAACGCCGGCGATCTGAACGTCGGTTATGTCGATATCGGGCCGAAAGACGGGCAACCAGTGATCCTGCTGCATGGCTGGCCGTACGATATTCACAGCTACGCGGAAGTTGCCCCCGCGCTGGCCGCGAAGGGGTATCGTGTCATTGTGCCGTCCCTGCGCGGGTACGGCACCACGCGCTTTATTTCTGATAAAACGCCGCGAAACGGCCAGCCTTCGGCAATGGCGAAAGACATCGTCAACCTGATGGACGCCCTGGATATCAAACAGGCGGTGTTTGCCGGTTATGACTGGGGTGCACGTACGGCGGATATCGTTGCGGCGCTCTGGCCGGAACGGGTGAAATCGCTGGTCTCGGTAAGTGGCTACCTGATCAGCAGCCAGGCGATTGGCAAACAGCCTTTACCGCCGAAGGCAGAAGTTCAGTGGTGGTATCAGTTCTATTTCGCCACGCCGCGCGGGGCGGAAGGCTATGCTAAAAATACACACGATTTTGCCCGGTTGATCTGGTCCCAGGCTTCGCCTGACTGGAAATTCAGCGATGCCACCTTCAATGCGAGCGCCAAATCCCTCGATAACCCGGACCACGTTGCCGTCACGCTCAGTAATTACCGCTGGCGTCTGGGGCTGGAGAAGGGTGAGCAGAAATATGACGCCTACGAACAGAAACTGGCTACGCTACCGAACATTACGGTGCCGACCATCACCATCGAGGGCGGTAACAACGGAGCACCACATCCTGCACCCGCAGCCTATGCGGGGAAATTCACCGGAAAATATGAGCACCGTACTTTCGGCGCAACAGTTGGCCACAACCCGCCGCAGGAAGATCCGCAGAACTTTGTTAAAGCCGTTGTCGACGCGGATAAGCTCTGATATGTGCTATTTTCAATCCGTTACCTCTTAATCAGGAGCCTGCGGTGGAGCATATTGATCACATCCTTGTCGTCGATGACGACAGGGATATTCGTGAACTGATTGTCGATTACCTCGTGAAATCCGGCTACCACGCCTCTGGCGCGGCGAACGGGAAAGAGATGCGCGTAGTGCTCGACAAACAGCATATCGACCTGGTGGTGCTGGACGTGATGATGCCCGGTGATGATGGCCTGACGGTGTGTCGACAGCTGCGCAGCAGCAGGCATAAGGATCTGCCGATCCTGATGCTCACCGCGCGCAACGAGGACATGGACCGGATCCTGGGACTGGAGATGGGCGCCGACGATTATGTGGTAAAACCGTTTGTGGCCCGCGAACTGCTGGCGCGTATCAAAACTATCCTGCGCCGTTTTCGTACTATGCCGCCTAATCTTCAGGTGACCGAGGCAGGGCGCCTGGTGGTGTTCGGTGAATGGCAGCTGGATACCGTGGCGCGTCATCTGATTGATAACGAGGGGATGGTTGTGGCGCTCAGCGGGGCGGAATATCGCCTTCTGCATGTATTTCTCGATCATCCTCAACGGGTGCTGACCCGCGATCAACTGCTGAACCTGACGCAGGGACGTGATGCCGAGCTGTTTGAGCGTTCGATTGATCTCCTGGTGAGCCGCGTGCGACAGCGCCTGAATGAAGATGCCCGCTCGCCAGCCTACATTAAAACCGTTCGCAGCGAAGGCTACGTTTTTACTATGCCGGTGACCATCGTCGAGGCCAATGAATGACGCTGTGGCCCCGCACCTTACTGGCCCGGCTGCTGATCATTGTGCTGCTTGGACTCTTGCTGGCTAACGCGCTCAGCCTGACGCTGGTCATGGTTGAGCGAATGCACAGCGCGCGCACGATTATGCTGGGCAATCTTGAGAATGACGTGGCGACCAGCGTGGCCATTCTCGACCGGCTTCCGGCCAAAGAGCGGCCAGAGTGGCTGGAACGGCTCGGTCGCGGTAATTATCGTTATATCCTTGGTCCCGGCGAGGCTGGCGCTGCGCCAACGGACAAGCGCTCGCGGGATGCGATTCGCACCCTGAAAGAGACGCTTTCAGTTCAATATCCGCTCCAGTTTACGGCAGTGCCGGGGCCTGTTTCCCACATTCAGGCCCATCTGACGCTCCGCGACGGCGCACCGCTCACTATCGATCTGATCCCGCGCATGCCGCCAGTCGCCAGCTGGTTACCCGTGGTGCTGGTTCTTCAGTTGTTACTTGTCGCGCTCTGCTCCTGGATTGCCGTGCGCCAGGTTGTCCGGCCTTTCCTGCAATTCACGCGCGCGGTTGATTCCCTCGATCCTGCGGCCCATTCTCCTATGACTGAAAAAGGTCCGGTTGAGGTGCGACAGGCGGCGCAGGCTTTTAATGAGATGCAGTCGCGGATACAAACTTATCTGCGTGAACGCGCGCAGATTCTGGCGTCCATTTCTCACGATCTTCAGACGCCCATCACGCGTATGAAGCTGCGGGTCGAAATGGCGGATCAGCCCGAACTCCACGATAAGTTGTTGAGCGACCTGGATAATATGTCGCGCCTGGTACGAGAAGGTATTGCCTATGCCCGGTCATCAGAATCACTGAAAGAGACCACGCTTAAGCTGGAGCTAAACGCGTGGGTTAACAGCATCGCCAGTGATTATCAGGACATTGGTAAAAACGTGCAGTTTCATGCACGCAGTACACGTCTGCCGATCGTCACCCGCCCCCAGGCATTGCGCCGGGTAATGACCAATCTGCTGGATAATGCGCTCAAGTTTGGCCATAGCGCGGTAATAGAGATTGATGAAGATGAAAGGCAGGTAGCGATCCGCATTATGGATAACGGCCCCGGCATCCCGGAGGCAGAACTGGGGGCGGTGTTACAGCCGTTCTACCGGGTTGAAACGTCGCGCAACCGCGAAACGGGCGGCACCGGGTTAGGCCTCGCCATTGCCGCGCAGCTCACCGCCCAGCTTGACGGGAAATTGCATCTTGCAAACCGGGCAGAGGGCGGGCTGGCCGTAAGCGTGACTCTTCCGCGCGTTTAATTGTACGCCTGTGTATCTGCGCGCCGTGCGGATACACAGGCAGACAAAATTCAGTTTTTTGCACACGGCCTGAACACATTCGCAGGGTGAAATGACCTCACTGCACCTTCGCAGCAACTGTATCGTGAGGTCGTTATGTTTCTGATAATCGCTTTTTTAGGCGGCATGATTAGCCTGCTCAGTCCGTGCACGCTTCCCGTTATTCCTCTGCTGTTCGCCGGCTTTCAGGGGCAGCGCAAACACATTCTGGCGCTTCTGGCGGGAATGATAGTGATGTTCACGTTTGTGGCGATGGTAGTAACGGTTGCCAGTGACTGGATCGCTGACGCCACCGTTATCGGTCGCTGGATTGCGCTGCTGGTACTGAGCATTGCCGCCCTGGCCCTGATCTTCCCGCAGTTCGCTCAGCGCATTGCCAGCCCGGCGGTCAGCGCTGGGAACGTTCTTAACACCCACAGCGTTCAGCGACACGGCATGTTTTCGGCTTTTCTGGCAGGGCTGGCCGTTGGACTTCTGTGGTCCCCCTGTGCAGGACCGATTCTCGGGGCGATCTTCGGCATTAACATTACTGGCCACTCGGCCATCGCAACCGGAGCGCTGTTAGCCGCTTACGGCAGTGGGTGCGCGTTGATGCTGGGGCTGCTTGTCGCGGGGGGCCGTAAGCTGATAACCCCTCTGAGAGCCAAATCCGCATTGATGGAGCGTCTGCGTCAGGGCGCAGGGGTGATGATGTTAGCCGCCGTGGCTTTCAACGCCTCAGGAATGACGTCGGTCCTGAAAGGCGCCAGCGGTATTACCGACCAGCTGGAAAACGCTCTCTTGAGCCTTGCGCAACCAACCTCCACGCAGGTGAAACTGCGACCGATCGCTGACGCAATGCCGAGCAGCCAGCTACCGTCATTGAGCGGCGGTACGGGTTGGGTAAACGGTGACCCTGTCACGTCTGAGGCCTTGCGGGGGAGAGTTGTTCTTATCGATTTCTGGACCTGGGACTGTATCAACTGCCAGCATACCCTTCCGCACGTGCGTGACTGGGCGAAGAAATATGAGTCACAAGGTCTGGTGGTGATTGGCGTCCACACCCCGGAATACCCCTGGGAAAAGCCGTTATCATCGGTGAAAAACGCGGTCAATAAATGGCAGCTGCCGTACCGCGTAGTGACGGATAATAACTACAAAATCTGGAGCGCGTTCGGAAATCAGTACTGGCCAGCGCATTACTATTTCGATGCGAAAGGGCAACTGCGTTACAGCGCGTTTGGCGAAGGTAACTACGACAAGCAGGAGGCCGTGATTCAGCAGTTGCTCAAGGAAGCGCGTTCCTGATCCGGCTTACGGAACCCGCTGAGCCACCATAAACAGGCGCGGAAAAGCCAGCAGTATCTGCCCGTTCTCCTGGAGCGGATACTGCTCTTCCAGCAGCTCAAGGTAGCGTTTCAGATAGTTTTTCTGCTCGCTTTCGTTGAGTTCCTGTAACCACGGCCGTAACCCCGTCGCGCTGACCCAGTCAATAATCGCCTGATGAGAGCTCATCTGATGGAAGTAGATGGTGCGCCAGATATCCACGTCACATCCCGCTTCCGTCAGAATATCGTAGTAGGCATGGATACCCGGCAATGGCTCGCGGCCACGATCGGGGTAGCCCTGTTCCCAGGCAACTTCACGCATCAGGGCGTGCGTCGGCTCAAGCCAGTTGTCAGGCATTTGCACCGCCAGCACGCCGTTTAACTGGAGCAGTGAAACCAGGTGTGGCAGAAGGTGGTAATGGTCCGGGATCCATTGCAGTGAGGCGTTGGCGAAGATCAGGCTGAGAGGCTGGTCAGGTTTGTAGTGACGGATATCCGCCTCAATAAAGTAGCAGTCTGGCAGGGCCTGTCGGGCTTCCTCCAGCATGGCCGGGGAGTTATCCACGCCGGCGATCTGCGCTGAAGGCCAGCGCTGTTTCAGCAGCGCGGTGCTGTTGCCTGGCCCGCAGCCCAAATCCACGGCAGAGGTTATGTCAGCAAGCGGCACCCGGGCGAGTAACTCAGCGGCGGGACGTGTGCGTTCTGCGCTGTACTGTAGATAAAGAGAGGGATCCCAGTCGGCCATTTTCGCATCTCCATGTTGAGGTGTTCAGCAAGAATAGCACAGGCAAATACCTGCGCAGGGGCAGGTATCCGGATAAACGTGATATTATAAAATGCCTTTCAGGGCCACGTGATAAAGCAGCATGATGGTTTTACCGTCGACGATCTGGCCATTCTCGATGCCACGAAGCGCGTCGTCCAGCGTCATTTCCAGCACGTCGATATCTTCCCCCTCTGCTTTAACGCCGCCGCCCGCGCTGGTCCGATCCTGCGGGTGATATTCCGCCAGATAGAAGTAGAGTTTTTCGGTAACGGAGCCCGGGCTCATATAGGCCTCAAAAATTTTCTCTACGCGCGTCACCTTATACCCGGTTTCCTCTTCCGCTTCGGCCTTAATCCGGCTTTCCGGGTCAAGGTTATCGAGCAACCCGGCAGCCGCCTCAATGAGATCCTCTTCGTGAACATTGATAAACACAGGGAAACGAAACTGACGTGTAAGAATGACTGTTTTGCTGTCGCGATTATAGAGCAGGATCGTCGCGCCATTCCCGCGGTCATACACTTCACGCTCTTGCCGCTGCCAGTCACCATCGCTGCGCTGGAGGTCAAAAGTGTATTTTTTCAGGTTATACCAGTTGTCGGACAACGTTTCGCTGTTGATGATGCGTATATCTGCACGTTTTGATTGCACGTTTGGCTCTCCTCTCGTAGAGTATGCATCATAAACAGCATTTTCGTGTAATTACAATAATTATCGTGCAACATCAGGAATCATTCATGCTCACAAGTCAGCGTAAACAGTTGATTCTGGAAAAGCTGGAGGCGGAAGGCCAGGTCCAGTCAACTGCGCTCAGCCTCTTTTTCTCGGTGTCTGAGGACACTATCCGCCGGGATCTACGTGAACTGGCGGCAGAAGGGCGTTTGCAGCGTGTCCACGGCGGCGCGCTTCCGGCATCTTCAGCGATTGCGCCTTTTGCCGAGCGTCAGTCCGTTAAAATGGATGCAAAAAAACGCGTGGCACGTCGGGGCGCGCAGCTCATTTCACCGGGGCAGGTAGTGATCATTGATGGCGGGACGACCACCTCAGAACTTATTACCTTCTTGCCGCCAGATTTGCGGGTAACCGTGGTGACGCACAGCCCGGGTATTGCATTGGGGCTGGTCAACCATCCGTGCATAGAGGTGATCCTGATTGGCGGTCGTTTGTATAAACACTCCATCGTCACGGTCGGCGCGGCCGCTATTGAAGGCATCAACAATATTCATGCGGATCTGTTTTTCATGGGTGTCACCGGCGTGCATCCTGAGGCCGGGCTGACCACCGGAGATTATGAAGAAGCATGCATCAAACGTGCATTTTCCGGCAGAGCGGCGGAAACGGTGGTATTGGCCTCACCGGAAAAGATCAACACGGCCTCGGCGTTTGTGATTGGCGATTTGTCGCAGGTGAATACGCTCGTTGTTGAAAACACAACGGATGAACGCTGGGTCAACGCTATGAAAGAAAAGGGCGTTGCGGTGATCGCCAGCCAGTAAATATCCGCATTTTTGCCAGCCTGCCTGCGTGGTTGTCAAACAGACAAAGGTTATCCATCACGCGGATTCCTAGACTAAGGCTTTCATCTGTTTAAGGAAAAGCCATGAAAGCGATCTCCATTCTGGCGTATGGCGCGGACCCAACCGCTCAACGCCTGGCAACGTCCGCCATTCAGCAGGCCAAAAATAGTGCTCAACAGAACGATGTCATCGTTATTCCGCAAGGCCGTTTTCTGACCGGCGCGTTGTTTCTGAAAAGCGGTGTTTCACTTCGCCTGGACGCTGGCGCACAGCTCGTTGGAAGCCAGGATCTGGCTGATTATCCCCTGATAAATACCCGGGTGGCCGGCATTGATATGCGCTGGCCGGCAGGCATTATTAATATCATCGATTGTGAAAACGTCAGCATTACCGGTACAGGCACGATAGACGGGCAGGGTGCAATTTGGTGGCAACGCTACTGGGGCGATGACGAGCGCAGCGGCATGGTTGGCGATTACAGCGCAAGAGGATTGCGCTGGGTTGTTGATTATGACTGTCAGCGCCCGCGCAATATTCTGGTCTTTGAAAGCCAGAGCATTCTGCTGCGTGATTTTACCAGTCGGGAGTCCGGATTCTGGAACATGCACCTCTGTTATTCGCGCCATATCGCGGTTGAGGGCGTGCAAATCAGCAATTCTGCGGGGCCGAGCACCGACGGGATTGACGTCGACTCCTGCGAACAGGTGCGGATTGAACGCTGCATTGTGTCCTGCAATGACGACAATATCTGCATCAAATCAGGACGAGGACGCGAAGCGGCGCAAAATGCACGTCCCGCGCGGGATATAGTGATTCGAGGATGTACGCTGAATAAGGGATCCGGGATCACACTGGGGAGTGAAACTTCAGGTGGCATTGAACGCGTCCTGATAGAAGATAACGCGTTTAACGGAACGGGCGTCGGGTTTCGCATTAAATCTGCTCGCAACCGGGGCGGATTTATCCGTGATATCACCGTACAAAATCTACGGCTTACGGACGTGCGTTTTCCGGTGCTGATCCAACTGAACTGGTTTCCGCAGTATAGCTATGGCGACCAGAGCAATTTATCTGATAAACCAGAACACTGGCGCAAACTGGCTGAAGGTGTTGAGGGCGAAGCCGGTCTTACTGCGGTCAGCGGACTGACGATTAAAAATATGACGGCGCGTCGATCAGACAGCAAATGCTTTTCGCGGGCATTTTTCATCGAGGGATATCCGGAGCGTCCTGTGGTCGGGTTAACGCTGGAGGGGATTTTGATTGACGCGTCAGAGTTCGGGAAAATTTCTGGTGTGGATGAGCTGCGCTTTAAGGATGTACAGGTGACTGCCGTGGAGATCACGCAAGACCGTAACGACAGTTATGAACGTTGATGGCACAGAACAGAGGGACATGATGCGCGGAATGAGCAGAACAAGGAAGGGTCTGAACTGGCTGGATTTACTCGTATTCAATCTAAGTGCGCATAATGTATATTATGTTAAATTTAGTCCGTCGTTCATTTAGTTCATAACCGCTCAGAGAATGCTATTAATCATACACTTACCTATCCCCCTATCTTCTTCTTGCAGGACGTTATGTTTGTCGGTTACTTTATTCATAACCATACTATGTATGAGGTTTAATGCCACATGTTCATACTCACACAACTCAATATCAACCAACGGCAGCGTTTATGGGCATTGATGGATACTCACACGCGCCAGCCGCTTTTATATCCGTTATTATATCTTATAGACCATCTTGCTTTGCGTTCATCAGCCACGCAATCAGCTTCACTTCAAGCGCTCAAGTTTTTCTATGAATTCTGGCACCAGAAACATGGCGTGACTTTTTGCTTCAGTTTTTATTCCTCGAACCACAATCCATTTATTGCCATTGATGAACTTACAGCCTTTTTTCATTATCTGGAAAATACGCATTTCTATGTACCAGCGTTAACTATAAGGTCTACTACGCAGACCATGCCTCAACGTCGTACAAATATCAGATATGTACATTCGATTATTCGTTTTATCAGATATTTGATTAACACGTATATCTCGCCGAGATACATAGATGGCTCGCCTAAAGAGCTCACACGACTTGCCACGCAGTTAACGGGTCGGTTATCAATACATAAAGCAGAATTCCGTACTCTTAACCATTCTCGTCAGATGAAAAATGGCACGACCCATAAGCGCTTTCGAAGTCTGACTGCTGAGATGGTCATGGGTTTTTACCAAATCATTACACCCGATTCAATTTCAAAGAAAAACCCACTTAATCCCTTCCCTACTGGTGAAATCCAGCTACGTAATTTTCTGATTTGCAGATTGCTTTTAAATTATGGATTGCGTGTCAGTGAATTACTGCTTTTGGAGTGTCATTCGATTAAACCAAATCTCCGAGGGGATCAGTTCAGCCTGATTGTGACCACAGTAGATGACGACGTTTCGGATCAGCGAAAAAGATTGCCTTCATTAAAAAATGTCTATGCAAACCGGGTGCTGGCATTAGATAAACTGGACTTTCATTTTCTAAATATATATATCCATAAAATCCGCCCTCAAGCCTCCCATAGTTTTCTGTTCACTTCCACCCAAAGACTACATCCGCCACTGTCATACCATGCAGTTTATGATATCTTTACCCGTATTGATGACATCATGACTGTGCAGTATCCTGAATACAAAAAAGATGAATATTATGATGCCATTGAAAGCATCTCGCCTCATATAACGCGGCATACTTGGGCTTATTTAACACTACAACGTATTTATCGTGAAAAACTTCAAAAAATTAAGGCCAACTTACACCTGGCAGCCATAGACTTTTCTATCGTTGGATTGATGGATGAAGCCAAGGATGAACTACGGCTACTTGGCGGTTGGAGTCACAATAGCCATATGCCTGATCTTTACGCTAAAAGATTTCTATCTCAGCAGGCTAATACGGCTAATCTTCAGCGAATTGTGATTGATAACGAGGCCCTGAAATCAACATTTTCCCATGTATGCGATGAATGGAGTGCATATGAGTAGAATCAATAAACAGTTAAATGCGCCGAACAGCAATATTTATACACCTGTATTTGTTGAGAGTATTTTAAAAGTTAATATACCAGTTAGTATTTATCTTAAATCGGCAGATCATTTTGATGACAAATATATCATCTCAACAAGTGATAGTTGGGTATTCGATTATTCAGGGAGCCGCCGCTATGCCCACTTTCGTCAGGATAAAATCAGCAACCAATTAATCAAATATATTTGCTTCCATTATGCATCTGCCAAATGTCCAGCTCAGGTTCCTGAGGTACTCCATGCGTGGTCTTTGGCAACTGATCATTGTATAATCAAATCTTCTTTCACTTTTGCGGTGTTGAAAGATTACCTCGAAACTCAGGAAATTAAACCTCAATATTTCTACTTTATTATTTTCGGCCTAAAAATCCTCTGTACCGAAGCATTCCCTGGTTTTACCTTCGAAGATTATGAAGACCTCGAATTCATCCCTCGCCCGCACTCCCATGACTGGGGAATCTATCAGGAAATTGATCATGTTCTGGATCCCCTCGAAAAAAACATGATCAGTAAAGGCTTGTTTGAAATGGCTATGGCGATTCGGTCTGGCGAAAACTACAGTCTAAACACCATGCGAGATGCAGTAATTCTGGGACTGACGTATGTCACCGGTGCCCGACCGGTACAACTGGCCAAGCTGGCGGTAAAAGATTTACGTATTGATACCCGAAACTCCGAAACCGGGTTAATACGATATAGCTTACTCCTTCCTTACGCCAAACAGCGGCACTTAACGACTGAACGTCTGTTTTTGGCGATTCCAGCTGAAATTGGCGCGTTGATTAGGCACTATATCGAGCAAGCGCAACTAAAACCTGATGGCAAGCTATTTGAATTTAGTCACTCTGCACCGTTTAATGTGTCCAGGGCGATTAATAAGGCCATCCTCTGTTTCAGTCCGCCAGATTATCAGGCAGCCGTAGCACGTGGCGAAGCGGCTTTGCCAACCATTACCCCGACCGACTTGCGTCACAACGTGGGGCATTCACTGGCTATGCAAGGGGTTAGCGCCGAGGAAATTGCGCATATTCTGGGACATAGCTCCCTTACTGTTGCCAAGTATTACATTCTGGCGACGCCTGCACTGGCACTGATTCGAGCCAAAGCATTGGGTATCAATCCGGTATGGCAAAACATGGTGGCTATGATGTTGACTGGTGAAATGACCTCTTCAACGAAATGGCAAGACCAGCGAGTGGTCGGCATAATCGGTGATCAGTTGCATGATGGGATTGGCGGTTGCTCCAGAGATGATGGCAAATGCCCGTTCAGTGAAGTACGCTGCTGCTACGGTTGCCTGTATTTCCGCCCCTTTTCTGATGGTGACCATCATGCGGTGCTGGAGAGTGTAGTAAAAGAAGTCGATGAATTGATTTCCATTTCAGACAGTGTTGGTAACGCCCGCAATCCACTTATTTCCGTCCATGAAACCACACAATTTGAAATTCAATCCGTGATTGCTCGTTGCCGCTTTCATCAGGAAAAAGGCGGTGTGCGATGAAAAAACATTTTGCGCAGTTTTACGCATTTATCACCGAGCAGCAAAGCTGGTTTGAACAGCATCTGGCAGCAGACTTCGAGCAGTCATGGGATGATCCTGTCTGGGTCTGCGGCAGCAATGGAAGTGGTTGGTTACGTGGCAATGGCAAAAATAAATTACGCTTTGATGAAATTGGCCGTACCAAAGGTATTGAGGGGCGTCATGCCGTGGCAGAGGACTATGCCCGGTTTATGAAAGCCCTGCTGGTACTGGTGTATCGGAGGCGAAATCGTAGTATATCCCCAGCGGTGGCTGTGGCAACACTCATGATTTTAAAGCGCTGGTACCACTCACTATTTGAGGTGACCGGGCAAACCCACCCAGTGTATCTAACCACAGGGGTAATTCAACGATCGATGGATAACCTCAGCGCGGCTTCATCTCTAGGGGACCCCAATACCGCCAATTACAAAGGACGCTGTGTCAGTCTGCAAAAACTGGTTAATCACCAGTCATTCACACTGGTGACATTGCAATATGTATCCGATGGGCAATATACCAATCAAACAAACCTCACTCGTAAAGCCCGGGAAACCATGGCGCTGAAACAGCAGACCAAGCTGTCTGATACCACTACCGATGGTGAAGATGCGTTGATTACCATTCGCGGATTTCTGAACATAGTTGCATTAATCCAGCGGGTGGAAAGTGATGCTGAGAAAATCGCGTTAAATTGCCTGTTGTTATTGGTTATTACCGGCTTTCGCTCCATTGAAGCGTTTAATCTCAGACAGGATGCCCTGTTTAAACGCCAGATTGATGATCCGGCACTCTGCAAACGGTTTCAGGACAAGGGATTACCCGATTATTTTCTTGGTATCCGTTATGTTGGTGTCAAAGGTGCTGGGGAGCGAACGCATTGGGTAGAACCGCTGGCAGTACCGCTGGTCGAGAGTATATTCAGTACCGTTAAAATGTTGACCGCACCAATACGCAGCCATCTTACCTATCTACGGGCAAAATCTTTTGCTGATTACCTGCCACAGGCCATCAGCAACATGCCGGGTGAACGAGTTGAACTGGATGATGTGGTGAAGTACATCACCCAAACTACCTCAAGTTTTCGGGGCCGGGCAGGACAACGGGACAAAACATCCAAAGCCCTTAGCAAAAGAGGTGTGCTGCCCGTTCAAGAAATACCAGGGCCGAAAAACAGCAAATCTATCTATTATTCCAAGACTGATCTCAATCATTACATCAAGACCGAATTTGGCCTGACGAATGCCAACGAACCCTGTACACACGCCTGGATGGAAAATGGCAAACGCTACCAAGTTAACTACGAGGACCTGCTATTTCTACACGAGAAGGGTTCGCTGGCATTAAAGCGCACACTGGCTTTGCTAGCTACACCGATACCCTTCACTAACACACTTATGAATAAATTTTTAGGCAACGTTGAGCCTGATGGATCAGTATTCAGCAAATATCAATTACTGGAGGAGGATGGTACCTCCACAAGGATGCGTACCCACATTCCCCGGCACAACATCAATACCTTTCTTGCTATTGCGGAAATCTCTGACCACTTACAGGCAATGCTGATGGGGCGAGTGGACATCACGCAGAATCAGCACTATCAACATCTGGCAACTGCAGGACGGCGAAAAGCAGCCTCGTTGATGCCCTTGCAGCCGATATCGACAGCACTAACTGCCACACCCTATTCGTCCTCCGTTGCTACGCCACTGGATATCGTCAAACAGACCGGCCAACTGGCGGCCACGAAACACATGGCTATGGACAATACCATCAAAGCCAACCTGCATACTTTTGACGATAGGAATGATGTAGCCAGATTCATCGAGGCGTCATTTGCTGACGGTCTATTTGAAGATGTTGCTGCCGCCTTTGAAGAAATCCGCACCGCAGAAGGACCAGAGCAAGCCTCTGCTATGGTGGCAAGGCATGCCGTGTTGTATCCGCTAAAATTTGGCTCCTGTATGCGGGAAGTTAACCTCTGGGGATGTCCTTATCGACTGAAATGCCAAAGTGCTGCATTTTGTGAACATTTCACGCTGACAGGCCGGATAGATGAGCTACCCAATCTGATCGCTAAAAAACAGGCGTTACAGCAAGCATATTCTAAGTTAACGCAACTTAAACAACATCAGCCTGACTACCAGACCAGACTGGCCGACATCGAAAAACGGTTACAGCAACTCAAGGCAATACAAGCACAATGGCAGCATCGTGCTAAAACTCAACAACTGGTTGCTACGAAGAATGTGCTATCTGGTGAAGTAATCACCGAGGGCAAAGTCCGTACACTGGCCCAGCTTTTTGCACTTGAATACCAACAATTGATGAAGGAGAACGACTGATGCGCGGCAAGGAACTAGACACATTAATCGAGCACGAATTACAACTAATGCTGGTTGAAGGCTTTGACAAGTCACCTATTTCTGCCAAAGCCTTGCATATTCGGCTCAGGGCAAAAGGTATCGTTAATGGTGGTTTAAGCACGCTGAGCAGCCTTGAGCGAAGGCGCCTAATTGCTGCCTATATTGATCAGCAACTTGGTCCATTGAATCTACGGCCAAAAGAAAAACAGCAATACGTCAACCGCAAAACCCGTCAGGCCTTGCTGGCCAGAAACCAGCAGTTGCAGGCGGAAATCAGCGAACTGCGACACCAATTAGCACAGAATACCCTTTCGTTAATAGAAATTGTCAAAGCGGTAAAAATCAATTCGGTTATTCCGGTGGAAAGTCTATTGGCCAAACATGTGATTCGGGAGCTACACAAGTCATCATAATTCTGACATGAAGTATTTCGCCGACTGCTTCCTGGTTGCCGGCGGAATGCTAGTTGTACAATTAATAAATTTATAAAGGTATTCCTCATTATGATGGAGTTGCTTGTCTCGTTCGCATTAATATAATGTGTTAAATATCAATGACTTAACGACATTAATGAATAATCCGTCACTATTTTTGACATTTGATAAATATGAAATCTACCAGTGTGTTACTAATTGGTAAAGATGAGCAAGTTAGAAGAATGGCGAGAAATGAAAAACATAAACAGATTGATTCGAATTAGTGGAAGGTTGTTACATCACTAAAAAGCCTTCTTATAATCCGCACTTAAGCCTGTTATTACATTAAAAGAAAAAGGAACAATGATTGATATAGCGGTATGTTTTTCTACGAACTCATAATTAAACGCCTTTCTCTATTCGAAAAATGAGCATGGCGACTTTTTATGCCACCTAATCTTAGTGCATTATCTCAGAGGGCGTTTTTGACTGTAATGCTTTGCTTGGTTTATTGCACCTGTTTAATGCTGCACTTTCGTTACCTTCAAAAAGTTCAGTAGCCTTTTGTATAACATCATTTTTTGTCAGAGTGGCTTACATCTGAAGACGTTTTGAGTGCTTCGATCAGGTTGCTTCGCTCTTCCTCTGTCATCCGAGATATGAGTAATGCAAGTTCTGCTGTTGTCTGATCATCACAAAAAAAGTAGTTCAACGGCACGTTTAACTCTGCCGCCATCCGTCGAAGCGTATCAATGTCGGGGACATGGCGCCCTTTCTCATAGTGATTCATACGACTGCTAGCCGATGCGGGATCAAAGCCAATAAGTAGTCCCAGAGAGCGCTGTGATAGCCCCGCCCTGCATCTCGCTTCTTTAAGTCGTTCTGGTATCGGGTTTTTTTCTGACACTGAATCATCTTCATCGGCCTCGGATGCTTAGATTGTCTAAGTATCTGTCATTGTTGTATACTTAGCAATCCTAAGTTGATAGCCTTTTTTTAGTGATATGAATAGTAGAGTAACCAACCCTGAGTCGTACATATTTTCTGCAATCATCTATATTGGCAAAGATAACTTTACCAGTAACGAAGTAGCGAAAATTCTTATCGAGCGATTTTCACTTCCGAAAAATTATTTAAAGGCAAAAGCTTTTGCTTATAACCAAATTCAAAGTCTGGTTAGAAGAGGATTGTTAAATAAAGTAAGGAAATTAGGTGTGTATCAATATTTATACTCAGCCACATCTGAATTCAATGTCGTAAAGGATAGCGTAGAGTTAATTGAGACACCCCAAAATAAACCCTGTCAACTTATTTCAAGCACTGCCAGTTATGAACATAGCAATGTAGACATTCAAATAAGATCTCTTATTGAAAAATACAGCAGTGAGTTGGAAAAAGTATTAGGCGCAAAGGAGATTTATGAGGAATTGATAATTGCCGTACCGAGCAGGGAAAATGAATTCAGGAAACTTTCTCTCGAACAAGAGAAAAAACACATTAAGATAAATGAAAAAATAAATACATTGATTGGGGTTTTTAATAAAACCATTGCAGTAAATCAATGAATTTCAAAAGGTCTTTAAAGTTAAATAGAATCATGAAAAAGAGAGGGCAAAACAGAGTCCGCCCTCTCCCTTCATACCCTGACAAACCTCATTGCAATGAGATTAACAGCGTGCACCACTATATGCTAGTCCTTAATAAATATAAGCTCAGCCAGCCCCAGATGCAACCTTAAAGATTTCAGCACTACTTGTTAAACAACGAGTTCATCCTTACACCTTATAAGCTGTAAAGTAATAAAACACCTTACAAGCTGTTTTTCAAGGAGTGAACTTATTATAAAGTAATCGACATGGCCACCTACTTATGGATACTGTTTTTCCGGTTAGACTTCTTAGCCAGTTACGCCCACTTTTAATAGGTTTTCGTAAATCAAAAGGATTAACTCAAAGAGAATTATCTGCCAGGTTGGGTGTCACTCAGCAGACTTATGCTCGCCTTGAGGCAAACCCTTCAAAAGCTAGTTTTGAGCGTCTATACAAAGTTTTAAATATTTTAGGAGTGGAGATTTCGCTTAGTTCTGCACCACTTTCTACTTATAAAAAGCCTGCAAATTTTGTAGAAAAGGAGTTTGATTCACCGGCAAGGCGTGAAGAATGGTGATAGAAGCCAGGCTATTTGATAAGCCTGTACGTCAGGCAAAGTCCCTAAATGGTGATTATCATGCCGTCAGGTTAACAACTTTATCAATCGGAAGATCAATGCTGTCTGACGGGAAAGCGCTTTCAGAAAAGAGTTTGAAAACAGTGCCAGTAAGCTTCGCTCTTTCCAAAATGCCCATTTGCTCCAGCGCTCGCAGTAATGTAAAAATCTCCTTCGAAAACAATCATCCTATCAGAGTCGAAGCAGATAACTCGCTTTGGATACAGGTAAACAGCGGTTAGAAATATGCCCGTTGCGGCGTATGGATAAATATACTTGCGGAGCCGCGCGACAAATGTAGAGGGAAAGCAGGCAATGAAATTATATGAGAACGTGGTTATTGGTAATTTTCTGTACGGATTAGGCGTCTCTGTCGGGGCTCAACTTCGTGGACATGTGTTGCCAGCATCTGTCAATCTCCTCCAGCAGACGCCTGAAGACAAGGCGCTGGCTGATGTCCTGCTTTCCTTCCCCGGCACGCTGCGGCTGATTGAGTTCAAGACTGCGGATAACCGTTCCGGTAAAGAGGCGGCCCGCTTCAGAAAGCTCTCGCATGCTCTGGAAAGTGATGCGAGACTGACGCCGCTTTCTCACCGGATCCACTGGTATGTCGAAACCATGCCTGACGTTCAGTTGGGGGTGAAAACCTACTTTTCAAGTTATCTCAGCGCCCTCTCCCGACCTAATCGTCAGGCTGAGCCCCTGAATCTTGAGAAATTTATTGCGCAGACAACCCGTAGCATCTTTTCGAGTCAGGTTCATGCCGAAGATCCGGTTGCCGTCAGTAACTAAACGCGTCGGCAACTTGTCTGCAAAAGGTGATAGCCCCGACAGAATTTTTCAGAGCCATCGCCTGCATTTTCAGATTCGGAGTGCGATGTTTAAAAGAAAAAAGCCCCTGATGGGGGCTTCACTTAGGTGTGGTTGCTGTGAACGAAATGAAAACATTGTATCTTCCAACCTTGCTAAATGATTTTATTTGCAAAGTTATGGCGGGTATAAATGACCGGAATTGGGGGCGTAAAGAAGATATAACGGCGCTTCGCCAGTCAGTACTGAAATTTAGGTGTATCTTCGACCCAACAAAAGGGCAATTAATTGCCCTTTTTAATCAGTCTGCAACAATTTCTAAACCATTGCGGAAATTGCGCCACAGTCATGAGGCTTATCAAAAGCAGAGGTGCTTTTCACATATTCAGTAATAAGCGCACCAATAATCTTAACTGCATCTCTGTTCGTTGTAATGAAGCCCAATGGCATAGTCACAGGCAGCGTTTCTGGTTGAGAAATATGATAGATAACGGCAGATAACTCATCCTCAAGATGAAGAATCTCAACATTACCATCTAACAGTCCTTCAACTAGCCCTTTAGCGTGCGCGTGGAATTGCCCAAGTTCATGCTTCCACTGCCTTGCAACCCGGACATCAGTTGCATCCTGGACGGGTACGTATAGCACCGGTTTATACAGTCGCTTATCCTTCGTAGCCGACCTGTTAAGAAAATCGCTCAGGCTTGAGATAAATCGGGCACTCTTTGACCAGTATGGATCTGATGGAGCTATCCAAACGAACGGGCTACCGCCATTATCGGTTTTGTCTCTGATACGCTGATTGAGCACCGGTGCCAGAGCTTTCTGCAGCGTTTCCCAGTTGTCTTTAGAATAAACCGGGCCTAAAAAAGTCGTCCTGCCTGAGTCTGAGTATTCTTCAAGTGCCTGCATATCCTTGATAAATGATGGATTAAGCTGATTTGTTTTAGAGTCAAACAGCTTAAGCGTAAGATCATCGTTAATGGATACCATGGCCTTAAAAATACTCATGGTATTGTTATGCCGTGATAATCTGGCTATCTCAACTGCCATTAACTCATGAACACATTCCGAACTGTTTAACTGTTCATAGTCTTCGCGCTCTACAGCTTTACCATCGTTATCCATTTTAAATTCCGTTGTTAAACGGAGCGGTATTTGCCGCAGCTTATTAACAGAATTAACGGTGTAGATAGAAGGTTGTTCTTTTCCGCCCTGAACCTGCAGGTGAGACAGATAACCTTTATCAAGGATTTGATTGAACTGGTACTGAAAGTGCTTCTCAACCAGTTTCTCACTTTGAGAAATGTTGCTGTCATCAACCTTTAATGTTAACCCTCCCCTCCAGTGGTCCTGGAAAGTCTGGTTGCTGAAGCAGCTAAATGTAGCTAAATCAAAGGATAAGGTGCCGCCACTGTCTTGGATAGTTGCAAGGTGCGGTATCTCGCCAACCTCTGAGAAATAGCCATTTGATTTGTCGGTTAAGGCCAGTCTACCGTCAGAGGAGAGCGTCAATTCACCACGCTGCACAAGATCAGAAATCGCCTCCTCTGTCTCACGATGGGTCAGGCCAAAATAGGTTGCTATTTGAGTTTTGCTCATCGAGGCTACATGAACGAGTCTCAGCACAAACTCCCGGATGAATGGCAGCCCCTTCTGGGAAACATAGGAAAACTGAATGTTAAACCTCTGTGCGGGCAGCAGGAAGTCAACCTCGTGATAGGTTACTTTGTTATCAGATATCATTTCTTTTTGCCTCCCTGCTGAGCGGAGAGGAATCTGTATCCAGCTTCCTGACCTCGTTCAGCCATATAACTTACAACGGAGCCTAATGGCAGTTCTTTATTATTTCCCTTCCAGATATCGGCATTACCCACAATCAACAGTCGATCCATAGCGCGTGACATCGCAACATTTATACGGTTTGGAGCGCGTAAAAAACCTGGGCTATGCTGCTTATCCGAACGCGTCAGTGAAAGGATAATGATCCGGTTTTCCTTGCCCTGATAACTGTCAACAGTGTCAATTTTAACAATGTCCTTAAATCCCTCGCTCCATATTTCCTGATTGAATTTCTGACGGAGCAGCCGCTTTTGTTCGGCATACATACATATCACGCCAATAGCGGCTTCATCTTTGTTAACGAGCTTTGAAAGCTGAGCGACAAATTCTTCATTCTCTGACACCTGTTTAAGAACCGAAATAATCTCGTCAGCTTCACATCGGTTGTAAATGCTTGTTCCGCGATCTTCAAGATGATGTGCCCGATGGCCGAGATTAGCAGTATCAAGCCAGGTTACGACGCTACATAACGCTTCTGGTGCTTGCCGATAGACATCCGGAATTGCCCGTTCTCCATTCAGAAGCTTCCTGTCATAGAACGTCTTCGATACGAGATCACCAATCGGTGGAGCCATACGATACTGGGTCAGCAGAGCTGCACTTGCTTGCGCACCATAAGCAGAGTTGAAGGCACGGGCAAAGTCACTTCGTAACACCTCGTCAATTTCAGTGCGGGAGTTATTGATACCCAGCTTCCTCGCTAATGCCGCCTTGTGAGCATCCGAGTACAATGGGGGAAGCTGCAAGTGGTCACCCACCAAAAGGACGCGTCGGGCCGACTGCATAGCAATGGCCAGCTCGCTTGCAATCGAGCGCGCCGCCTCATCAATGATCACCCAGTCGTAGATATTCTCCTGAATGCCAATGTGCCCCTGTCCAATACCTACGCATGTGCCAGCCACTAACTGCCTGGACCGCGAATAAAACTCGTCCAAGTTCACTCGCTCTCCCGACATAGCATCCTGCATATCACGGGATATTTTAGCTAACGCCTTTACACGTCTTGCCTCATCAGGTCTGACCCCATACTCCGTACACAGTCTGGAAATCAGAATATCTTTTGCTGCAGAGACTTTCGCGTCTTTATCCAGGTTAATCCCATATTCATGACTTAGCCTAGAACGAATGGAATAATCTAGTTCGACTGCGATACCTTTCAGTTCACCAATCTCTTTTGAATCCGTTAAATCGTTCACTTGGTAGAGCAATTTCTCAAGGTGATCGATTTGCCTGAACAACCTGAGTTCAGCAAGTACAACACCCGAAATAAATCTCGGTTCTAGGCCAATGGCTTCACTCAACGCTTCAACACGGTACTTAATTTCAGCATTGAACAGTTCGCGCTTCTCCGTTGTGATTGCGTTTGAATACACATCTTTCAGACCAGGGGAAACGGCCCCTTCTCGGTTGCTGAACCTAACAACGTCCAACTCTGTACCAAGCCGGGAACAGTGTTTTCTGATACGCTCAGCCGCTGTATTAACTGCCTCGTGTGACTGACTGACCAGTAAAATGCGTTTGGTATTCTGTTTCTCGATCAGGTAGTGGACAAAGGCCGCGATGAACTCGGTTTTACCGGTCCCTGGTGGCCCCTGAAGCAGGGAAAGAGGGCCATTATTGACCAGTTTGTTAAACGCCTTTCTTTGCTGCTCATTCAGACTGATCTTGTTTCCGTGCTGGTCTTCACGGTCGTATCTGGCAAAATCTGCATCACTGAGAGTGATACCATAATTTTGAGCCACCTGTTTGCAGGATGGGTCGAACAGGTCAATTAAGTCAGGCAGTACACTTTCTCGATCGAGGAGACGTTCAAGCGCACGTTTACGTTTCTGATAAGACGCCCGATCCTGCTTTGTACGGAAGAAGACAGTATCAGAATCCTTCAGCCTGTAGGCTGCTGAACGCACTTTGATCAGACGGATCTCTTTGAGCTCTGACTTCTTGAGTGACACCTCACCTATAAATCGCTCAACACCTTCCTGATCGACCTGCAAGGCTTCGACCTCATCACCATTTCTGAATACGCCAAGAGGATCAACGTCTGTAGAGTAAGGGAGAAGTAGCTCTCCATGAGCATCTGCAACCGGGACCACCTCTCCGCTGACTTCAATGTTTGGGTAGGATTCAGTTTCAGTATCAAGAATGGCGCGCCAAAGCTTCACCGTCGGGATTTCCAGCACTTCTTTTAAAGAAGGCTCAAGAGCCTGCTTATCCAGTCTTGCAAAGGCATCTTTAAGCTGAAGCGTAAGCGGATCCTGTTCCTGAACGTCTTCAGACGCGGCAATCAATTCGATTGCCCGCCCAAAAGATTCTTCTTCATTAAGTAAAACTGTCAACGCCGACATATCCTGCGGACTGCCGGGGGTAATCCTGATACCGGTAGCAATTTCGAACTGACTTTCATCAATATCTTGCTTACGAATGGATGTACGAGCCCATGGCCTGAATCCATGAATCAGCGTTTTCTGCTCTTTGTGGAACACAGCAGTGAAACTGCCACCTATCCCTGTGAAAGTCACTTTTACTTCAGCTTGCACTTTAGGATTTGGCTCAACTTTCACATACAGATGCCCGTTATCAGGTAGGACAGAGATTATCTCATCGGCGTTTCCTGCTGTTATCTCTATAAGTGCTTGTTCTGATGCTAAGTTATTACTGTCTATCGCTTTTTTAAACCGTCCTAAATGCTTAAACCCAAAAACCAAGTCTTCCAGCTCAGCTCGGATGGCATTCGCAATAGTCTGATGAAACTCTGATTCATGCCCCCATGACAAACCTAACAACTCGCAGGACATTTTCATCACTGCATAGTTGTCGCGTTCAAAGGAAGTACAATTATCGATGTATTCAGGGCTGTAGCTGTGGTTTTTAGGTTCGTCACCGGATGGTGAAAAATCGGGGATATCGATGAGGAAAAGCGAACGACTCTGTGTCACAAGCATCACATTGCCAGGATGGATATCCCCGTGAGAAACACCGAGGCCGTGTAAATGCTCAACGGCGGCGACGAACTTACCAATAAGAGCGATTTTTTCATCATCGGGGACCAGCATTTTATCCCAGGTTTCTCCATGTACCTGATCCGTGACCATATAGAGGCTTGATGATTTTGATGCGATACCGAATTCACGAATTTCAGGAAGATACGTTGGTTTAACTAAAGAAAGCTGCTCAACCTGCTTTAAAAACTTCAGAACCTGGAAGTTAATTGACGGATCGTCTCCCTGCCCCCCCGCGTTCAGCCAGGCCTTCACGAGCCTTCCACCCGAGATATAGACTTCCTTGTCGGATGTTTCGACCAGAAAGTCACCATCTTCCCGGTACTGACGAGAGTGATTGATAGCATGCCGGTAAGGATCAAGCTCAGTATCATCAAATGTTGGGATAGTCTTGCCAGCAGGCTCGGCTTGTTTCAGGGCATCAAAAAATTCTGTCGCGGAAGTAAATTTTGCAGCAACGGCATCCAGTAATACATATGAATACCAGTGTTGGCTGTTTAGCATACTATCCTGTACTTTCTCCAGACTCTTTGGCGACATGCGCGTACCGCTTAATAAATGCCAGGCCACAAGGCCCAGGGCATGAACATCCTGCTGAAAAGGCGTAAGCTCGCCCTCATCAAGCATGTCTTTTACCTCGATTGCACCTACGGATAAAAGCTTACGGTAATCACCGACCGTTCCGGCTGGCCGGTGGTAAGCCGAAATAAAGTTTGAAAGAGCAACTTCTTTTGAAGGTGAAATCCACAGGCTGTGATCGGCTATATCCCTGTGCGCTATTTTCATCTCATGGAGATCACTAAACTTCGCAATGAGCAGTTTCACCACGTTCAAGCGATCCATATCAGAAAAGGCCTTACCATATTTTCCGATAAACTCATTAAACCGGACATGGCCCGGCGGAAGTTCATAGACTTCACTGTACTCGGCCGTGACCTCGTCTTTCTGGAAACTCGTCAGAGACCTGAGACAGTGGTTATACAGGTCACGGTTCTGGTGATTGATGTGCTGTAACACTTCGCGCTCACGTGAAACGATCTGAGCTCGTCCTTCCGGGGTATTCGCTTTTGTTCCCGCGATATTCTTAAAATTCCACACTCTGAGTAGCGCTTCGCTATTCGCTGATATCTCAGATTTTGCCAAGTATTCGCGATACACCTTTTTAGGGTGTTCGAAAATCATATCCTTAGCCTCGTAGCCATTAACTCTCAGGGCTTTTGGCGCCGTCTGAGGCCCTAGGAACAGATTATCAAAAAGAGGAAAATCCTTGTTAAGAACTTCGGAACCTCGGTGCGGTTTGAAGTAGTTATTGAACGTCCGCCGATCGGCAAATTTCAGGAATTCTTTTAACGAGATCGTATGGTGAAGTTGTTCCTCCGGCAGCGCGCTGAAGTCCGCATTGCCGGTCATCACAACAAAGAAATGAACAAACGGGGTATAGCCTTTGTTCGTAAAACGGTTTGCCAGACGCTTGAGTTTGTTGTCTAGCATGAATTTTTTGCCACGGGTCACGCTTACGGGCGAGCGCCCCATGTTCTTGTCACCCTTATACCAAGTATCTCCGCGCGCGGTTACAGGCTGATGGTTCCAATCTTTCAGTTCAACAATGATCACGTTGCAGTGTGTGACAATAACTAAATCGAATTCACCCTCTTTTTTTGCCTCAACAAATCGAAAACCTGCATAACCTTTCCAGGGGAACATTCCATTGCCGGTAAAACCATAGCTTTGTAGCTGCTCGCCAATTGAACCGCCACGGACAGGCTTGTCAGGCTTAGATACATTGGCTGAAAAAGCAGCCTTTATTTTCTCGATAGCCAACACTTCCTGCTCTTGTAAGCCACCATCCCACATTTCTACTTCCAACGAAGTTCCCCTTAGATTTCAGTTTAAATTTGCTTAGAAAGTCAGGCCATTTATTCTGGTCAATAACGGATGAATCGGACTAATTGCTATCTATATTACTATTAAACATAGATAATTTTAATATCATCATTTGTTTGAAGCACTGACGGGCTCACTAGTGAAGTTCAATAGTAAGCCAAAGCGTGCTGCCGCGCCGATTGTTATTCCCCGGTCGAGCAGCAGTCCCCTGATTTGGCAGACTGTCGCAGTACGATGATTGACAATACGCTGTCTTGCCCGGTGCAGAGCCTGAATATCCTGTTGCTCCGGGCTTTTTGGCGGCGCGAACTGCATTGTTGGCTGCATCAGAGTCACGGCTATATCCGATGATCGTTATACCAATCAGACTAATTTGACACGGAAAGCCCGAGAAACAATCGTTCTAAAACAAAAAGACAAGCTGGATGATACGGCCAATATTTCGACTATACGTCATCCAGACCTGTAGACGTTGAAGCTATTCGCGAAAAAACTGGTTCTTTAATGCGAAACATTCCGCTCGGGATGAAGCAATGCAAACATTCGGTAAAGGCCTTTTTTATTACTGGAGAGAAGCGTTAATTACGATAACCCTGAATAGTTAGCCATTATAGGCAATTCATGGATCGGTAAGTAATCAAACTACATATCAACCAACAGCATCCCGGCCATCCCGTCCAGGCGTTTTTTTACCTTTTCCCATCCGGGCATAACCTGCCCCATTAGCCGGTAAAATTCCTCGCTGTGATTGTGCTCAGCGACGTGACATAACTCGTGCAGCAATACATAGTCGATACATTCTGAGGACGCTTTTACCAGCCATGGGTTAAGTGTCAGGCAACCTTTTGCAGAGCAATTTCCCCATTGTGTTTGCATGGCTCGCAAACGGATCGGCGGACGCTCACTTACCCATAAGGTTTGCGGGATCAATAAATCCAGCCTGCGTTGGAACACATCTCTGGCGCGTTCCCGATACCACTCAGTAAGCAACGCCTTCACGCGTTCCGCAGATTTTTGTCTGACTGTGACTTCCAGACGTCCCCGCAGCATTTTTACTCGCTGCGGAACAGTAGCGTCTTCAGTGACTTTCAACTGGTATTGCTTGCCAAGATAGTAATGGCTTTCGCCACTCACGTACTGGCGCGGGACGATATGCGTCTGTTGTTCTCTGAAATCCCGCAGTTGCTGGTATATCCAGCGCCCTCGTTTTTTCAGCGCAGACAGCACTTCCTGCTCCGGCGTTCCGGGTGGTACAGATGCGACGACCCGGCAGTCCGGATGAACCTTGATAAGTATCCTGCCTTTAACGACCTGCCGTGGAGTACACTGCACCACTATGGTTTCATCACCATAAACAAACCGTACAGCATTTATGGATGGTGACTTTTTCTCACTCATGATTTCATCAAACCAACGCGCAGGATCTGAATGATGGTTTCAACGATACGGTTTACCTGATTCATTCCAGCACCGATCTCACGACAGGCCGTAAACAGCTGTGGCAACAGGTTTGTCTTAACGGCTTTCTCAATATCCTGAGGATTAAGGGAGTTTTCCGCAACCGCTTTGACAATAATAGTGTCCACCTCGAAAGCCAGCTTCGTCCATTTATCCTGAACCTGAACATCGTTTACCGCGAAAACCTCAGGTAGCTCTTTTTTGAATACTCCGTAGTATGCTTGCGCATGTTTGCTTACGGCCAGCGCATCCGGGATATCGCTGAGTTTGCGGGCTTCCACCTGCGCCTCAAACTCGCGGAACAGGAGATATTGCTTCAGCGGGTGGTCGAACAGTTTTTCTGTCTCTTCGATAACCATACGCAGGAGTTTTGAGAATGTCTCCTGAGCATAGGGATCGTCGCGCAGTTCCTGTTCAATCATTTTCGTTACGCGGGTTTTAATAATGTCGGTCTCATTGCGGGTCTTGTTGTTATCCCACTCTTCCGGCTTTTCAGTTTTACCCATCTTGCCCACTTCATATACGCCATCCGGTTCACGAACCGCGACACCAGTAACATGCTTATTCAGCAGTTTTTTCACCTGTTCTGCGTAGTCGTCATAATTGACCTGCTCACCACTGACCTGCATCGCCCACTGGCGCAGGCTGGTCATCTGTTTTACCGTCTCTTTATAGAGGTTTCGATCTTGTTCCGTAAAACTCTTATCGGTGAAGAAGGTTGCGGATTGCAATGCTACTTTCAGGCATCCGGCAAAAGCGGTTAACGCTTCAAAGAAGTCATCGCGGGTTTTCTGATGAATATCCAGCATCTCCCCGTCAAGCTCTTCTATTTTGGGCACCAGTACCGCGCGCAACTGCTCCGTGTCGTTCTTATTTTTGACACCGGCAAAAATCGCCCACAGCTGGTTATACAGATGCGGCAGTCGTTTGTACTCAGAGCTCATGGCGCTGTACAACCCATCAATATCTTTGATGTCATAGCCACCCTGGGTCCGGGAAGCGAGATCCTGATATTTGCTCATGGTCGTATCCAGCTCGGCCAGTATGCCGCGATAATCAATCAACAGGCCGAACTTCTTCAGCGGATGTAGCCGGTTTACCCGCGCAATAGCCTGAATAAGATTGTGTGACTTAAGCGGCTTGTCGATATACAGCACGGTATTTTTGGGTTCATCAAACCCGGTCAGCAGTTTATCGACGACGATCAGCAGCTTGAGATGATCATCGGTATCGAACCGGCTAATGATATTGCGGGTGTATACAGATTCATCCTGCGTACCGACATTATCCTTCCACCATTTTGTTACTTCCGGCAGCTTGCTTTCATCCACCTCGGTGTTTCCTTCCCGGGTATCCGGGGGGCTTATCACCACCGCTGATTCAAACAAACCGGCTTCATCAAGATACTTTTTATATTTAATGGCAGAGATTTTGCTGTCGCAGGCAAGTTGTCCTTTCAGACCCTCATCAATATTTTTCGAGAAGTGTGTGGCGATATCCAGCGCAATCAGGCGAATACGATCATCTGCACTGTAAACCTCACCTTTACGGGCATACTTACGCTTGAGGTCAGCCTTTTGCGCATCGCTCAGACCATCGGTAATGCGGTCAAACCAAGCGTCAATCGCGCGGTCATTCACCTCAAGATCCGGAATACGCTCTTCATAGAGAAGCGGTGTAACGGCCTGATCTTCCACCGCCCGCTGCATAGTATAGGCATGGACAATCGGGCCAAATTTGTTGGTGGTCTTATCTTCTTTGAGCAGTGGCGTACCGGTGAATGCCACAAAGGCGGCATTCGGCAGCGCCAGTTTCATCCGCACATGGTTTTCGCCACCCTGACTGCGGTGCCCTTCATCAATCAAGACGATAATATCGGGGCTGGTATTAACGCATTCAGGCAGTTTTGTCGCTGAGTTAAATTTCTGTATCAGGGTGAAGATAATACGTTCTTTGCCGGAGCCGATCTGTTTCGCCAGCATCTGCCCGGACGTCGCCATTGCATTAGCTTTGTCTTTTTTCCCGGCCAATTCGCCGCCAGACGCAAAGGTACCGCTGAGCTGTTCCTCAAGATCGATGCGATCTGTCACCACCACGATACGGCACTGCTTCAGGCTGTCGTGCAAAATCAGCGCCTTACTGAGGAACACCATAGTGTAAGATTTACCGGAACCCGTGGTATGCCAGATGACACCACCTTCCCTGCCACCGTCTGGCCTGCGAGTACTGATGCGTTCCAGTAGTCTTTTAATACCGAATACCTGCTGATAGCGGGCGACAATTTTACCGTTCTTTTTGTCGAACAGGGTAAAGAAGCGGGTCATCTCCAGCAGGCGTTCTGGCGACGACAGACTGATCAGCAGCTTGTCCTGCCCGCTGACGGCCAGTTCACCGGCAGCAATTAACTGCTGATACCACTTAAGATCGGCTGCCGGGCGATGGGCAAACAACGCATCAATTTGCTCAGTAGATAGCGGATGATTGCGGATGGCGTACATCTGCGCATCGGTAATATCTTCTTCACGCCATGCCGCCCAGAACTTCATCGGTGTATGGCAAGTGCCATAGCGACCGTCATGCCCGTTAATTGACAGCAGCAACTGACTGTAGGCAAACAGTTGCGGGATTTCATCGTTGAGCTGATTGCGGATACTCTGGGATATCCCCTCGTCAATGGTTGGCCCCTTTTTGCCGTGTCCGACCGGGCTTTTCGCCTCAATCACGGCAAGCGGGATACCATTCACAAAGCAGACGATATCCGGTCTGCGGGTTTCGACACCACCTGAGCGCAGCACCGAGAACTCCTCGGCAAAGTGGAACTGGTTATTTTGCGGGTGTTCCCAGTCAATCAGCGCAATGGTAGGGTTCACTTTCTTGCCATCGACAAACTCCGTGACGGCGATACCGTAGAGCAGATGGTTATACATCCGTTCATTGGCTTTTAGCAGCCCTTCGTTCAGCGCCGGGGAACATACCTGCGATATCAGGTTATCCAGCGCTTTTTCCGATAAGAGACATGTTTTACCGCCCGCCATAAAGGAACGCTTCGACAACGCCTCACGCAGAATCGGGCGTAGCACCACCTCATCCAGTTTATAGCCCCGGTAATCCATAATCTTTTTTGGGGATAAAAACGTCCAGCCGAGGCTGCTCAGTAACGTTAGAGCCGGAATTTTGGCGCTGTATTCTTCCTGGAATTTTGGCGTGTACGATTGATTCATGAGCGTTCCTTGTTCTCCGTGTTATGCGTTAACGGTCTCTTCCATTTCTACTTTGACACGGCGTTTCCCGGTCAGTAATTGCTGCATCAGGGCTTTTTTCTCTTCTTTCAGGCAGGCGAGCTTGCCCTGAAGAACTCGTATAATCCTGCTGGAGTTATATAACATATCGGCGATTCGCTCCTGCTCTTCAAAACATGGAACCGGGACTCGTGTTTCCATAAATTCTGTTGGCTTAATATTTAACAATCCATTATTTCTGACCCCAGTGTTAACTAGCGCCCCTAACTGTGGCTTGAGGTAATCGGCCTCAAATAAATACTTAAAATAACGATGACTAAGACCTTGTTTTAATTTAAAACATACGTAGACATGAGGTACGAGTCCTGCTTCGTATTTATCAAGATCAAAAACACATCCAAACTCGTATGTTTTTGAGTTTCCTTTGTTATATGCAAACTCGCCTTTTTTAAGCAGGATATAATTTTTTATACTCTCTCCCGCCATATAACGGCTATAACGCTCATCCTGCCTGACAAATCCAGACAAAGAAGATATTGTTAAAATAGGATGTTCGGAAGTATCATTTTTACGTTGAACACGCGTTGCTATTTCACTTATTCTTTTAAACTTCCACTCCCCACTAAACCTCTCCCCATTCTCATCCAGCAAACGTTTCTTACCGGTAAGCAATTGCTGCATCAGGGCTTTTTTCTGCTGCTGACTGTTGGTGAGAAGCTTTTCAGTCACCGCAATTGCCTTATCCCAGGTTGACAGGATTTGAGCGATTTTCTTTTGTTCCGCAATAGGGGGAAGTAATAACGAAAACTGCTTAATATCGTTGGGGCTGATATGAGGTACAGCTGTAGCTGTCTGAGTAAGCTTAACGTATTGCTCAAATTTGTATCCTGAGAAATACTGGCGGAGTAACCCTTGCGCCAAGGTTTTTTTTGCTCGGATTCGAGCAACTCGTTGCACAAGCAAGCAAGGCAGATCATCACAAGTCACTTCAGCAACTTTTAAGCCACCTGATATCCATGTACGATCAAGAGCTATAACAAAATCGCCTTCCAAAAGAAAATATTTATCCATATTTCCTTGTACGTTTCGAGGCCAACGTTTAGCATTTATCCAGCGAAGCTTACCAGGTTCAATATTGTCTCCCCTTAGCAATCTGATATCGTGTTCTTCAGCCGAATATTCAGTACTAGAAAAAGCAAAACCGGTTAAGCAATCAATGTGTTTCTCAAAAGTTGTGTGTGACCAACCCTTAGGCACCATAACCCAACTCCTTTAAATACCCTGCCATCTCCGTTTCCAGTTTCGCCAGTTCCACCTTCAGTTGCTCTCTCTCTTTACGCACGGCCAGCAAATCAATTTCGTCCTCTTCCTCAAAGGTGTCGACATAGCGCGGAATATTGAGGTTGTAGTCGTTGTCTTGAATCTCCTTCAGGCTGGCGAGATAGGCGTATTTCTCAACGTTATCGCCTTCGCGATAGGTATTAACGATTTTCTGGATATTTTCTGCGCTGAGCTGGTTTTGGTTTTTACCCGCTTTGTATTCACGACTAGCATCGATAAACAGCACCTTGTCATCCACTTTCTGTTTTTTGAAAATCAAAATTGCAGCTGGAATACCGGTACCGTAAAACAGCTTTTCTGGCAGGCCAATTACCGCATCCAGCAGGTTTTCATCAATCAGTTTCTGGCGAATTTTGCCTTCGCTGGAGCCACGGAACAACACACCGTGTGGCACCACTACACCCATACGACCAGTTCCCGGTTTCAGGGTTTCAATCATATGCAGAATAAAGGCGTAATCCCCTTTGGTTTTCGGTGGCACGCCGCGACGGAAGCGACCAAACTTGTCCTGCTCGGCCTCATCATGGCCCCACTTATCCAGGCTAAACGGCGGGTTGGCGGTCACGATATCAAACAGCATCAAGTCGCCGTTTTTATCAAGCAGTTTCGGGTTGCGAATGGTATCGCCCCACTCTATTTTGTGGTTGTCTTCGCCGTGCAGGAACATGTTCATTTTCGCCAGCGACCAGGTGGAGCCAATTGCTTCCTGACCGAACAGCGCATAGTTGCGGCTATCATGTCCGGAGACGATTTTACGCCCGCACTTCATTAACAACGAACCAGAACCACAGGCCGGATCGCAGATGGTATCACCGGGCTGCGGATCCAGCAGTTCAGCAATCAGGTCCGAAACTTCCGGCGGAGTATAGAACTCTCCTGCTTTTTGCCCACCACTGGCGGCAAAGTTTTTGATCAGATATTCGTAAGCGTTACCGATCACGTCCAGCGTACCCACGCGGCTCGGCTTCAGGTTCAGAGCTTCACCGGCAAAGTCTTCCAGCAGTTGTCGCAGAATAGTATTCTTCTGTTTTTCTTCACCCAGACGGTCAGTGTTAAACGAGATGTCCTGGAACACGCTTTTCCCGGCATCTTTCAGTTTGGTGCCGTTGGCTTCTTCAATGGCATGCAATGCCTGGTCGATACGCTCACCATTACCCGGCTCATGACGACGCTCATACAGCGCATAGAAACTGGCGTTTTTCGGCAACACGAAACGTTCGTTTGCCATCATCGCTTCAATCAGCTCCGGCGCATCACCATACTGCGCTTTGTATGCGTCATAGTGATCCTGCCAGACATCCGAAATGTACTTGAGGAACAGCATGGTAAGAATAAAGTCTTTATAGGTATCGGCGCTAATTGTGCCACGGAAGGTATCGCACGCGGCCCACAGGGCTTTGTTGATAGTATCCTGACTAATTTTGTCGTTCATGAATCATCCTGCTAAGAAGGAAACCTTGCGATGTGTTGTATTCATCGTAGAAAATTTGGTGCAAATAATACCTTAAGGTGCGTCTTCAGGCACGTCAAAGCCGCATCGTTCGAAGTGGATTTTCCTGAGGGGAATAGGACTCTTTTGCCCGTAATGTGGTGGACTGGTCGATGAAACAAACACTAACGCGCGGCTTGGTACTGGATACACTGTCGATGGCGGTCTGGTAGCGCCGACGTCATTGTGTACAGCGTAATGGTAGGGTTCTGCCGGGATACTTACAATTCCTTTTGCTCGAAGAAAAGGAAGAAACGCGTGTATTTAGGGTCGGACTAAAAGATGCGTAAATCTGTCTATCAGCTCACCTAACAAAAGCATTAGAGAGTCAGCATCAATTATCCGTGAACAACGTAGATACCAGGGGGAAGGACGCGTATCGCACCGTTAAATAGGCTAAACTCTTCTTCTGAAAGGGCTGGAATGCGATCACGCGCTGATACTGGATGTGGGAAACATGGGGGCAAGTGATTTGTATGTTGCGCTCTCCAGGGGGCCAAATCTGTTACGGTCTTCTCTGGTCGTGATGAGTTTACACCCTGAAATTCCCCATGGACTGACTCCACGGCCGTAGACATATCCTGTCCTCACGACGAGGCCTGTTCAAAGACCTCTGGGCTGATGCCCCCCAGGTGGCTGTGGCGCCGGGCCCGGTTGTAAAACACTTCGATGTAATCGAAGATATCGCCCGGGCCAGATCCCGGGTTTTGTATATTCTCTTCCTGATGCGTTCTTTTTTCAGTGAACTGAAGAACGATTCGGCTACAGCATTATCCCGGCAGTTGCCACGCCGGCTCATGCTCGGAGCCAGGTTATTGGCCTGGCAGAACCGTCACCCGCGACCTTTGCTAGCCTGAAGTTAAGTCGTAGCGTAACGTACCAACTAACTAGAAACCGCTCCAAGTCCATATCGTGAGGATAATGACTGTAGAGACACTCCATAATAGTATTGCTGAAGTATTGATTTAGTTTTATTATCCTATGAACGGTGAGATTCATAAATGTTAAATTTCAAAGAGTTAGATAAAGACGGGAAAGAATTTGAACTCCTTATTAGGGAGTTGCTTTTTTCTAAAGGGTTTAAGGTCTATTGGAGTGGTGTGGGGCCAGATGGTGGTCGAGATCTCGTTTGTATTGAAGAACATAAAAGCTTCTTCGCACCCAGTCAAAAGAAGTGGTTAATTCAATGCAAGCATAATGCTAACGGAGGCGGATCGGTAGGAATCAAGGATCTTGATGATATTGTTGATTCATGTTCTCAACATGGTGCTACAGGCTTTATTTTGGCGTGCTCGACTCAGCCATCATCAGCTGTTGTCGACCGACTTGAATCAATTACTAATAATCCAAAGAATGATATTACAGCCATATATTGGGATTATGTTTTTATTGAGCAGGCGCTTTCAACCCCAGCCCTTTGGCGAGTGGCTCAACGTTTTTTCCCAGTATCATCAGAAGCAACTTCTTGGAAAGTATATGCGACTGAAAATCCTAATCATTGGGTAGTAAATTATAAAGGTTACTATTTTCACTTAGCCAATAGAATCGGCTCATATCATGAGCACCATTTTGAAAGTATAAGTAAAAGAATTGAGGAGATTGAGTCAATTGAAATGCCGAAAAATCATTTCATACGGGTTAGGTCAGTATATTTTGACGACAAAAATGGAAATTATACATGGTACTTGGATTACATGTATCCAAACGCAGATAGGCCAAAATATAGCTCCGCTGAAATTAAACATTACTTAGGCGACGGGTACGCTTTAGAGGATGGTCAATGTTATTTATTTGATGTAAAACTAAGATCATACTTCCAGTTTAGTGACCACTATGACCCAGATCACTACGATTACTATTCACCTTATATCAACAATTATTTATATGGTATGAAGCGGGAGGGTAACTGGGATGATCACGAAGAGGCATACCGTTCGGATCAGGAACTAATAGAGAAGTTAGAAGCATGTCGAAATGTAAGTTTTGAAAAGCTGGCTGAAAAGTTTAAAGAACTTGATTTTTGCCGATTGATGCGGTCATCAAATGCGCGTCTGGAAGATCTAGATAAATTCCATCTACAACGAAATTGGTCTGATTTGATATCTTCCTTAGACATTGAAACTGATAGGTTTTTTTCGGCCTGGTTTATTTTTGACGTCAATAATGTTAATAGATTTCATGAGTTAGTGTCATATATACCTCAGCACGTACTTTATAACTTTAGACTGTCCAGGGCTTATATTTATTTACCTGAACGTGACAATAGAAGCGTTCTGGATTCAAATGATGATGAGTACATATTCGAATTAACATTATCAATTCATCCTGCAGAGCTTAATAATAAGTTCATTGCAAGAGAGAAGTTAAATGAGTACTTTGATTTGATTATCAATGGAATTAATGAATTCCAGTCTAAATACTATTAAGTTCTAAGACTACCTCTTATTTTAAGAGAGGCGAAGTACCTGGTGATCTACGGGGCTAGTCTAAGAGTGAGAAATCAAATAACACCACCTGGAGCTTACAAAATAGCCCTTTTCAGGGCTTATTTTGATTTTCTGACAGCTAGCAGTCCTGCATATTTGCTGCCCTTAGCTCTTCGATTACGCTGAATCATCGTTCCGCCACCAGACATGACCGGGATAAACTGTCCGTATTTTGCATCATACGCAAAAATCTGGCCGTCCTTCGGAGCAATCCCTGAATGGTCAAGATGTACATCCACCGCCTGAGTTTCTCCATGAAAAAGCGCAGCTGCTCTTACACGTATAGGGTGACGAATTGATGTTTGTACTGAGGCTGCAGCGACACTTTTCCGGCTGCCCTTCCATTCTCCATTATTCTTCACTAACCCCTATCCAGATGGGAGCCAGCGGCCTGGTTTCCGCAGACTTCCGGGCAATTGATGACAATGGAATAGCACCATGGCGCTTTCCCTTGCCAAACCACAATGCTATTTTGGATCATTTAATCAAATCATGCTCTTGTATGCAATTTATCTGCAACTAGGTTCCGTTCACATTGAGGGACGCCTCTCGAATATTCTGAATGAATAATTTGGCGCTGTGCTGGACATTGTTAGTGAACCATCCTGTATTTTTTTGAAGTGTAGGTGCTTTGAAGTTACAAAACAACATCGAGAATGGCGGGGATTACTCCCGCCATTCTCTCTTACTGAGCTTAGCGGTTGTGAAGAGTGCTACCTCCGTATGGTCGCTTCGTAAGCAAACCTCGCAGATATCCTTTCTCGAAACCAGTACCAGCATGTTGTCACCAGATAACGATAAGATCGACAAACATCACCTTTTTTCTGTTAGTTCATGAAGTTATATATGTAGCCAGTAGGATTGTTAATTTAAATAATTATTTAAAACAATATTATACTGATGATTTTTTTCATGAACTGAATTCTCGCACAACATAAGTTAAATGCACTATGGTGATAATGAGTTTGTGATTTGAACGCTGAGTTAACGCTGCTATTATCTAAGTCTTAAGGTTGGAATCATAAATGTTAGTATTGTCATGCTTGGGCTTAGCGGCAGCTGTATCCTCTCTACCGCTTTCTATAGGATGCTGCTATTTACTTTGCATAACAGAGTCTGGCGCAAGCTTATTAGCCAGACGCGCTGAACATTCATTCCATAAAAATCCCGCCGCTACCGGCGGGATTTCTTCATGGGTTTTTATACCTGCGCAAACAGATAAGCTCATCGCATTTACCCCTTCCCTTTATCGCTACTGAGGAAGCCTGAGAAACAGTGTCCGTTCCTGAGTCTGCGATGCTTTAAAACCATGGTGGATATAAAACGCTTTGGCGTCCTCAGTGAGTGCATGAACCATGATCGCCCGCACCCCAATATTCTCTGCTACCCGATAACAGCGTAAAACCGCATCCTGGAGTAAATCGGCTCCCAACCCATTTCCGCGTATTGAGACATCGACAGCCAGACGGGCAAGAATAATCACAGGAATGGGATCCGGCATGTTACGCCGCAAATTACCTGTCGCTTCCGTATGGTTAACGCTGCCGGTAGCTAGAGAGTAAAATCCCGCGACCTGCTTTGTGCCCGTTTTACAAACGACAAACGTTCGGGCTGCGCCAAGCGCCTGGTTTTTCAGACCTCTTTGTTTTAACCATTCGTCAAGTACGGCCTCTCCACTGACGAACTCCGCCAGTTGATGGACGCTGGATAAGGGCTCTGGGGCGGTTACACGTCCCACTGAGGTTTCCTTGCCAGCAGTTTTTCTATGGCAGGATCGTCGGCGACCGGGGCATCAAGCATATCAATGAACTCTGCATACTGTTCATCGTTAAAATTGAATACACGCCGATCGAGGATCACATTTTCGGCTGCCTGACAGGCCATCTCCAGAATGAAGTCAGTACGTGATTTATGGAGGATCTCTGCGGCGGCATCGATAAGCGCCCGCTGGGATTCTTTGGCTCTAAGATTGAGTTGAACATCTGATTTCATGGGTATACCTCTTGTATAGCAATTGCTTTACAAGCATAGCACAAGCGGCGCGTATAGCAATCGCTATACAGGACCCTTAACTCTTCACTCTGCATATCGCGAGAATTTGCTCTCTCAGCCAGCGGTGCGCGGGATCGCGTTCCATTCTTGGGTGCCACATCTGTGATACCGTAATTTGACGGCTTTTGAACGGCAGCTCGAAAACGTGTACCTGGTCCGTTACCTGCTGATTGAGTAAATAGAGCGCGGGTATCATGGCGATAAGATCCGATGCCACCGCCACGGACAGCGCCGTCGGAAATCCCGGTACGACGCTCGCGATTTTACGTTTTGTTCCGAGTTCGGCCAGCGCATCGTCAACGGATCCGTGCAGTGCACCCTCGGGTGACGCTACCACATGGCCCCAGGCTACATAATCCTTCACCCCTATTTCTGCCTGCTTAGCCAGCGGATGCCCCTTACGCACGACGCCCACAAACCGATCCTCAAACAGTCGTTGCAGCCGTATTTCAGGCCCCATATTACTCTGGACGCCAATCTCCAGATCAACCAGCCCTTCCCGAAGATAGCGCGACGTTTTTTCCGGCTTAGGCGCAAAGCGTATACAGACGTCCGGCGCGGCGTCGGCCACAGCCGCTATAAGCGCAGGCCCAAACGCCACCACAAAACCATCGTTTGCCCTGATGGTAAAAAGTCGCGCCAGGCTTCGCGCGCTGAACGTTTCAGTTGAGGGCTTTAATACCGCCCTGGCCTCGTGCACTGCACGCCTGGCATGGTCCCGGGTCGCTTCGGCCCACGGGGTCAGTACCATGTTACGTCCGGCGCGCACCAGAATCGGGTCGCCAGTGACGTCGCGTAACCTGCTTAATGTCCGGCTCATTGCCGAGGTGCTGAGGTTCAGACGACGTGCCGCGCCTGCCACGCTCGCTTCGCTCAGCAATATGTCGAGTGCTATCAGCAAATTAAAATCGGGTTCGGACATCTCCTTCCTCCCTGCATATTCAGATAAGGCGTTTCATGCAACGATAAAGTGTAAATGGTGCGCCTTCCGCCCTGCAAAAGCCATCTTTATAGTTTTGTGATCCACACACTCTTCTCTAAGGACAACAAGATGATGCTTTTTTCCAGCCAACCCGGGGACGATGGACTGCCTGGTCCGACGCGCGCACGGGTGATGGCCGCGATAATGACCACCACGTTAATGGGCGTTTTTGATGGCACCATGATCAATATTGCCCTGCCCTCCATGGCTCAGGAGATGCAGGTGCCAGCCAGTTATGCCGTCTGGTTCGCCAACGGGTATCTGCTGGCGGCTGCAATGACGCTGGCGATATTCGCGGCGCTTGCGGCCCGCCTGGGTTATCGCCCCGTATTTCTGGCAGGCCTGACGACCTTTACCCTGACATCGCTGGGTTGCGCGCTGACGAAAACGCCCGAAGTGCTTATCGGTATGCGCGTGCTTCAGGGGATCGGCGGCGCAGCGACGCTGAGTATTGCTCCCGCGATACTGCGGTCCGTATTTCCCGGACGATTGCTTGGCCGCATTCTGGGTTTGCACGCCCTGCTCATCGCCTCCAGCTCCGCTATCGGCCCGGTATTGGGCGGTACGATCCTTCACACCCTGAGCTGGCAATGGCTTTTTGCGATAAACGTTCTTCCCGGCACCCTCGCCTTGCTGCTGGCGGTCAAATCGCTGCCGCGGGATGCGGTTCGAAAGCAAGCGCCCTTTGACACCCTGGGCGCCATATTGTCGGCGCTGCTGTTGGGTTCGACGATCGTGGCGGCGAACAGCCTCCAGGATGCTACGTATCACACAGGTAGTCTTTGCTGGACGGTTCTCGCTGCGCTGAGCGGCATGGCTTTTATCTGGCAGATCCGCCGCACGGATAACCCCTTACTGCCGCCAGCCATATTTAAAAATGAACGTTTTACCCTCGCGGCCTTAACGTCGATGATTGCTTTTGTCAGCCAGGGTATCACCTTTATTGCGCTACCCTTCCTGTTTCAGAGCGAATACGGCTACAGTCCGGTGATTTCTGCCCTGCTATTTACGCCGTGGCCGTTAGGGATCGTGCTGATTGCGCCGCATGCAGGCCGGTGGGCGGACACGATTTCAGCCCCGGTGATTTCAACCCTGGGGCTGATGATTTTTGTCGTCGGTTTGATTCTGCTGGCAACGTTACCCGCCAGCCCTTCGATGTGGGATATCTGCCTGCGAAACCTGGTTTGCGGGATGGGATTTGGCTGCTTTCAGAGTCCCAATAACCGGGAAATGCTCTCAAACGTTAGTCGTGACTATGCGAGCTATGCATCCGGTGTATTATCCATTATGCGCACGTTCGGGCAATGTCTGGGGGCCGCCGCTGTGGGCGTACTGCTGGCGACAAATGAGAGATCAATTCATGCTGCACTGTGGATCGCTGCGGCAGCTTCTGCGGTAGCGGTCATCGTCAGCGCGAGCCGGCTGCGTAAAATCACTCATCCTGCGGAAACAGGTTGAGCGAGCAAAAGCTCCCGGGTCGCATCTTCAAAATTAGGGCGCGGCCCGTACACCACTTTTACATGCTGTAATTCATTAATGATTTCATTACTGATGTCGTGACCATAATCCACTGTAGAGGCGCTATCTTTATTGAAAACGACCGAATAGTGATGATCTATTCTGTATTTTTCAACGGTATCAGATATGACTCGCTGGCTTATATGCCGCAGGCGACCCTGCTCTGCCCGCAGTTGCGTGTTTTTACTCATATCATCGATCGCTTTCATTTCACGGCGCAAGGGTTCTGGCAGAGCGTAATATTTTTTCTCAACTTCAAGCGCGGATTTTTTAGCTAATGCGAGAAGTATTTCGTTCTGCTTTTTTTCCTGTGCCAGTAACGGTGATTCACGCAGGATCCGCTTGTAAGAAATACATGCAACCCCTTTTTGTCCGGCGTGAGGCTTAAGGTGACCGTTAAAAGAATATAATCCTACAAGACACACAAAAATTAACAGAATGACTGAAAAGCGTGGCTCAGACCGTTTAGTAATCATTGTCAGTTCCACCGAATAAATAGGGTCGCAGAGGAAATGTACACGACAGAAACACATAACGGTAGCGCAGAGGTGTACAAAAATAAACCGCAGCGCTACCCCCTGTCATGATCAAAGGTATCAATTATATTTAAGGGTGATTGTCCCAGTGGCATTTGCTTGCCCTGGCGTGACAACGTCACTGGTTTTGTAATACCACGCTTTAAAACGTAAGGTTTCAGACTCTCCGGCCCCGCCTGTATTTGCCGGATCGCTATAGGTGGTTGCGGAGCCGATATCAGCAAGCGCGGTACCATCGGCACCAAGCCCACTGCCTTGTGATGCGGCTTTTACACGACTGGAATTAAAAGCTTGCACCTCCTGACCAATGGCCCAGTAGGTAAAACTGCGTAGCGCCGGTTGATAGGCTGATATCACGACCCCCACACCGGTCGCCGTCGTACCCGATTCAGACTGGTCTAAAGCAATCACTGAGCCATTATCATTGTCGCCCTCGGCAAGCGGCCCGTTGATGGTCATGGTCACGTTGGTGCCTGGCTGACAGCTCAGACCAACATCCTGTTCGGGTCCTTCCACCATCTTAAGATTATCAAACGCAGAGGTATCCACATCGCCCATATTAAACAGCAGGGAAGAAACGGATGCTGAGCATCCCATCGCATAGACTTCTATCTGCGTATTTGACAAATAGACTTCTGACGCATTATCACCGTTATCCGAACTGCTCTGCCCTTCACGAAATTCCACCGTCGCCAGTTTGCCGCTCTCAAGGGCCAGATTACCGCTCGGGATTGTACCCCCCGTCGCAATCAACTGCACACGATAGGCCGAGCCCGCCAGCGTATGGCTGCTCTCGCCATCGCCGGACTGCCATGAGTTATCAACCGCACGTTCATAATCATACGGACCGGCCTGGTTAAGCGTGTAGGTCTTAATGCCGATACCCGGTATCGTGGTCGGGTAGATATTATCTCCCACCGGCGACGCCGACGCTAAATGAGTCGGGTTATAATGAAATCCTACGTAATAATCCCTGCTACAGTTTTTAATCGTGACATCCCCATCCGTCCCGCTGATATATCCAGAATCGTATAACACTTCGCCAAAGGTATAATTTTTCGCACTGACCAACAGTTTCGAGGGTAATGGGATCGTCGTGACGGTAACATCATCGCCGTTATCCCGGTTACAGGCTGCATGACTTAATAGTGGGACTGTCCCCAGCAATAACACCAGATAATATAAATATTTTGACATGAAATTAGTCTGCTCACTTAAGCTCAGTTATAAACAACATTCAATGTAATCGCACTGCTGAATGCACCCGGTGTTGGGGTCCCATGTGGGGTATACATTCGGGCAGTAAAAGTCATCGCGCCGGTTTGGTTTTCGAGCGCAACCGGGTAGCTCACGCCGTTGGCCAGCGCGACACCGCTGATGGGATGTTCGTGGTCACGGATAAACAACTGAAGGCCGACATCGGTCGCGCCGCCTGCATCTGCCGCCACCTGATTGGCGTAAATGACAGAAGCATAAGCCGGATCTTCAGCGTAAGGTGCGCCTGTAAAGGTAACCGTTGCCTGGCTTAACCCTGCGGTGCAGCTGTCAAACGCGATGGTCACTGGCACATTTCCTGTGTTCCCCCCCGCTACGGCAAAGTCTTTCCAGTAATATTTCCCGAGGTCGACTGCCTCCGGTTTGGTGACGTTACATGAGCCATCAATAATGTTTCCGGTGACATGGAACTCAATATCATTGCGATCGGTGTACGCCATTGCCGGCGACACGCTCAGCATGAATACCATTCCCGGGCCGATGAGCGATTTAAGGCCGGAACGGAGAATAATGAAGCGTGACATTAATTTGCTCCCGATACGGGATGGCAAACCCCGTTGATGAATAAAATATCGGCCTCTGTTTTAGCGCCGGCAAGTGTGTAATCAACGGCGCACTGCTTGTTCGCCTTCTCCCCCCACTTAACAATTAACCGCCCTTTCCCGGCGAGCCCGACGAGATACACTTCCCCGCCGTCGCCAACAATACTGCTGCGCGTGTCATCCGACTCGCCGCTGGTTTGTGTTACTACTGCGCCAAACGGCACCGGTTTACCGTTGTAGGTCAGCGTCATCATCGCCTTTTGTCCAATCCAGGTGTTGTACTTCACGCGTACTACCGCCCCTTTGGTCGGCACCACGGTTTTGGCGATGTTATCAATGGCCGCGGAAGTATCGCTGGCATCCACTGTGTTGAGTGAGATCGAATTGCTGTGATACGGACGAACGTACGGCACAATGGCGTTACCGAAATAATCGGTATGAACGTTCGTCTGCCCGTTGATCGGCATACCGGAAACCCCCGGCGTTTCAACCAGCGCTACGCTATCGTTAAGCTGACGCGCCAGGGTGATACCGTCGCGATGCAGCACCATGCCCCCGCGCAGGCTGTAATTCACTCGTCGGCTGTAATCGTCGTAGCTATAGCCTGCGGACATATCGGCATAAGTACTTTGATAACCCACAGTGACATTGCCGTTAGTAGCTTCAGAATCGGCGTTATAGCCTTCTGAAACCTGCCAGTTCAGCTGGTTTTCCTGCATCGCGGTACCGGAAATTCCGATGTTGTGCGTGGTATCGCCGTTTTTACTACTGTTCATCGAATAGTTAGCCGAAACAGACCGGGCCGCTTCACTGTGGCTGAAGGCGCTGAACGGTACGCTCAGGTTAAACGAGAAGACGTTATCGTCGTCGTAGTTATCGGAATCGTTATTGTAACCGCCATTGACGTTTTTAGAGTGGGCATAGTTCAGCGAGTACGACACCGGTCCAAGCGTGCTGCTGAAGCCCAGGTTCATGGAGTCCGCATGTTCACTGTTCCAGTAAGAGGCGTCGTACATGCTCAGTGACAGGGTGCCGAAAGGCAACGTCTGTGAGATTGTCACATCAAAACGGTTTCGCTCCCGGCCATTATCAATAGTGCTATTGCCCGGATCCCAGTCATTGAGGAAGTCCTGAAACGAAAGATAATCCCGGGTTGAAAATTTATAACCGGCGACGGCAATATCGGTGTTGGTCTGCTGAAGCGTCTTACTGTAGCGCACGCGATACGACTGGCCGCTATGGTGTTCCTGTTGTCGCATGTTGTCCGGCTGCGGGATATCCGCCCACGACTGGGAAATATCAAATGAGAGCGCTCCGGCGCTGCCCATATTAAAACCAGTTCCGGCAATCAGGTTGGAATAATTGTCTTCCGCCTGAATATAGCCGCCGTAAAGCGTGATCCCTTTTCCGACGCCCCAGGCCGCTGATCCCTGAATAAAGTTAAAATCCTCTGCACGTGAACCCGACCCGTCCTGACGGGTTTTGCCCGCCACCAGGCCATACTGCACCTGACCTTCACGTTGCAATACCGGCAGCGTGGCGTAAGGCACAATAAAGCTACTTTGCGTACCGTCGGACTCTTTGATC
Source organism: Enterobacter cloacae complex sp. SYL001 (assembly GCF_049237025.1). NCBI lineage: Bacteria > Pseudomonadati > Pseudomonadota > Gammaproteobacteria > Enterobacterales > Enterobacteriaceae > Enterobacter > Enterobacter cloacae complex sp. SYL001. The sequence goes on along the minus strand of NZ_JBMKJI010000001.1, from coordinate 353,382 downwards.
ACCACCTGTAAGTCGCCGGAGCTGCCGGTCGGATACATATCGCTGAATTCAAACGGCCCCGGCGGCACGGTAGCCTTATAAATGCTGTGACCGTTCTGGTATACCGTCACTTCGGCATTGCTGCGGGCTATACCGCGTATTACAGGGGCGAAGCCTTGCATGCTGTCCGGCTTCATATCGTTATCCGAGTACATCTGCACCCCGGTGAAACCGACGCTATCAAAAATGCCGCCGCGCGTGGTTCCTTGTCCCAGTACCAGCTGGCTTTTAAGAGATTTAATATCCCGTGAGGCGTAGGTATACACGGAATCCCAGTCATTTTCGGATTCGGAATGGGTATAGGTGGAATAGTTGCGAAAGCGCCAGGCGCCTACGTTCAGCCCCGGTTGCAGGCTAAGAAACTGATTACTGCTGTCGGTGCCGTTGCGTTGATGCAGATCCTGTTGACCTGAGACGCTGTAATTAAGTAAACCCGCCGTGATCCCTTCATCCCAGCGCTCCGGTGAAACATAACCCCTTGCGGTGTTAAATAAAGCAACCTGCGGCAGGATCAGGTCGAAACGCTGCTGCGCCAGATCGATTTTTTCGTCCGCGCCGGGGATGGCATACAGATCCACACATTCGCTGGCTTTTTCCTGTTCGCCAAAATAGTTATCGACACGAACGTTCCAGGCTTTCAGCTGAGTGACGTTTAAGCATGCCCCTGTGCGGTCTGACGTAGGGGCACTTTTCAATCGTCGAAAAGAGAGGGTTTTACTGTCTACCAGATTGCCGTTGATAAAAATGTCGACGTTATAGTCCCCGGGCGGCACCTCATCTTTGGCAAACAGACTGAGATCCATTGCTGGCACTTCTGCGCTGTCTGTTTCCAAAAGATGAGGGTTGAAATGTTCCTGCGCACGTGCGCTGAAAGAACTAAAGACAACACTGAGCCCGAGCCCTAAAGAAAGGACGTAGGTTTGTTTCACTTTTTCCATTGTAACCCTGTATCCGTGCGGGAGACTTACGGTGTCGATTAATATGAGGTGACTTTGTCCGGGCCTTTCACGCCATAATCATTAATAAGCGACCAGGTTACTTTGCCGTGAGGTGACATAACACCTTCAGAAATACTCAACCTGGAGAATGGCGCGACAAAATACTGTCCGCTTAACGCCTGGTGATTAATTTCAATTCGTGAGAAGTTCATATAAAAAGGTGTCGGGTTATTGACCTGTAAACCCTTCGCGGTCAGGTTCCACTTAAGCTTTTCCGCACTGGATTCTGGCGTCTGCCCCTGTAATGCTGCCGGACGGTAGATCAGCTTAATCTTTGAGTTGATTGCAATTTGCATCGTATTTTTACCTTCACTACCGTCGGTAGCGGGGATCCCTTTCACGTTCAGCCATAACAGCGATTCACGATCTTCCGGAACAGGTAAACCTGAACGCACAATACGAATTGACGCTTTTTTCCCGGCTTCCAGACGGAATAGCGGTGGCGTAATAATCATATTTTCTTTTTTTAACGGGCTGCCTTTAGCCGGGCTAATCCACGACTGTACCAGGTTAGTAACCTTGTCAGAGTTTTCAACGGACAAAGAGGCGGCCTGGCGGGAGCCGTCAAAAATAACCCGCGTACTCCCGGTAACAATACTGGCGGACGCGTTCAGGCTGGCGGCGCTGGCCACGCAAAAAATAACAGCGGCGATGGGTTTCATAATGCACTCACAAACTAAAAAGGAGGGTTTCCCCTCCTGCGGAATCAGTTATAACGGACGTTATAGGTAATAACAGCGTTAACATCGCCGGCAACGGCCTGCCCGGTGGCAATCATCTGCGCGGTATAGGTTTGACTCGCTGTGCCATCGGTGAAAGTAATAGGATCGTTATCTGCATTATTTTTGACGATGGTACCATTTGAGCCGCCCTGCTTGAGCTGAACGGCCACGTTGGTTGCCGCACCCAGCGTAGCAGTGTTTGCAAAATAGGATGGATCGGCTGCAACAGCATCAACAGGGCCTGAGAAGACAATATTTGCAGTCGTGCTGGTTGGGCAGTTATTCAGGTCGAACACAAACTGTTTTGGCGCGCCAAGGTCGCCTTTTGTAGCGAGGTCGGTTGCCGCCGTTGAGCCCAGATCAACGGTCGCATTTGCCGTGCCGCCATCAACGGCAATATCACAACCCTGATCGAGCACCGTTCCATTAAATGTGATAGTGTTAGAAGCCGTCGCCGCGCTCGCGCCACAGAAAGTCAGAATAAGCGTCGCACCAATTTTAGTCAGTTTCATTCGTTGATATCCCAATAGAAATAATAAATATCTTCATTTTTATTCCTGCCAGGACGAGACAATAACAAAGTAGCTCCACTGAGCTCACAATGAATAATGCACCGTTTGTGACAAGGCAAATATAAACCCTCAGGCAGGAATTAGATTCGCAACATCAATAAACGACATCAGCAAATCCGAAGTAAGGTTACAAGAAAGTTACGGAGTTTCGTAAAATAAAGTAATTTAATTTTAGACAACCTTTTGTTATGGCCTGGATTGGCATTTTGTTAGCATTCGCGCTGTTTTTTCTGAGCAATAACGCCACCGGCAGTGTTGCTAGCAGCATATCCAGACTGACATATTTGAGCGAATGAGAACAATAGGCATGATCAACAAAAAAAACATGATCGCATTAACCCTTTGTGGCCTGATGATGGCAAGTGGCAGTGCGCTGGCGGGCCTTCCTTCTGGTGACAGCGACAATAATATTAATACCAACCCAGAGAACGATGCGGGGACTCAGGGCACGGGCGGCGTAGTCCATTTTACCGGTAAGATTACCGATGCATCCTGTAATATCACCACCGACTCAGCAGGGCAAACCGTTGAATTAGGCACCTGGGCTGCAAGCTACTTTGCCACCCAAAAAGAGACCACGCGCACGCCTTTCCAGATCTCAGTTGAAGGTTGCCCGGATTCCGTTAAAACCGTTGCCGTGTTGTTTGATGGTAACAAAGATGCGAATGATAATACCCTGCTGGGTTTAAATTCTTCCGTGGACAGCGATGGCAATACGGCGACTGGCGTTGCCGTTAAACTCTATGAAAGCGACCGTAACACGCAGATTAAAATTGGTGATATTTCTCAGAGTATCGACCTTGCCGAAGGGGAAGATTCAAAAACACTCAATTTCTACGCCAATTATAATGCCACCACCGATGTCGTCAGCACCGGAGAAGCCGACGCAGATGCCAATTTCCTGATGGTTTATAACTGATCGACTGATGATAAGCAGAGCTTTCTCTGCTTATCTTTTACCTCTACGGGGATCTGAAAATGAAGAAACTCACCGCGGCCCTGTTCTTTTATTCGCTCGGCATGAGTCTGTCAGCACACGCGGGGGTTGTGATGGGCGGTACGCGTGTTGTGTACCTTGAGGGGCAAAGAGAAGTGGCATTTTCCATTACCAATATGGAAAAAGAAACCCCTTATCTTATTCAGTCGTGGATTGAAAATATTGACAGTAAGAATAAAACCGCTCCGCCCTTTATCGTGACGCCTACGTTATTTCGTTTAGATGCGGAACAGAAAAACTCGCTGCGCATCAATTATCTTGGAACGCCATTACCCACTGACCGGGAATCTGTTTTTTGGCTTAACATCAAAAATATTGCCCCGAGCAAAAAAGCAAACAGCAACAAATTGCAGATTAACGTGAAGTCAAAATTCAAGTTATTTTTCCGTCCCGCAGGGTTGAAAGGCAATGCCGAACTTGCCTACAAAAAATTAAAATTTACCTGTCGTAATAATACGCTTAGCGCACACAACCCCTCGCCCTGGTTTGTATCGTTTTACAAGGTCAGCGTTGGGAACACCGACGTTGAAATGCCGGGAATGATTGACCCCTTCTCCGATCGTCAATGGCACATTCCCTGCTCGGGGACCATTCGCTGGCAGGCGATCAACGATTACGGCGGGCTGACGAGAGTCGCCACGCAATCCTGACGCTGTGACAACACGCCTTTGGCGAATGTAGCCAACGACCGCACATGCATTCTCTCGTCCCACGCAATTTACCCCGCATTTATACGCTCGCGATGCTTGCGGGTGCGGTCACGTCTGGCATTCATGTGCGCCGGGCACAGGCCGATGAGTACTTCGATCCTCAGGCGCTGGAGATCACCGCAGATCAGCAGCAGGCTAGCGACTTAAGCTATTTTTCCCGACAAGGCGGTCAGCAGCCGGGACGTTATCGTGTCGCGGTTGTTGTTAACCAGACGCAGCGGGATGAGCGCGAAATTGCATTCGTTGATACGGGGGGAACGCTCTCACCGGTCCTCAACCTGGCGTACCTCAAGAGACTTGGGATAAACATCGCGGCCTTCTCTTCGTTCGATGCGCTGCATGACGAGGAGACATTTACGGACATCGGCAAATATATTCCCGATGCGTCGACGCATTTTGACTTCACCCATCATCGGCTGGTTTTCAGCATTCCTCAGGCAGCCATGTTGCAAAAAAGTGCCGATTATATTCCTCCCGAACAGTGGGACGACGGCATCCCCGCTGCTTTTGTCGATTACAATCTTACGGGCTCGACAACCAACATCGACAATTTTCATGACAACAGCAGCTATCTGAGCCTGCGATCCGGTATCAACCTGGGGGCGTGGCGTTTACGCAATTACGCCACGTTTGAATATGGTAATACCCATCACTGGCAGTCTCAGGGAACATCACTCCAGCGGGCCATTACGCCGCTGAAGAGCGCGTTAACAATAGGGAATGCCTACACGTCTGGCGAGGTTTTTGAGAGTTTTCAGTTTACGGGGCTTCAGCTTGCCTCGGATGAGAATATGCTGCCGGACAGCCAGCGCGGTTTCGCGCCCACGATCCGCGGGGTCGCTCACAGCAATGCCCGCGTCAGCGTTCGCCAGCACGGTTACACCATCTATGAAACCTATGTTGCGCCTGGCGCATTTGTCATTAGCGATCTCTTCCCCACTTCGCAAAGCGGCGATCTTGAGATCACGGTCCATGAAAGTGACGGCAGCGAACGCACGTTCACCCAACCCTACTCCTCGGTGGCCTTCATGCTACGGGAGAAACGACTGAAATTCAGCGCCAGCGCCGGACGGTATAACAGCCCTGACGCCGAGGGCGACACCCCGCCGTTTGTTCAGGCCTCCGCCTTTTACGGATTGTCTTCAAGCCTGACGCTGTACGGCGGAGCGGAGCTTTCCGGCCACTATCAGGCTCTCGCGCTGGGATTAGGTAAAGATTTTGGCCGGTTTGGGGCACTGGGTGTGGACACCGTTGCGGCGAAAGCACACCTCAGTGATGACAGGCTGGCCCTCGGGCAGCAAATACGCGCTCAGTACCAAAAAAATCTCGCTGAAACGAACACGTCGCTCACCCTTTCGACCAGCCATTACACGACGCATGACTTTTACAGTTTCAGTGAAGCAAATGATGACAGCGATCCAGACCAGCACGTGCATAACCGGCGTAACCGCACGCAGTTCAGTTTGACGCAGGATCTCGGTGCGCTGGGCAATATCAGCGCATCCTTTTACCGTCAGGATTACTGGAACGCCTCGGCGGTCGATCAAACCGTCCATCTTGGCTATTACGCTAACTACAAAGGGGTGTCGTTGAGTGTTGGGTATTATCTCACCCGCTCAAGCGCTGATGATAGCGACAACGAACGGGCGATAAACCTTAGCATCAGCGTCCCACTCAGCCGCTGGTTACCCGGCGCAACAACCAGCTACAGCCTCAACAATAACCTTGATGGCCATACTACCCGGCAGGTTTCGCTGTATGGTACGGCGCTGGCCCACGATCGCCTGAACTATAACCTCCAGCAGGGCTTCGACAACCAGGCCAATACCGCGAACAGCAACCTTGCGCTGGCTTATCACGGCGGTTATGGCAGCGCCAGTCTCGGGTACAGCCACGATCGCTATAGCAACCGCGTGAACTACGGCGCGGCAGGCGGCATTGTGGCAACACAGTATGGGGTGACGTTGAGCCAAAGCCTTGGGGATACCCTGGCGCTGATCCGCGCTGACGAGGCGTCGGACGTTCAGGTTGAAGGAGCGACCAATGTTCACACCGACTCCCGAGGTTATGCCGTGATGCCAACCTTATCGGCGTATCACAAAAACACCATTTCGCTGGATACCGAAACGCTGGCAGAAAATGTCGATCTGGACCAGAACAGCAGAACGATTGTGCCGACCAGCGGCGCGGTCGTCCTGGCGAATTACCATACCCACGTGGGCATCAGAACGCTCATCACCCTTACGGCACACGGGCGCCCGCTTCCATTTGGCGCCAGCGCGTATGTCTCGAACGGGACGTCTGCGAAATCAAGCGTCGGCATCGTTGGCGAAGCAGGACAGGTCTATCTCAGCGGCGTGCCGCTACGCGGGACCTTGCATGCCAGCTGGCGGCAGAAAGGCCAGGATATGCGCTGTAGCGCCCCATTACGCCTTCCGGATACCGCTGGCCGCACTCCGGTCACGCTTCTGAAGCTTCAGTGCCAATAACTTACTGAGATATCTGTGAACAATATCAACCGTTTAATCAATCTCCTGATGCTCGCTTTTTTGCTGATTCACGCTACGGCAAGGGCGTCTCAGACCTGCCCGCCGACCATGGGCGATGCGGTCATTAACTTTCAAAACTACTCGATCACTGATAACCCCTCGATCCCTCCGGGGTCGATGCTTTCAGGCGCTATCCTGGGCCAGGAAAACCGCTCGTTTTATAACTGTCCTGAGGGAACCGGCCCGGTAACGATGCGCTTTGTGGCCAATAATGCCTTAACCGTAGCGCCCGTCAGCGGCGTGGCGCCGAACGGTACGGGCGCCCCGGCCTCCGTTTATGACGTGCCAGATATTCCCGGCGTCGGGTTTGCGGTGGGCGTTCGCGAAACCACGCACTGTGCAGCTGAACCCGTGCATTACATCGCCTCGGGGGATGACAGCGTTGCGATTTGCAGCACAAACGATCCCTCGCAAATGGCGACCCAGTTCTTCGTCGTGTTTTATAAAACCGCGCAGGAGATTGTCTATGAACAGCCGAACAGCGGGCAAATTCGCGCAGGAACGCTGATTCTGGAGGATGCTAACGGCGCGGTGATATCTGAAGCTGGCGTGACGGTGGAAGTCGCTGCCGCCGACCTGAAAGTGCATAAATCGAGCTGTTATATCTCGGATAACAACATCACCGTCAATATGGGACAAAGTAGCGTAAGCGATCTCAACAAAGGAATGGATGGGGATAAACACCGCTTCATCATCCCTCTGGTCTGTGACGCATCCCAAACGGCAGCGGTGAAGATCGGGTTCTTTGGTCCGACTGAAAAAGACGCGCAGAATCACGATGTGCTGGCGCTAAGTCAACAGGAGAGCGCCGCTACCGGCGTGGGGATCCGCATTCTGTATGGCGATAACTACGGTGCCGCCAGAGGCACAACCGTTCCTCTCAACAGCACCGGTGTCGAACCTTTTGCCAACGCTGCCCGGCAGACCGCGTTTTCCCTGGATTACGACGCACAATATGTGCGCACCGAAACCCAGGCCACCGCGGGGCTGGCAGACAGCCTGGCAACATTTAGTCTGATATACAACTAAGCGCTACTCCAGTGCCAGCAGCGCAAAACTCGCCAGCCAGTGCCCGCCGCTGTAGTGACTGCCGACAACATGCTCCACGCTCGCCGAGAGATGGCGCGCAACGGCATCGCGTAATGGCTTCCGGGTGTGATGATTTTCCGGCAGGGCGCGGGCAATGTGCTTCATACACCAGGCACGGCTGAGGTTGAGACCGTCCAGATGCGCGATTTTCGGGTCGGTGCGATCGCTCACCTCAGCCGGGTTCATGAGCGCAGAAACGGCGCCCACTTCAGGCAGAAACGCATCGAACCAGGCCGGGAAATCCTCCACCACCTTACTCATCAGCAGGGCCTCGGTCAGCGCTCCGGAGATATACTCGTCGCCACCCGGCTCATAATGCGCAGGATACTGCGTGTCCGCGAGGTAAAACCGCGTTGCCGCGTCCAGGATGGCGCGCTCAAGCGTGTCATCGTTCACCGCCCGGGCATAATCCAGCCCCAGCGCGAGCGCAAACGCCGTGTTGTAGTGCGTCCCGACGCGGATCGGATAGGTAAGCTTGCTGAGGTAATCCACCAGCCGCTGGCGAATATCCCGCGTTAACGGTTGCAGCGTCTGGTACCAGCGCTCCGCCTGCGGCAGTGACGATTGTTTCAGCTCCTGGGCCAGCGCCAGCAGCCAGCCGTAGCCATAAGGTCGCTCAAACGACGCGCGGAACGGCGCGGTAAAATAGGCCAGCTCCTTCGCCACCTTCTCGTCGGTCAGGTGTTCTTCGAAGAGAGTGATGATCTCTTCCCGACACGGCAGTTCGGGCCAGAGACGCAGGCAGCGCAGCAGCAGCCAGTAGCCGTGCACCGCAGAGTGCCAGTCAAAACAGCCGTAAAAGATCGGGTGCAGCTCGCGAGGCGGCAGAACGTCGCCGTCATCGTTGAGCAGATGCATAATGTGGTTCGGATATTCCTGACGTAAATAGGTCAACGGCATTCTGGCGAAGGCGTCAGCCTGATGTTGCGTTAATTCCATTGCAGCTCCTTAGCGAAACACGAGGAAATACATTAAGAACACGTTCACCACCAGCAAGGTTAACGCGGTCGGGATCTGGATCTTGATAACCTGATATTTGTCTTTTAGCTCCAGCAGCGCGGCGGGCACGATGTTGAAGTTGGCGGCCATCGGGGTCATCAGCGTGCCGCAATAGCCTGCGTACATGCCGATAGCCAGCAATGGTGCCGGGTTACCGTGATGGACGTTAATCAGGAATGGCAGAGCGATACCGGCGCTTAACACCGGGAAGGCAGCGAAGGCGTTGCCCATAATCATGGTAAACAGCGCCATCCCCACGCAATAAATGACCACCAGCATGAAGCGGCTGTCCGGGTTCACAAACAGGCTGACCACCTTTTGTACCGATTCGCCGGTATTCGCCACCACAAACACCCCGCCGAGCATGGCGAGCATCTGCGGCAGGATCACCGCCCAGCCAATGGTATCGACCAGCCGACGCGACTGACGAACCGCATGCAGCGGCGTACCTTTTGTCAGCCACCAGCCGGTGAGGATAGCTGCCACACAGGCCACGCACAGCGCCGCCAGCGTAAGCTGCTTCTGGTCTAGCAGATAGACACCGCCAATCGACACGCCTTTCAGAAACAGCGTCCCGATGACCGTCACCACCGGGATCATCAGCGCGGGCAAGAATAGCCAGTTTTTCAGCCGGTGTGATGAGGTAACCTGCTCCTCCTCGGTGGACATTTTATAATGCCCCTTCCCGACCAGCCCGAAACCGGCCAGTAGCGCAATCACGATAACGGCGCCGCCAATAATGCGATACGCCAGCGACTTACCCAGCTCCTGCACCATCAGATCGCCAAACAGGAAGATCCCGCCAAACAGAAACCAGAACAGCGCGGTGGTATAGCGTTTCGGGTTAGCGCGATCGCGAAGGGTCATCACAACCAGCAGCATCACGACAAAGCCGATCAGGTAGTACACGCGGTTAATGGTGATAAGGGTCATCATGGTGCGATCTCCTGCGTACCCTGCTCTGCTCTCCAGGCCATCACGTCGCGACGAATGCTGGCGTCGAGGCGCAGCAGACGCGTCATATGGATGATCAGTGCCGCAATAGCGGTCGGAATGGCCCACAGGCCGATATGCAGCGGTTCGATCCCCTCGATCCCGTTCTCTTTCAGGAACGCATCAATCAGCAGTACCGCGCCAAAGGCGATAAAGATATCTTCCCCAAAGAAAACCGCGATATTGTCACAGGCGGCGGCATGGGCTTTGATTTTGTCGCGGATAGTCTGCGGCAGTTCGCCGTATTCATTCAGGGCCGCCCCTTCGGCCATCGGCGCCAGCAGAGGACGCACCGTTTGTGCGTGGCCGCCAAGCGACATCAGGCCCAGCGCAGCCGTCCCTTCGCGGGCAACAAAGTAGAGCATCAGGATACGCGCCGAGGTGGCGCTGGCGATCTTCGCGACCCAGGCCTGGGCGCGCTCTTTCAGCCCGTAATACTCCAGCAGGCCAATCACCGGCAGGATCAGAATGAAAGTAGCGAGCGATCGGCTATTCACAAACTTTTCGCCAAAGGTTTCCAGCAGCATACCGAAATCCATGCCAACCAGCAGGCCCGTTGCCAGCCCCGCCACCACGACAACCAGCAGCGGGTTGAAACGCAGTGCAAAACCAATAACCACCACCGGAATCCCGATAAGTGGCAACAGTGTAGAACTGTCCATAAACGTTACCCTATCCAAAGTGAGCGTTGCGCGCCGACGGCTATTTTTTATACTTCGCAGCAGAGCGAAGCCGGTGCATTACGGCGCGCGATGTTGTGTGTTGCGTGAGGCTCCACAGAACCTGCACTAAAAAGCTATATCTGAACGTCAAAAACATGTAAACAATTTATCAATAAAATGTTCTTATTTTATCGACGGGTTTACATTCTGGAGAAAGGATCGGTATGACGACAAAGAAAACGAAAACAGCGTTAAACCACGACGATATTGCGGACGGGCGTATCGTCTCCTCCCGCCATCTCGTCTCAGAGCGGTGTGCTGAATTATCAGAGCTGGAATATGCGCTGATCATGACCAGCAATGCGTTTAACAAATGGATGGTACGCTGCATGACCGCAGCAGGGGAACCGGATATGGGCGCTTTCGACGTCTCGCTTCTGCACCACGTAAACCACCGCAACCGCAAGAAAAAGCTGGCCGACATCTGCTTTGTGCTGAACGTGGAAGATACCCACGTGGTGACGTATGCGCTGAAAAAGCTGGTAAAGGCGGGTTACGTCACCAGTGAAAAAGCGGGGAAAGAGCTCTTTTTCTCGACGACGGAGGAAGGCAAAGCGCTGTGCATGAAGTACCGGGAGGTACGGGAAGCCTGCCTGATCAACATTCATGCGGAAAGCGGCATTCCGGGCGCGTCGATTGGCGAGACCGCGCAATTACTCCGCGCGATCTCCTCCCTGTATGATACCGCCGCACGCGCGGCGGCCTCGCTTTAAGGACGGCGGAAAAGCGTTATGCTCCGCCCGGCCAGTTCATAATCGACGGATTCCGTGATGATTTCCCCTGTAGGGGCATCATCCGCCGTCGAAAGCTCCAGCACCCAGCCCCCTTCGCCAAACTGCGGGATCTGGAATGGCACCGTGCCTTCAAACGGGTTAAACAGCATCAGCACGTCGTGCCAGATGCCCTCTTCCTGCTCAAGATCCGGACGGCTGATGGCAAGACCAAGGGTGGAACCCTCGTCCCACTGCTCAGACTGCTGCGGTCCGCCACCAGCGTTAAACCAGCGGATCTCAAGCCCGTCGCGCCAGTTTGCACGGCGCAGCAGCGGCTGCTCAGCGCGCAGAGCAATCAACCGACGGGTAAAGTCGCGCAGCTTCTCGTCGTTTTCAGAGAGTCCTTCCCAGTTTATCCAGGAGATCTCGCTGTCCTGGCAATAGCCGTTATTATTGCCCTTTTGCGTCCGGCCAAACTCATCACCTGCCAGCAGCATCGGCGTGCCGTGGGAGAAGAAGAGCGTGGTGAGGAAGTTGCGCTTTTGCCGCTCGCGGGTGGCGATAATATCCGGATTCTTCGTCGGCCCTTCTTCACCGTAGTTATACGACCGGTTATCGTTATGTCCGTCGTTATTATCTTCCCCGTTATCGGCGTTATGCTTCTCGTTGTAAGATACCAGGTCGTTCAGCGTAAAGCCGTCATGCGCGGTGATAAAATTGACGCTGGCCCACGGACGACGTCCGCGCAGATCGTACAAATCACCGGACCCTAACAGACGGGCGGCAAAATCGTTAGAAACGTTATCTCCCTTCCAGTATTCACGTACCGTGTCGCGGTATTTGTCGTTCCACTCGCCCCAGCCTGGCGGGAAGCCCCCCACCTGATATCCCCCTGGGCCGATATCCCACGGTTCACCGATAAGCTTCAGCTTCGACAGCACCGGATCCTGGGTCACGGCATCAAAGAAGCCGCCGCGCGGGTCAAATCCCTCCGGCTCGCGTCCGAGAATGGTTCCGAGGTCAAAGCGGAAACCGTCAATCTGCATCGATTCCGCCCAGTAACGCAGGGAGTCCATGACCATCTGCAACACGCGCGGGTGCGAGGTGTTAACGGTGTTCCCGGTGCCGGTGTCGTTGATGTAATACCGGTGCTGATCCGGCATGGTGCGGTAATAGCAGAAGTTATCAATCCCCTTAAACGACAGGGTTGGCCCCAGCTCGTTGCCCTCCGCCGTGTGGTTATAGACCACGTCGAGGATCACCTCGATGCCCGCGTCATGATAAGCACGCACCATGTCGCGGAAACCCTGGATCCCCGCCGGGCCGTAATAGCGGGACGCTGGCGCAAAGAAACCGAGCGAGTTATAGCCCCAGAAGTTTTTCAGGCCGCGATCGAGCAGGTGCTGATCGTCAGGGAACCAGTGAACCGGTAGCAGCTCGACCGAGGTAATGCCGAGGCTTTTGATGTACTCCACCGAGGCTTTATGCCCCATCCCCTCAAACGTACCGCGCAGTTCAGGCGGAATAGCCGGGTTAAGCTGGGTAAAGCCTTTTACGTGGCTTTCATAGACCACGGTATGCGGCCACGGGATATCGGGCCGGCGTGAGTCCTGCCAGTCAACGGCATTGGGGTCGATGACCTTACATTTGGGCGTAAACGGCGCGCTGTCTCGCGTGTCAAAACTGAGATCCAGCTCGTCGTGTCCCAGCTCATAGCCGAAGTGGGCATCGTTCCACTCAATTTCACCTACCAGTTCACGGGCATAGGGGTCAATAAGCAGCTTATTGGGGTTGAAGCGGTGACCGTTCTCCGGATCGTAGGGGCCGTAAACGCGGTAGCCATACAGCGCCCCCGGTTTCAGGTCCGGCACATAGCCGTGCCAGACCTCATGGGTATATTCCGGCAGTTCAAGACGGGCGATTTCTGTTTTTCCCGAAGGATCAAACAGACACAGCTCCACCCGCTCCGCGTGGGCGGAAAACAGGGCGAAGTTCACCCCTTTTCCGTCATAATTTGCGCCCAACTGTTGGCCATGACCGGCCCGAATTTCAAACGTTGTATCCTTTGGCATTTTTGTTCTCCTCAATTATTCGCAGGTAAGCAGAACCAACAAACATCCCTTTTCAGACGTTAAATCCAGCGTCTCTGGCAGAAGGCGACGCTCACCGGTAAACAGATCCCGGTAGTGCTTCCCGGCCAGCGCCTGGGGTATGGCCACGGTAGTATTGGCCCACAGCATCGCATTATCGGTGACGTCAAACGCCAGGCGCGGCACGGCGACGATCAGCGCCTCGTCATCTTTGATGCGGGCATAAACGATCAGATTCTCCTCCCGCTCGCCGGTTACCTTCAGCGGCAGCCAGTCGCCGTAGCGGATAAGCGCGGGGTAATGTGGCCGAAGCCGTAACAGCGTGGCGGTGACGTACTGCTTCACGCTGCCGTCTCGCCAGCGTTGCGCATCGTTAAAAACGGTGCCATCCGCTACGCTGAGGTTTTCCGCCAGTGCGGCGAAATCCGGTTCGCGGCGGTTATCCGGGTCGACGAGGCTGAAGTTAAGCCCCTCGCTGCCCTGGTAGATGTCCGGTACGCCAGGCGCAGTCAGTTTGATCACCGTCTGGCTCAAGCTGTTAATTAACCCAGCCCGAATAAACGGCTGGAGTGCGGCACTGAAATCACGCAGGAACAGGGTGTTATCCGGGGAAAGCAGATGGCGCACGTAGTCCAGGACCACGCTCTCGTAACCTTCGTTGCTGTCGATCCAGTCGGTACGCTGCTTGGCCTCGCGCAGGGCTTTCTCGATAAAGCCGAGGAAACGCTCTTCCAGTGACTTAAGGCCATCACGATCCTCAGGCGACAGGGTTGCTGGCCAGACGCCCGCCAGCGCCTGGAAGATCATCCAGGTGTCGGCGGCGTTCGGCGCGGTGCCATCGTTGAGGAATCGGACCTGCGTCTGGTTCATTTGCCGCCAGCGCGCCAGATTTTCTCCCCACAGATCTGGCGCTTCCGTAAGCGTATACAGACGAGCTCGTGCATCCTCGCCGCGTTTGGTGTCGTGGGTGGAAGTTCCCAGCAGCGCATCGGGCTGGCGGGCAAGTCGAATGCGCATCTCCTGATGAAAACGGGAAAGTGAAAACGCGCGCGGCGTCGGGTCGGCGCCGACTTCGTTCAGGGCCAGCTCCAGGTTATGGCGGAAGAACAGCGTATCCTCTACCGATTTCGCCATCAGCGGCCCGGTCAGCTGCTGAAAACGGGTGCGGAAAAGCGAGGCCAGCGCGTGGTCATGCTCCGGCAGATCGCCGGAAAGAATACGCACAATCAGACTCAGAGCGGGTTCAGAGGTGTTGACACTGGCGACCACGCGACTGAGCAGCGCCACATCCGGTGGCGTCAGCCCCTGTGCGGTGCCGTAGGTGCGATACACCGGAAACGCGATAAGCAGCTCACGCAGGGCATGGCGGATATCCTCATGCTCCACTTCGGCACCGTTATGCCCGGCCAGCTCGCTGGCTATATTGAGCAGCGTGGTAAATTCACCTTCAAAATTACGATCGGTCATCAGGCCTTTGGCGTTGCGAAGTTCCGCCTGCCTGTCAACGGTCGTACCCAGTGTCTCGTCGTAGAGCGTCTCCAGCCGCGAGAGGTTGGTATCATCCACCAGCACTTCCGCCAGGGAGGCGATAAACTCATAGCCCGTAGTACCTGAGATGGGCCACTCCGTAGGAAGCTGTTCCCCTTTGGCGAGGATTTTTTCCACCGTGATGTAGCAATCCGGTCCGGTCGCCGCACGCAGTCGCTGCAAATAGCCCAGCGGATCGGCAAGCCCGTCCACATGGTCAATGCGCAGGCCGTCGACAACCCCGGCGTGGACAAGCTCAAGGATCAGGCGGTGCGTGTCTGCGAATACCGCCTCATCCTCTACCCGCACGCCGACCAGCCCGGTGATTTCAAAAAAGCGCCGCCATGAAAGCTGTTTCGGCGCTTCCCGCCAGGACATCAGCCGCCAGCTTTGCGTCTTGTGGATCTCAGCGATGCTCTTGCCTTCGGCATACGTGCCGGGATTAAGCGGATAGGCGGTATCATAGTAAACCAACGCCGCGCTGTCGGTGACACTGTCACGTTTCAGGGTGATAGCCCCCCGCTCCAGCTCGGCTTCAAAGGTGTCGCCAAGAAACGGCAACGTCAGCGGTCGGGACCAGTCGATATCAAAATATGCCGCATAGCGGCTCTGCCGACCATGCTCGATAACATCGCGCCACCAGCGGTTTTCCAGCGAGGTCGACATATGGTTAGGAACGATATCCAGAATCAGCCCCATCCCCGCCTGTTTCAGCGCTGCCGCCATGCGGTCAAACCCTTCCCGCCCGCCAATCGCCGGGTCGATTTCGTTGGGGTCGGTCACGTCATAGCCGTGGGTGGAATCCGTGGTTGCGGTGAATACAGGTGACGCGTAAAGATGGCTAATTCCGAGGTCTTTCATATACGGAATCAGGTCCACAACGCGATCGAAGGTCATGCCGTTGCGAAACTGAATTCGGTAAGTAGAGGAAGGGATCATAGCGCTGCTTCTCCATCAGCAAAGCGAACAACAATGCTGTTCGGCGGCAGGTTTTCGACTGCCTCCGGCCAGCTAAAGATCGTTTTTCCGGGCAGGTCCGCTAAGGCGAGGGGCTTTTTGCCGATATTCAGCGCCAGCGACAGCGTACCGGACGGAAAACGCCAGCTCACGGCAACCATGCCGAGCGCCGTTTGCAGGACGTTACCCTCCACGGCGCCCCGCTGTTTCAGTAACGGGACGATAAAGCGTTGACGCAGCGCAATCAGTTCGCGCGTAACGTGCAGCCACGCCCTGCCTTCCTCTGTGTCTGCCTTGTTCCAGTCAAGCTTCGACCGCATAAAGGTATTTACGTCATTGGGATCCGGTACGGTTTCATCGTGCCCGGCATGGCCGGTAAACTCTTTCGCGCGCCCCTCCCGCACGGCTTTCGCCAGGTCGCCGTGGAAGTCGGTGAAAAAGAGGAACGGATGCGTTTCGCCATACTCCTCACCCATAAACAGCAGCGGGATATGTGGCGACAGGAGCAGCGCCGCGAATAGCACGCGCGTTTTCTCCGCC
This sequence comes from Enterobacter cloacae complex sp. SYL001, assembly GCF_049237025.1. Classification (NCBI taxonomy): domain Bacteria; kingdom Pseudomonadati; phylum Pseudomonadota; class Gammaproteobacteria; order Enterobacterales; family Enterobacteriaceae; genus Enterobacter; species Enterobacter cloacae complex sp. SYL001. Next base: position 337,165 of record NZ_JBMKJI010000001.1, on the reverse strand, counting down.
CCAGCCAGAGAGATAAGCCTCTCCCCCTGGGCACGGTTGCCGACCTGGTCGTGATTCTGAATAAAATCGACAAAAAACTGCGGTGGTTGCTCGCGACACTCTACCCCGCGCGATTTCCCGGTCTGAAGCGAGATTTCCCCCTGGTAGACAAAGCCCTCTGCCAGCGCCCGCGCCAGCTTTTTCTCCGGCTCAAAGGCAAAATCCTGATAATAGGCGTGTGATTCCCCGGTCGCGAAGACATGCGCGGCGTTGTGAAAATCATCATTCCATTCGGCGGTGAAAAGCGGCGTCTGACCATGCTCATCGCGCGGATGCAGGAAAATCACGTTGCGACTGTCTTCGGTGGTCAGATGGATATGCCGATCCGGAAAGGCGTCGCGGATCCGTTGCGCTATCTCGGGAAGAATATGGGTCTCAGCGTTGTCATGGATCTGGTCGATGGCGTCGAAGCGCAGACCGTCAAGATGATACTCCGAGAGCCAGAATAACGGCGCCTCAGCGATGTATTGCCGGACGGCTTCAACCTCATAGGCTATACCGTTGCCCCACGGGGTCATACGATCCTGATGGAAAAACGCCGGCGAGAGCAACGGCAGGTAGTTCCCTTCCGGGCCAAAGTGGTTGAGTACAATATCCAGCACCACGGAAAGCCCGAGCGCGTGGGCGGCATCGATGAAGGCATGAAAATCATCCGGTGTGCCATAAGCTGAGTGCGGGGCATACAGCTGTACGCCATCATACCCCCATCCGCGCGCGCCCCCGAACTGGGACACGGGCATCACTTCCAGTTGCGTAATACCCAGTTCGGCCAGATAAGGCAATTTATCGATGGCCGCCCTGAAGGTTCCTTCCCCGGTGAAGGTGCCGATATGCATCTCGTAGATCACCGTCTCTTCCCATGGCCGCCCTTGCCATTCCCGCTGTGCGGGCAGGTTGTGACGCGGGTCGATTACCACCGACGGGCCGTTGACGTCAGCCTGTTGCGCGCGGGAGGCCGGATCCGGCACCGCCATTCCATCCTGTAAAACAAACTGATACGGCGTACCGTGTCTGACGCCGGGCACGTCAACCTGAAACCAGCCGTCGCCCACCGCCGCCATCGGAATGTCGGTGTCGGTTAAACGCAACGTGAGATCTTTCTGCCCTTCTGCCCAGACGCGAAAACGTACAACGTCATCGGAAATAAACTCAGCACCCCAGTGCCTGCGACATGTTCTGAATTCCATTCATTGTCCTCGAATGACCACATTTTACGCGGAACGAAATACAAGCTTAGACCAGGATGAACAGAGTGTTATGCCAGCAGGGTATGCCGCTTCGTCTATTATCTATTTATAACTCCCACTTAAGGAATACTATGCATATTCGAAAAGGATTAAGCACCGACCTCGCCCGTCTTGAATGTTGTGATTTTTCTTTTACGGTCGATGAGATTGCCAGAGAACCTTTTCTCAATGGTGATTTGCATATCGAGGCGCTAACCGATCCTTATCATAAAACCTATGAACTGGATCTCCAGACGCTGGAAAATCATTGCGTTAATCCCGATTCAATATTTCTTATCGCCGAAACGGATGACGGTGAAATCGCCGGTTTTATTACCGCGTCCTGCAACTGGAATAAATTTATTTCGGTGGATTACATTGCCGTGGAGCGTTCAAAACGCCGAACGGGCGCGGCGCACAAGCTGATGTCTGCCACCCACGTCTGGGCGCGAAGCCTCAATGCGCCCGGCTTACGGCTGGAGACGCAGAACGTTAATGTTTCTGCCTGCCTTTTCTATCGTCACTATGGGTTTATTCTGGGCGGTTACGATCGTTACCTTTACAACGCCCTGCCGGAAAAAGATGAGGTCGCCCTTTTCTGGTATTACATGCTGGCTTGAGAAAATATTTTATATCCGCCACTGGAATATAGATTTGTCTGAATTTGTCAATTTTGCCCGCTTACGTTTAATTAACGACTAATCTTGGAATTCACTATTAAGGAGGCCGGTATGTCTACAGGAAATAATCACACGCTGCATTACCCTCGTCCACCGTTTGCAGAACAACCGCAAAGGGCTCCCGGGCTGGCATCGGAAATGAAGCCAATACCGGATCATGGTGAAACAAGTTATATCGGGTCAGGAAAACTGGCAGGAAAAAAAGCGCTGATTACCGGCGGTGATTCCGGCATTGGTCGCGCGGTAGCCATCGCCTATGCCCGTGAAGGTGCGGATGTCGCTATTGGCTATCTGCCGGAAGAGGAGTCCGATGCGGCATCGGTCATTGCGCTGATTCAGGCTGAAGGCCGTAAGGCGGTCGCCATTCCCGGCGACATTCGCGTGGAGTCCTTCTGCGACACGCTGGTGGAAAAAGCCGTTGCCGAACTGGGCGGCCTGGATATCCTGGTGAATAACGCCGGACGCCAGCAGTACTGTGAATCTATCGACGATCTCACCACGGCAGATTTTGACGCAACGTTTAAGACCAACGTCTATGCCCCCTTCTGGATCACCAAAGCTGCGCTGCGCCATTTGCAGGAAGGTGCCGTGATCATCAACACCACTTCCGTTCAGGCGTTTAAACCGAGCGCGATCCTGGTGGACTATGCGCAGACCAAAGCCTGTAACGTGGCCTTTACCAAGTCTCTGGCCCAGCAGCTGGGACCGCGTGGTATTCGGGTAAATGCCGTCGCGCCAGGTCCATACTGGACGCCTCTTCAGTCCAGCGGCGGTCAGCCGCAGTCCAAAGTTCAGAAGTTCGGGGAAGATACGCCCCTGGGCCGACCGGGCCAGCCGGTTGAAATCGCACCGCTGTATGTGCTGTTTGCCTCCGATTCCTGCTCATACGCTTCCGGGCAAGTGTGGTGCTCTGACGGCGGTACCGGCGTGCTGTAAAGCATCCTCTCAGACCTATCCATTTCATGGATAGGTCACATTCACTCCCCTGCTGTTCTCAAAAATCGCAGTTGAACTATGATGAACTTACTATTAAGGAGCCCATCATGTTTACTGTGAAAAAACTTGCGATATCAACCCTGTTGACCGGTTCAGTTTTATTCTTTCCAGCGATCCACGCGGTGGCCAGCGTTCCGCAGCATGTGGTGAAACAGCAGGCTGGCGGCTACAGCGTTCAGGTTGGCGACACGATTATCACCGCCTTTACGGACGGCAGCGTGCCGCAGGATCTGCACGCCTTACTGCGCCGGACGACGGCGGAAAATACCGATGCGTTACTGGCCAAAAACTTCCAGGCCAATCCGGTGGAAGCATCGATTAACGCGTTTTATATCGCCTTGCCCGGTCACAAAATCCTGGTGGATACCGGTTCCGGTCAGCTCTTTGGCCCCGGCAAAGGCGGGCGGCTAATTGAAAGCCTGGCGACCCAGGGCATCAAACCCGAAGATATTACCGATGTTCTAATCACCCATGCGCACTCCGATCACGCCGGTGGTCTGGTCAAAGACGGTCAGCGCGTGTTTACCCACGCGCAGGTCTATGTCGGCAAACCGGATATCGATTTCTTCTTTAACGTCGAGAACCAGAAAAAGTCTGGCTATGACCAGAACTACTTCGATGTCGCGCACAAGACATTAAAGCCTTATCTGGATGCCGGAAAAGTGAAGACTTTCTCAGGCACCGAACAGCTTCTGCCGGGCATCAGCGGTACGGTTCACCCGGGCCATACCCCAGGTTCCGCGTTTTACACGCTGGAGAGCAAAGGTGAAAAAATTACCTTTGTCGGCGACATCATCCACGTCGCCGCGGTTCAGTTCCCGCAGCCCAACGTGACGATTGCTTACGATGAGGATCAGGACGGCGCCGCCCGGGTGCGCAACGCTGCTTTCGCTGAGTTTGTGAAAAACAAAGATCTGATTGCGGCGCCACATCTGCCTTTCCCCGGGATCGGCTATGTGACGAAAGGTGAGCGGGAAGGCTACGCGTGGGTCCCGGTGACCTATACCAACCGTGACGCAAAATAAGATGTCCCCCTCCGATATGGATATGGACCTGATCCTGACGCTGGATGCGTTACTCAGGGACCAGAATATCACCCATGCGGCCGCGCGGCTGGGCATCAGCCAGCCAGCAATGTCTGCCCGCCTGGCACGCCTGCGCGTGTTGTTTGGTGAGCCGCTGTTTGTCCCTTCCCCACACGGACGTGGGGTGTTACCGACGCCGCGCGCCGAAGCGTTAAGGCCGCAGGTCGCGACGGTTTTGCAGGGCATAGCGGCGATGCTTGAACCCACCACGTTCAACGCGCAGAACAGCAACCGCACCTTTGTTATTGCCCTGCACGAAAACCCGGCGCTAATGCTGGGGGCAGAGTTGCAGAATCAGATTAGCAGTGCGGCACCAGGTATCCGCCTGCGTTTTGCGCTCCCGGAAACCCAGCTGCTGTCAGCGCAGATGGAAAATGGCGATGTGGATATTTATATCGGCGTTAATGCGGGGGCGCACGATGCATGGGTCAGACGCAAACTGTTTGACGATGAATATGCCACAGCCCAGCGGAAAGGCCATCCGCGCGGTACGGGGCCGGTGGATCTGGAAAGCTATTGTAGTCTTTCACACCTGGTGGTTTCATCCGAGGGCGACCCGTTCGCGGGCTTTGTCGATCAGCATCTGGCGGGGCTTGGCCACCAGCGTAACGTGGTGATGTCGACGCAAAGCTATGCGATGGCGCCTGCGATTGTTGCCGGTACCGATTTACTCTGCACCCTACCCAGCCGCATGTTGCTACGCTTTACGCAAACGCTTGATATTTTTTCGCCGCCGCTGGATCTCCCGCCGATCGTCATCGGTATGTACTGGCACCCGAAAAACAGTCAGGATCCGGCTAACCGCTGGCTACGTGAACAGCTTCTTCAGGCCGCCGGACGTCAGGTATGATCGAGGATACTCAGCAATTTTTTCAGGACCTCAGAGCGAATAATCCGGTGGCAAACCAGCGTCAGCTCGCTCTCCCGGAGTCGGTCAAGAATATCCACAAAGACGACGTTTTGTACGCATATCGCCTTCGCTGAAGCTGGCAGCATGGCGATGCCAAACCCTGCCGAGACGAGGCTTATCACCGTGGGGACATCGGTGGCATTTTGCACAACGTCAGGCTGTATGCCAGCGCTGTGACAGGCATCATAGAAATATTGCTCCAGCCCCATCCCCTCCGGGTCGCGCAGGGCGATCCACTTCTCCTCTTTCACCGACGCAAGCGTCAGCGCGGCGGAGCCCGCCAGACTGTGTTGACGAGGTAAGGCCAGCACGGCTTTTTCCGTTGTAAAAGGACGACTTTGCAGATCGTCAGGCAGCAGCGGTAACGGGGCACGAATAATGGCCACATCCAGCTGGTTGCTTTGCACGCCGGTATAAAGGGTTTGCACGTTTCCCGTCATCATGGAAAGGCTGATGGCTGGCCATTTCTCATGTAAAAGCCGCAGCGCGTCGGGCAGCTTACTGTCGAATATCGCGCTTGAAACGCATCCGAGATTCAGCACGCCCTGTTCCCCTCTGGCCGTCTGTCTGGCATCCAGAATCGCCTGATCGGTCATAAAAATCGCCACTCTGGCTTTACTGAGAAACGCCTCACCGGCTGGCGTCAGCGTCAGGCGACGATTCGCCCGGCTAAAGAGCACTACCCCCAGACGATCTTCAAGCGTTTTGATTTGCTGGCTTAGTGCCGGTTGCGCCATGTTAAGGCGCTCCGCCGCACGATGCATGTGAAGCTCTTCCGCCACCACGATAAAATTGCGCATCAGTCGAAACTGCATACTGTGCCTTCATTATTGATAATAAAATTCATATTAAAATAGCATGAATGATGCAATTGATAGCCTTCTTCGTCCGGTTAAGAATGGATGCAATCATCCGAGGGGGAAAATATGGAAAACCACATCAACGATCTCAGAAGTGCTATCGAACTGCTCAAACGCCATGAAGGTCAATACCTTGAAACCAACTATCCGGTCGATCCTGACGCGGAGCTGGCGGGTGTGTACCGGCATATTGGTGCTGGCGGCACGGTAAAACGTCCGACGCGCATCGGCCCGGCCATGATGTTTAACGCTATTAAGGGGTATCCCGACTCCCGTATTCTGGTCGGTATGCACGCCAGCCGCGAGCGGGCGGCGCTCCTGTTGGGCTGCGAGCCCTCTGAACTGGCAAAACATGTCGGCCAGGCGGTGAAAAACCCGATTGCTCCCGTTGTCGTCCCGGCGGCCCAGGCGCCGTGTCAGGAGCAGGTGTTTTATGCCGACGATCCGGACTTCGATCTGCGTAAATTGCTTCCGGCACCGACCAACACGCCGATAGATGCCGGTCCGTTCTTCTGTCTGGGGCTGGTGCTGGCAAGCGATCCGGAAGACGCCTCGCTGACCGATGTCACTATTCACCGTCTTTGCGTTCAGGAGCGCGATGAGCTCTCCATGTTCCTTGCCGCGGGCCGCCATATTGAAGTGTTCCGTAAGAAAGCCGAAGAGGCGGGCAAACCCTTGCCGGTCACGATCAATATGGGTCTCGATCCCGCTATCTATATTGGCGCCTGTTTCGAAGCCCCTACTACGCCCTTCGGCTACAACGAGCTGGGTGTCGCCGGTGCGTTACGTCAGGCTCCCGTCGAGCTGGTGCAGGGTGTGGCCGTAAATGAAAAAGCGATTGCGCGTGCGGAAATCATCATCGAAGGCGAACTGCTGCCGGGCGTGCGCGTAGAAGAAGATCAGCATACCCACACCGGGCACGCGATGCCGGAATTTCCCGGCTACTGCGGGGAGGCTAACCCCTCCTTGCCGGTAATTAAAGTGAAGGCCGTCACGATGCGTCATCAGGCGATCCTGCAAACCCTGGTAGGACCGGGCGAAGAGCACACCACGCTGGCCGGTTTGCCAACGGAGGCCAGCATCCGGAATGCGGTGGAAGAAGCCATCCCCGGTTTCCTGCAAAACGTCTATGCGCATACCGCTGGCGGGGGCAAATTCCTTGGGGTATTGCAGGTTAAAAAACGCCAGCCTTCTGACGAAGGGCGTCAGGGTCAGGCGGCCCTCATCGCGTTAGCCACCTATTCCGAGCTTAAAAATATTATTCTCGTCGACGAAGACGTGGATATTTTCGACAGCGACGACATTTTGTGGGCGATGACGACCCGTATGCAGGGCGATGTCAGTATCACCCATCTGCCGGGGATCCGCGGTCACCAGCTCGATCCGTCTCAGGCACCGGATTACAGTCCCTCCATTCGTGGCAACGGGATCACCTGCAAAACGATTTTCGACTGTACGGTGCCCTGGGCGCTGAAGTCCCGCTTTGAGCGTGCACCCTTTATGGAGGTAGACCCGACGCCGTGGGCACCTGAACTGTTTAAAAAATAGCGTTAACCGGAAAGTCTTCTTCACCCTTCACGGGTGAAGAACCTCACGCTGAAATTGCCGCGTCCCCTGCTTTCTTGTAACCTTTGAGCGTTTATCACATCCCCATAAAAAATGAGACTACCGGACGCCTATGACAGCACCTATTTCCAACGATCCTTTGCATGGCGTAACGCTTGAAATGCAGGTTAACGCGCTGGTTGCGCGATATGGCTGGAATGAACTGGGCAACCGAATCAAAATCAACTGTTTTCGCAAGGACCCGAGTGTTAAATCGAGTCTGAAGTTCCTGCGCCGCACCCCATGGGCGCGGGCGGAAGTTGAAGCCCTCTACCTCGACTCCCTTCACGATGACGGTAACGAGGAACAGGACGAACCGGCGTTTAATCCCTGGACGGATGGCCGGACACCCAGGAGCTAACACGCAAATGATGCGACACGTAAAACGGACTGGCGCGCTGCTTGGCTGCGCGCTTTTACTGGTAAGTTGCACTTCTAAACCACCCAAATCACTCGTTACCCCGCTGCCGCAGGCGAAACCTGTACAGCAGACTAACGAACCCATGCGCGGGATCTGGCTGGCGACCGTCTCCCGTCTCGACTGGCCCCCCGTGTCATCGGTGAATGGCCGCAGCGCGGACCAGCGTATCGCCCAGCAACAGAAGGCGCTGACGGACAAGCTCGATAAGCTGAAAAAGCTTGGGATCAACACCGTCTTCTTTCAGGTAAAACCGGACAGTACGGCGCTGTGGGCCTCTGAAATACTGCCGTGGTCAGATACCCTGACCGGGACTATCGGGGAAGACCCCGGTTACGATCCGCTCCAGTTTATGCTGGATGAAGCGCACAAGCGCGGGATGAAGGTTCACGCCTGGTTCAACCCTTACCGCGTCTCCACCAACACGAAGCCGTCGACCATCGCGGCGCTTAACCGTACCTCGTCGCTTCATCCCTCCAGCGTCTACGTCCAGCATCCGGAGTGGATCCGCACATCGGGGGATCGTTTTGTTCTCGACCCGGGCATTCCCGAGGTGCGGGACTGGATAACCCAGGTGGTGATGGAAGTGGTGAATCGCTACCCTGTCGACGGCGTTCAGTTCGATGACTATTTTTACACCGAGACGCCGGGCTCAACCCTGAACGATGCCTGGACCTTCAGGCGCTACGGCGAGGGATTTGCGTCGAAAGCTGACTGGCGTCGGCACAATACGCAGCAGCTGATTGTGCAGGTATCAAGGGCGATCAAGCAGGCAAAGCCTGAGGTTGAATTTGGCGTCAGCCCGGCGGGAGTCTGGCGCAACCGCTCCTTCGACCCGGCAGGATCGGACACGCGCGGTGCCGCAGCCTACGATGAATCCTACGCTGACACGCGAAAATGGGTACAGCAGGGTTTACTGGATTACATTGCGCCGCAGATCTACTGGCCCTTCGCCCGCGACGCGGCACGATACGATGTGCTGACAAAATGGTGGGCTGACGTGGTGAAACCGACCCATACCCGCCTGTATATCGGGATCGCGTTCTACAAAGTGGGCGCGCCTTCCAGAAACGAACCGGACTGGACGGTGAACGGCGGCGTACCGGAGCTGAAAAAACAGCTCGACCTCAACGATTCACTGCCAGACGTAAAAGGCACTATCCTGTTCCGTGAAGACTATCTTAACCAGCCGCAGACGCAGGAGGCCGTAAATTACCTCCGGGGGCGCTGGGGTAGTTGACTGACAAAAGGCAGAAACGTCCTGTTTCTGCCTTTTTTTTTACGGCTTCGGCCCGAACATCGCCTCAAGCTGTTTTGCGTCTGGCATGCCCACGACCTGCTGCAGTTCGTTTTGCTCATTCAGGTAATAAATAGCCGGTGTGGCATTTGCGCCGAGACTGTCCATAAGCGTCTGGTGATTTTGCAGGATCTCAACGGTTTCCCGTGAAGCCGCCCCTTCAGGTTTAGGCAGCTTTTTACCGCCGGACAGCTCGTACTCTTTCCAGGCCGACACCGGATCTTTGGCATTCAGGATCGCGGAGGCGTTACGCCCGCTGTTCGGGTTAAGAAACGCAACCAGCAGCGTGTTGAGCTGGACCTTGCCGGCCTTCACCCACGGCTGCGCTTCAGCCCAGAACTGCTTGCAGTACGGGCAGAACGGGTCGGCAAAAACAAAGACTTTGCGCGGGGCGCTCTCCGCGCCCTCTTTCAGCGGATGCGCCGCATTGAGCTTTTTCCACATCTCGCGGCCCATCGGGGCGTAGATCTCTTTCTGGAAAAAGGCCTCGCTGAGGTTGGTTCCCTTCTCATCATACAGATAGCCAGACACCACGTGCTTTCCGTCAGGGGTCAGAAAGAGCGTCACGCCCATGTCCTGATACTGCCCCAGCCACGTTGGCGCGCCGCCGGGGGCATCAATTTTCTTAATGATTTTGATATCCTGCTGCTCACTGAAGTGCTTTACCACATCCGGAAGCGACTCCTCTGCCCTGACCAGCCCTGAAAACAGCAGAGCAGAGAGTAACAGCACCTTTTTCTTTGCTAACAGTTGAAGCATAACGACCCCTCTAAGATATTGTTTTTCAGAGTGGTCGAACTTTATTGCCCTGTCAACGCTTCATAAATATCCTTGAGGCGACTACGCAAAAATCGCACAGCTTTGTGTTTGCGGGATAATAACGCCTGCACGCTGTCGCCCGTTTCCTCCGCCAGCGCCTTCATGGTGTATCCTTCAAATTCCGTTTTTTCAAACACCTCGCGCTGTGGTGGCGGCAGTTCCGACAGGGCTTGCCCCAACTCTTCCCACAGCAGCATGTTGAGATACTCCTCCTCCGGGGTTTGCGGTACGCCGAATAACGTTTCTGCAATCTCCTGCTCCGGAAAGTCCTCGTCATCTGCCGTCAGGTACCCCGGCAGTGAAACCTCATGCTTTTTTCGCGCCCGGTCGATCATCTCATTTCGCGCGGCGCGAAACAGCCAGGCGGCGACGTTCTCCACCGGTTGTTCCACTTTCATCAACTGCCAGGTCACTTCCTGAAGAATATCATCGACATCATCACGAACCGCAGTCCGTCCGCGAATGAAGGCTTTTAGCCGTGCGCGGCCGGCATTGAGTGCCGAGATCAGTAATGATTCCCCCGCGTCACCGGCTTTCATATCGCTCACTCGGCTTCCGGCGCTTTCGCAGCGTTATCATCTCGCTTCTCATCCCGGTCATCGTGCCACCGGCAATGACCATGACGCCCAAATCCCGCCCGACGCTGCTGAATGAAGGCCTCCCGTTGTTCGGGGGTCATATTCATCCATTGTGCGTGCATACGGCGGTGTGCACCGAACATGCCTGGACGAAAACCCAGCCCACCAAAAAGAATGCGGCTCAGCAGCAGGATCCCCAGCGCCTGCCAGAAGCCAATGGCTTTAACCCCCAGGATGGCCGGGAGCAACGCGTTCCACAGGGACATGACCAGCAGGCCAAGCACCACGAACAGGACTGCGCCTATCACGATGCCCTTGTACATACGATGGCGGCCCAAACCACGCCCGTGACCTTTTCCGTGCATATCGAAATTTCTCATATGTACCTCGTTTATGTTGAATGATTATGGTCTCTGATGAGGTAGACGGATGAGGAACAGAAATATTGCCGGGGAAAGATAAAATTTATGTGATAGCGGCTTTGTACGGATAACAGTAATGGCTGAAGGAGATTGTGCAGCGGCTGCATGCAGACATTAAAAAAAGGCTCCAACAGGAGCCTTCCTCATTTAATCACGCAATTGCCGGCAGACGAAAACTCGAAATACTCTGCGACAGCTGCTGCGCCTGCTCCTCCAGCGAGGCCGCGGCTGCGGCGGATTGCTGCACCAGCGCCGCGTTCTGCTGGGTCACACCGTCCATCTCCGTTACGGCCTGCCCAACCTGACCAATTCCACGGCTCTGCTCTTCTGAGGCAACCGAAATCTGTTCCATCAGCGTATGCACTTTATTCACAGAGCTGATAATAGAATCAATCACCTCTCCCGAACGATTCACCAGTTCCGCACCGTTTTTCACGCTGGAAACAGACTGGGCGATGAGGCTTTCGATATCCTTCGCCGCCACCGCGCTTTTCTGGGCCAGGGTGCGCACTTCACTTGCCACCACGGCAAATCCTCGCCCCTGCGTACCGGCACGCGCCGCTTCAACGGCCGCGTTCAGCGCCAGAATATTAGTCTGGAAAGCAATACTGTTGATGACACTGGTGATGTCCTCAATACGCTTCGAGTTGGACGCGATAGTATTCATCGTTTCGATGACTTCACGGGTTACCGCTTCACCGGTATGGGCATTTTTCACGGCATCCTGCACCAGCTTACCGGCCTGGAACACGTTATCGGTGTTATTCGCCACCGTCGCGCTCAGCTCTTCCATGCTGGCGGCCGTCTGGGTCAGGGCAGAAGCCTGTTGCTCCGTACGGGAGGCCAGGTCGATATTGCCGGAAGCAATTTCCTGCGCCGCATGCGTTACGGTGTGGCTGGCATCGCGCACCTGAGAAATGGTGGAGAGCAGCGCCTGGCGCATCTGCTCCATCGAGGACATCAGGTGATCGATTTCATTCCCGGAATCACGCTTGATCGGTACCGGTACGTCCAGCTTCCCGGCCGCAATCTGTCGACAGTGCTCGCGCGCCAGGTTCACTGGCGCAAAGACCACGCGTTTCATCAGCAGGCTGACGACGAGGATCACCACCACGAACAGCACCGCAATGCAGGCGATAATAACCAGACCCGACACAAAATTATGGCTCGCATCCTCGTTCAGCGTTTTGGCGTACTTCTGGTGAACGGAGAGAACCTGATCGAGCACAATTTCATATTGGCGATCGAGTTGAGACACCACGGGAATAAGAGCGTTGAACCGCGACACATCGTGAGCGGCGGCAGCGGCAATCAGCGGTGCCAGTCCCTGGTTACGGTAGTTTTGCCACGCCTGCTGGTAGGCAGTGACCAGCGGGGCTTCGTCCTGCAAACGCGGCGAGGCCATAAACGCCGAAAATGCACTATCGGCTTTGGTCAGCGCCTCTTTAACCGAGGCCAGTTTCGCAGACGAGTCGGTGGCGTCCCCCGCTTCCACCATTTTTACATACTCCATAACCCTGACGCGCAGGGTTCGGCTATGGTTAATAGGATCAATAATGGACAGGACCACCTGAATTTCTTTGTTCACATTATCCAGCGAAGTATTACTTTTAATGATGAGCCCAACGCTGGTGATGGTGCTGGCCACAAAGAAGAAAAGCAGAGAAAACAGGATAATCAGGGATGATTTTTTCAACGACATAACACACCTCAGGGATTTAATTTCCCTTTGGTTATCGGCTGAATCCGATCTTTAATTAATTAAAGTTATTGATATATCCGTCAGACGTTACCCTGTCACTCCCGGGCCTTGTATCGCCGTTGCAGTGTGGCATCCAGTTTACGCTGGATTGGCTCCGGCGTTTCCCCTTCAATCAGTTTGCCAATCAGATCAAAGCAGTGCCAGGCGAGCTGGCGGTTATCCTGACGAACGGTATCGACAGGAATGGTCAGAGAATCATAGAGATAGTGATCATCAAAGCTGGCCAGACGCATATCGCTTTGCAGCAGATTATGTTGCCCCATATAGCGCAACACCCCTTCCAGCAGACCGCAGGCGGCGGTAAAAAGGGCTTTTGGCGGGCGGCCCAGGCGCGCGCAAAGTTCGGCAAACATTTCGTAGCCGGAGCTCGGATGGTAATTACCATGAATAATCCACTCCGGACGTAACTCGACGCCAGCGTCACGCAGCCCCTGCTTAAACCCTTCCAGACGGTCACGCGTCGGGGAAAGCCGCGGCTGGCCGCCGAGGAAGTAGAACTCATCCGGATGCTGGCGCGCAATGTCGGCCACCAGCGTGGCGGTCGGGGTAATTGAATCGGTGAGGACCAGCGGCAGAGAACTGTCGTTCATATGACGGTCAAAGAGCACAACGGGCAACTGCTCGCTCAGCTTTTGATAATCCGCGTCGTTGAGCATGCTGGAGGCGACAATCAGCCCGTCCACCTGGCGGGCCACCATGTTATTGACCACCACCGTCTCCTGGCCCGGATTTTCATCGCTACAGGAGATCAGCAGCTGAACACCCGCCTCGCGGCAGAGGGTCTCCAGCTCATGAGAAAAAACGGCAAACCCGTAGTTGGTGATTTCCGGCACCACCAGACCAATGGTGTGGCTGCGGTTGTCCCGCAGCGAACGGGCGTGAATACTGGGCTGATAATGATGTTCTTTGGCAATCGCCAGCACACGCTCGCGTGTCTCCTCCGCCACCCGAAGCTCTTTGCTGCGGCCGTTCAGAACCAGACTGGCGGTGGCTTTTGATACCCCCGCCAGCTCCGCGATATCTTTAATGGTGACGCGTTTTGTTTTTCTCACAACGACTTAGATCCGGCTGCCAAAACCCTATTCTATCATGCAGCTGCGCAGCGACCAGTAGCGTAATGTGATGTCGGACGCACCTTCGAAGCGAACCTGGGCCGGATGGTCAGGAAAATAGCGGCTGCTCATGACGCCTTCACCGTGATTGATGAAAATTTCGACGCTGGAACGGTCACACAGCACGCGTAAATGATGAACAGTGCCCCGCCAGTAGCGGTTCAACGTCTCTCCGGTTTCCAGGCTGGCGCGTTCCAGATGGATCCCCGCATCATCCATAATCAGCCGCAACGCGCCGGCAAAATCCACATTAACGCGCGAGGCGCTCAGTTCGAACTCAAGACGCGTTCCCTCCAGCACCGGGGCATCGCTGGCGCGTCCCTGCCAGTGATGTTCATCCTCGCGCAGTGTTTCCAGCTCACGGACCGGCGTTTGCCAGAGCTTACCGTTGCGGTAGCGCAGCTCGCGCGGACAGGTCATCTGGTGGATCCAGCCGTGGACCCGTGTAGGCTGGAGCATCTCTTCGCCGTCCGGCACGCCCATCCAGCCGATGAGGATGCGGCGGCCGTCTTCTGCCACCGTGGTTTGCGGCGCGTAAAATTCGAAACCGGCATCAAGCTCATGCAATTCGTCGTGCGCAAATGCAGGCGTTTGATAATCAAATGCCCCACTCATCCAGACGGCCGGATAGGTGTTGAGATAGCGATACGGTTCGCGCGCCAGCCCCTGTGGGCAGCAGATCAAGACGTGTGTGCGATCAAGCGCAAACAGATCCGGGCACTCCCACATATAGCCCGCGTCCGTGAGTCCATTGACGCCGTGACCGGCGATTTCGCCGCAGGACGCCCAGGTATGCAAATCGGCTGACGTAAACAGCAGCACCTTGCCGCGCTTATGCTGATCCTGCGCCCCGAGCACCATGTACCACTGCCCGTCATGGCGCCACACTTTCGGGTCGCGGACGTGCCCGGTATACCCGTCCGGCAGGGGCAACACCGGTCCCAGTTTGGCAAACGTGCCGTCGTCATTTTGCACCGCCAGACACTGCCAGGCGGTGCGGCCGCCATCGTCAAACTTAACGTTGCCGGTATAGCACAGGGTCAGCACGCCGTTGTTATCCACGGCGCTGCCGGAGTAACATCCATTGCGGTCATACTCTTCGTCAGGCATCAGCGCCATTGGCTCGTGCTGCCAGTGCACCAGATCTGCTGAGCTCCAGTGTCCCCAGCACTTGTAGCGATGATCGCAGCCCAGCGGGTTCCACTGATAAAACAGATGGTAACGTCCGGCAAACCAGATAAAGCCGTTCGGATCGTTCATCAGCCCTGTCACCGGTGCGGGATGCCACTGCGGATAGTGGCTGTCCGCCAGCACACGCGGCTGGCCTTGCATAACGGCCTGCAACACGGCAGGCCAGCGGGAAGGTAAGGTCATTATTCAGAGTCCGTCTTATATTTCAGCAGCAGAGAAACGGTGAACGCCACGCCAAAGGCAATCACCATGCCGATAATATAGTTGAGCAGCGAGCTGGCCTGAACGATCGCCATACCGGGAAGCGCCGTCAGCCCAACGGCGGTCATGTAGACATGCACCGACACCACCCAGGCACCGCCCGCCGCACCACCGATCAGCGCCGCGATAAACGGCTTCACGAAACGCAGGTTGATGCCAAAAATTGCCGCTTCGGTGATGCCCAGCATCGCGGAAAACGCCGACGGTAAGGTAATGGCTTTGATTTTGGCATCACGGGTTTTGAACCACACCGCCAGACATGCCCCGCCCTGCGCCACGTTCGCCATCGCCCAGATCGGCAGCAGGAAGTTCACGCCAATCGACGGGTTACCCAGCAGTCCGGCCTCAATAGCGTGGAAGCTGTGGTGAATGCCGGTAATGACAATCACCGAATAGAGCCCACCAAACAACAGCCCGGCCAGCCAGCCCGCGTGGGCAATCAGGGTGCTAAGAATAAAGGAGATCCCGTCGCCCAGCGCGCGTCCCGCCGGGCCAATAATCAACAGCGCGATAAAGCCGGAGATAATGACGGTCAGGAACGGCGTCAGGATCAGATCTAACGCATCCGGGATCGCCCGGCGAAGCTGTTTTTCCACAATGCTCATAAACCACACCGCCAGCAGTACCGGGAAGACGGTTCCCTGATAGCCAATCATGGCGATTTCAAGACCGAAGAAGTTCATGGTGTGGAAGCCGGACGCTACGCCCCAGGCGTTGGTCAGCGCCGGATGAGTCAGGATGCCGCCGAGCGTTGCGCCCAGATACGGGTTGCCGCCAAACTCCCGCGCGGCGGTGAAGCCAATCAGGATCGGCAGAATAATAAACGCCGCCGAGCTGCACATATCCAGCATGATATAGAGCGCGTTATCCGGATTAACCCAGCCGTAGGTTTTAACCATCCCGAGCAGGCCCATCAGCAGACCCGAGGCCACGATCGCCGGAATAATCGGCACGAAGATGTTGGAGAGCAGACGCGCGATGCGCTGAAACGGGTTCAGCTTGCGGGCTGCAATATCCGCCGCTTCCGATTTACTGGACTCGCTAATCCCTGCCGCCTGAATAAACGCGGTGTAAACCTTATTCACCACCCCTGTGCCGAAGATCACCTGCATCTGCCCGGCATTTCGAAAACAGCCTTTCACGCCTTCAACCTTGCCGATAGCCTGCTGGTCGGCAAGCGCATCATCGACCAGCACCAGACGAAGGCGCGTGGCGCAATGTGCCGCGCTGGCAATGTTCTCTTTGCCACCGAGCAGCGGAATCAGCTCGCGCGCAATATGATTAAAATCCATAGATACCTCTTCCTGACCTCTTTTTATGATGTTCGAAACGCCCCCGCAATGCGGGAGCGTGAAGGGTTAAAACCAGGTTTCCATCTGCACCCCAAAGTTCCATTCCCCACCCGCGTTGAAGCCGCTGCTGCCAAAGGCGTCATCGCTGGCGTAGTTATCCAGCTTGCTGCTCCAGTCCATCCAGGTGGCGAACAGGCGCAGCTCCGGACGGCTGAAGAAATCGCCAATCTTGCCCGCCTTTAACGTCGGGGCAAAGGTCAGCTTGTAGAAGCTACCGTTAACCGCATTGCGATCCTTGTAGCCTTCCGGGTTTAAATCCATGTATTGATAGCTGCCCTCGAACGCGAGGGCGAAATTCTGGGTCACCTCTTTGATCAGACGCGTATTGAGCGTGACCCACTCATAGCTGTCGCCCTTCACGTAGCGGTCCTTACTGCTTTGCGCCAGTACGGCGGGCGCAATGTGCCAGCCACCGCCCAGCGGCGTGACACCGTAACTTGCAAAACGCCAGGTATCGGCTTCTGACAGCAATGCGCCGTCTGCACCAATGCTTTTCACCTCGGCCCCCAGACCGTGGCCGTAAAGCAGCGCCGTTTTGGCGGAACCTTCCCGCAGGCCGTAGAAGCTCTCGTTATGCAGACCCACCAACGCATGCACCCCGTTATTCGCCGCATCGGTTTTAATCGGATCGCCGTTGCTGTCCTTACGGTCGTCATTATCTTTTGCCCGTAAGCCGCTGACCATCAACTGCACCGGCCCGGCGAAGTGGTTCATGCTTAAGATGTAGTTCTGAACGTTGTTGTCGATCTCCTCTTCACTGCCGAAGTTACGGCCATAAAGGGAGAAGTTACTGCGCAGCGTATCGTTCCACTTCACGTCGTAGACGCCGCCGCCGGTCCCGGCGAGAAATACCACGTCGGAATCCAGCCAGTGAATGTCGAAGTTGTCGCGGTCAAAACGCTTACCCGCCCAGAAGGTGCTGCCTTTCAGCGCACCGGTAACGTCCGGCAAATTGCCCAGCTCGGCAAAGGCCTGACGAATGTTCAGGTCGCTGCTGTCTGCCGACCAGTCGTTATAGGTTTTTTGACCGTCGGCCAGCATCGCCTTAAAACGCGTCGTCGCGCCATTTTCCAGCGTCTGTTTGTGCTCAACATTCAGCTCAACGTAGGTATCCGCTTCGTTCCCCAGACGCCCGATGGCCCCACCCGTTTCCCCTGCGGGTGTCAGATAAGGACCGCTTTTGCTGCTGGAGGCAGCATCGTTCATCAGCAGCCCGGAACGGGCGTAACCGTGAAACTCAAAACCGCCTGTCCGATCGGCTTTCTCTTCCAGCGCCGTGGTACGTTGCGCCACCGCCTGTGTGGAGGTTTGCGCTTCCTGCTGCGCAGCCACCAGTTGCTGCGTTTTCTGTTCCGCTGCCGTGGCGCGTTTTTCAGCAACCTGCGCACGGGTTTCCGCCTCCTGCAAACGCTGCTCCAGCGCTGCCAGGCGCGCTTCGATACGGGTCATATCCGTCTGGGCAAAAACAGAGGTACTGCCGGCCAGCATGCCTATCATCACGGCAAGTCTGCGTTTTTTATACATTTTGTCGCATCCCTAATAACTATCGGTAAAAGTGCTAAATTGCTAAACCGGTTTAGGTGAGTGATACTAAACCGTTGAATTTTGAATCGGCAACGTTTTTTGCTAAACCGTTTTAGTAAGTGTGATCGAGGCGACAATTCAGGCCCCCGACCGGAGGCCTGGCGACGTGAATTACAGTTCGTGATGATAAGGCAGCGCTGTCATTGCCCCTTTTGCGGTTGTCGCCAGCGCTCCGCAGCGCTGCGCTAACGTGATGACCTCTGAGAGACGGGCCTGGCCATGACGTGCCAGACCGAACAGCAGCCCGGCGACGAAAGCATCCCCCGCACCGGTGGTATCAATGCATTCTACGGGTGATGCAGGATAGTGCGTCAACGCGCCTCCCTGCCAGGCGGTCACGCCCTCTTTTCCCTGCGTCACCAGCACCAGCCTGGCCGGACAGGTGCGCATCAGCGCCGCCAGCCCCTCATGGACCTGCGCATTTCCGGTTAAGAACGCCAGTTCTTCCACCGAGATTTTCACCACATCTGCACAGGCTAATGCCCGCTCAAGACACTGACGCAGCTCGACTTCATCGTGCCAGAGATCGGCGCGGATATTGGGGTCAAAGCTGACGAATCCCCCCGCCAGTCTGATAGCGGACATCGCCTGAAACGTCGCGGAACGGCTGGGTTCGGCGCTGAGCGCGATAGAGCAGACGTGCAGCCACTCCCCGGCGCGGAATGGCGGGAGATCGGCTGAGTCGAGGAATAAATCAGCGCTCGGGCGAACCATAAAGGTAAAGGAACGTTCACCGTCGTTATCGAGATCCACCACCACCGTGGAGGTGCGATGCTGCGGGTCCAGGCGCAGCCATTCTGTATTAACCTGCTCATCCGCAAGCGTTTTTTGCATAAAACGCCCGAAGGGGTCGTCGCCCACCCGGCCTATAAAGGCGCTTCTGCCTCCCAGACGCGCTACCCCTACCGCAACGTTGGCCGGTGCGCCGCCAGGACATTGCAGCAGTTTGCCCTCTCCGTCGGGCAACAGATCCACCACTGCATCGCCAAGTACCCAGATCGTCTCCATATCACCTTCTTAGCTAAATCATGTTAAACCGGTTTAGCTATTTAAGCACAGGCAGGGTGTCGGGGAAATATGGCGAGGGACAATTTGCTTAACCCACCCGATGGGGCCAGTGAATATCACCCACGCCATTGAGCTGCGGGCGGGCGAACAAAAAGCCCTGGAAGCGGCGAATACCGGCGGATTCAAGCCAGCACCACTCTTCTATCTTCTCAATGCCTTCTGCGACCAGCGTAATCTCCAGATCGGTGCAGCAGCTGATTATCGACTTCACAATCGCCTGCTTGGGCCCGCTCAGGTGGATATCGCTGACGATCTCTCTGTCGATTTTGAGCTTATCCGGCTGGAACCGGGTGAGCAGCGACAGACCGGCATAGCCGGAACCAAAATCATCTATTGCGAGCCCAACCCCTTCCGCTCGCAGCTGTTTAATGGCGCTGTTAAACTGGTTAAAGCCGGATATCATCTCGTTCTCAGTGACTTCAATGACCACCTGCTCTGGCTGTAGACCGTGCTTTTTTATCTGCGTTACCAGGAACTCTACCGCACCCGGCACGTTAACCAGCGACATTGGCAGCAGGTTCACCGCCAGTTTGTGGCTGCCGATGCCCAGCTTTTGCGCCAGCGCAAAGGTCCAGGCTTTGGTATGCAGATCGACTTCGTATATCTTTTCACGATCGAGACTACGGAAAAAATGCTCCGGGCTGCCGCCGTCGTTTCCGCGTATAAGCGCTTCGAGAGAACTGATTTTGCCTTCGGACGGCTCGACAATGGGTTGCAGCGCAAACTGGCAGGGCTGTCCCGCCAGCAGACCTAACCCTTTACCAAACGGCGCGCGCTCTCGCGAAAGCGTCCATTTATCAGGCTCATAGTCCGAAGCGGGTGGGATAGCGGTTTTGCCGGTGATAAAGGTCTGAATAAATTTGAAGACCCGATCCTCAGAAGTCAGATAGCTTTCCAGCTTGCTGTAATGCAGAACCGACGCCAGAACCGCTTTCGGGGTCTGAACATCCAGGTCAAACAGCAGCATTCCCACGTCTTCGAAACTTCTGCGCGGGCCGTAATCGCGCATCAGCTCCACCACGCCGGTATGCCGGTTGTCCGCACGGATGGTGTTAAAAAGCGCGACGACGCTCTGTTCCGTGCCTTCGAGAATTTGCAGAACGTCACGTCCACGGGAGAGAAGAATGCCTGAGATGCCCTGCTCCGTATTACGGATCCTGGCCTGTTCAACCAGCGCGCTTAACGCTGCGGAGGTGCAGGTTAAGCTCAGCTGGCTTCGATAAATGAGAGTTGTCAGCACAGAAACGGGGTCCGGTATGGGGTATACGCCTGAACGGTATTGTTTAACACAGTTCCCCGGTGTGACCTAATCTATTCCACGTCGGGCTTAATTCTCCCCGATACGGCTGTCGATCCGCGTCTGCATATAGTCGTAGAAAGGATTCGACGTTACGCGCATTAACGCATCTTTACCGACGCTCAGAACTGAGGTTTCTCCCCACAGGGCTATCGTCCCGAGACTGATTCCATAGCGGTTTTTCACCTCAGGATGGCGGCCGTACAGATCGTCTTCAGGCGGGAACGGAATGGCAATATGCGACAGGGAATAAACCTCCTGCGGATACGAGACCGACAGCGGCGTCACCGTTTCCCGGGTGCTGCCCGCAGGCGTTGTCTTTGCCACCATATCAAACCTGTCAGGGCTGGCATTGGTCACAATTGTGACACTGTAACGCCTTTTCGCCTCGGGAAGCAGGTCAGCCACCGCCGTCCAGGATGATGGCCTGAACAGTGGACGGAAACTCCCGGCCTGATTGATGTCAAATACCACCAGTTCGCTGCCATTTGCCGGAAGCTGGTCAAACAGCCCGCTGACTACGGCGCGGGTACTGACCGTTGAATCCATGACCGACTGAAACGCCAGTACCGGCGGAAGCTGCGTTAGTTTGTGATCATGAACATCGCGGTTTATCTGCTCATGCAGCGCCCGGGTAAGCAGCCAGGACTGACGTGCCGCATTCACCGGGAACGAATTGTATTTATAAGGATTATATTCCGGCGAAATGTTGAGCCACGCGGCTTTGGCAAACGCCGGTAACATAGCCGGTAGCCCGGCGAATCCGGCAAAGCGCGCAAACGCCGTGACGCCAATCATCGGTGAGAGCAAAACGATCTGCTGAGGTTTACGCAGTTCAGGCGCATCAAGGGCGTCGAGGGCGTATTTCATCGCCAGCGCCCCGCCGTTGGAATAGCCCACCAGGTGCAGGGGGAGATCGTTCCCCGTCAGGCGTGTTGCTTCACGAACCGCAAGGCGCGTAGCTGCCAGCCACGCCTCCCAGTCAACGTCTGTCAACGCGCCCGGCGCCGTGCCGTGTCCGGGCAAACGAGGCACTACGGCCACAAAGCCGTGCTTTTGATAATTCACAGCCAGACGCCTGACGCTGTAGGGCGAATCCGTCAGACCGTGCAACAACACTACCGCCCCGCGCGGCTTTCCGGCAGGCATCAGCACAAACGACCGGTTTGCATCCGGAGTAAAGTGTCCTGGCCACACCAGGCTCTGACGGTAATAGCGGTTCAGCGGCGTGCGCTCTGCGGGGGTGACTTTCGCCGTCACCTCAGCATCAAGAGCGGTGAAGATGGCGTTTTCCCGCGCGACATAGGCTGCGAAGGTCGCGTTATCCATCTCCTGCACGGACATTTCGTCAGCCCGCCAGGTATGCCAGTGATGCAGAGCCGGCCCCTGCTGCGAAAGATAAACCCGCACCGCCAGCAGAACGAGCACGATGATCCCGATGACCATCGCTATTTTTTTTGCGAGAGCCATCAGGCGCACGCTGACCCGCCAGGGCAAATTCGCCATGTAAGGCTCCCTCTCTTATCCACAGAGCTTTCATCTTACCAAAAAATGTGAAGAGGCTGTCGTATTCACCAAATAGATATCGCTCAGGCCGGACACTGCACCAAAAGTGAACTACGCTGCACAAATGTTGAGCATCTGTTAAACAAATATTGCATTAACTTTGCTGCACAGCGCGTTTTCGCCGCAATGTGAACATGGCACGCGTCCTGCATTGTTAATCTGATAACAGAAACCCGGCTTTTGACAGCCAGTTAACAGCGAGGCGGTATGACGACCAAACCAGAGGTGTTGAGCCGTATCGAAGCGACCTTTAGCCAGCTCACCCCGAGCGAAAAGCGGGTGGCAAGCTGGATGCTGGCGCATGTCGGGCAGATCCCCTTTGAAACGGCTGAGAGCGTGGCGCTGGCCACGGCCACCAGCGGGATCACCGTCGGACGCTTTCTGCGCAAGCTGGGCTATCGCAACCTTGATGACGCCAAAAAAAGCCTGCGCGATCCCCATCAGCCCTGGGGCATTAACGAGCGTCTGGACTCCTGGAAACAGCAACAGCCGCTGTCGGATCGCCTTCAGCACTCCCTGTCGCTGGAGGTGGACGCCATTGCCCATGTCTACCAGCTGGCGCAAAGCGAAACGTTCAGGCAGGTGGTCCAGCAACTTACCCATGCCGACGCCGTCTTCGTGCTGGGGATCCAGTCCACGCGCGGGATCGCCAATGCGTTCTTCAGCCATCTGGAGTATCTGCGCCCGCGGGTAAGCTATTCCGAAGGGCTCTCTGGTAGCTGGGTGGAGTCGCTTAACTCCGGCTTTGCTAACCCGTATATCGTGCTGACCGATACCCGCGCCTACTCCGCCATTGCCCGCCAGTACTGCCGCGTGGCGAGCGAAAAAGGCCTGGCGATGGCGCTGATCACCGATATCTGGTGCCCGTGGGCGCGGGATTACCCGATTGATTTACTCCAGGTGAAGACCGATACCGGCCATTTCTGGGACTCGCTGGCGCCGGTGAGCTGTCTGTTCAACCTGCTGCTGTCGGGCGTCGTGGAGGCGCTGGGGGAAGCGCTGCCGGAACGTCTGGCAATCAACCGACAACTACAACAAGAATTTGGTCAATTTGAACGCTAAAGGAGCGGAGCTATGCCTGAAGAGAGTCAACTGATTGATGTGGCGAAAACTTTTCCCACGCTGCATATCGATCTGAAATACGCGACCGCCGATAACATTACCGGCCGCCCGATCTATCAGCACGCCGCGTGCCTGCTGCACACGGATGCCGCCACCGCGCTGGCGAAATCGATCAGTATCGCCGCGCTGGCCGGTTTGAAGCTGGTGGTCTACGACGCCTATCGCCCGCAGCAGGCACAGGCGCAACTCTGGGATGCCTGCCCCAATCCGGAATACGTGGTGGATGTCGCGATTGGCTCGAACCACAGCCGGGGCACTGCCATTGACGTCACGCTGATGGATGAACACGACAACGTGCTGGATATGGGCGCCGGGTTTGACGAAATGCACGACCGTTCTCATGCCTGGCACCCTTCCGTTCCGCCCGAGGCGCAGCGAAATCGTCTGCTCCTGAACGCCGTTATGTACGGCGGCGGTTTTGTGGGCATCAGCAGCGAGTGGTGGCATTTCGAGCTGCCGAACGCCGCCAGCTATCCGCTGTTAGATGACCAGTTCGCCTGTTATCCGATCACACACTCACTGTAATTCTGGAGCCCGGCCATGAAAACAACGCTGCTTACTACCCTGATTGCCGCTACGCTCGCCCTGAGCGCCCTTCCCGCTCTGGCGGCGGTGCCAAAAGATATGCTGGTGATAGGGAAAGCTGCCGATCCGCAAACGCTGGATCCGGCGGTCACTATCGATAACAACGACTGGACGGTGACCTACCCCTCGTACCAGCGTTTGGTGAAATACAAGCCTGGCACCACGGAGGTGGAAGGCGATCTGTCGACGGGCTGGAAGGCGTCAGACGACCAGAAAGTGTGGACGTTCACCCTGGCAGATAATGCAAAATTCTCCGACGGCACGCCGGTGACCGCCGAAGCGGTCAAGCTGTCGTTTGAACGTCTGCTTAAAATCAACCAGGGATCTTCCGAAGCGTTCCCGAAAGATTTGAAAGTGGACGTGGTGGATGAGCATACGGTGAAATTCACCCTCAGCCAGCCGTTTGCCCCGTTCCTCTACACGCTGGCAAATGACGGCGCGTCGATTGTCAACCCGGCGGTGCTGAAGGCCAATGCCGCCGACGACGCACGCGGTTTCCTGGCGCAAAACACCGCGGGTTCCGGACCGTTTATGCTGAAAAGCTGGCGGAAAGGTCAACAGCTGGTGATGGTGCCCAACCCACACTGGCCAGGTGAAAAGCCGCACTTTAAGCGCGTCTCGGTGAAGATTATCGGTGAAAGCGCCTCGCGTCGCCTGCAACTTTCCCGTGGCGATCTGGATATCGCCGACGCCCTGCCGGTGGATCAGCTTGCTGCTCTGAAGCAGGAAGGCAAAGTGGCCGTGGCGGAATACCCGTCCCTGCGGGTGACCTACCTCTATCTGAACAACAGTAAGCCTCCAATGAATCAGGTGGATTTGCGCCGCGCGGTCTCCTGGGCGACCGATTACCAGGGGATGGTGAAAGGCATTCTCAGCGGGAACGGCAAGCAGATGCGCGGCCCGATCCCGGAGGGCATGTGGGGCTTCGATGCGAACGCCATGCGGTACAGCTTTGACGAGGCCAAAGCCAAAGCGGCGCTGGAGAAAGTCAAAGATAAACCTGCCAGCCTGACGTTCCTCTATTCCGATAACGACCCGAACTGGGAGCCTATCGCCCTCTCCACGCAGGCGAGCCTGGGCAAGCTGGGGATTAACGTCAAGCTCGAGAAACTGGCGAACGCCACCATGCGCGACCGCGTCGGCAAAGGTGATTATGACATTGCGATTGGTAACTGGAGCCCGGACTTCGCTGACCCGTACATGTTCATGAACTACTGGTTCGAATCGGACAAAAAAGGGCTGCCGGGGAACCGCTCATTCTATGAGAACAAAGAGGTCGATGCATTATTGCAGGCGGCACTGAAAACCACCGTTCAGGCGGAACGCACCAAAGATTACCAGCAGGCGCAGAAAGTGGTGATTGACGAGGCGGCTTACGTTTATCTGTTCCAGAAGAACTACCAGCTGGCGATGAACAAAGAGGTCAAAGGCTTCACCTTTAATCCGATGCTTGAGCAGGTCTTTAACATCGCCACCATGAGTAAGTAACGGCCCACGCCGGGGGGAAGTGTATGACGTTCTGGAGCATTGTGCGCCAGCGCTGCTGGGGGTTAATCCTGGTGGTGGCCGGTGTCTGTATTATTACTTTTATTATTTCACACCTGATCCCCGGCGATCCGGCCCGCCTGCTGGCCGGTGATCGCGCCAGCGATGAAATCGTGCAGGGCATCCGCCAGCAGCTGGGGCTGGATCAACCACTCTATATTCAGTTTGGCCGCTACGTTGAGGCGCTGGCACATGGCGATCTGGGCACCTCTATTCGCACCGGTCGCCCCGTTGCGGAAGATTTGAAAGCTTTTTTCCCCGCCACGCTGGAGCTTGCCTTTTGCTCCCTGCTGCTGGCGCTGGTGATTGGCGTGCCGCTGGGCATTTTATCGGCGGTGTACCGTAACCGCTGGCTGGATCACCTGGTGCGACTGATGGCGATGACGGGCATCTCGACGCCTGCCTTCTGGCTGGGACTGGGAGTTATCGTTCTGTTCTACGGGCAACTGCAAATTCTGCCCGGCGGCGGCAGGCTGGACGACTGGCTCGATCCGCCCGCCCACGTTACCGGTTTTTATCTGCTGGACGCTCTGCTGGAAGGCAACGGCGAGGTGTTTTTCAATGCCCTGCAGCACCTGATTTTACCCTCCCTGACCCTGGCCTTTGTGCATCTGGGTATTGTGGCGCGTCAGGTACGTTCCGCGATGCTGGAGCAACTGAGCGAGGATTATATTCGTACCGCCCGCGCGAGCGGGTTGCCGGGCTGGTACATCGTCCTGCGCTACGCCTTACCCAACGCCATGATCCCCTCCATTACCGTGCTCGGGCTGGCGCTGGGCGATCTGCTGTACGGGGCCGTCCTTACCGAAACCGTGTTTGCCTGGCCGGGAATGGGAGCCTGGGTGGTGACCTCCATTCAGGCGCTGGATTTCCCTGCCGTCATGGGCTTCGCGGTCGTGGTATCGCTGGCCTATGTCTTCGTCAATCTGGTGGTGGATCTGCTGTATCTGTGGATCGACCCGCGAATTGGGCGCGGAGGTGCCGAATGATGTTAACTCAGGAAACGCCCGTCCCTGTCAGCACCGCTAAACAGCGCATCAACTGGGCAAAGCTGTTCTGGATGTTACGCAAAAGCCCGCTCACGCTGATCGGCGGGGTCATTATGATCGTGATGCTGCTGATGATGGTGGTCTCGCCGTGGATAGTCCCGCACGATCCGAACGCGCTGGATCTGACCGCGCGCTTGCAGGCACCGTCAGCCCAGCACTGGTTCGGCACCGATGAGGTGGGCCGGGATCTGTTCAGCCGCGTGCTGGTGGGCAGCCAGCAGTCCATCACAGCGGGGCTGGCGGTGGTGGTGATTGCGGGCGGCATCGGTTCGCTGCTCGGCTGTTTGTCCGGCGTACTTGGCGGGCGCGGCGACGCCATCATTATGCGCATCATGGACATTATGCTCTCCATCCCCTCGCTGGTGCTGACGATGGCCCTGGCCGCCGCGCTCGGCCCAAGCCTGTTTAACGCGATGCTGGCGATTGCGATTGTACGCATTCCGTTTTACGTGCGGCTGGCACGCGGGCAAACGCTGGTGGTGCGCCAGTTCACCTACGTGCTGGCCGCCCGCACCTTTGGCGCATCGCGCTGGCACCTGATCAGCTGGCATATCCTGCGTAACGCCCTGCCGCCGCTGATCGTACAAGCGTCGCTGGATATCGGCAGCGCCATTCTGATGGCCGCCACGCTGGGCTTTATTGGATTAGGCGCGCAGCAGCCGACCGCCGAATGGGGGGCAATGGTGGCCGTGGGGCGTAACTACGTGCTTGACCAGTGGTGGTACTGCGCGTTTCCGGGGGCGGCAATTCTGATCACGGCGGTTGGCTTTAATCTGTTTGGCGATGGTCTTCGCGACCTGCTGGATCCCAAATCAGGAGGGAAGCAGTCATGAGTGATTCCGTATTATCGATTGAAGATTTGCACCTGAGTTTCCCCATTTTTCGCGGTGACGTCCACGCGCTCAACCACGTCTCGCTGGAGATTGGCCGGGGTGAAATTGTCGGCGTGGTGGGCGAATCCGGCTCGGGAAAATCGGTCACCGCGATGCTGGCGATGCGCCTGCTGCCGGAAGGCAGTTACCATGTTCACCATGGCCGTGTCACGCTGCTCGGGGAAGATGTGCTGAACGCGTCGGAAAAACAGCTTCGTCAGTGGCGCGGCGCCAGGGTGGCGATGATTTTTCAGGAGCCGATGACGGCGCTTAACCCCACGCGCCGGATTGGCAGGCAGATGGTGGAGGTGATCCGCCAGCATCAGTCGCTTTCCCGCCGCGACGCGCGGCAGAAGGCGATCTCCCTGCTGGGCGAGATGCAAATCCCGGATGCGGCGCAGGTAATGGATCGCTATCCGTTTGAGCTTTCCGGCGGTATGCGCCAGCGGGTCATGATCGCCCTTGCCTTCTCCTGCGAGCCGGAGCTGATCATCGCTGATGAACCCACTACCGCGCTGGATGTGACCGTCCAGCTTCAGGTGCTGCGTCTGCTGAAACATAAAGCGCGCGCCAGCGGAACGTCGGTGCTGTTTATCAGTCACGATATGGCGGTGGTGTCGCAGCTTTGTGACCGGATGTACGTTATGTACGCGGGCAGCGTGATCGAAAGCGGCAGCACGCAGACCTTGATCCACCATCCTGTGCACCCCTATTCGATTGGCCTGCTGCGGTGTGCCCCGGAAAATGGTGAACCGCGCGAGATCCTCCCGGCCATTCCCGGCACGGTACCTAACCTCAGCCACCTCCCGCGCGGATGTGCTTTTCGCGAACGCTGTTTTGCTGCCGGGGCGAAATGCAGCGAAACGCCGCGCTTAATTTCCACGGGCGCAGAAGGCCAGCAGGCTGCCTGCTGGTACCCACAACAGGAGAGACGCCATGTCTGAGGTACTGCTGGAACTGGATAGCGTGCATGTGAATTTTCCTGCGCGCAAAAACTGGCTGGGGCGCGTGACGGAACAGGTACACGCCCTTAACGGCATGGATCTCCGGATCCATCGCGGCGAAACGCTGGGCGTTGTGGGGGAATCCGGCTGTGGAAAGAGCACGCTGGCGCAGCTGCTGATGGGCATGCTCAAACCGAGTACCGGTGCCTGTCAGCGCGCGAATGCGGCGGGTGGTATGCAGATGGTATTTCAGGACCCGCTCTCGTCCCTCGATCCGCGTTTACCCGTCTGGCGCACCATCACCGAGCCGGTGTGGATACAGCAACGTCGCAGCGAACGGGAGCGTCGTCAGTTGGCTGAAACGCTGGCGCAGCAGGTTGGGATTCGAGCGGAATATCTTGACCGCCTGCCGCATGCGTTTTCGGGCGGACAGCGCCAGCGCATCGCTATTGCCCGGGCGCTCTCTTCGGATCCGGACATCATCGTGCTGGATGAACCCACCAGCGCGCTGGATATTTCCGTCCAGGCACAGATCCTCAATTTGCTGGTTGCCCTGCAACAGCAGCGAAATCTGACCTACGTGCTGATCTCGCACAACGTCTCGGTGGTCCGGCACATGAGCGACCGGGTGGCGGTAATGTATCTGGGGCAAATCGTGGAACTGGGGCCGACGGACCAGGTGCTGGGTCAGCCGCGCCATCCGTATACGCAGCTGCTGCTTGACTCCGTTCCCCGGACCGGAGAACCGCTGGATGAGGATCTTGCGTTACGAAAAACCGATCTTCCCGGTAATCGCCACCTGCCCGTTGGGTGCTATTTCCGCGACCGCTGTTCGCTGGCGACGCAGGGATGTGAACAGCCGCAACAACTCCAGCCCTCTTCCGCAAGCCGAAGCGTGCGCTGCTGGCGTAACCGTTAAAAATGAGCCGGGCATGCGCCCGGCCCGATATCAGTTAAGTTTGTAATCCAGCGTGATTTCCGCTTTCAACAGCTGCGAGACCGGGCAACCGGCCTTGGCTTTCTGGATAATGCCGTCGAACTGCTGCGGATCGATACCCGGTACCGTCACCTTGCTTTGCAGCGCGACTTTGCTGATGGCAAAACCGCTGTCGGTTTTATCCAGCGAGACATCCGCCGTGGTATCGATGGAATCGGCGGTATAACCCGCTTCGCCCAGCATTAGCGACAGGGCCATAGAGAAACAGGCCGCGTGCGCTGCGCCAATCAGCTCTTCCGGGTTAGTCCCTTTCTCGCCCTCGAAGCGGGTGTTAAAGCCGTAAGGTTGCTGGTTAAGGACGCCACTTTCGGTCGATACCGTCCCTTTGCCGCGTTTGATGTCGCCAGACCAGTGTGCTGAACCGTGCTTATGAATCGTCATGCTTGCTCTCCTTTTGGCTTACAAAGGGATAAGTATAGGACGCATAGTCCATTTTGCAGGGAAGACAGACTAGTCCGATCGCGTGGCAAGGTGGTTTGCCAGCGCGTCGAGGAACACACGCTGTGCCGCAGGCTGATAGTCTCGCGACTGATAAATACCAAAAATGCCGATCGGTTTTGGCGTATAGGCGCTGAGCACCGGCACCAGGCTTCCCTGCCGTAGCGCCGCGTCGGCCTCGCGCTCGGGCAGCATGGCAATACCACAGTGATTTATCGCCGCCTCCATCAGCAGAGATGAGATACTGGCGCTGAGATTGCCGCTGACCGCCGTCGTGACCGGCTCCCCTGCCGGCGTTAAAAAACGCCACGACTGACCGGCAAAAAAGCTGTAATGCAGGCAGTTGTGCCGGGCTAAGTCTTCCAGCTCCTCTGGAACGCTCCGGCTTGCAAGGTAGTGCGGCGAGGCGCAAAGCACGGACCGACACTCTCCCAATCGGCGAGCGATCATACCCGGTTCGGGGTTATCGGTAATGCGGATCGCCACGTCAATTCGCTCGCCCACCAGGCTCACCGGATGGTTGTTAACATCCAGCTCAATGCGCAGTTGAGGGTAACGCTGCAACAGATCGGGCAGCACCGGAGCGATAATCTGCATCGCGGTAAAATGCGCGCAGGCGACACGAAGCGTGCCTGAGGGTAAATCCTTCACTGACTGATCTTCAATTTCCTGAGAAATTTGCGATAGCTTGCGCGTCTTTTGCAGGACTTTCTCCCCCGCCGCCGTCAGCGTCAGCTTACGGGTGGAGCGGTTAACCAGCCGCGCCCCAGCCCACTTCTCCATCTGCTCCAGATAACGGCTCACCATCGGACGGGAGATCCCCAGCGCCCGCGCCGCCGCGCTTAAACTCCCCAGTTCACAGATGCGGTTGTACACCTGGGCGGCAATAACGCGATCCATTTTGACCTCCATTTGCTCGATCTATGAAACTAAGCATCTCCTGTTTCAGGAATTCTGGCAAATGTAGAGATCCGTACAATAGAGACTTTCCTGAAGAACAGAGACATGACCATGACTATCGCCCGCCTTGCTTTGCTGACAACCCTTTTCACTCCGGCCGTCTTTGCCGCGCCGTTGACCGTTGATACGTATAACCCGCAGGAAAAAGGCATTTTTGCCGTTTCTTCCACGCTGGTATCTGGCCCGAAAGAGGCGGTACTGTTTGACGCCCAGTTCAGCGTGAAAGATGGCGAAGCGCTGGTAGAAAAAATTCGCCACAGCGGTAAAACGCTGAACAAAATCGTGATCACTTCCGGCGATCCGGATTTCTATTTCGGCCTGCAACCGCTGATGAAAGCCTTCCCTAATGCCAAAGTTGTCGCCACGCAACAGGTGGTGGACCATATCAGGGCCACAAAAGACGCGAAGCTCGCCTTCTGGGGGCCACAGATGAAAGATGGCGCGCCGACGCAGCTCTACGTGCCGCAAGTGCTTGCCTCAACCACCTTTATGATTGACGGTGAGAGAGTAAGCATTGAAGAGCCTGAAAGCTATGCGGCGTACGTCTGGATCCCATCCGCCAAAACCATCCTCGGCGGCACGGGCGTCTCATGGGGCATTCACGTCTGGACGGCGGATACCCAAACGACGGAAAGCCGTAAACAGTGGCAGCAGACGCTGGATAGCATGGCTGCCCTTAAGCCCGAACGCGTTATTCCGGGCCACTACCTTGGGACACCGCCAGCGAGTACCGGCGCTATCGACTTTACCCGTCGCTATCTACAGCAGTTTGAAAAGGCCCTCAGGACGCATAAAGAATCAACTGGCGTCATCAATGCGATAAAAAAACAGTGGCCGAACCTTGCGGAAGAAAGTTCGCTGGAACTGAGTGCCAAAGTGAATACCGGCGAAATGAAGTGGTAATAGCCTGATTATCTCCTGCTATATTTAAATTTTTTATAGCAGGAGTTTACTATGCAATCGTCAGTAAGGGGTATTGACCATATCGGTATTACGGTGCCCGACATTGAAAAAGCCACCCTATTTTTTGAACGCGCTTTCGGCGCACAGGTTTTATATCATTCTGTCGATGCAGAAACCGATAATATCGATCAGCCCGCCCAGCAGCACACCTTAAAATTATTTCCCGGCACTAAAATTCATGCCATTCGCATGCTTGTTATGCCGCACGGACCCGGCATAGAACTTTTCGAAATGCATGGCCCTGAACAGGGAATGCCCGCTCGCGCCAGCGACTTTGGACTTCAGCATTTTGCTGTTTATGTTGATGATTTTGATAGTGCCATCGCGGCTTTCACCGCCGCCGGCGGCGAGATGTTCACCGCGCCGAAGCCGCTTAGCTTTCCGGATGAGCAAGGTGAAGGCAATGCTTTCTGCTATGGTCAAACCCCCTGGGGCAGCATTGTGGAATTGATCTCCTGGCCGACGCCCATGCCTTATGAAAAAACCACGAATTTACGCCGCTGGAAACCCTGAGTTTTATTTCTGTGCTACGGGAGATGTTATTTTTAATTCCAGGACGAATCTGAACCACAACGGCAAAAATATTTGCCAATCTGAATGTGAATTACGATTTTGCACGCCGTAACATTAAACAGACAACGACACGGAGGCAGCATGTTTACTTATTACCCGGCACATACCACAGCAGCACAACCGGAACTTGTTAACGCGATCGCACAAGGTCTTCACGCCGAGCACGGTGTTGTTACTGAAGATGACATTTTGATGGAACTGACCAAGTGGGTGGAAGCCACGGACAATGACATCCTCAGTGACATCTACCAGCAAACCATCAACTATGTGGTTAGTGGGCGAAACGCACCTCTGTAAAAACCTGCTAAGCTGGATCTGCAACCTAAGGGGTTACATTTCGTTTGCGTAAGCAAGCTTGTCCTTAAAACTATCAACAGGATTGAGGAGTTAACATGAAATCGAACCGTCAGGCACGCCATATTCTGGGACTGAACTACAAGCTCTCTAACCAGCGTAAAGTGGTTATTGAGGAGGGTAGCGAAACGCAAGTTACCCACGCCACCGGCAGGAAACGTCAGGCAGGCAAGTAATTTCCAGTACGAAATCCACAACACCATCGGTCACCCCGGTGGTGTTTTTCTTTATGTGTTGCGGTAATTAATATTCAGCTCCTTTATAATACCAACCGACCGCACCCCGTAGCACAGGCCAGAAAGATGACAAACAGCAGTGTCAGGGACGGATCTTCTTAAAAAGAGTGAGTGACATGGACAACAAACTGAAAAAACATCGTTCCCTTTATATTCCTTACGCCGGTCCGGTTTTACTGGAGTTCCCCCTTCTGAACAAAGGCAGCGCCTTTAGCATGGAAGAGCGCAGCAGCTTTAACCTGCTGGGCCTGCTGCCTGAAGTGGTTGAGACCATTGAAGAACAGGCAGAACGTGCCTGGATCCAGTATCAGGGCTTTAAAACCGAAATCGATAAACACATCTACCTGCGTAATATTCAGGACACCAACGAAACCCTCTTCTACCGCCTCGTGCAGAACCATCTTGAAGAGATGATGCCCGTCATTTACACCCCCACCGTCGGCGCGGCGTGTGAACGCTTCTCAGAGATCTACCGTCGTTCCCGCGGTGTGTTCATCTCTTATCAGAACCGTCACAACATGGATGACATTCTGCAAAACGTGCCTAACCACAACATCAAGGTGATCGTGGTGACCGATGGCGAACGTATTCTGGGCCTCGGTGACCAGGGCATTGGCGGGATGGGGATCCCCATCGGTAAGCTCTCGCTGTATACCGCCTGCGGCGGGATCAGCCCGGCCTACACCCTGCCGGTGGTACTTGACGTGGGGACCAATAACCAGCAACTGTTGAACGATCCGCTGTACATGGGCTGGCGTCACCCGCGCATTACCGACGACGAGTACTATCAGTTTGTGGATGATTTCATCCAGGCCGTGAAGCACCGCTGGCCTGACGTGCTGTTGCAGTTCGAAGACTTCGCACAGAAAAACGCCATGCCGCTGCTGAACCGCTACCGCGATGAGATCTGCTCGTTCAACGATGACATTCAGGGCACTGCGGCAGTGACCGTCGGTACGCTGATTGCTGCGAGCCGTGCGGCAGGCAGCCAGCTCAGCTATCAGAAAATTGTCTTCCTGGGTGCAGGCTCCGCGGGCTGCGGCATCGCCGAGCAAATTATTGCCCAGACCCAGCGCGAAGGCTTAAGCGAAGAGCTGGCCCGCTCCCGCGTCTTTATGGTGGACCGTTTTGGCCTGCTGACCGACGGCATGCCAAACTTACTCCCGTTCCAGACCAAACTGGTGCAGAAACGCGAAAACCTGAAAAACTGGGATACCGATAACGAAGTGCTCTCGCTTCTTGACGTGGTGCGCAACGTGAAGCCGGACATTCTGATCGGCGTGTCCGGGCAGACCGGCCTCTTCACGGAGGAGATTATTCGCGAGATGCACAAGCACTGCGAACGCCCTATCGTGATGCCGCTATCTAACCCGACTTCACGCGTGGAGGCAACGCCGCAGGACATCATCGCATGGACCGAAGGTAAGGCACTGGTCGCAACCGGCAGTCCGTTTGATCCGGTGGTGTGGAAGGACAAACTCTACCCCATCGCGCAGTGCAATAACTCCTATATCTTCCCGGGTATTGGTCTGGGAGTCATTGCTTCCGGCGCGTCCCGCATCACCGACGAAATGCTGATGTCCGCGAGCGAAACGCTGGCAGGTCACTCTCCGCTGGTGAATAACGGTGAAGGCCTGGTACTGCCGGAACTGAAAGACATTCACAAAGTGTCCCGCGCAATTGCCTTCGCGGTAGGCAAAATGGCGCAGCAGCAAGGCGTCGCGGTGAAAACCTCTGCCGATGCGTTGCAGCAGGCGATTGATGATAACTTCTGGATGCCGGAATACCGTAGCTATCGTCGTACTTCGATTTAAGCATTGCCCCTCACCCAGCCCTCTCCCCAAAGGGGAGAGGGTGAAAACCGCACCGGACAGTCCCCTCGCCCCTTTGGGGAGAGGGTTAGGGTGAGGGGAATATACGGCACTTCCCACTAGCCAAACCCATTTTCCCCCGCTACACTCCCTTCATCCATTAACCTACTGAATATATAAGGAGGCCAATTATGCTGTACTGTGAAATTTTCAATGTTTCACATACATTTGGTGATCGCACCAGCTCAAGCGTTATCGGTATCGTGCTGCGATAACTACCGCTTGAGCGAAGACACTAACCCCTGAAATCCCTTCTCTCGGGCTTACTGAGTTATCGTCAGCGATGTTTGACGAGGCATAAACATGCCTGTAACTCCTGGGTAAGCAACAATGAGCACTCTACTCACTGCACATTCTTTACGTGTTGATACCGCGTTTGGCACGCTCTTCGACTCTCTCTCCTTTACGTTGAAAAAAGGCGACCGGATTGGCCTGCTGGGTGATAACGGCTGCGGAAAAAGTACGCTGCTGAAAATCCTCGACGGGACGCAGTCCCCTGCTGCCGGAACCGTTTCACTGGCGGGACATTGCCTGCTGGCGCGCGTGGAACAACATCTGCCGGAGACCCTTTATCCCCTGACCATGCTGGATGCGGTGCTGGCGCAGCTGCCGACCGGTGAGCGCGACAGTCTTCGCTGGAAGGCCGAGACGCTGCTGGCCGGAATGGGCTTTACGACGCAGGAAACGGCGCTGCAATCCGCCACGCTGAGCGGCGGTCAGCATACGCGGTTGCTGCTGGCGCGGGCGTTGATAAGCGATCCGGATCTGCTGCTTCTGGACGAACCGAGCAACCACCTCGACCTGCCGACCCTGCTGTGGCTGGAGCAGTTTTTACAGAGCTGGTCCGGCAGCTTTGTGCTGGTTTCACACGACAGGCAACTGCTGGACGCGGTAACCAACGGCAGCTGGATCCTGCGCGATAAAATACTACACTACTTCGCCCTTCCCTGCACTGCCGCCCGTCAGGCGCTGGAGGCGAAAGACGAAAGCGATGCGCAGCGCCACAAGGCAGAGCAAAAAGAGATCGACCGCGTCACGGCCAGCGCCAAACGCCTCGCGACCTGGGGCAAGGTCTACGACAACGAAGATCTCTCCCGTAAGGCTAAGCAGATGGAAAAACAGGTCGAACGCCTGAAAGAGAACCAGACGGAACTGACGGCGGGAAGCCCGTGGACCTTAACCCTGCGCGGGGACGCGCTTCGGGCCGATCGCCTGCTGGAAATGACCCACCTCGGCGTGCCCCCGGCGCCGGGTCTGCCAGACCTGTTTACCCTCGTCAGCGCGCGGCTGAAGAGCGGCGATCGCGTGGCAATTGTGGGTCGTAACGGCTGCGGAAAATCGTCGCTGCTGAAGCTTATCTGGCGACATTTTTGCGACGAGATCGCGGACGAGCGGCTTAAGCGTCATCCGCGCGTCTCACCCGGCTACTACGACCAGACGCTGCATCAGTTGCCAGACGATACGGCGCTGCTTGATGCGCTGGAGCCTTTCGCGCCAGATCCGCAGACCCGTAAAATGGCGCTCATCAGTGCCGGCTTCTCGTGGGCGCGGCACGGGCAAAAAGTCAGTACGCTGAGCGGCGGGGAACGTTCGCGCCTGCTGTTCGTCGGCCTGACCCTTGCCCGTTATAGCCTGCTGATGCTGGATGAACCGACCAACCACCTGGATATGGAGGGCAAAGAGGCGCTGGCGGAAACGCTGCAACAGTTTGAAGGCGGAGTGCTGCTGGTGAGCCACGATCGTCAGTTAATTAGCCAGAGCTGTAACCGCTACTGGCTGATTGAGGACGGCAGGCTTAGCGAATGGCACGATGCGGAGGCGGTGTTTGAGCGCCTGCGTGCGAGCACCGGTCCGGTGGTGCCTGAGGCGTCGAAGACTGCATCGAAGGCACCACCTTCAGCGTCTGACGATCTGCTCGAACGCCTGGTTGCCCTGGAAATGCTGCTGGAAGAGGATTTGGCGCGCAAGCCAAAACAACAAAAACCGCAGTTGCAGGCGCAATGGCGAAGAGAGATTGAGGAGATAGAAGCCCAACTATAAATCTGTACCCGGCGGTCGTTACGCCGGGTTTTTTACGTTAGCGTTTTCCCCTACTGATTATTAGAGGATCACCGTATTCTTAATCTGAAACTGAATTAATTGATGACATTATGTTGCGGTTGCCTTGCATTACAGCGCCAAAGTATTAATCCTTAATGGGTATTACACCTGCTATGCAGATACTCATTAGTAAAAGGAGAAACACATGAAGGCTGCTGTTGTCACTCAGGATCATCAGGTTAACGTTACAGAGAAAACCTTACGCGCGCTCAAACATGGTGAAGCGCTGCTGAAGATGGAGTGCTGTGGCGTTTGCCATACCGATCTCCATGTTAAAAATGGCGATTTTGGCGACAAGACCGGGGTGATCCTCGGCCATGAAGGGATTGGTATTGTCAAAGAGATTGGTCCGGGCGTCACGTCACTGAAAGTTGGCGATCGTGCAAGCGTGGCGTGGTTCTTCGAAGGCTGTGGCCACTGTGAATATTGTAATACCGGCAACGAAACTCTGTGCCGTGACGTAAAAAACGCGGGTTACTCCGTCGACGGCGGCATGGCGGAAGAGTGCATCGTGACCGCGGATTACGCGGTTAAAGTCCCGGAGGGGCTGGACTCTGCGGCGGCCAGCAGCATCACCTGCGCCGGTGTCACCACCTACAAAGCGGTAAAAGTCTCTGAGATCAAACCCGGCCAGTGGATTGCGATCTATGGCCTTGGCGGTCTGGGCAACCTCGCACTGCAATACGCCAAAAATGTCTTTAATGCGAAAGTTATCGCCATTGACGTGAATGACGAGCAGTTGAAGCTCGCTGCCAGCATGGGCGCAGACTTAACCGTGAACTCCCGCAGTGAAGATGCGGCAAAAGTGATTCAGGAGAAAACCGGCGGCGCACATGCGGCAGTGGTGACGGCGGTAGCGAAAGCGGCCTTCAACTCTGCCGTTGATGCAGTTCGCGCCGGAGGCCGCGTGGTGGCTGTTGGCCTGCCGCCGGAAGCGATGAGCCTGGATATACCACGTCTGGTCCTGGATGGGATTCAGGTGGTGGGCTCTCTGGTGGGTACTCGTCAGGATCTGCTCGAAGCCTTCCAGTTTGCGGCTGAAGGTAAGGTGGTTCCGAAAGTCACGCTGCGCCCACTGGAAGATATCAACGCCATCTTTAAAGAGATGGAACAGGGCCAGATCCGTGGCCGTATGGTGATTGATTTACGTTCTTAACCGCGGTGGCCGGGTAGCGGGTTTGCCCTGCCCGGCCTGTCACGTAGACGAACGGCGATCGGAAATCCACTCCTGAACCTCGATCTGGAACGTGTCCGGCGCTTTTCGATACATCTTCCGCGCCAGATCCAGGATGGTATGGCGTCCTAACTCCTCTTCCATCCGCTGCTGCGCGCTGTCCATAACCGATCGCACCCCGCACGGTCCGTCACAGACCCAGGCCGGTGGCGTTTCATCAAATACCGCCAGGCGCTGACGCACTTCCCGACATTCGAACATATTCTTATCGCCATCGATGGCGTGCGCCACGTCCAGCACGCTGATCAGCTCTGCCGGACGCGCCAGCCGGAATCCTCCCCCCTTGCCTTCGGTGCTGATAACCAGCCCCGCGCGTGACAAACGAGTGAAAATCTTCCCAAGATAGTCGTACGGTACGCCCTGCAAGGCCGCCATCTCCCGGACGCTCATCTCACGCTCATTGCCTTTTGCATCCACCATACACATCAGGCTATGAATGCCATATTCCACACCAGAACTGTAAAACGCCATGGCTCACTCCGGGTCATTGTTCGCTGCATTATAACGAATTTTAACTCAGAAAGAAGTTGTCGCAGTTAACTCCGACAAGTATAGTGGCAGTTATGTCAGACACACAGCCTGACGAACAAAAGGATCGAGTATGAAAAAGCAGATTTTAATTGTGGGTAGTGGGTTTTCCGGTATGTGGGCTGCGGTCAGCGCCGCGCGTCTTTCTGCTCTGGAAGGTAATAATAGCCTCAGCATTGCCGTGCTGGCCCCGGTACCGGAACTGCGCGTTCGTCCACGTTTTTATGAAGAGAACGTGTCGACGATGGTCGCGCCACTGACCGAACTGTTTGCTGAACTGGGTATTGCCTTTATTTCGGGCGAAGCACAACGTATTGATACCTCTTCTAAAACCGTTTTGTATCGCGATTCAAACGGCGCCATTGCCGAAGTCAACTGGGAACGTCTGATCCTCGCAACCGGTAGCCAGACTAAACGTCCGCCGATTGCCGGTCTGACTGAATACGCATTTGAGATCGACCAACTCGACTCCGCCAGGCTGTTCGAGCAACATCTTGATTCGCTGGTTTCGCGCCCCTCCACCCCAGAACGCAATACCGTGGTCGTGTGTGGCGGCGGTTTTACCGGCATTGAGCTGGCAACGGAACTCCCTGCTCGTCTTCGCACCCGCTTCGGCGCCGATACAAAGACTAAAGTGATCGTAGTTGAAAGAGGTCCAACCATTGGCGGGCGTTACAGCGAAGCGCTGCGTAACACCATTGAAGAAGCAAGCAACGCGCTGGACGTTGAATGGCGTTTAAACAGTGAAATTGAAGCTATTGATGCCAGCGGCGTGACGCTGAAAAACGGAGAGCGCATTGCCAGCGCGACTGTAGTGTGGACGGCAGGGGTAGAAGCTAACCCCCTCAGTCTGCAAATTGACGGGGAACGCGACACTCAGGGACGCCTTATCGTCACCGACACGTTGCAGATCCCTGCGCATCCGGAGGTTTACGCGACGGGTGATATGGCGCACGCCAAAACGGACGATGCGGGCAACACGGCACTGATGACCTGCCAGCACGCGATCCAGCTGGGGAAATTCGCCGGACATAACGCAGCTGCCAGCCTGTTAAATCTGGAGCCGTACCCTTACCGTCAGGTGAATTACGTCACCTGTCTGGATCTGGGTGGCTGGGGCGCGGTGTACACCGAGGGCTGGGAACAGCGTGTTAAATCCGTGCGCGAGGAAGGCAAAAAGATCAAAGTCGCCATCACCAACGAACTGATTTACCCGCCAGCAGCAGACAAAGCAGTCGCATTTGCCGCCGCTGACCCGCTGGCGAAATTCGTGTAGTCCCCTCCTGTGCCCGCGACCAGCGGGCAAAGCGTGAAATCAGGCCAGCGCTCCTGCGTTGGCCTGACGCTTTTTGGCACATAAAAAACCGTACATCAACAGAGAGGTCATTGCTGAGAAGGATAAGATCGCTGCCGGAAGCGTGACATAGCTCCAGCTAAAGCCGAGCGTAATCATCATTCCACCGAAATACGCGCCTATTGCGCTGCCGAGGTTAAACGCCATTTGCCCGCCTGCGGCGCCCAGCATCTCGCCGCCTTTCGCATTTTGCAGCAGCAGTATTTGCAGCGGCGCAGAGAGCGCAAACAGCCCGGCGCAGCAGACGAACCCCATTACCAGTGAAGCTGTTTTAAGCTCGCCAAACGCGAACAGTAACAGCAGCGAAGCCACAATCACCATGTCGGTGGTGGCAGCAATGCGCAGCGGGCTAAAGCGCGACGACAGCTTGCCGCTGAAGACATTACCCAGCACCATGCCCAGCCCCATCAGCATCATGATCGCGGTCATGACGCCCTCGGAAAAGCCTGACACGTTGACCATAAACGGCTTCACGAAGCTAAACCAGGCAAACACCCCGGCATTGCCAAACATCGTTGCGGCAAAAATTAGCCACGGTTCCGGTTTTTTCAGGAAGTGGAATTGTTCTGTCAGCCGGGTGGTTGTCGTGTCGTGAATGTCTGGCACCCACAGCAGAACAGAGAGGATCACCAGCGCATCAAAGACGGCAATCAAAAAGAAGGTGTAGCGCCAGTTAAATTCATGTCCCAGCCAGGTCCCGAGCGGGACGCCAAGCAAATTGGCAACGGTCATCCCGGCAATCATCCCTGCTACAGCAACCGTCACCTTACCCGGTGGCGCAATTTTTGACAGGATTATCGCCCCCACACCGAAAATCGCGCCATGCGGGAAACCAGAGATTAAGCGCCCCGCCGCCAGCCCCATGTAGGTGTCAGAGAAGGTAAAGAGCGCGTTACCGACGACGCACATCGCCACCAGAAACAGCAGCGTTGTTTTCAGCGAAAATCTACTGGAGAACAGCGCCACAATTGGCGCGCCGATCACCACGCCAAAAGCGTAAAACGAAATCATATTTCCGGCGGAGGGAATCGAAATGCCCGTATCATGAGCCAGTTCTGTCAGCACGCCCATGATGCCA
This sequence comes from Enterobacter cloacae complex sp. SYL001, assembly GCF_049237025.1. Classification (NCBI taxonomy): domain Bacteria; kingdom Pseudomonadati; phylum Pseudomonadota; class Gammaproteobacteria; order Enterobacterales; family Enterobacteriaceae; genus Enterobacter; species Enterobacter cloacae complex sp. SYL001. The sequence continues at coordinate 296,234 of NZ_JBMKJI010000001.1, read as the reverse complement.
AATTCAGCCATCCCCAGGCCAAAGGTAGCCAGTGCTAACGAAAAAATTGTTTTTTTCATACCGCGACCACTGTTAAAAAATACGCAGCGTGCATTATTGATTAAACTTGTATGGTGAACCAGTTCAAATCAGCTTTCTGACACATTAATCCATTCATTCAGGCCGATTACACGCTTAGTACGGCCTCGATCCCGCGACCGGACCCATAGGGAGACCCGCCATGGTCAGTAAGAAGAAAACCCGTGTTGTTGATGATGTCGTTAAAAACGCGCCGCTCAAAACCAAAGCGTACGAGCAAGAGCTTCGCCGCCTCCATGTTGAACTGGTTAAGCTCCAGCAATGGGTGGTCGCCAAAGGGTTAAAGGTCTGTATTGTTTTTGAAGGGCGAGACGGCGCGGGTAAAGGCGGCGCCATCAAAGCCATCACCGAACGCGTCAGCCCCCGGGTGTTTCGCGTTGTTGCGTTACCGGCCCCCACCGATAAAGAGAAAAGTCAGCTCTATTTTCAGCGTTACGTTCCCCATCTGCCCTCTGCCGGTGAAATCGTCATTTTTGACCGGAGCTGGTACAACCGCGCAGGCGTGGAAAGAGTAATGGGTTTCTGTACCGAAGAGCAGGCCGACAAATTTCTTGATGGAACGCCGGTGATGGAAAAAGCGATGGTCGATGCCGGTATCATATTGTTGAAATACTGGCTTGAAGTAACGCCAAAAGAGCAGGAACGCCGCCTGCGCGATCGCATTAATGATGGTCGCAAGATCTGGAAGCTGTCTCCAATGGACATAAAATCTTTCAATCTGTGGGATGAATATACCCTCGCCCGTGATGCGATGTTTAAAGCGACCGACACCGCCTGGGCGCCGTGGTTTGTGGCGCGCTCAGAAGATAAAAAACGGGTTCGGTTGAATATTATTTCGCATCTGCTTTCACAGATCCCCTATAAAGAAATTCACGTTGACAAGGTGGATTTACCGAAACGCAAGATCGGCAAAGTGAAGCCAACAAAATATCCCTTCCGGTATATTGCAGAGCGGTTTTGATATTACTGGAAGACGGCTCGCATAATGTAGATTACCAGGGGAAACAGTATTGTTTTTTGTTGGCTGCGGTTGATAATTACCGCACCAACAAAGGAGAAAACATGAAACCGAACCGCACAGAAAGATGTGCTACGACAGAGCGCCCTACGGGGAATAGACCTCGCCCACTCTCTACAGCAGGAGAGCTCAAGCGGCAGCGTCAACAGGATCAAGGATTTATTAAAGCAATGAATGAATTAACGGCCAAAGCCGGGCTATTATCGGATGACCCTTATTTCGGAGGGCTTTGATGTGTTTTCAGTTTGACGTTTACCGCAATCCATCAAACAGAACGTGTGAATATCAACCCTATTTTATGATTACTCAGCACGATTATTATGACGACTTATCAACGAGACTTATTGTCCCGTTAAGCTATCACAATCATTTAAGAGGATATTCAAACGCTGCAACGCCACTGGTGAACCTTGAATTCCAGACATATTTTCTTAATACAGCCAACATCACACACGTGGAGACAAAAAAACTTAATAATAAGGATTATGTATGTAATCTGCGCAGTACAAGAAGCAGTGTTCTTGCAGGAATTGATGCGTTAATTACCAATACGTAGCTAAAAGCCGCGCAAGCGCAGCGCCGCCGGACAATGCCGACGGCGCGAGGTTTACTTCAACCCTTCCGAACTCTCTTTTTGCGCTTCAAGACGCTCAATGTCGCGGTACCAGCGCGGATGGTGCTTCTGCGCCCAGCGGCGGCTCACCTTCCCTTCAATCATGCCTTTGATCGATCCTTTCACCCAGAATGCCATATACATATGGATCAGAATGGCGTGGATCAGAATAATGGCCGAGGTCGCGTGGATCAGCAGCGCATAACGCACCACCTGAATCGGGAAATAGTGCGCAAAATACGGACGCCAGATGATCACCCCGGTCACCAGCAGCACAAAAATCATGCTCATGATGGTCCAGAACATCATCTTCTGCCCGGCGTTATATTTGCCCACCTTCGCGACTTTATGCTCGTTGCCTTTCAGAACCTCAACAATCCCTTTTAGCCACGGAATATCCTGCTTGTCAGGGATGTTGTGATGAACGAAACGTACAAACATAAACATCAGCACCACGAAAATCAGTACGCCGAAGAACGGATGCAGTATGCGCCCCATCTGCGGTGTCCCGAAGGTTTCCGTTAGCCACTGTAGCGTCGGGAAGAAGAACGAAATGCCGGATACCGCCACCAGGAAGAAGCAGATGACCACCGTCCAGTGACAGGCGCGATCGACAAATTTTGTGCGCACTATCATTTTCGACTTACTCATGATGCTCCTCCTCGTCGTCATCCACCTCTTTATTCGGCCCGATACCGATGTAGTGATAAATCAGCCCGGCAAAGGTGGCGATAAAGCCCGCCGCTGAGAGCGGCTTAAGCGCCCCTTTCCAGAGGTTGATTGAGGTATCGATCGCCGGATCTTTCGGCAGATTGTGATACAGCTCCGGCTGGTCATTGTGGTGCAGAACATACATGACGTGCGTACCGCCCACGCCCTGCGGGTTATAAATCCCGGCCTTGTCATAGCCGCGCGCTTTGAGCTTATCCACCCGCTGCTGCGCCACTTCCAGCATCTCTTTTTTGGTGCCGAAGTGGATAGCCCCGGTAGGACAGGTCTTCACGCAGGCAGGCTCCTGTCCGACGCTGACGCGATCGACACACAGCGTGCATTTATAGACCCGGTTATCTTCTTTATTGAGGCGCGGGATATTAAACGGACAGCCTGCGATGCAGTAGCCGCAGCCGATACAGTTATCCTGCTGGAAGTCGACGATCCCGTTGGCGTACTGAATAATTGCACCCGCAGACGGGCATGCCTTCAGGCAGCCCGGATCTTCACAGTGCATACAGCCGTCTTTACGGATTAGCCACTCAAGCTTGCCGTTCTGGTCGGTTTCGCTAAAGCGCATCACCGTCCAGGACTTGGCGCTCAGATCAGCCGGGTTATCGTAAACGCCAACGCAGTGCCCCACCTCGTCGCGGATATCGTTCCACTCCGAGCAGGCCACCTGGCAGGCCTTACAGCCCACGCAGGAGGAGACATCGATCAGCTTGGCGACTTCTGCCTTGTAGTCCCGCGCGCGAGGCGCGGGCGTTATCGGGTTGGTCGCGGAGCGTTTAATAATGTCTTGTGTTTCCATCGCCATTTAATCGCTCCTTACGCTTTCTCGATGTTGACCAGAAACGCTTTATACTCCGGCGTTTGCGAGTTGGAATCGCCGACGTTTGGTGTCAGGGTATTGGCGATGTAACCTTTCTGCGCCACCCCTTCAAAGCCCCAGTGCAGCGGGATGCCGACGGTTTCTACCTGCTGGCCGTGTACGTTCAGACTTTGCAGACGACGGGTGACCACCGCTACCGCGCGAATAAAGCCGCGCTTGCTGCTCACCGTCACGCGATCGCCATTGGCAATGCCTTTCGCCTTCGCCAGCGTTTCGCTTATCTCCACAAACTGTTCCGGCTGCGCGATGGCGTTAAGCCGCGCATGTTTGGTCCAGGTATGGAAATGCTCAGTCAGGCGGTAGGTAGTTCCGACATACGGGAACTTGTCCTTTTTACCTAAACGCAGCACGTCATCTTCATAGATACGCACTACCGGGCTGGAAACTACGTTCGGGTGCAGCGGGTTAGTGCCGAGCGGCGTTTCCATCGGCTCGTAATGTTCCGGGAACGGCCCTTCCGCCAGCTTGTCGATGGCAAACAGACGTCCCAACCCTTCCGGCTGCATGATAAACGGCCCGGTGTTGCTGCCCGGCGCGGCGGTGCTGAAGTCCGGGATATCGTTCCCCGTCCACTTCGTGCCGTTCCACTCGATCAGCATGCGTTTCGGATCCCACGGCTTACCGTTCACGTCTGCGGAGGCACGGTTGTACAGTACGCGGCGGTTCAACGGCCACGCCCATGCCCAGCCCAGCGTGTTGCCCAGGCCTGACGGATCGGCATTATCACGGTTCGCCATCTGATTACCCTGCTCCGTCCAGCTGCCGGTGTAGATCCAGCATGACGAGGCCGTGGTGCCGTCGTCACGCAACAGCGCGAAGCTATTGAGCAACTGGCCTTTCTTCGCCACCAGATTGCCGTTGGCATCGTACAGATCGGCCAGCGCCACGCCGTTGTTCTCTTTTGCCACCTCTTCAGACTCAGGATGATCCGGCTGCTTGTAGTTCCAGCTCATCTTCAGCAGCGGCTCTGCGCCTTTGCCGCCTTCGGTGCGGTACATCTCGCGCAGACGATGGTAAATACCGGCCAGAATTTCGCCGTCATTACGCGCTTCACCCGGCGCATCCTGACCTTTCCAGTGCCACTGTAGCCAGCGGCCAGAGTTGGCAATAGAACCGTCCTCTTCCGCAAAGCAGGTCGATGGCAGGCGGAACACCTCAGTCTGAATGGATGCCGGATCGACATCGTTAGACTCGCCGTGGTTCTGCCAGAACGTAGACGTTTCGGTGACCAGCGGATCGATAACCACCATGTACTTCAGCTTGCTCAGGCTGCGAACGACTTTGTTTTTATCCGGGAATGACGCCACCGGGTTAAAGCCCTGGCAGATATACCCCGTGACGTCGCCCTTATCCATCATGTTGAAATACTTGATGACATCGTAAGCCTGATCCCATTTCGGCAACCACTCAAAGCCCCAGTCATTCTCTTTCTGCGCCGCATCGCCGTAGAACGATTTCATCAGACTGACGGCAAACTTCGGATAGTTACTCCAGTAGTTCACCTGGTCCGGACGCATCGCTTTTGGCGTATTGGCGTCAAGCCAGCTTTGCCAGTCGGTCTGCTTCTCCGACGGCAGGGTCAGGTAACCCGGCAGGCTGGTCGACAGCAGGCCGAGATCGGTTAAGCCCTGAATGTTGGAGTGTCCGCGCAGGGCGTTCACGCCGCCACCGGCCATCCCCATGTTGCCGAGCAGCAGCTGGATCATCGCCATGGTACGGATGTTCTGCGCGCCCACGGTATGCTGCGTCCAGCCCAGCGCGTACAGGAAGGTGGTTGTTCTGTCGGCGGCACTGGTGGAGGCCAGCACTTCACATACTTTCAGGAAGTCTGCTTTCGGCGTACCGCAGATGTTTTCCACCACGTCTGGCGTATAACGGGAAACATGCTGTTTCAGCAAGTTCCACACGCAACGCGGATCGGTCAGGGTCTCATCGCGTTTCGCGTAGCCGTTTTCGTCGAACTGATAGTTCCAGGACGATTTATCGTACTGACGTTTCTCTGCGTCATAGCCGCTGAACAGGCCATCTTCGAAGGCGAAATCTTCCCGCACCAGCAGGGCGGCATTGGTGTAATGCTTAACGTATTCCGCGTTAATCTTATTGTTTTCGATCAGGTACAACAGCACGCCGGAAAGGAACGTAATATCCGTACCGGAGCGGATCGGCGCATAAATATCAGCCACCGATGCCGTACGCGTAAAGCGTGGATCGACGACAATCAGCGTCGCATCGTTGTTGTTTTTCGCTTCCATCGCCCAGCGGAATCCCACCGGATGGGCTTCAGCGGCGTTACCGCCCATCACCACCACGACGTTTGCGTTTTTGATATCAACCCAGTGGTTGGTCATCGCACCGCGACCAAATGTTGGAGCAAGACTTGCTACCGTTGGTCCGTGTCAGACGCGCGCCTGGTTATCAACCGCCAGCATGCCGAGGGAGCGCACAAATTTTTGCGTCAGCATGCCGGTCTCATTACTTGCCGCAGACGCACACAGCATCCCGGTGGAGGTCCAGCGGTTTACCGTAACGCCCTGCTCGTTCTTTTCAATAAAGTTGGCGTCGCGATCCGCTTTCATCAGTTTTGCAATACGTGAGAAGGCCTCGTCCCAGGAGATGCGCTGCCATTTATCAGAGCCCGGCGCACGATATTCCGGATAGCGCAGACGGTTTTCACTGTGGACGTAGTCCAGCAGCCCCGCCCCTTTCGGGCAAAGCGCCCCGCGGCTCACCGGATGGTCCGGGTCCCCTTCAATATGATAAATCGCTTCTTTGGCGTTCTTCGCGCCATCACCCAGGCTATACATTAATAGCCCACAACCCACGGAGCAGTATGTGCAGGTGTTACGGATCTCTTTCGCGCGCAGCAGTTTATAGTTGCGTGCCTGAGCCAGCGCCATTTTGGGAGCGAATCCCAGCATTGCGGCTGTTGTTCCGGCCATACCGCCCGCGCAGATTTTAAAAAATTGTCTGCGGCTGACGTCCATTGCTGTCCTCGTTATCTGATAAGACTTCGCGCCGCAAACTAACAGCAAAGCCCCTGTTTTTTTTGCGTCAAATCAAGGTCGCCGAACTTCGCCCCCTTAATAGTCACCGCCGGTATGATTTATTACTCCTTTCGGGTTAACCGCGAAACAGAAAATTCGCCTGGTGAATGGGTTAGATGCTATAAGTTTACCCTTTGATTTTTATCAGACTGGCAGGGTAATGGACAGAAAAAGAGCAACGCTGATTGGCCTGGTGGCCATACTGCTGTGGAGCAACATGGTGGGTCTCATCCGCAGCGTCAGTGAGGGACTTGGCCCGGTGGGGGGCGCAGCGATGATCTACACCGTCAGCGGATTATTGTGTCTGGCGACGGTAGGTTTCCCTGATATTAAACGGTTTTCGAAAGGCTATCTCATTGCGGGCAGCGTCCTGTTTGTCAGCTATGAAATGTGCCTTGCCCTGTCGCTTGGCTTTGCCGCGACGCGCTCGCAGGCAATTGAGGTGGGCATGGTCAATTATCTCTGGCCAAGCCTGACGATTGTGTTCGCCATTTTGTTCAACGGACAAAAATCCACCCTGTGGGTGATCCCCGGCTTAGCGATCTCCCTGTTGGGCGTGGGCTGGGTCTTAGGCGGCGAAAACGGGCTGCACGTTCACGACATCATGCAGAACATCGTTTCCAGCCCGCTGAGCTACGGGCTGGCATTTGCCGGTGCCTTTATCTGGGCCGCCTACTGCACCGTCACCAGCAGGTATGCCAGAGGGCAAAATGGCATTACTCTTTTCGTCCTGCTGACCGCCCTGAGCCTGTGGGTCAAATATGCCGTCAGCGATCAGCCCGAAATGGTATTCAGCGTGCCGGTAGTCGTGAAACTGTTGATGTGTGGTGCTGCCCTTGGCTTTGGCTACGCCGCCTGGAACATTGGGATCCTCCACGGTAACGTCACGGTGCTTGCGGCCGTCTCCTACTTCACCCCGGTACTCTCTGCCGCGCTGGCGGCTATTATGCTGAGCTCTCCGCTTTCATTCTCATTCTGGCAAGGGGCATTAATGGTTTGCGCCGGATCATTACTTTGCTGGTATGCCACCCGCAAATAGCATTTTTATTTTTACCGGGCACGAATTATGCCCGGTAAAAATTAACATTATTTTAATATGTGATCACAATAAAGAATATTATTTATAACATTCGTGTGTATTTCTATTTCTGTATAGAGTATTCACAGAAAGTCAGATTCGTTGTGGAAATTGACATAAACTGACAACGCAGGTAATTAATTCAACCCCAATATTCCCGCGCTATATAGCACATAGTGCAATAGTTTATTTCTGGATGTTTCTTTTGAAAAGCAGTTGCTGGCTTCCGGACAAATCCACAAACCACTGTTTTAAAAGTCAATAACGCGCCCCATTCCTTGAGATTATCTGCCAAGCCCTTTTATCTCCCTCTAAAAACAAAAACGCATGGCAACTATTTCCAGCCTTATTATCGTGATTGGTTAATAATCAATTTATGTATATAAATTAACCTCATTGAGCGATTTAAGGGAAATTTATCGGATCAGGATCACACTAATTGAAATTATCTTTAATATTTTGAAACTTATTATTGAAAGCAGTCTACGGAATTTTAAAAATAGTCTGCCATTGACGATAAGCCTCGTTTAAAAATCGCTCAGGTGGCTTAGGAAATACCTAAATAAAATTATAAGGGTTAGTTAAGATGAAACTTAAATTAGTTGCAGTGGCAGTGACTTCCATGTTGGCGGCTGGCGTTGTTAACGCGGCTGAAGTTTTTAACAAAGACGGTAACAAACTGGATCTGTACGGCAAAGTTACTGGTCTGCACTATTTTTCTGATGATGCTGGTAGCGACGGCGACAAAACATACGTTCGTCTGGGCTTCAAAGGTGAAACTCAGATCAACGATCAGCTGACCGGATACGGCCAGTGGGAATATGAGTTCAAGGGCAACCGCTCTGAAGCTCAGGGTTCCGACGGCAACAAAACCCGTCTGGCCTTCGCTGGTCTGAAATTCGATGAATTCGGTTCCTTCGACTACGGTCGTAACTACGGTGTTGCTTATGACATCGGCGCATGGACTGACGTTCTGCCAGAGTTCGGTGGCGATACCTGGACGCAGACTGACGGCTTCATGACCGGTCGTACCACTGGCGTTGCCACCTACCGTAACACCGACTTCTTTGGTCTGGTTGACGGCCTGAACGTGGCTGCCCAGTACCAGGGTAAAAACGACCGTTCAGAGATCACCGAATCCAACGGTGACGGCTGGGGTCTGTCTTCTACCTATGAATTCGACGGCTTCGGTGTGGGTGCGACCTACGCGAAATCTGACCGTACTGACCGTCAGGTTCGTGCTGCAAGCAACCTGAACGCCGGTGGCGAAAACGCAGAAGTCTGGGCTGCTGGCCTGAAGTACGATGCGAACAACATCTACCTGGCAACCACCTACTCTGAAACCCGCAACATGACGGCATTCGGTAGCGGTCACGTTGCCAACAAAGCACAGAACTTCGAAGTTGTGGCTCAGTACCAGTTTGACTTCGGTCTGCGTCCATCCATCGCTTACCTGAAATCCAAAGGTAAAGACATCGGTTCTTATGGCGACCAGGACCTGGTTGAATACGTTGACGTTGGCGCGAGCTACTACTTCAACAAAAACATGTCCACCTACGTTGATTACAAAATCAACCTCGTGGATGACAGCCAGTTCACCAAAGATGCCAAAGTGGCTACCGACAACATCGTGGCTGTAGGTCTGACCTACCAGTTCTAAGAGGTGTTAGTTCAAAAGGCCAGCCCTCGCGGCTGGCCTTTTTTTTTACTGCTGCCCTCAGACCTTCGCCAGACTAAACCAGATCCCGATCGCCAGAATCATCAGCATGGCTCCCGCACTGCCCAGGGCCACGCTGTGCGAGGTGATGAACGCGGTTTTCGCCGCCGTCATCACCGGCTCGGCCAGTGACGGCGTCAGCTCCTGCGCGACCTTCATCGCTTCACCGATGGACGACGAGGCTTTATCGGTCAGCGACGCGCTCAGCCCCTGCGGCAGTACAATTGACGCCGAAAAGCTGCGGGTTAACAGCAGACCGAAAATGGCGATCCCGAGACCAGCGCCCAGCTCGTAGGACATGGTTTCGATCGCGCCTGCCGCGGCCGCTTTCTCTTTCGGCGCGGCAGCCATGATCGCTGACGTCGATGCCAGCAGTGCGCTGGCGGCACTGAAGCCCAGCAGCACCATCAGGCTCCACGCCTGCCACTGTTGGGTGCTGAAATCGAGCGTCGACAGGCCGATAAAACTGATCGCGCTTAGCCCCATGCCTCCGGCCGCGACAATGCGCAGCCCCAGACGCCCGACCAGCACACCCGCGATCGGCCCGCTAAATCCGCTCGCCACCATTACCGGCAGCATAAATATCCCTGCTTCAAACGGCGTAAAACCATGCACGAACTGCAACTCCTGCGCCATCAGCAGTTCAAAGCCCACCAGCGCAATCATGGCGGTCATCGCCATGACCACGCCGCTTAAAATAATGCGATGGCAAAACAGACGCATGTCGATCATTGGCACGCGCGCGCGCAGCTGGATACGGACGAAAATAAACAGCATCACCGCCCCGGTAAGCAGCGTAGAGGCCACCATCCACGGCGACAGCACCCCTTTCAGGGCGGTTTTGGCGCTGTAGACCAGCAGTAAAATGGCGACAATCAGCATAATGGCATGGCTGATATTGAGCGGCTGCTCGGGCCGACCCTGCTGAGCAGGCACATAGCGCGCAGCAAGCGAAACCACGATCAGCACGATCGGCACGTTAATCAGGAAGACCGAACCCCAGTAAAAGTGCTCCAGCAGCATGCCGCCAATCAGCGGGCCAAACGCCGCGCCGCCCGACCCAACGGCAGCCCAGACGCCAAGGGCGATGTTACGGTGCCGCACGTCAATAAACAGCGTGCGGATCCCTGCAAGCGTAGCCGGAATGATCATCGCCGCGCCAATCGCCAGCGACGCGCGGGCGGCAATTAGCCAGCCCGCGGACGGCGCAAAAGCCGCCGCTAACGATGACAGGCCAAACAGCACGCTGCCGATCATCAGCAGGCGCTTAAAACCTATGCGATCGCCCAGCGCGCCCATCGGCAGCACCATCCCCGCCATCACCAGCGAGTAAATATCAATAATCCACAACAATTCGTTGCCGCTGGCACCCAGCGTCATGCTCAATGTTGGCGCCGCCACGTGCAGCACCGTCGCGTCAATCGCCACCGGGATATACACCAGCACGATAATCACTAACGCTAACCACTGACGAAACATAAATTTCCTTTTCATTTAAAAACTGGACACATGTCCAGATTGCGATCCTACGTAAAGTTGAACACTTGTCCAGCTCTTTGTTACACTCGTTTCGTTGCCATTGAGAGTGAGAAATTATGCGTTATCTGAGCAAGGACGAGCGGCGGGAAGAGATCCTACAGGCCGCAATGCGCGTGGCGCTGACCGAAGGATTCGCTGCGATGACCGTGCGCCGAATCGCTACCGAAGCGGGCGTCGCCACCGGGCAGGTGCATCACCACTTTGCGTCGGCGGGCGAGCTTAAATCGCTGGCGTTTGTCAGGCTGATCCGCGATTTGCTGGATGCTGAAATCGTTGGCGAAAACGCAGGCTGGCGCGAGCGCCTGCATGCCATGCTCGGCAGCGATGACGGCGGGTTTGAGCCCTACATTCGGCTGTGGCGGGAGGCGCAAATTCTCGCCAGCCGGGATAGCGATATCAAAAGCGCCTACGTTTTGACCATGGAGATGTGGCACCAGGAAACGGTCGCAATTATCCGCGCCGGTGCGGAGGCCAACGCCTTTACGCTTGCTGATCAGCCGGAAAATATCGCCTGGCGTTTAATTGGTCTGGTATGTGGCCTGGATGGCATATATGTCTTAAATATGCCTGAAATGGACGACGCGGCATTTAATAAGCATCTGGATAAACTTATCTCCCTCGAATTGTTTTAATACTCCCATCGGAGTATTAATTTCCACAAAGAGTTACAATTAGTAACACATAAAGCGAACCCTGATTCCCATTCCAAACTCAGGGATTCGCTTTTTTATCTATCCTTTCAGATGTATCCCATAACATCCTATAAATTTCATACGCCACTGACAGATATCTTTCTGTTTTTCCTTCTTTTTTCTCTCCACTTCGGTAAGCAAGAGGGTGATATGTCACATCAAAGCGAGAAGAGTAATCAGCATCTGTTGAGTAACTGGAAACCGGAAAACGCGCAATTTTGGGAGAATAAAGGGAAACATATCGCACGAAGAAACCTGTGGATTTCCGTGGCGTGTTTGCTGCTCGCATTTTGTGTCTGGATGTTGTTTAGCGCTATTGCGGTAAATCTTAATAAGGTCGGATTTAATTTCAGCACCGATCAGCTTTTTATGCTAACGGCATTACCTTCTCTCTCCGGCGCGATATTGCGTGTCCCCTACTCTTTTATGGTACCGATATTTGGCGGACGTTACTGGACCGTGTTAAGTACCGTTATCCTGGTCGTACCCTGTGTCTGGCTTGGGATCGCCATCCAGAATACCGCCACGCCCTATTGGATCTTCATCATCATCGCACTGCTGTGCGGTTTTGCCGGTGCCAACTTCGCTTCCAGCATGGGAAACATCAGCTTCTTCTTCCCGAAAGCCAGACAGGGCAGCGCACTGGGCATTAACGGCGGGCTGGGTAACCTGGGCGTGAGTGTGATGCAGCTGGTTGCGCCGCTGGTGATTTTCCTGCCGATGTTTACCTTCCTCGGCGTGCACGGCGTACCGCAGGAGGATGGCTCGACGATGTGGCTGGCGAACGCGGCGTGGATCTGGGCGCCGCTGCTGATTCTGGCCACAATTGCGGCGTTTTTTGGCATGAACGACATCGCCAGCTCGAAAGCGTCCATTGCCAGCCAGCTTCCGGTGCTTAAGCGCTTTCTTCTCTGGCTGCTGAGCCTGCTTTATCTGGCAACCTTCGGCTCGTTTATCGGTTTCTCGGCAGGCTTTGCCATGCTGTCGAAAACCCAGTTTCCGGACGTTAATATCCTCCACCTCGCCTTCTTTGGCCCACTGATCGGCGCCCTGGCGCGTTCGGCTGGCGGAATGATTTCGGACAGACTGGGCGGCGTAAGGGTGACGCTGATCAACTTCGTCTTTATGGCCATCTTTAGCGCCCTGATTTTCCTGACGCTCCCCGGGTCTGGTTCAGGCAGCTTTATCGCCTTCTATCTGGTCTTTATGGGCCTGTTTCTGACCGCAGGCTTGGGTAGCGGCTCGACCTTCCAGATGATCGCGATTATCTTTCGCCAAATCACCCTCGACCGCGTGAAAAAACAGGGCGGGAGCGATGAACAGGCACAGCATGAAGCGGTGACCGAAACGGCTGCGGCGCTGGGCTTTATCTCTGCCATCGGTGCGGTGGGCGGGTTCTTTATTCCCAAAGCCTTTGGCACCTCCCTGGCGATGACCGGTTCCCCGGTGGGCGCCATGAAAGTCTTCCTCGTGTTTTACATCGTCTGCGTGCTCGTCACCTGGCTGGTGTACGGCCGCAAATCCTCACAAAAATAATAACTACCTCTTCGCCGGAGCGTGATGCCTCACCCTCCGGCCATGTTATCGAAGCAGGAGAAATGTCATGAGCAAACTGTTGGACCGCTTCCGTTACTTCAAAACAAAAGGCGACAGTTTCGCCGATGGGCACGGCCAGGTGTACCACACCAACCGCGACTGGGAGGACAGCTACCGTCAGCGCTGGCAGTTCGACAAGATTGTGCGATCCACCCACGGCGTTAACTGCACCGGCTCCTGTAGCTGGAAGATTTATGTCAAAAATGGCCTGGTGACATGGGAAACCCAGCAGACCGACTACCCGCGTACCCGCCCCGACCTGCCTAACCACGAACCGCGCGGCTGCCCGCGTGGCGCAAGCTACTCCTGGTATCTCTACAGCGCCAACCGTCTCAAGTACCCGCTGGTACGCCGCAGGCTGATCGAACTCTGGCGCGAGGCGCTGGCGCAGCATACCGATCCAGTGCTGGCCTGGGATGCCATTCAGAACGATCCACAGAAAGCGCAAAGCTACAGAAAGGCGCGCGGTAAAGGCGGGTTTATCCGCTCAAACTGGAAAGAGCTTAACCAGCTGATTGCTGCCGCCAACGTCTGGACCATCAAAAATTACGGCCCGGATCGGGTGGCCGGTTTTTCGCCTATCCCGGCCATGTCGATGGTCTCTTATGCCGCCGGTACGCGCTATCTCTCCCTGCTCGGCGGCACCTGCCTGAGCTTCTATGACTGGTACTGCGATTTGCCTCCGGCATCGCCGATGACCTGGGGCGAGCAGACCGACGTGCCGGAATCGGCGGACTGGTACAACTCCAGCTATATCATTGCCTGGGGCTCGAACGTGCCGCAGACGCGTACCCCGGACGCCCACTTCTTTACCGAAGTGCGTTACAAAGGCACCAAGACCGTCGCCATTACGCCGGACTTCTCGGAGGTGGCGAAGCTCAGCGACCAGTGGCTGGCCCCCAAACAGGGTACCGACAGTGCCCTTGCCATGGCGATGGGGCATGTGATCCTCAAAGAGTTCCACCTTGATAACCCGAGCGATTACTTCCTCAACTATTGCCGCCGCTACACCGACATGCCGATGCTGGTCCTGCTGGATGAACAGGCTGACGGTCGCGTGGTGCCGGGCCGCATGCTGCGCGCGTCGGATCTGGCCGACGGGCTGGGTGAAACCAATAATCCGGAGTGGAAAACCATCGCCTTTGACGTCGCCGGAAATCTGGTGGCGCCGAACGGCTCTATCGGTTTCCGCTGGGGCGAAAAAGGCAAATGGAACCTGGAGTCGCTGGCCGCGGGACAGGAGACCGAGCTGACGCTTTCCCTGCTCATCACCCACGACAGTGTGGCAGACGTGGCCTTCCCTTACTTCGGGGGCAACGAGAACCCGCATTTCCGCAGCGTGAAGCAGGAGCCGGTGCTGACGCGCCGCGTACCGAGTAAAACCCTGACGCTGGCCGACGGCAGCCAGAGACGCGTGGTCAGCGTGTACGATCTGGTGCTCGCAAACTACGGCCTCGATCGCGGTCTGGAAGACAGTAACGCGGCGGCAAACTACGCCGAGATCAAAGCCTACACCCCGGCCTGGGGCGAACAAATTACCGGCGTCCCCGCTTACCTGATAGAAAAAATCGCCCGTGAATTTGCCGACACGGCGCACAAAACCCATGGTCGTTCGATGATCATCCTCGGGGCCGGTGTGAACCACTGGTACCACATGGACATGAACTACCGCGGGATGATCAACATGCTGGTCTTCTGCGGCTGCGTCGGGCAAAGCGGCGGCGGCTGGTCGCACTATGTCGGCCAGGAGAAACTGCGTCCGCAAACCGGCTGGCTGCCGCTGGCCTTCGCGCTGGACTGGAACCGTCCGCCGCGCCAGATGAACAGCACCTCTTACTTCTACAACCACGCCAGCCAGTGGCGTTATGAGAAGCTCACCGCACAGGAGCTGCTTTCTCCTCTTGCAGACGCGTCGAAATTCACCGGACATCTGATTGATTTCAACGTCCGCGCCGAGCGCATGGGCTGGCTACCTTCCGCGCCGCAGCTCAACCTCAACCCGCTGCACGTTAAGGCCCGCGCCGACGCCGCCGGAATGTCGCCGCAGGATTACACCGTGCAGGCGTTAAAATCGGGCGATATTCGATTCGCCTGCGAACAGCCGGACAACGGCATGAACCACCCGCGCAACCTGTTTGTCTGGCGTTCTAACCTGCTTGGCTCGTCCGGAAAAGGCCATGAGTACATGCTAAAATACCTGCTTGGCACCGAGAGCGGGATTCAGGGCGAGGATTTAGGCTCAACGGATGATGTCAAACCTGAAGAGGTGGAATGGCAAACCGCCGCCATTGAGGGCAAGCTGGATCTGCTGGTGACGCTCGATTTCCGTATGTCCAGCACCTGCCTGTTCTCCGATATCGTCCTGCCGACCGCCACCTGGTATGAAAAAGACGATATGAATACCTCGGACATGCATCCGTTTATTCACCCGCTCTCTGCCGCCGTTGATCCCGCGTGGGAGTCCCGCAGTGACTGGGAGATCTACAAAGGCATCGCCAAAGTCTTCTCTGAAGTGTGCGTCGGGCATCTCGGCACCGAAACTGACGTGGTGCTACAGCCGCTACAGCATGACTCCCCGGGGGAACTGTCGCAGCCTTTTGATATTCTGGACTGGCGCAAAGGCGAGTGCGATCTCATCCCCGGTAAAACCGCGCCAAACATTGCGGTCGTCGAGCGCAACTATCCGGAAACCTACGAGCGCTTCACTTCTCTCGGTCCGCTGCTGGACAAACTCGGCAACGGCGGAAAAGGCATATCGTGGAACACGCAAAACGAAGTCGATTTCCTCGGCAAGCTCAATTACGTCAAGCTCGACGGCCCGGCCAAAGGCCGACCGCGCATTGAAACCGCCATTGATGCTTCAGAGGTGATCCTCGCTCTTGCGCCGGAAACCAACGGTCAGGTCGCGGTCAAAGCCTGGGAGGCCCTCGGCGAACTGACCGGGCGCGATCACACCCATCTGGCGCTGAACAAAGAAGACGAGAAAATTCGCTTCCGCGATATTCAGGCGCAGCCGCGCAAAATTATCTCCAGCCCAACGTGGTCCGGCCTTGAGAGCGAGCATGTCTCGTATAACGCAGGCTATACCAACGTTCACGAGCTGATCCCGTGGCGCACGATTTCCGGCCGCCAGCAGCTGTATCAGGATCACGCCTGGATGCGCGCCTTCGGTGAAAGTCTGGTGGCCTATCGTCCACCGATTGATACCCGCAGCGTCACCCATATGCGCGAGATCCCGCCGAATGGCTTCCCGGAAAAAGCGCTTAACTTCCTGACGCCGCACCAGAAATGGGGCATTCACTCCACCTACAGCGAAAACCTGCTGATGCAGACCCTGTCACGCGGGGGGCCAATCGTCTGGATCAGCGAAACCGACGCGCGCGAGCTGGGGATTGAGGACAACGACTGGATCGAAGCCTTCAACGCCAACGGCGCCCTCACCGCCCGCGCGGTGGTTAGCCAGCGCGTGCCGCCGGGCATGACCATGATGTACCACGCTCAGGAGCGCATTCTGAACATTCCGGGGTCAGAAGTGACCGGACGGCGCGGCGGGATCCACAACTCGGTCACCCGCGTCTGTCCGAAACCGACCCACATGATTGGCGGCTACGCGCAGCTGGCGTACAGCTTTAACTATTACGGCACCGTCGGCTCGAATCGCGACGAGTTCATTATGATCCGCAAAATGAAAAACATTAACTGGCTGGACGGCGAAGGTCGGGATCAGGTTCAGGAGGCGAAAAAATGAAAATACGCTCACAGGTTGGCATGGTACTGAATCTCGATAAATGCATTGGCTGCCACACCTGCTCGGTCACCTGTAAGAACGTCTGGACCGGGCGCGAAGGGATGGAGTATGCGTGGTTTAATAACGTCGAAACCAAACCGGGTATCGGCTATCCGAAAAACTGGGAAGATCAGGATGAGTGGCAAGGCGGATGGATCCGCAGTATTCACGGCAAGCTGACCCCGCGCCTCGGCGGAAAAATGGGCGTCCTGTCGAAAATTTTCGCCAACCCCGTGTTGCCGCAGATTGACGATTACTATGAACCTTTCACCTTCGATTACCAGGATCTGCACCGCGCCCCGGAGGGGGATCACCTCCCTACCGCCCGCCCCCGCTCGCTGATTGACGGTAAGCGGATGGATAAGATCGTTTGGGGGCCAAACTGGGAGGAGCTGCTGGGTGGCGAGTTCGAAAAACGCGCCCGCGACCGAAACTTTCAGAAGATCCAGAAAGAGATGTACGGTCAGTTCGAAAACACCTTCATGATGTACCTGCCGCGCCTGTGCGAGCATTGCCTCAACCCGAGTTGCGTTGCCACCTGCCCGAGCGGTGCGATTTACAAACGCGAAGAGGACGGCATTGTGCTGATCGACCAGGACAAATGCCGCGGCTGGCGTCTGTGTATTAGCGGCTGTCCGTACAAGAAAATCTACTTCAACTGGAAAAGCGGCAAGTCAGAGAAGTGCATCTTCTGCTATCCGCGCATCGAGTCCGGCCAGCCGACCGTCTGCTCAGAAACCTGCGTTGGACGCATCCGCTACCTTGGCGTGCTGTTGTATGACGCGGACCGTATTGAAGAGGCGGCCAGCACCGAGCATGAAACCGATCTGTATGAGCGCCAGTGCGACGTGTTCCTTAACCCGAACGATCCGGCGGTGATTGAAGAAGCCCTGAAGCAGGGCATCCCGCAGAACGTCATCGACGCAGCGCAGCGTTCCCCGGTTTACAAAATGGCGATGGACTGGAAGCTCGCCCTGCCGCTGCATCCGGAATACCGCACCCTGCCGATGGTCTGGTATGTGCCGCCGCTGTCACCGATTCAGTCCTACGCGGACGCGGGTGGTCTGCCGCAGAGCGACGGTGTACTGCCTGCGGTCGAAAGCCTGCGCATCCCGGTGCAATACCTGGCAAATATGCTCAGCGCGGGCGATACCGGCCCGGTGCTGCGCGCTCTGAAGCGCATGATGGCGATGCGCCACTACAAACGCTCCCAGACCGTGGAAGGCGTGACCGATACCCGCGCCATTGAGGAAGTGGGCCTGACCGAAGCGCAGGTTGAGGAGATGTACCGCTATCTGGCCATCGCTAACTACGAAGACCGCTTCGTGATCCCGACCAGCCACCGCGAAATGGCGCGCGACGCCTTCCCGGAGAAAAACGGCTGCGGCTTCACCTTCGGTGACGGCTGTCACGGCTCCGACACCAAATTCAACCTCTTCAACAGCAGCCGCATCGACGCGATCAACATTACCGAGGTGCGCGATCACGGGGAGGGAGAATAATGCAGATCCTTAAAATCATCGCGCTACTGATTGAGTATCCCGATGAGCTGCTTTGGGATAACCGTGAAGAAGCGCTTTCCCTGGTGGAACAGGATGCGCCCATGCTACTGCCGTTTGCGCAGCAGCACCTGAGCGCCCCGCTGCTGGATAAGCAGGCCGAATGGTGTGAAGTTTTCGAGCGGGGGCGCGCGACTTCACTACTGCTGTTCGAGCACGTTCACGCCGAGTCCCGCGATCGAGGTCAGGCGATGGTCGACCTGATGAGCCAGTATGAGAAAGCCGGGCTGGAGCTGGATTGCCGCGAGCTGCCGGACTATCTGCCGCTCTATCTGGAATATCTCAGTATCGTCAGCGACGACGAGGCGCGTGAAGGGCTGCAAAACGTCGCGCCTATACTGGCGCTGATTGGAGGCCGCCTGAAACAGCGCGAGGTAGCGCATTACCAGCTGTTTGACGCCCTGCTGTCGCTGGCGGAAACACGGCTTTCCAGCGACAGCGTGGCGAAACAGGTATCCGGTGAAAAACGGGATGATACCCGTCAGGCACTGGACGCCGTGTGGGAAGAGGAACAGGTCAAGTTTATCGAAGACAACGCCACATCGTGCGACAGTTCGCCGATGCAGCAATATCAACGACGCTTTAGCCAGGACGTCGCGCCGCAGTACGTGGACGTCAGCGCCGGAGGCCCAAAATGACTCATTACCTGAACGTGTTTTTCTATGACATTTATCCGTACATCTGCGCCACCGTCTTCTTCCTCGGCAGTTGGTTGCGCTACGACTATGGGCAGTACACCTGGCGGGCGTCATCAAGCCAGATGCTCAGCAAGCGCGGGATGAACTGGGCTTCGAACCTGTTTCATATTGGGATTCTGGGGATCTTCTTCGGGCACCTGTTCGGCATGTTAACCCCGCACTGGATGTACGCCTGGTTTTTACCCGTCGCGGTTAAACAGCAGTTAGCCATGATTGCAGGAGGTATTTGCGGGGTGCTGACGCTGATCGGTGGGTCGATGCTTTTGATCCGACGCCTGTTCAACCAGCGGGTGCGCGCCACGTCCACCACGCCGGATATTATCATCATGAGTATCCTGCTGCTTCAGTGCATCCTTGGGCTGTCGACCATTCCTTTCTCCGCTCAGTACCCTGACGGAAGCGAGATGATGAAGCTGGTCGGCTGGGCGCAGGGGATCGTCACGTTTAAGGGCGGCTCGTCGGAAATGCTGAGCGGCGTCGCGCCGATCTTCCGCGTGCATCTGGTGCTGGGGATGACGATCTTCCTCATCTTCCCGTTCACCCGCCTGGTGCACGTGTGGAGCGCGCCGTTTGAGTACTTCACGCGTCGGTATCAGGTGGTGAGATCGCGCCGTTGATTTGTCGGGTGGCGGCTACGCCTTACCCGACCTACGTTCACACGCCCGTAGGCCCGGTAAGGCGTAGTCGCCACCGGGCTATTTCCCTGCCTGCGGATGCGTATCAAACCCTGCCATTACTGCCGTCAGCTCTGCCAGTGTAAAGCCGTGCTTCGGGTCATCAACGCCCAGGCCAAACCGCTCCTGCATCAGCTTATATAGCGCCTCCGCATCCGGCAAATGGATCTGCTCCTCCACATGACCGTTCTGCCAGTGGGTAAAATTGAAGTTGGTCAGCGTCAGCTTGCCCCCGTCCGGCAGGTGGCGACACATCAGCAGGTGATGCCGAAAATGGGACTGAGGCCAGTGCGCCGACCAGAAGTTACCCATCACGTAATCGTTGAAGTACTGCGTCCCCAGGTCAAATTGGTACATCGACTGCCAGTGCTCGTGATGGCGGAATTGCAGTACCCAGTCGTTACCCTCGCTCAGCAAACGATAACTCCCGTGCGGGGTTTCCTGCTCCTCGTTAGCGATCAAACGAATCGGCGCCGTCAGCGTTTGTCCGCCAAATCCCACATCGGCGATCCAGCGCTCGCCGTTCAGCTCAACCAGGAGCAACCGGTGCGTGCGCGGCGGCATCTGCGACGGATTCGCCAGTACAACCCGCCCCAGCACGCTGCGTACCGTAAACCCAACTTCGCGCAACACCCGCTCAAACAGGCCATTTTGCTCGAAGCAATATCCCCCCCGACGCGCGGTGACCAGTTTATCCACCAGACACCCGTCGTCCAGATGGATTTCCCGCGGCAAAACGACGTCAATATTTTCAAAAGGGATCGCGCAGTTATGGTGTAAATGGAGCCCCCGCAGGGTATCGATATTAACCTGTACGGGCTGCTGCCAGCCCGTGCGGGCAAAATAAGCACTCAGAAATGGGGACATGATTTGCTCCATGATGTGATATCCCCTGTTTATAAACTATTTTCCCTTATGCATATGCGCAAAAGTGCTTTTTCGCCATACTCATCGTGTACATGAGGAGATCCTATGAGCCACTTTCGTCCTGTTGAATTACGTCATGCCAGCCGTCTTCTGAATCACGGTCCAACCGTGCTCATCACCAGCCGGGATGAGACCATCGATCGTCGCAACGTCATGGCCGCCGCATGGTCTATGCCGGTGGAATTTGAACCCCCGCGTATCGCGATTGTGGTAGACAAAAGCGCGTGGTCACGGGAGTTGATCGAACGCAGCGGGAAATTCGGCATTGTGATCCCCGGCGTGGCGGCAGCCAACTGGACCTGGGCGGTCGGCAGCGTCAGCGGGCGCGACGAGGATAAATTTAACTGCTACGGGATCCCGGTTATTCATGGCCCTGAGCTTGGTCTGCCGGTTATAGAAGAGAAATGTCTGGCGTGGATGGAGTGTCGGTTATTACCTGTCACTTCTGCGGCCGAGAAATATGACACCCTGTTTGGCGAAGTGGTTTCCGCCGCGGCAGATGAACGCGCATTTGTCGCCGGACGCTGGCAGTTTGACGGGGATAAGCTGAATACGCTGCATCATCTGGGGGCCGGGACGTTTGTGACGAGTGGGAAGATGGTGAAGGCGCTGGATTGATTTTTTAATTATACCCATCTGAATTATATAAAATTTCTATGGCATTTTATGTTTATCATAACGATGTTAAACGGAGGATATTTCAGAAGCTGTTGCATAAACAATCTTTCGTAAAGGAACTATCCATGTCATGGAACAAAGATGGCGCAATATCATATGCGAAATCACACGCGCAACCCAGCAGCACGGGTTATTGTGCTCGTTACGTAACAGAAGCGATCAGAGCGGGTGGTCGATTAAAAATCCCCAACACGCGTCTGGCAAAAGATATGGGGCGCACATTAGTCAATGCAGGCTTACCGCAACATACAACCTCATTACGAACTGTTCAGGCATGGTTAATGAAACCACTCTACTTTTTACTTTTCGCCCTGTCTCCGCTCGCGGCCGCAGAAAACATTTATGCACCGGATCAGGCGGCGCTTAAATTCAATCAATGGTATATAGCGCAGTTAGATCAGAACAAACCGCCCGTACTCAATCCAGACATTATGAACGAGTTCGTAGCCTCAGGGACCATTTCAGCAATTAAAGAAATGTACTCTGGCGACAGTAACGACAAAGATATGCCCGATGCGGATATGTTTATCAAAGCGCAGGACTGGGATGATGACTGGAATCAGATAACCGTCTTACATTCTGATTTTGACGCCGTTTGCACAAACGTCTATGTCGCATTTGGTAAGAAGCAAGATCATGTTATTGCAGATTGTCTCGTTGAAGAGCAAGGAAAATGGAAAGTGCGCTCGGCGACGCTAATTAAGTAACAGGCATAAACTCCCTGTCGTAATAATAAAGGCACATGGTAGCCAAATGACTACCATGTGCAATTAATTAACTCTTCACGCGCTTGGCAATAATCTCATCCGCCACATTCCGCGGAGCTTCCGCAAAATGATGGAACTCCATCGTATACGTCGCGCGCCCCTGGGACATCGAGCGCAGCGTGGTGGCGTAGCCAAACATTTCAGCCAGCGGGACGTCAGCGCGAATAATCTGGCTGCCGTACTGCTCTGCCATCCCCTGCACCATGCCGCGGCGGGAGGAGAGATCGCCCATAATGTTCCCGGCATACTCTTCCGGCGTTTCCACCTCAACGTGCATCACCGGCTCAAGAATAACCGGATCCGCCCGCCGCGCGCCCTCTTTGAAGCCGAGGATCGCCGCCATGCGGAAGGCCATCTCCGAGGAGTCAACGTCATGGTAGGAACCAAACGTCAGGGTCGCTTTCACATCGACAACCGGATAGCCCGCCAGCACCCCCGTATTCATGGCTTCTCTCAAGCCTTTTTCCACCGACGGGATGTACTCCCGCGGCACTACCCCGCCTTTGGTGGCATCTTCAAACACAAAACCACTTCCGGCTGCTAACGGCTCCAGACTCAGGACCACATGACCGTACTGCCCTTTCCCGCCGGACTGTCGGACAAATTTACCTTCAATATCCTTCACCGCTTTACGCAGGGTTTCACGGTAGGTGACCTGCGGACGACCAATGTTTGCCTCAACGCCAAACTCACGCTTCATGCGGTCAACGATGATTTCGAGATGCAGTTCGCCCATCCCGGAGATAATGGTCTGACCGGACTCTTCGTCCGTGTGCAGACGGAAAGACGGATCCTCCGCCGCCAGGCGCTGCAGGGCGATCCCCATTTTCTCCTGATCGGCCTTGGTTTTCGGCTCAATCGCCAGCGAAATAACCGGGTCCGGGAACTCCATCCGTTCAAGGGTGATCACCGCATTCGGGTCGGTCAGCGTGTCACCGGTGGTGACGTCTTTCAGCCCGACACAGGCTGCGATATCCCCTGTGCGCAGCTCGTCCACCTCATGGCGGTCGTTGGCATGCATCAGCACGATGCGCCCGATTCGCTCTTTTTTGCCCTTTACCGGGTTATAAACCGCGTCGCCTTTGCGCAGTATGCCGGAATAGACGCGAATAAAGGTCAACTGTCCGACGTACGGATCGCTCATCAGCTTGAAGGCCAGCGCAGAGAATGGTTCATCATCGCTTGGGTGGCGCTCGGCGTGCTGTCCATCTTCGTCTACCCCATCAATAGCGGGCACGTCCAGTGGAGACGGCATCAATTCAATCACCGCGTCGAGCATGCGCTGCACACCCTTGTTCTTGAAAGCGCTGCCGCACAGCATGGGCTGTATTTCACCGGAGATCGTCCGGATCCGTAGCCCTTTGATGATTTCAGCTTCATCCAGTTCGCCCGTCTCAAGGTACTTATCCATAAGCTCATCGCTAGCTTCTGCCGCAGACGAGACCATTTTTTCTCGCCACGTCTGGGCGGTGCTCAGCAGATTGTCGGGCACCGGCGCGTAGGTGAACGCCATGCCCTGGGTCGCATCATCCCAAAGAATGGTGCGCATCTTGATGAGATCAACCACGCCGGTGAAGTGTTCCTCTGCGCCCACGGGGATCACAATCGGGACCGGATTAGCTTTCAGCCGCTCCTGCATCATCCGCACCACGCGGAAGAAATCCGCACCCGGGCGGTCCATTTTGTTGACGAATGCCAGACGCGGGACGTGATATTTATTCGCCTGACGCCAGACGGTTTCCGACTGCGGCTGCACGCCGCCGACGGAGTCATAAACCATCACCGCGCCGTCGAGCACACGCATGGAACGTTCCACCTCAATGGTGAAATCCACATGCCCGGGGGTGTCGATAATATTGATGCGGTGCGGTTCAAAGCCTCTGTCCATGCCGGGCCAAAAACAGCTCACCGCCGCCGACGTAATGGTGATCCCGCGCTCCTGCTCCTGCGCCATCCAGTCGGTGGTTGCCGCGCCATCGTGTACTTCACCCAGCTTGTGGCTCATCCCGGTGTAAAACAGGATACGCTCAGTGGTGGTTGTTTTGCCGGCATCGATATGCGCGGAGATACCGATGTTGCGATAACGTTCGAGTGGAATGGGTCGGGGCATGATATTTCCTTACGTCTTCATGACGGGTTTGTGACGACCAGGATAGTCGCGTGTTTGTTCGTTTGTTATAATAGTCCTATTGTACGAGTATTATCGAACTATTTTTTAACGGTTGACCTATTGTTGATATAGCTCAATCTCACGCGAGACGCAGGAAAACGATGATCCCAAACCACCCGGAACCTGAACAAATACTACTGGAAAATGTGCTGTTCGCCCTCGGCAATCCGCTGCGGCTGGCGATTATTCGACGGCTGGCCGACGGCAGTGAGCTGAGCTGCAACGCGCTGCGCCCGGACGAGGTGGTGAAATCAACCATGACTCACCACTGGCGTGTACTGCGCGACAGCGGCGTGATCTGGCAGCGCCCGCAGGGGCGCGAGAATATGATTTCACTGAGAAGAGAAGATCTGGACGCCCGCTTTCCGGGGCTGATGGCGATCCTGTTACAGTCGAAATCATAAGCGCTCTGACTGTTGCCCTTCGGCCAGCGCGCGCAGCGTAGCTTTGAGCCAGTTCGTGACGCCTCGTTTCCCGCTGCGCTTGTGCGAATAAATTTTTACTTCAAACGGACTGATGTGGAACGGTAAATCAAAAATTTTAATACGGGTAGCTGGCAGCAGCTTTTCAGCGGCGAATCGAGGTAACGCCATCAGCAGATCGCTTTCTGCAATAACAAACGGGGCGCTGAGCATAGACGGGGTTTTCATCGCAATGTGTCGGGTATAACCCATGCGTTCCAGCTGCAAATCCAGCACCCCCTGCTTCTCATTCCACGGCGTAACCACAAGATGCCGGGCGGCGAGATAATCCTCCAGCGTGAGCGCGCTCCGGCTCGCATTGCTAATCACCACATATTCATCTTCGAACCAGCTGATCTCTTCCAGCTCCGGGTACCGGCGATCCTCAATGGTGCTGAATCCCAGGGCCAGATCCACCTCTCCTGCCAGTAATTCCGTCAACGCCGGGCTGTGCGGCAAATATCGTAATTCCAGACGCAAACCAGGCGCCGCATGTTGAAGCGTATTCATGAGCGCAGGGAATATGCAGAACGCGGTAAAGTCCGTTATCGCGATCTGCAAACACGCTGTACTAATAGCAGGATCAAATTCCGGCTGCGGCGACAGCTCCTGGTCGAGATATTTCAGGGCCGATGCAATAACTGGCGCAAGCTGGGTGGCATAGACGCTGGGACACATTCGATGTCCTTCCCGGTAGAACAGCGGGTCGTTGAGCGAAACACGCAGCCGTGACAGGGCATGGCTGAGCGCCGAGGTGCTCATCGCCAGCTCATCTGCCGCAAGTCGAACGGAACTGTGGCGATAAATCGCGTCAAAAACCGGCAGAAGGTTTAAATCAAGGCGCCTTAAGGCTGGATGCATAATATTCATCATTTATTGATTTCATTGCACTTAATTCTTCTGACATTAGCCTTTATGCTTATCCCCATCAACTACAAACAAAGATAAAGGGAACGGAATGAGCATTACGATTCGTCAGGCGCGACCTGAAGATGCAGCGGCAATATACGATATGATTTACGAACTCGCAGTCTATGAAAAAGCGCCAGAAGAAGTGGTCACCACGCCGGACGAAATCCGTAAAACGCTGTTTGGTGCAGACAGTAAAACCGAAGCGCTGGTTGCCGAATATGCAGGCCATGCTGTGGGGTATGCCGTTTTTTTCACCAGCTATTCCACCTGGCTTGGCCGCAACGGCATCTATATGGAAGATTTGTATGTCTCCCCGGAATACCGCAGCAAGGGTGCGGGAAAAGCACTGCTTAAAAATATCGCGTAATGCGCAGTGGAACGTCACTGCGGCCGGCTGGAATGGAGCGTGCTTGACTGGAACCAGTCTGCAATTGATTTTTATCTGAGCATCGGCGCGGTACCGCAGTCCGAATGGGTACGCTATCGTCTTGATGGCGAGGCATTGCGGGCATTTGCTGAGTAGCAATGCCATCGCGTGAAACGCCCCTCTTTCTAAGGGGCATAATGTCAATGAAAGCGTTGCTGAAGCACGGTATATCTGAGAAAGAGATTACCGCCTTTTTTGTCTTCTCTGAGACGTTCGACGATTCAGCGACCGAGGCTCATTCCGGCTGCGTCAGGCTGTAGACGGGGATCCGCCGGGTTGTCATCGTTAGCGTATCAAACACCTCAGTCTCTGACGTCACAATCCTCGTGCCCGTTTTTCTTAGCCTCTGCACATCGGCCGCGATGCGCTGAATGCCAAACCAGAAAAGCCCGTCGAGCGCCGTTACAGATAGTCCATTTTCGAGTGCCAGTTTGAGTCGTTCCCTGGGCGCTTTCACCTGCTGTGCAATTTGCCGGTAAGGTACTTCACTTCCGCCAGTGCTGTCGCTTCGCTGGATCCGCGTTTTCAGGTGATAGGTAAATTCGTCAGGAACGCCTTCCAGGTCCTGTTTAAGGCTGTAAACGCAGCCAAACCGCTTGCCGTTGAACAGGACATTTTTTTGACTGAGCTGGAACTCATTTCTGATCCCATCAATCAACTGCGGGGCGCGGGTGAGGAGTAACCGGAAGGGAAGCTCAAAGCTGGTCACATAATCCACATTCAGCAGCGCGAGACGCAAACGCTCTTCCGCACCGGATTTTTGCTCGCGACACTCGCGCATCACTTCTGCCCACTGGCGGGTCAGACGTTCTGGCTCGGCGACTTCGGTGAGGAGATATTTTTCAAGCTGATAGTCGACTCTTCCGGTCATATTTTGCATCCCGACAAGGTGGATGCGGTAATTCTATCCAGCGGCGCAGATTTTATAAAGGGCGGAGCGCAACGGCATCCGCCCCCTGTGTTACTGCTGGATACTCGACCGATCCGACATATCGCTGGCAGCGAAAGTTCTGACTGAGGACTGGACCTGTTTTTTTCGCGCATACCGGTCCGGTTGCCCTTCAGGACGCGTTTTGAAGCGACGATGCAGCCACATATATTGCTCGGGTGCCATCATCACCGCACGCTCAATTGCCCTGTTCATCTGCGTAGCCACGGCCACTTTATCGCCTCCCTGCAAGGTATCGCTAATATCGTCCAGGATAATCAGCTCATACCCTGTGCCGTCTGCTTTTCTGCGTGGTACAAACGGGATCACGGCCGGTCTGGCACTTTTCACCAGCATATAGCTCCCGGCAGTTGTCGCGGCGTCCGGGACGGCAAAAAACGGCACAAACACGCTATTCGTTTTTCCATAGTCGTGATCCGGGGCATACCAAAGGATCTCATTTTGCTTAAGCGCGCGGATCATGCCCTTCAAATCGTAGCGGTCGAGCATGGTTTTATTGGAACGCAGACGACCGCGCGTCTGTAGCCAGTCGAGCAACGCATTGTTGTTGGGACGATAGACGCCAATACCCGCGTTGAGCATGCCAAAGATGCGTGCGCCTAATTCCAGCGTGAGAAAATGCATGCCAATGAGCACCACGCCCCTTCCTTGCGCCCGTGCCTGTTCCATATGTTCGTAGCCGGTCACGCTGAAGTGTTTGCGCACGCGCCAGTCAGGCCAGAACCACGCGATGCCCGTTTCGATGACGCCCATTCCAACCGATTCAAAATTACGCTCAAGCAAACGCTCGCGCTCACCCTCTTTCATCTCCGGAAAGCAAAGCTCAAGATTTCGTCTGGCGATTTCCACGCGGCGTGGAAGCATGCGCATAGCCAGACGCCCGAGTCCGTGCCCTGCTTTTAACAGAAGCGAATATGGGAGCTGGACCGTACACCAGAGTGCGGCGATGCCTGCCCAACTGAGCCAGTAACGAGGATGAATAAAGGCGAGTGAAAACCGAGGTAATTTTGTCATGAAAAAATTATCCTTTTACTATCTGTACTTAATCTGGTGCAGTTGTAGTGCTTACCTGCTGATTTAACGAATATTGTTCGGAGGAGTGAATTGTAGCGGAAACGTTGTGCTGTTTATTATCGATTTTTGCGAAAGGAATGAAAGGCGGGGATCGCCGGGTGATACTGCACCACCCGGCAGGCGAGTTACATCGAATAGCCGGGCTTCTTAATCAGTTCATCCAGTTTAGGTCCAATCTCGGTATCCCAGACCTGCGCCTTCCAGTCAGCTTCCTGGACTTCGTGAAGCGCCACGGAGATTGAGCGATCTTTGCTGTTCAGATGACGGACTATCGTTTCGGCGATATCCGCCGCCAGGGCCGTTTTTTGTTCGTCAGTCAGATCGCGTGGAAAACATTTGATATCAACGTGAGGCATGGGCAGGGCTCCTTTTATAGGTTAGCGTTCCACGTTATCAGATTATGTCGTTAGCTTTTAGCACCTTGTGCAGTTCTGGCAACGCGCAGACGGCATCCGCGATGGCGGTGATATTAGGTGCGTTGGTGGTAAACCACTCATGACCTGGCCCCCAGGTACGCACGACGGTAATATAGACGTCAAGCAGCGTTAGCTGTTGGCCAAAGGCATAAGGCGAGGCGCTGAGCTGGCTGTCAAACCACAGATAGAGGGATTTCCGGTACTCAATACAGTTTTTCTTCAGCTGTTCCGGGGCATCAGGCACCCAGCGTTCCGGGTAATCTGCATACGTAAAGGTGGGATAGACGTTCGCCACAAACCAGATGAGCAGGCGCTGAAACTGCTGGCGCTCGGCCTGCCCAACGGGCGGCGCGAGGTCGGGTCGTCTGTCGAGCACCATCAGGGCGATCGCCGCGGTTTCCGTCACGATCGCCCCATTTTCCAGCTCCAGCGTCGGCACCTGGCACAGCGGGTTCAGTTTCAACAGCAATTCGCGCTGCGGGCCGGGCTGGTCAAACCCATCCACGTTGACGAACTGATACGGGATGTCTGCCAGAGTCAGCATCACCTCACTGATTGCCGATCCCCAGCCGGGTACGCCATAGAGTTTGATCATGTTGCCTCCTCAGGGATGAAAACCCTAAGTGTATACCCGTCATACTTCAAGTTGCAGGTGCGTTGGCTGCATTCACTCACCCCAGTCACGTACTTATGTACGCTCCCGGGGATTCGTTCCCTTGCCGCCTTCCTGCAACTCGAATTATTTAGGGTATAGAGCACCATTAGTAGGTTATCCCGGGCGGATTAACGTCTGAAGACGTCACCGCTTCGCCCGCTTCCCCCCAGCGCGCCAGCACCTTTTGATAATCCCCGCGCTTAATCGCACCGTCCAGCGCAGCCTGCAACGCATACACCAGCCCATTGCCTTTTTTGGTTGTGGTGGCGACATAGGCTTTCTTCGGGCCTAATCCCACGACGCGGGTTTTGCCGGTTAACGCGGCTTTGTAGGCCGAAACGGACTGCGGTCCAAAGAAGACATCCGCCCTGCCGGACTGAATATAGAGATTGCCTGAGGCGTCGTCGGTCAGATAAACCGGCAACGCAGGCTCGCGTCCGGCCTTTTTATTCTCTTCGTTCCAGCCCAGCAGAATACGTTCCTGATTGGTGCCTGACCCGACAATCACCTTTTTACCGGCCAGATCTTTCGCACTGGTGATCGACTGTACGTTGCTGGTGGATTTCACCGAGAAGGCCAGGGAATCGACGCGATAGGTTGCAAAATCGAACTTCTCCTTACGTTGCTCGGTGACGGCGATATTCACCAACGCCACGTCATAGCGCCCGGAAGTGATCCCCAGCGGCCAGTCTTCCCACGCCGTTGGCACCAGCTTCAGCTTCAGCCCCAGACTGCCCGCCAGCAACCGGGCGATATCCGGGTCGCTGCCAATACGGGTGCGGTTATCACTGGCCAGCAGCGCCAGCGGCGGAGAATTCAGGGCTGAAATCGCCACCGTGAGGGTACCCGGCTCAACAAATTTATAGTTCGCCGGGATTTTCGCCACTGCCTGTTGATCAACCGTCACTGGCAGCGGCTGTTCGTTGGCCTTTAAATCAATGCTTGCGTGGCTCGCTGTCGTGAAGACCAGCCCCGCCAGGAGTCCATATTTCATCTGCGCTCCTTACAGCACTTTTGAGAGGAACTGGCGCGTTCGCGGATGCGACGGTCGGTTTAACACGTCGTCGCTGCTGCCCTGCTCCACAATTTTACCGTCGACCATAAATACCACCTGGTCCGCCACTTCCCGGGCAAAGCCGATCTCATGGGTGACCACCACCAGCGTAGTGCCGGAGCGGGCGAGCTTTTTAATCACGTCCAGCACTTCGCCAACCAGTTCCGGATCCAGCGCCGAAGTTGGCTCATCAAACAGCATCACGCGCGGGCGCAGCGCCAGCGCGCGGGCAATGGCAATGCGCTGCTGTTGGCCGCCGGAGAGGTGACACGACCAGGCATCGGCTTTATCGCGCAGACCTACCACATCCAGAAGGCTGTAGGCGTTTTCAATAGCCTCTTTTTTACTGAACTTTTTATGCGCGATGGGTGCTTCAACCAGGTTTTCCAGCACCGTAAGATGCGGAAAAAGATTGAAGTTCTGAAACACATACCCAACGTTGACGCGCTGTTTGAGGATCTCTTTCTCTTTGAGCTCGTAGAGTTTGTCACCCTGACGGCGATAGCCGATGTAATCCCCGTCAATCTGGATAAAGCCTTCGTCTACGCGCTCCAGATGGTTAATAGTGCGCAGCAGCGTCGATTTTCCCGATCCAGAGGGTCCGAGGATCACCGTCACGGAGCCCGGTGGGATCTCAAGCGTAACGTTATCGAGCGCTTTATGTCGGCCAAAAAACTTACTGACGCCGGTTATGGAAATGTGTCCTTCAGGAGAGGCTTGCATGAACGGGCTCCTGTGCTGACGAAGTGGTGACGGAACACGCGCGGCTGGTCGCCCGGCTCTGGTTTACGGCGGAGCGGCGCTCGCTGCGGGCGAGTCCACGCTCAATAACATGCTGGATGGCAGACAGTACGGTGGTGATCACCAGATACCAGACGGCCCCCACCATCAACAGCGGGATCACCTCCTGGGTGCGGTTGTAGATCATCTGGATCGTGTAGAACAGTTCCGGCATCGCCAGCACGTAAACCATCGCCGTCCCTTTGGCGAGGCTGATGATTTCGTTAAACCCGGACGGCAGGATGGTGCGCAGCGCCTGGGGGAGAATTATGCGCACGGTGCGACGCCACGCCGGCAGACCCAGCGCAGCGGCCGCCTCATACTGACCGTGGTCGACCCCAAGGAAGCCCCCGCGAATGATCTCCGCAGTATAGGCGCTCTGCACCAGCGTCAGCCCCACGATGGCGGTAGAAAACTGCCCGAGAACGTTGATGGTTTCAAAGCTGCCCCAGGTAATGCCGGTAAAAGGCACGCCGAGAGAGAGCGTGTCGTAGAGATAGGAGAAGTTATAGAGGATAATCAGTACCACGATCAGCGGCAGCGATCGGAACAGCCAGATGTAACCCCACGCCAGGCTGTTCAACAGCCATGATGACGAGAGCCGAGCCAGCGCCAGCATGCCGCCAATCACCACGCTCAGTACGGTGCTTATCAACGTCAGCAGCAGCGTCTGTCCGACGCCTTCGAGGATCACCGGGTCAAAGAACCAGCGGGCAAATACCGCCCATTCCCAGCGCGGATTAAAGGCCACGGACTGGATCACGACCGCCAGCATAAACAGCGCCACCACGGCGCCAGCAGCGCGCAGCGGATAACGTGCCGGGACCACTTTTATGGTTTCAACGTTGCTCATCGTCGCTCCTTATGCGGTTTTGCTGAGCGCTTCGCGGATCAGCGTCTTGGTGAAACGCAGCCGACCGTCGAACGGCGGCTGGCTATACTCTTCCGGGTCGCGGTTGAGATCGAACTGCGGCTGATACCCCTGACTGAGATAGAGCCGCACCGCCTCCGGCTGACGAAACCCCGTAGTCAGGTAGATGTGGCTGTAGCCCGCCAGCACCGCCCGGCGCTCCAGCTCCTGTACCACGCGCGCGGCCAGTCCCTGCTGGCGCAGCGTTTTATTCGTCCATATACGTTTGATCTCTGCGGTATGTTCGTCGAAGGGCTTGTACGCCCCGGTGGCGACGATCTCACCCTCGCGCTCCAGGACGATAAACAGCCCCTGCGGCGCTAGGTACCACTCTGTCAGCTCGACTTCCGCATCCTTTGAAAAGTAGTCGCCGTAACGAGCGGCGTACTCACCGAAAAGCCCCGAGATAATGGGCTGAAGATCGGCATCTTCCGGCGAAACGTCACGAAATTGTTCATGCATAGCGCCTCCTTAATCGCCCAGACCCGCCGGGTTAACTTCGGAACTGGAGATACGCTCCACGCCTTCCCCCCAGCGGTTTAGCACCTTGTCGTAATCTCCGTTCTTGATCGCGCCGTTCAGCGCGGTTTGAACCGGTTCGACCAGGCCGCTGCCTTTTTTCAGCGTCACCGCGATATGCGCCGCCTTCGGCCAGCCGCCGTCGACGCTGCCGACAAGTTTGGTTTTACCGTTAAGCGCCGCTTTCCAGGCGCCGATCACGTTCGGGCCAAAGAAGGCGTCCGCGCGTCCCGACTGAAGCGCCAGCGTTTGAGCCGCGTCGTCTTTGGTGTAGATCGGCGTAAAGGGTTTAAGCCCTTTTTTGAGGTTCTCTTCGTTCCATGCCAGCAGAATGGCTTCCTGGTTGGTGCCGGAACCCACGATGATGCGCAGCCCGGCGATATCCTCTGCCTTCACAAGCGAGTTGATGGGACTGGTGGATTTCACGTAGAAGCCAAGTGAATCCTTGCGATAGGTGGCGAAGTCGAACTTCTCTTTGCGCGCTTTGGTGACGGTGATGTTGCTGATAGCCGCATCGTATTTCCCGGAGGCCACCCCCAGCGGCCAGTCCTCCCAGGAGGTGGGAACCACGTTCAGCTCCAGCCCAAGGCTGTCCGCCACCAGACGCGCAATGTCGACCTCACTTCCCAGCAGGGTCTTGTTGTCGTCGGAAAAGACCGTCAGCGGCGGTTGATTCAGTCCCGCTACCGCCACGGTAAATTTCCCCGGCACGGCAAAGCGATAGTCTTTCGGCAGTTGCGCGATCGCATCGCTGTTTTTGGCGGTATTGATCGGCGTTTTATTGGCCTCAATGCTCACGCCGGTGCCGTTAATATTGACGTTCTCTGCCCAGACGGCAGGGGTAAAAGCCAGCGCAAGCGCCAGAATAAGCGATGATTTCTGCATAGCGTTTTTCTCTTTTATTGTTGTGTGAACTGATTTTTGGGCTCGTCTAAGCCCAGACTTTCGCGCAGCGTGGTGCCGGGATAGTCGGTGCGGAACAGGCCGCGCGCCTGTAAAAGGGGGACCACCTGGTCGACAAAGCGCGGGAAGGTGTCCGGCGTACCGCCCTGAATGATGAAGCCATCCGCCGCCTTCTCCTCGAACCAGGCCTGTAAACCATCGGCCACCTGCTCCGGTGTGCCGGAAAAACGCGGGCGCGGCGATGCGGCTTCCAGCGCGACCTGACGCAGAGTTAAGTTGCGCTCACGGGCGTTACGCTTGATTTCATCGGTGGTGCTGCGGAAGCTGTTTTTGCCCAAATCGCCAATATCCGGGAACGGCGCGTCGAGAGAATACTGGCTGAAGTCGTGATGCTCGAAATAACGTCCAAGGTAATTCAGCGCATCATTAATGGAGACCAGTGCCGCCGTGGTTTGATACTGGTTTTCTACGTCATCGGCGTCGTTTCCAACAATCACGCTGACGCCCTGGAATATATGTAAATCCCCTGCGCGGCGGCCGTGACTTTCAAGCTGCTGTTTAACATCGCGGTAAAAAGCCTGGGCTTCTTCCCGCGTGTCATGGTGGGTAAAGATGGCGTCAGCGTGTTTTGCCGCCAGCTTTTTACCGTCGTCGGACGCACCAGCCTGAAAGACAATCGGACGTCCCTGCGGCGTGCGGCCAATATTCAGCGGGCCGGAAACCTGGAAGAAATCACCGTGGTGATCCAGAGTATGCAGTTTCGACGCATCAAAGAACTGTCCGCTCTCTTTATTGCGGATAAAGGCATCCCCTTCCCAGGAATCCCACAGTCCTTTCACCACGTCGAGATACTCATCGGCAATGCGGTAGCGCAGCGCATGCTCCGGGTGTTTTTCACGGGAGAAGTTCCTGGCTGACCCTTCCAGCGGTGAGGTCACCACGTTCCAGCCCGCGCGTCCGTTGCTCAGGTGATCGAGGCTGGCGAACTGGCGTGCAACGGTGAAAGGCTCGCTGTACGAGGTGTATAACGTGCCGACCAGCCCCAGGCGCGAGGTGATACTCGCCAGCGCGGACAACACCGTCAGCGGCTCAAAGCGGTTTAAAAAATGCGGAATGGATTTCTCGTTAATATAAAGACC
Source organism: Enterobacter cloacae complex sp. SYL001 (assembly GCF_049237025.1). NCBI lineage: Bacteria > Pseudomonadati > Pseudomonadota > Gammaproteobacteria > Enterobacterales > Enterobacteriaceae > Enterobacter > Enterobacter cloacae complex sp. SYL001. Next base: position 261,797 of record NZ_JBMKJI010000001.1, on the reverse strand, counting down.
GTCGGCCACAAATATAAAGTCGAGCTTGCCCTCTTCTGCTTTTAAAGCCGTTTCTTTAACGAAATCAAAATTAATGCTGGCATCCGCGACCGCCGCGGGATGGCGCCAGGCAGACATATTACCGGATGCACCATGCAAAATGGTCCCCAGCCGCAATTGACGATGTGCAGACATATTCACCTCAAATTAATTAAACGTGTTGCAGGGCTTTTTCCGCGAGCTGAGCAAAATAGCGGGCAGCGGGTTCGATTAATGCTTCGTCCGGGTTAAATGCCGGGTGATGTAACCCAAACGGACTGTTGCTGCCAATGCTGACAAACGCGCCGGGTATGTTTTGCAGATAGACCGCGAAATCCTCCCCGCCCATGTGCAGTTCCGCATGCCGGGTTTCATATCCCGCTTCGCGCGCGACCGAGGTGGCAAACCCTGCCCAGTGTTCATCGTTCACCAGCGCGGTGGGCCCGGCGTACCAGGTGATGTTGATCTGCGCGCTAAAGGCGCTGGCAAATCCGGCGGCGATTTCACCGACGCGCGCTTTCACTTTCTGCTGCACTTCCGTACGGTGCGTGCGCAGCGTGCCCTCCAGCTCAACGCTTTCCGGCAGCACGTTCCAGGTATTCCCCCCGGCGATGCGCGTCACGCTCAGAACGACCGAATCCAGCGTGTTAACGTTACGGCTGGCTACGCTTTGCAGCGCGGTCACCAGCTGGCTTGCCAGCACGATGGCGTCGTTGCCTTCATGGGGACGTGCGGCATGCGCGCCTTTGCCGGTAACATGAATAACGAAGCGATCGACGTTCGCATAGAATGGGCCGCCGCGCGTAGCAAACTCGCCGACCGGCAGTGAAGGCTCGTTATGCATTCCGAAAATCGCGCGTACGTCACGTAACGCCCCGGCCCGCACCATACTTTTTGCTCCGCCGAAATTCTCTTCCGCAGGCTGGAACAGGATCCGCACGCGACCGTTGAGCGAGGCTTCCCGCTCCTTTAGCTTTAACGCAGCGCCGAGGATCACGCTGGTGTGGATGTCATGGCCACAGGCATGCATCACCCCCGCACGCCGGGAGCTAAACGGCACCCCACTGCGCTCGTCGATGGGTAACGCGTCGATATCGGCGCGCAGCGCAACCAGTGCGTTGCCCGTGCCGATCTCCGCAACCAGCCCGGTCTGGAGATCGTAAGGCAGCGGTGCAATACCGGCCGCCGTCAGCCACTCGCGCAGGCGCGCCGTTGTTTCGACCTCCTGACCGGAGAGTTCAGGGTTCTGGTGCAGCTCACGGCGCCAGGCAATCAGTTGTTCGCTAAAGCTCATACGGTCACCTCCCTGTTAAATCGCGCCTCGGCCAGCAGTCGCAGTGACTGCACGCGCGTTGCGCCATCGGCGACCGGCGTGTCGATGATAAATTCGTCAATTCCCCACTGCTGATGCAGCGCGTTGAGCTGTTCAAGCACCGAATCCGCCGTTCCGGCCAGCAGAGACTGCGCCCGACGCGCGATGCGCACCGGGTCACTCCCCGCCTGCCGCGCAAAGGCGTAGGCCTGTTCTTCGCTGGCCACGGTGACGCGCTGTCCGTTTACCAGCTCCACGCCCCACACTTCAACCTTCTGCGCCAGCGCATCGGCCTCAGCCTGGGTTGGGGCAACAATGACCTGCACGGCCACAATCACCTCCCGGACGCTGTGTTGACGCCACGCTGTGACGACCTCGCGCAGCAGCTCAGGATCACCGTTCAGATGGGCGGCAAAGACAAAATGCCAGTCGAGGGAGGCCGCCAGTAGCGCGCTTTCGGTACTGGCGCCCAGCAGAAATCCCCGGGCAGGCACCGGCGGCAGCGGCGTGGCGCGAACGTCCTCCTCCGCTGACTGATTTTCAGGGCGGATCCAGCGATCAAGCTGCGTCAGTTGTTCAGTAAAGCTGCCTTTTTCCTGCGGATTTAGGCCGTACTGCAAGGCGCGGGTAGAGAGCGGCAGACCGCCGGGCGCTTTGCCAACGCCCAGATCAACCCGGCCCGGCGCAATGGCGGCCAGTACGTTAAAATTTTCGGCGACTTTATAGGGGCTGTAATGTTGCAGCATGACGCCGCCTGAGCCCACGCGAATACGTTTTGTTTGCCCGAGGATCCAGGCAATCAGCAGCTCCGGCGAGGGGCTGGCAAGCTGCGGGGTATTGTGGTGTTCGGCAATCCAGAAGCGGTGATAACCCAGCGTTTCCGCCTGTTGCGCCAGTGCTAAGGTTCGCGCCAGCGCATCGGCGGCTGTTTCGTGTTCTGCGACGGGGCTTTTATCCAGAATGCTGATTCGCCATGACATGTTGCGTTCTCGTTTGACTTAACATGTCGTCATTATTAAAGGCGGATTTCACCTCTGAGAAACAATTAATTTACATTTGGATTGCCGGAAATCAGCTATAGCTTACCGCTACTCGTTCGGATACTGCTCGTCGGTGACCTTCTCCAGCCATGCCACCGGGCTCCCGTCGACAGCTTCTGCGATGGCGATATGGGTCATGGCCGTCTGCGCGCTTGCGCCGTGCCAGTGCTTCACGCCGGGTGGGATCCAGGCGATATCACCCTGATTCAACGGTTCCGCCTCTTTCCCCCACTCCTGTAACCAGCCGCACCCCTGCGTCACGATCAGCGTTTGTCCAAGAGGATGCGTATGCCAGGCGGTACGTGCGCCGGGTTCAAAGGTGACGGTCGCGCCGCCGACTTTTGCCGGTTCAGTCGCCTGGAAAGGCGCGTCAATACGCACGCAGCCGGTAAACCAGGCCTCTGGCCCCTGAACGGAAGGTAGCGAACCGCTACGGATAATTTTCATGATTAACTCCTCGTTTGCTGTTGCGTTAACAGTAGCGTAAAGCCATGGGGAGCATTAGAGTGCATAATCAGAAAGGAACCATGAATTCAATTCATAAATCGAGTAAACCGCCATGTTAAAAGACAACTTCAACGATCTGCTTTCCTTTATGGTCGTCGCCCGGGAGCGCAGCTTTACCCGCGCCGCGGCGCAGCTTGGGGTATCTCAGTCGGCGCTCAGCCACGCAATGCGCAATCTGGAAACGAGGCTGGAAGTCCGTCTGTTAACCCGCACCACCCGTAGCGTGGCCCCTACCGAGGCCGGCGAGCAACTCTTCATGCGCTTAAGCCCCCATCTGCTGGAGATCGAGCAGGAACTTACCGCGCTGCGTGATACCCGCGACAGACCTGCCGGGAATATTCGCCTTACCGCCGGGGAACACGCCATGTCTGCCGTGCTGTGGCCTGTGCTTAAACCCTTTATGGCGCAGTATCCTGACATCAACGTTGAAGTCACGGTGGACGATGGGCTGACAGATATTGTCGATGGCCGCTTTGACGCGGGGGTGCGTCTGGGTGAGCAGGTGGCGAAAGATATGATTGCGATACGTATTGCCCCGGACATGCGCATGGCGGTCGTCGGGTCGGCAGACTATTTGCATCGTTTCGGGGTACCGGAAACGCCGGAGCAGCTTGATCAGCACCGCTGCATTAATATGCGCCTGCCCACACGCGGCGGATTATATGCCTGGGAATTTGAACGGGACGGACGTGAGCTGCGCGTGCGGGTTGACGGCCAATTGATCCTCAACAGCCTGCCGCAACGCATTGATGCCGCCGAAAACGGTCTGGGGCTGGCGTACGTCCCGGAAGATGCGGTTCAGGACGCCCTTGCTGAGGGCCGGTTAGTGCGTGTGCTTGAAGCCTGGTGTCCGGCTTTTGCCGGTTATCATCTCTATTATCCGAGCCGCCGCCAGCACACTTCCGCGTTTTCATTACTTATCGCAGCTCTGCGGCATCCATAAGCTCTACCTATAGGTAACTATTAAGTAAACCTGATGATTAAATCAGCATTCACAGACCTTTTTGCCTAAAAAATCGTCACGATTCAGCGCGTTGTGATTGCAGTCTGCTCTGACCACACGATTTCCTTCGACGAGCATCACTTTCGGCACGGTTATATTTTGCGTCGCTTATCAATTGCGGGTAGGATGCCTCGCCATGTTTTGCCTTATCCATACACAGAATGACTGGAAAGGCAGCATGTGTCTGCGCAGAAGCAATCGTTTGTTTCGGCTTCTGCCAGGCAGGACTATCACGTTAATGGTTCAGACAGGCAAACAGGTAACTCAATGAAAACAAGCAATAAAAGCGCAGCCGATCATCATGCTGCTAAACGTCGCTGGTTGAACTCTCATGAAGAGGGCTATCACAAGGCGATGGGCAACCGTCAGGTGCAGATGATCGCCATCGGCGGCGCTATCGGTACAGGTCTTTTTTTAGGTGCAGGCGCACGTCTGCAAATGGCTGGCCCCGCTCTCGCCCTGGTCTATCTGGTGTGCGGGATCTTCTCTTTCTTCATTCTTCGCGCCCTCGGCGAGCTGGTGCTCCACCGCCCTTCCAGCGGTAGCTTTGTCTCTTACGCCCGTGAATTTCTCGGTGAAAAGGCCGCGTATGTCGCGGGCTGGATGTACTTCGTTAACTGGGCAATGACCGGTATCGTCGATATCACCGCCGTTGCGCTGTACATGCACTACTGGGGCGCGTTTGGCGATGTGCCGCAGTGGGTGTTCGCCCTCGGGGCGCTGGCAATCGTCGGGACCATGAACATGATCGGCGTGAAATGGTTCGCCGAGATGGAGTTCTGGTTCGCGCTGGTGAAGGTGCTGGCCATTGTGATCTTCCTGGTGGTCGGGACCGTATTCCTCGGCACCGGTAAACCGCTGGACGGCAACGCCACCGGCTTCCACCTGATTACCGATAACGGTGGTTTCTTCCCGCACGGCCTGCTGCCAGCGCTGGTTCTGGTCCAGGGCGTGGTATTCGCCTTTGCCTCCATCGAACTGGTCGGTACGGCGGCAGGTGAATGTAAAGATCCGCAGACGATGGTGCCAAAAGCCATCAACAGCGTGATCTGGCGTATCGGTCTGTTCTATGTGGGCTCCGTGGTATTGCTGGTACTGCTGCTGCCGTGGAATGCATACCAGGCGGGGCAAAGTCCGTTTGTGACCTTCTTCTCTAAGCTGGGCGTGCCGTACGTGGGCAGCATCATGAACATCGTGGTACTGACTGCCGCGCTCTCCAGCCTGAACTCCGGGCTCTATTCGACGGGCCGTATCCTGCGCTCCATGTCGATGGGGGGCTCTGCGCCGAAGTTTATGTCGAAGATGAGCAAGCAGCAGGTGCCTTACGCGGGTATTCTGGCTACGCTGGTGGTGTATATCTTTGGCGTGTTCCTGAACTATCTCGTGCCGTCTCAGGTGTTTGAGATCGTGCTGAACGTCGCTGCGCTGGGCATCATCGCCTCCTGGGCCTTTATCGTGGTGTGTCAGATGCGTCTGCGCAAAGCAATTAAAGAAGGGAAAGCGGCTGACGTCAGCTTCAAGCTGCCGGGCGCGCCGGTGACCTCCTGGCTTACCCTGCTGTTCTTGTTGAGTGTGCTGGTGCTGATGGCCTTCGACTACCCGAACGGTACTTACACCATCGCCACAATCCCGCTGCTGGCGGTGCTGTTGATTGCTGGCTGGTTTGGCGTGCGTAAACGCGTGAATGAAATCCACAGTACCGCCCCGGTTCATCCTGGAGATGACAAACAGGATGGTCCGCTGGTGGAAGAGACGTCGCGTTAATAAAAAAGCCGGGTGGCGGCTACGCCTTACCCGGCCTGCATTTCATTGTTTTCCAGGCCCGGTAAGCGCAGCGCCACCGGGCAATTCCCACCTTAAAGCGCGATACGGATCACATCGTCAGGCTGAGTGGCTTCCTGCTGACGGGTGGACTTCTGTTTCACCGTCACGTACAGCGTTTTACCGTCCGCAGACAGCGCCAGGCTGTTCGGGTAAACCGGCGTATCGAAGGTTTTGGTCACTTTGTAAGTTTTGGCGTCAATCACGCTCACCTTGCCCGCCTCGCGGTGCGTCACATAGGCTTCGTTACGCGCCGGGTTAAACAGTACGGCCAGCGATTCTGGCGCGGCGATTTTCTGCATTACGCTGCCATCTTTCAAATTCACCACCAGCACTTCAGGCTGTTTTGAATCCGTCACAAACGCACGCTGGCCGGCAGTGTCCAGGCTCAGGTTCAGGTAGAAGTGCTCTTTTCCGTCTTCCTGTACTTTCTTACGGCTGAGGATTTTGTTGGTCGCGGTATCAATGGTCACCAGCTCACCGTCCGCATTGGTGGTATACAGGCGTTTTGCCTTCGCATCCAGCGCCAGTCCGGTGCTGAACGTGCCGGTGTTCGTGATGGTGTCCTTCAGCTTCAGCGTTGCGCCATCAACAACCCAGATCACGCTCTCCTTGCCGATGCCGGTAATGTATACCGTATTGGTCGTGTCATCGGCCACCAGCTGGCGCGGCTGAAGCGGCTTCACCGTGTCGCTACGTTTGCGATCGTCCAGCACCAGGCGCCCTTTCACCTCGCTCGTTTTGGCGTCAATCGCCGTCACGGCGCTGTTGACGGTGTTACCGAACCACAGCGTCTGGGTGGCGTTATCGATCGTGGCGCCAAACGGCTTGAGATCGTTATGAATCGCCTGCGTCACTTCCAGCGTGACCGGATCCAGACGATAGACCACGCCGCCCTTATCGGTTTTGCGGCTTTGTGACGTCGCAACCCACAGCGCGTTTTCCTGCTGGCTGACGGCCATTTCATACGCGCCCTTGCCGACCGCTTTGCGCAGCATCTCTTCAGCGGCATGAACCTGGAACGTACCGGCAAACAGTAAAGAGCCCAACAGCAGAGACCCACGCAGGCGCGGCGAGCACAGATGACGTAAAGACATAACAATTCCTTTTTAAATGAGGAGATTTACCGCTGACATCGCTTCCGGCGGGCAAAGTCATCGCTTTGCCGTTATTTTAATGAGAATAGTAATCATTAATGAGTTGAATGTGGAGTATTTCTTTCCTGCAAAACCTTACATTCACGAAATGTGCGGTTATAGTTTTCATAACATTTACAAAGGATTTAACATATATACACAGGTTCCAGTTGATTTGGTTCGAATTTTTTCTTAACCGGCTTACTCCATGAAAATTATTACTGCCCATAAGGCATCACTACCCCTGTTGTTCGTTCCCGTCATTTTTGGCCCGCTGAGTGCGATGGCCGCGGATGAACAGACCCTGATCGTCAGCGCCACGCCGCAAACCGTCTCAGAACTGGACACCCCGGCCGCAGTCAGCGTGGTGAGCGGCGAGGATATGCGACATGCCACACCGCGCATCAACCTTTCTGAATCCCTTGGGAGCGTACCTGGCCTGCAAATCCAGAACCGCCAGAACTATGCTCAGGATCTGCAACTTTCCGTTCGCGGATTCGGCGCGCGCTCAACCTTCGGCGTACGCGGGATCCGCATGTACGTGGACGGCATTCCGGCAACCATGCCCGATGGCCAGGGGCAGACATCAAACATTGACCTCAACAGCATAGAGAGCGTCGACGTGCTGCGCGGCCCCTTCTCGGCCCTGTACGGTAATGCCTCCGGCGGCGTGATCAACATCAACACCCAGACCGGACAACAGCCAGCCACCATTGAAGCCAGCAGCTATTACGGCAGCTACGGCACCTGGCGTTACGGCATGAAGGCCACCGGGGCGGTGGGTGATGGTACTCAGGCGGGCGATGTGGATTACGCCGTATCCACTACCCGTTTCACCACCCATGGCTATCGCGACCACAGCGGCGCGCGCAAAAACCTCGCCAACGCGAAACTGGGCGTGCGTATTGATGATGTCAGCAAGCTGACGCTGATTTTTAACAGCGTGGACATGAAAGCCAACGATCCGGGCGGACTGAGCTATCAGGAGTGGCAGAACAACCCGCGCCAGTCACCACGTGGCGATCAGTACAACACGCGTAAGACCATTAAGCAGACCCAGGCCGGGATCCGCTACGACCGTCAGCTGAGCGAACAGGACGACCTCAGCGTGATGATGTATGCCGGTGAGCGTGAAATGACTCAGTACCAGTCCATTCCGGCGTCCACTCAGCGCGAGAATTCTGCGCATTCGGGCGGTGTGATTGATATGCAGCGTCACTATCAGGGTATTGATACGCGCTGGACCCACCGCGGTGAGCTGCTGGTTCCGGTGACATTTACCACCGGGTTGAACTACGAAAACATGAGCGAAAATCGTCGCGGGTATGAGAACTTCGTTATGGACAACGGCGTGCCAGATTATGGCGTGAAGGGTAATAAACGCCGTGACGAACGCAATCTGATGTGGAACCTGGATCCCTACCTGCAAACCCAGTGGCAGCTAACGCAAAAACTGTCCTTAGAGGCGGGCGTACGTTATAGCTCCGTCTGGTTTGACTCCAACGATCGTTACATTACCCCGCAAAACGGTGATGACAGCGGCGACGCCAGCTACCACAAATGGCTCCCGGCAGGTGCGGTGAAATACGCCGTGACCGACGCATGGAACCTGTATGCCGCGGCAGGACGGGGATTTGAGACGCCGACCATCAACGAACTTTCCTACCGTTCTGATGGCAAAGGTGGCCTCAATATGAACCTGCAACCGTCCACCAACAACACCTATGAGATTGGCAGCAAAACCCGCGTCGGCAATGGCATCCTGACGGCGGCGCTGTTCCGCACGGATACCGACAACGAGATCGTGGTGGACGAAAGCAAGGATGGTCGCACGACTTATAAAAACGCGGGAAAAACGCGCCGTCAGGGTGTGGAAATTGCGCTCGACCAGCAGTTTGCCGAGAACTGGAAGCTGAAGATGGCGTGGACCTATCTTGATGCCACCTACCGCACCAACGTCTGTAGCAATGCAGACTGTAGCGGAAACCGGATGCCGGGGATCGCCCGTAACATGGGATATGTGTCGTTTGGCTGGGAGCCTGAGGAAGGCTGGTACGCAGGGGCAGATGCCCGCTACATGAGTGATGTCATGGCCAACGATACCAACACCGCTAAAGCGCCCTCTTATACCGTAGTGGGCCTGAATACCGGGTATAAACTCAACTACGGCAAATGGGGAATGGACGTCTTTGGTCGCGTCGATAACCTGTTCGATAAAGAGTACGCCGGTTCAGAGATTGTTAACGCTGGCTACAACCGCTATTACGAACCTGCCCCTGGTCGTAACTATGGCGTGGGCCTGTCGGTCTCTTATCGTTTTGAGTAAACCATTCTCCGGCAGCGCACGTTGCCGGTAAAAAAATAAGCAAAATAACATCATTCCCGGTTGCCTGATGCGCCGGGAATATAATCAAGGACGTTTGATACAAATAAACAAATAAGTGCGCCAGAGGGATCCTTAACTGTAGTATTGCCGTTGCAGAAGAATATTGGCTTCATCAATGGCTTTGTCGATCGCTTCCCGGCTGGCCGTCACATCCCTTTGCTCAAGCGCAGAAAGCAGATCGTCATAATGATAGGTCGCTGCGGGAACCTCGCTTAACTCTTCATGCAGATAGTGAATGCACGGACCAATCCGTACCCAGAGCTGCTCAATCAGCGAGTGAAGGGTCGGCATCTCGGCATACTGATAGAGCGTGAACCGGAACACGCGGTTGGCATGGATCGCTTTCTGTACATCGCCCTGATGCATGGCGGCACTGAAGTTATCTGACAGCGCGCGTAACGCATCCAGTTTGGTCTCGGTCATATTCTGGCACGCCGCCGCAACGGCCATCGGTTCAAGCTGCTTTCTGATGGCGTTAATTTCGTTATAGCGTTCCAGCGTCACTTCTGGCACCAAAAACGCCTGCGCTGGCGTGGCCTGTAATGCCCCCGCCGACACCAGGCGCAGCAGGGCTTCGCGCACCGGTGTGATACTGGTGCCCAATTTATCCGCAATCTCTTTTGTAACGAGTCGAGCCCCAGGTTTTAATGAGCCCGTAATTAATGCTCCCTTTAAACTGTTCTCTACTTGCAAAGTCAGACTGATTCTTTGTGCTTTTTCCATATGTTCCAAATCAAGCATGTTTAATTCCCGTAGCCAAACAAAATGCCATTTTCAGCGTCTGTTTAAAAAAACATCGCCGGTTAGATATATCCTGTATCGTCATGCCTGGTATGAGGGGCGCGCGTAATATTAAAATCGTTCAAATAATATTGCATTTTTCACTTCTGGCTCAGCTGGGCCGAGGCGCGCAAAGCTTATGGATTAATTAAAGACAATATATCGTATCTTCACAAATAATTATGGCGGACACTGCCCGCCATAACCGATGCTCTGTTTAGTCGGCCGCCACGCGGATCACAACCTTGCCGAAGTTTTTCCCCTCAAGCAGGCCAATCAGGGCGTCCGGCGCCGCGTCCAGCCCTTCCGTAACCTGCTCGCGATAGTGAATTTTGCCTTCCTGCACCCAGCGGCCCATTTCCTGCTGGAACTCGTCAATACGATGACCATAGTCCTGCGCGATAATAAAACCCTGCATACGGATGCGTTTTTTCAGGATTGTCCCCATCAGTAGCGGTAAGCGGTCCGGACCCTCCGGCAGGTTGGTCGCATTGTAGCCGCTGACCAGTCCGCAAACCGGCACGCGCGCGGAGGTATTCAAGAGCGGCAGCACGGCGTCAAAGACTTTACCGCCGACGTTTTCGTAATACACATCAATGCCCTGCGGGCAGGCTTTAGCCAGTTGTTCGTCAAAATCATCCGCATGGTGATCCAGACAGGCATCGAAACCGAGCACGTCGACCGCATGACGGCATTTCTCCTCCCCGCCAGCCACGCCGATGACCCGGCATCCTTTGATTTTACCGATCTGCCCCACCGTTGCGCCGACCGGCCCCGTGGCCGCCGCCACGACAAGGGTTTCCCCTGCCTGAGGCTGGCCGATATCGAGCAGCCCCATATACGCGGTGAAGCCCGGCATCCCCAGCACGCCGAGTGCCCATGAAGGATGCGACGGGTTTTCACCCAACTTCACCAGCCCCTGCCCGTCGGATAGTTCATACTCCTGCCAGCCGCTGTAACCCAGAACCCATTCACCCTCTTTATAATCCGGATGACGGGAGGTCTCGACGCGGCTTACCGTGCCGCCCACCATCACCGCGCCAATCTCGACCGGAGGTGAATAGGATGGCGCATCGCTCATACGGCCTCGCATGTACGGATCAAGCGAGAGCCATACGGTGCGTAATAACACCTGCCCCTCTGCGGGCGCGGGGATCGGCTGCTCTTCCAGGCGGAAATTATCGGCAACCGGCGCGCCGTGTGGACGGGAAGCCAGTACCCAGCGTCGGTTTTGCGTAGTAGATTGACTCATTCATCGCTCCTTACTGCTGAAAATGTCATTCAAGTCTGGCACGTTATCCTGCGGCTCGCCTGTGCATTATGAGCCGGACTGATTAAGCCGCACGACCAGATAAAGGCACGATTCATCCGTTTCGTTGATAAACCGGCAGTCGTTCGGCGGCCCGAGTTCCAGACAATCTCCGGCCTTCATTTCATGGCGAGTATCCCCCTCCAGAAAGACCAGTTCACCTGCCTGCAACCAAATCAGCTGTCGTGCCAGCGCATAAGAGGAGGCGGGCATCGGCACATCGCTACCTGCGGGTAGCTCCACCTGGACGAGGTCGATAGGCATATCGCTGCGCGGCGACACATGGCGACGCAAATAGTGGGTTTGCGGATCGCGCCAGACGGGCTGATTCGCCAGACGTAACAGTTTGCCCTCCTGCATTTCCGCGCGCGCAATAAGCGTAGACATGCTAATACCGAAGGCACCGGATAACCGCGCAAGCAGCGTCGCCGTTGGGCTACTGTCACCCCGTTCAATCTTATGGATCATGGCGCGTGAGATACCTGCCCGTTCGGCCAGTTCGCTTAATGACCAGCCCCGCGACTCGCGTTCAAGGCGTATGCGGGCGCTAATGCGTTGATTCATATTGTCTGTCATTGTATTCATGACGTCATACTATAGTGTACGGATGGTTTTTCGGGGCAGTTTTGTGACAAAAAAATAGGGATTTTGTCGTAGCGATGCAATATAAGAACTGTGTAATATTGTGAGTAAATCGTACTACTATAGTGAACAACACAGCCAGAGGTTACCCATGATTGTTCGTCATGCCTGCAAAGAAGATTGTGCCGCTATCGGTGAAATTTATAACCATGCGGTGCTGCACACCGCCGCCATCTGGAATGATAAAACTGTCGACAACGATAACCGTATCGCATGGTTTGAGGCGCGTACTCTGTCGGGTTATCCAGTTCTGGTCAGTGAAGAAGACGGAGTGGTGACGGGATACGCCTCATTTGGTGACTGGAGAGCGTTCGACGGATTTCGCCACACGGTGGAGCACTCGGTGTACGTTCATCCCGAACATCAGGGCAAAGGCATTGGCCGGCTGCTGATGACGGAGTTAATCAAGGAAGCCCGCCAGATCGGTAAACACGTGATGGTTGCCGGTATTGAGGCGCAGAACCAGGCGTCAATTCATCTGCACGAAACCCTTGGCTTTATTACCACCGGCAATATGCCGCAGGTGGGAACCAAATTCGGTCGCTGGCTGGACTTAACCTTTATGCAGCTCCAGCTTGATGAGCGCAGCGATCCGGATGCTCTGCCATGAATCAATCGTTGACGTTAGCGTTTCTGGTAGCCGCCGGCATTGGGCTGGTGGTGCAAAACACCCTGATGGTGCGCATTACGCAATCTTCCTCCACCATTCTTATCGCCATGCTGCTGAACTCGCTGGTGGGGATTGTGCTGTTTGTCAGCATTTTGCTGGTGAAAAATGGCCTGGCGGGGTTTAACGAACTGGCGTCAACGGTGCGCTGGTGGACGTTGATCCCCGGCCTGCTGGGGTCTTTTTTTGTCTTTGCCAGTATTAGCGGCTATCAGAATGTGGGCGCGGCAACGACCATTGCCGTCCTGGTGGCAAGCCAGCTGATTGGCGGTCTGGTGATGGACATCCTCAAGAGCAACGGCGTTCCCCTGCGCGCGCTGGTTGGCCCGGTCTGCGGCGCAGTGATGCTGGTGGTCGGCGCCTGGCTGGTGGCACGGCGCCAGTTTTAACCCTTACAGAATAGTCCCGCCCTGCGTAAGGTGGGCATGGCGCGCCTCCGCCTCTTCTTTATGCTGCTTACCATGATGCGCAATCGCGGTGCGCAGGCGCTGCTGCTGGGTATAGCGATCTTCACGGCTGAGCTCTACATCATCGCTTAATTCGATCAGCAGTTCGTTCATGTGAGTAATTACGCTCTCTTCGATGGTGGCATCGACGCGGGCGATAACATCATTTAAATGTGACATTGTCACTCCTTTTCACGTGCCCGGTGGCGCTACGCTTACCGGGCCTACATTTGACACCCGTAGGCCGGGTAAGGCATAGCCGCCACCCGGCAAAATACGATCAGTTCAGCTTCGCTTTCGAGAAATCGCTGCCCATCAGGCTTACGCTGTACCCGGTCACATTGCTGCGGGTCGCGTAGAACGTTTTACCGTTAGCTAACGCAATCCACGGTGCCTGCTGGTAGAAAATCTCCTGTGCCTGGCCATACAGCTTCGCACGTTCGTCCGGGTTGCTGGTCAGTTTGGCCTTTTGCACCAGCTCATCATACCCCTTATCACACCAGCGCGCGGCGTTAGATCCGGTTTTGATGCTGTTACAACCCAGCAGCACATCGGCGAAGTTGTCCGGATCGCCGTTATCAGACATCCAGCCGAACAGCGCGGAATCATGCTCGCCTTTGCGCATGCCGGAGAGATATTCCCCCCACTCGTAAGAGACGATTTTCGCCTTCACGCCCACCTTCGCCCAGTCAGCCTGGATCATCTCTGCAATGCGTCGGGAGTTCGGGTTGTACGGACGCTGAACCGGCATGGACCAGAGGGTCACTTCCGCGCCTTTCTCCAGACCCGCCTGCTTCAGCAGCGCTTTCGCTTTTTGCGGATCGTAGCCGTAATCCTTCAGGTCTTTATTAAAGCCGAGCATGTTCGGCGGGATCGGCGATTTAGCGACCGTACCAGACCCCATAAAGACCGCGTTCACAATGGCCTTTTTGTCCGTCGCGTAATTCAGAGCCTGGCGCACCAGCACGTTATCAAACGGTTTTTTCTCTGTGTTGAACGCCAGGTACCCCACATTCAGCGCATCCACCGAGTGCAGCGTCAGGTCTTTGTTTTTCTTGATCGCTTCAAACTGCACCGGCGACGGCGCAGGAATGATCTGACACTCGTTCGTTTGCAGCTTCGCCAGACGCGTCTCAACGTTTGGCGTGATGGAGAAGATCAGGTGTTTGGTCGGCACCTCACCGTCCCAGTAGTTCGGATTGGCGACGTAGCGGATCAGCGAATCCACCTTGTACTGCTGAAGCACATACGGCCCGGTGCCGATTGGCCAGGTGTCCACATTTTCAGGCGTGCCCTTTTTCAGCATCGCGTCCGCGTACTCGGCAGAGAGGATCGAGGCGAAGTCCATTCCCCAGTCGGCCAGGAAAGCCGCGTTGGGTTCGCTCAGCGTGAACTGAACGTGATAATCGTCGATCTTTTTCACATCCTGAATGAGCTTGTCGAGGCCCACGTCATTAAAGTATTCGTAATTACCCTGGGAAACATTGTGATAGGGATGCTTAGGGTCTTTCTGACGCATAACGGAGAAAATAACGTCATCAGCGTTAAAATCACGGGTCGGTTTGAAGTATTTATTGCTGTTGAATTTCACCCCTTTACGCAGGGTAAACGTGTATGTTTTGCCGTCTGGCGAAATGGTCCACGACTCCGCAAGAGAAGGCACCGGCGTGTTTTTTACCGGGTCGAAGTTAATCAGACGGTTATACAGCGTTTGCGAGCTGGCGACAAACGAGGGGCCAGAGCTGGCGATCTGCGGGTTAAACGACTCCGGCGACGCCTCGGAGCAGTAGATAATGGTGTCTTTGTTTGCCGCCCATGCGGCGCTTGCCGGTAGCAGCGCGCTCAGCGCGAGGGCGAGCACGGTTTTCCCTGTAAACATGGTTATGACCCTTTCGGTTTTATTATAGTGAACAGTAATAACAGCACAGACGTTTTGGCCTGACAAATAACGAATCACTATCAGGTTATTCTAAAGCCGTACATTTCGCTGGTTTTAACATCAGCCCGCAGAAACCGATTTGCCTTAAGGTCCATTATTCGTCAAGCACAACCGTCACGATCAATGCCGCAAGAAATCGTCCCTTTTATCGTCTCCTCCGCCGTTTGCTTGCTTACCTGATTCGCTAAAGTAATGGCGTGAAGAAGTCTACAGGACCAAATCGTGGCAAAAACACTTTTACGCAGCGGTAATCTGGATGATTTTCAGGCCGTTGGCGGCGGCGGACAGGCCGTTTTTGAATCAGCGCTGCAAATCCGCGAAGCGCTTCGGTTGCGCAAACAGCAGGCTATCGTCGATTGCCTGGCCATTCCTCAGGTCAATGACGGCGGCGATCGCGTTGACTGGTACTCCCCGGTTGAGGGAACCGTCTCCAGCTGGAAGGCGGCGGATGAAGACGATCGTTTTCGCGCCCTGCGCTATCTGGAAAACACGCTCGCCAGCATGGAGTCGCTGAGTAAAAAATGCCTTCAGTCACCGAAAACGGCGCAGCAACTGTTTGGATCTCTGCTCTCTAAAGCGTTCCAGTTTCCCGGTGAAAACTTTGTTTTCCTGGTGGATGGCAAACCGGTGATCTGCTTCTGGGGTTTCGTCAGTCTTAACGAAAACGCGCGCGACGACGTGCTGGACTGCCTGCGAGAATCGTTGGTCCCTGAACCTGAACCCGTGATGATTAACGAACCTGAACCTGAACCTGAGCCAGAACCGGCCCCGGTGGTGACCTTCGAGCAGGCCGACGCGCCGCTTATCACGCCTGTGGCTACCGTGCGTATCACCGAAAATGAGCTGTATACGCCAGAGCCGGTGCGCATGAACACCGTGCCGTCAGAGCCCGCACCAGCGGTGGTGCAGAAAAAACGTCGCTCCCCCCTGTGGTTGCTGCCGGTTGCCGCCGTCATTATTGCAGCCATTGCCACGCCGCTGCTCTGGCCAAAACAGGCCCCGACCGCAGCGCCAGTTACCTCACCAGCGCCAGCACCTGTCGCCATTGCTCCGGCCCCCGTGAAGACGGTTGAGCCGCTTGAGCTGAAACTCCCACTGCATCAGGCAGAAGTGGTAGAGCCGAAGGTGAAGACGCCTGCCCCGGCAGCCGAACCGGTGGTCATTACCGCGATACCGAAAGATGCCATGGTAATGGAAGCAAACCAGGTCAAAGCGGGGTTAACGCGCTTCCTGAACGGCACCTGGCGCGCGTTTCTCGATGTGCAGGATCCGCTCACCGGCAAACCGCCGTCTCTGCGCTACCAGATCCAGAACAATAAAGGTTTCGCCCGGGTCGTGCATGGCGACAACATTGTCTGCCGGGTAGACGTCTTTTCCGGATTACACAGCAACGGCGAGCTGTTGATCAAAACGCGCGGAAACGCTCGTTGCACCGACGGTTCACGCTATCCGATGCCGGAAGTGACCTGTAAGGCAGGTGCCAGCGACGTGGCGGAATGCACCGCACGTTACGATGCCCACACCGTCGTTCCTCTGACGTTCAAGAAAGCAGGTGTCTGATCCTATGCTGGTTAATCTTTGCGACTATAAACAGAGCGTGACGCTGATTGCTAACAGCGGCGTACAGTTTCTCGATTTTGGCCTGACTCCGCAGGACACCGCCAGCAACGGGCGTTTCGTGCGAAAAACGGCAAATGGCCCGCTGCTGCGCCTGGATTTTGACCTGGTCAACGGCCGGTACACGCTGCCTGCCATCGATGGCGGGAAGCCGGAAGTGGTCAAGCCTGAAAGCACCATTCCACTGCATGACTCCCTGACCGTGCTGGACGGTGTCTGGCTGCCGCTTCCTTTCCTTCGCTTTAACCCGCCGCGGACGTTTGTTGATGGCCCGGATAACTGGGCGCGCGTCCAGGTACGGAAGCTGTCCACGCCCGACGCGGCTGGCAATACGCACCGGGTCACCGTCGCGCTCGACAGCCAGATTGCTGAGCATGCGACGTCTGCCCTGTCGCCGGTTGAAAACGACATTCTTAACGGCACGCGTTTCGCCCTCGCCTGGCGCGACAGTGAGGTTGAGAGTTTCCTCGACCAGACCTGGATTGACGGCTGGCTGCGTGAAGCCTTCACACAATATGCTGACGGGGTTGAAAAACGCGCCGAGCGCGAGCTGCATCAGGCCATGCGCAGCTTTGAATATCAGGCGCACTGGCTCAACCTGCTCTCCATGCTCGGTGAACAACTCACCGTGCCGGAAGTGAAGTTTGTCACCCATACCCTGAGCACCCCTGCTATTCCTGTCGATCTGATCCTTGACGTAGGCAACACCCACACCTGCGGCGTGATTATTGAAGATCATGGTAATGCCAACGACGGCCTGCGCCAGACGGCTGAACTTCAGGTACGATCTCTGAGTGAGCCACAGTTCCTGAATGAGCCGCTGTTTACCAGCCGTCTTGAATTTTCCGAAGCGCGTTTTGGCAAGCAGCACTTCTCGGTGGAAAGCGGCCGGGAGGATGCATTCGTCTGGCCGTCCATTGTCCGCGTGGGTGATGAAGCGCGTAAGCTGGCAATGCAGCGTCTGGGCACGGAAGGCAACAGTGGAATTTCCAGCCCGCGTCGCTATCTGTGGGACGAGACGCCGGTGGTGCAGGACTGGCGCTTTAGCCAGATGAACAGCAAAACCCAGCGCGAACCGCTGGCAACTGCGTTTCCGCTGATGAACCTGATGAACGACGACGGGGAACCACTCTTTACGCTGCCGCAGGATGAGCGTCTGCCGGTGTTCTCTCCGCAGTACAGCCGCAGCACCCTGATGACGCACATGCTCTGCGAGCTGCTGGCTCAGGCGCTTGGCCAGATTAACAGCGTGGCCACCCGCTTGCGGCTCGGCTTCCCGGCCTCTCCCCGCCAGCTGCGAACGCTGATCCTCACCCTGCCTTCGGCGATGCCGAAACAGGAGCGCGAGATTTTCCGCCGCCGCATGTTCGAAGCCATCGCCATCGTCTGGAAAGCGATGGGCTGGCATCCGCAGGATGAAGATTTTGCCAGCCGCAAGCAGCAGGAAAAAAGCGTGGTGCCGGTCCCTGAGATCCAGATGGAGTGGGACGAGGCCAGCTGCGGCCAGCTGGTGTGGCTGTATAACGAAGCCATTTCCCACTTCGGTGGCCAGACCGAGGCCTTTTTCGCCTCCCTTGCCCGTCCGGATCGCGCGCCTGAGCCTGGCGTCCAGCCGGGGCGCGCTCTGCGCGTGGCCTCGATTGATATCGGCGGCGGCACGACGGATATGGCCATCACGCACTATCAGCTAGACGATGGTACCGGTAATAACGTCAAAATCACCCCGCAACTGCTGTTCCGCGAAGGGTTCAAGGTCGCTGGCGACGACACACTGCTGGACGTGATCCAGCGCTACGTTCTGCCCGCGCTGCAAACCCAGCTTCAGAAATCCGGCATTGCCGATGCTTCCCAGCTGATGGCATCCCTGTTCGGCGACTCCGGGCGGATCGATACCCAGGCGGTCCTGCGCCAGCAGACGGCACTTCAGCTCTTTATGCCGATCGGCCACGCGATCCTGGCGGCGTGGGAATCGAGCGATGTTGACGATCCGCTGGCCGGGCTGCATGCCACCTTTGGCGATCTGCTTGCGCAAAAACCGACCCGCAACGTGATGAACTATCTCCAGCAGGCGATCGACCATGCGTTGCCTGCCGGCTCAGAACACTTTGATCTGTTCAGCGTCCCGCTGCACGTCAGTTTCCGGGAGATGCAGGACGCGATGCTGGCGGGTCAGTTCACGCTTGCCGCCCCGCTGCATGCGGTATGTGAGGCGATCTCTCACTACAGCTGCGATATTCTGCTGATCACGGGACGGCCAGGCTGTCTGCCAGGCGTTCAGGCCTTGATTCGCCACCTGCAACCGGTGCCCGTCAACCGCATCGTCTGGCTGGATAAATACCAGGTTCATGAATGGTATCCGTTCAGCCAGCAGGGACGGATCGGCAACCCGAAATCCACCGCCGCCGTGGGTGCGATGCTCTGTAGTCTGGCGCTGGATCTTCGTCTGCCGCGCTTTAACTTTAAAGCAGCGGATATTGGCGCGTACTCTACGGTGCGCTATCTGGGCGTGCTGGATAACACCATCAATACCCTGCGGGACGAGAACGTCTGGTATCACGATATCGACCTCGATAAACCCGGCGCGAAACTGGACGCCCGTCTGCACTTCCCGCTGCGCGGCAACGTTACGCTGGGCTTCCGGCAACTGGCCAATGCCCGCTGGCCCGCGACGCCGCTCTATACCCTGAGCATCAACTCTGCCGAGCTGGCGAAAGCCATTGCGGGCGACGGCGTACTGAACGTGCGCCTGAAGCTGCGTGGCGGCAATAAGCAGGAGGGGCCGGAATCTTTCGAGCTGAGTGATGCCTGGCTACAGGACGGCACGCCAGTGCCGCCGGACGCCCTGACATTTAAACTGAATACTCTGGCCGATCGCCGACACAGCGGCAGCCACTACTGGATCGACAGCGGGAGCGTATACCTCAAATGACTGCGACGACTGCCACCACTCAGGCCTTAATCGGGTGGATCAACGAGACGCGACAGCACGCCCCGATGCTGGATAACGAAGCCGACGCCCTGCTTGCCCGCCTTAACGCTGCTCGCGCGCGTGAAGAGGCCCTCGAACGTGCCCTTGTCTGCCAGGGCAGCATCGGCTTATACGGCCACTCGCAGGCCGCGAAAGCGCATCTGCTGGCCTCCCTGTGCGGCAGCGGCGACGAACGGCTGAACGTTACGCCGGGTCAACGCACGTTTGATTACTTCTCGCATATTAACCCCGGGCATGCGCCGACCAACATGGCCGTGCGTTTCAGCAGAGCGACCAGCGAGGTCGCAGACGACGCGTTTCCCCTGCGCCTGAGCCTGGTAACGGAGGCCGAGCTGGTACAGCTGTTTATCGCCCGCACCACGTTGGATCCGCAGATCCGTGCGGTGGATAAATCGGTG
Organism: Enterobacter cloacae complex sp. SYL001; assembly: GCF_049237025.1. Lineage (NCBI taxonomy): Bacteria > Pseudomonadati > Pseudomonadota > Gammaproteobacteria > Enterobacterales > Enterobacteriaceae > Enterobacter > Enterobacter cloacae complex sp. SYL001. Next base: position 241,787 of record NZ_JBMKJI010000001.1, on the reverse strand, counting down.
ATTGAAGCCCGGCTTGAGAAGTGGCGTACGCTGCGTCAGCCGCACAGCGTGCCGGGAATAACGGCGCAGGAAGTCGCGACCGTTGCCCGGTTCTGGCAAACCGTAGTACCCGGCGCTAAGCAGCATATTGATGATGCCCTGTGGCACCAGTTTGCCCTGCTGGTTCCGTCGCTTGATCTCAGCACCCGCGCCAGCGTCTGGTCTCTGCTGTGGGGTGAGCAGCAGGAGTTAACCCAGCAGTGGCTTAAACTCGCCCAGGTGCTGCATCAAACCAGCCATGCCAGCGCGCTTGCGGCGCCGTTGAGTCTGCTGGTGGACAGTTTTGGTCTGCCGTGTGAAGGTTTCCTTACTCACGGGGCCTTTACCGTGCCGGAAGCGCAGGAAACATTGCTTCATCCGGTAAATAACGGCGAGTTGCTTAATGCCATTAGCCTGCCCGTCGATGTGCTGGCCTGCCTGACCCGCGAAGTGGTGCTGCCCGTTGAAAACTGCGTTCTGGATAACGTAGATATTATTGATATTCCGGCCATTTCTGAGGAAAACACGCCGCTGATGATGCAGGCAAAATGCCTGTGGTTGCTGGAGCATTATCGTCAGCACATTCAGCCGGATGTCCTGGTTATCTGCAATGCAACGGCGCACCATCAGCAGACGGCAAAAACGGCCAGGCTCCTGCAAAACTGGGTCAAAGAGACGCAGCCGGTTGAAGAGTCCGCGTTGCCGGGCCTGGTCTGGGCCATTACCCCTCACGATGCGCGGTTTACCACAAAGCAGAATCTGGACGAAGCGGTGCAGCAATTGCTGGGCCAGCCGGGTCTGCGCTGGGGCACGCTTCAGGCGCTCGATAGCCACAGCATGCAGCGAGTGATTGAGTGGCTGTCGCAGGCTACCCTGCCGGCACATCGCCAGAAGCGTCTCCGCGCGCTGAAAAGGCTGTTACAAGAGTCGCTGTCGACGCTGATGCGCCCATATGTCGCGCCTCTCACTCAGGAGCCAGGCGCAGGGCGGGCAATGGCCGAAAAAATGGTCCGAACGCTGCAAGGCAGTGCCGCTCGTCATGGTGAACTGCTTGAGGGGCTTCTGCCGCCGTTAAACGCGTTTGAGACGCTGCTGACCGTTCACCAGCCTCGTGAGGAACAGGTCAACGGCCTGTTTAACGATGTTATCGATCTGTTTGCGGAAGAGACGCAGGAAAATCCAGGCGCGTTGCAGACCAAAGACAAAGCGCGGCTGGCCCATAACGTGTGGGTTAACCATCTTCGTCAGTGGAGTCGCAACGACGCGGCGGTCGCCCGTCTGGGCCTGGACGCAGAGGTACTACAGCAGATTGCGGATGTGCTGATCGTTACCAGCTACCGGCTGGATCTGCCGCTGCAACTGCAACGCATTGCAGAAAAAGATAAAAGCAGCGCCGCGCAGCTGCATGCCGCGACAGGCAATTTCGTTAGCTGGCTTGGCTATGAACTGACGCCCGTTTCTGAACGGCCTGCAAGCCGGATCCGCAAAGGTCAGCCAATTTTTGTGACGCCAGTTGTGAGCTGCGCTTCACCCCGGCTTACCCGACTTGGCGAGCAGCCTGTTCACGCGGCGACAGCCTATGTTTATGACTGGCTGGTTGCGCTCTACACCCGCGCGATTGAGAATGTGGATTATCAGTGCCCGTATGACATTAAGCCTGCTGCGCGGAAAGCCTTGTCTGCCTTGCTGTCTTAATCATTGCAGCCCGCAGCAATGCGGGCTACCCCTTCATGATCCGTTTATGAAGCCAGACAAAGCCTGAGCCAACGCTGACGGGTTTTCCCAGGACATTGAATGGCCCGCATCAGGGATAATTTTTACAGCAACGCCTTTTTGTTGCAGACGATTAAAATCGTCATCAGGCAGGGACCACTCACCAAAAACTAACATGACCGGGCAGCTCAATGACAAAAACAGGTGTTCCCAGTCGGGTTTAACGCCCTTGACCAGGCTCGTTGCGCCGCGCCAGACGGCCCAGGGGGCATTGCTTTGAAGGCTTCCAGACCACGCCGTCGTTTCCGCCCGCAGCATGTCATCATAGCCCTGTTCCAGAAAATGTTGTTCCGTTTGGGCCGCAATTGCCCGGCTGAACATCCCGCCACCCGCATGAAAATTGGGTTCAGACACTATCAGGCCTTTAACGCGTGACTTTAGCAGCGTTGCCGTTTCGATCGCGATACTCCCCCCCATGCTATGACCATAGAGCCAAAGACTATTCAGGCCGAGATGGTCTAACAGTTCAACCACCACCTGCGCCTGTTCACTTGTGCGATAACGGTAGTTGTCAGGTTTGTCACTGTAACCGCTACCGGGGAGATCGATCAGAATGGCTCTGCGCCCCCCGAAACGGGTATCACAGACAATACGAGGATATTCATACGACGATGCACAGCCCAACCCGTGGATAAACACAACCGGGTCACCGAAACCGGGAAGATCCTGCCAGCGCACCGTGCAGCCTGCTTGCTGTGAATAGAAACTGTTCATAAGCATTCCATGTATGACGGACTGTATATTTATACAGCCTCAATGTATGGAATGCTATGTCTGGATGCCGATTCTGGAAGCGTGCTTCAGAAAAGAGAGATTAACAGGGCAACAGGAAAGCTCATCGGCCAGGTAGATCCCACCAGGAATGCGCTCAACAGGCGAATACGTTTACGATCTTTAGACAGGAACCAGGTAATTAATGCGCAGATGGAGGCCATGATTGCGTAGAAAACCAACATCTTTTGATACAACGTCATTCTGTTTACCTGAGCCGAAAAATAACCGCACGCAATATGCGTCATATGTTGACACAGATCAAGTTTTTTCGTTACACAATAACCCCTTAATTATTAATGATAATAACAACTGAGTACCTTGTGTAACAACGCCGGGTAAAGCAAAACGGTTATTATTGATAAGATGCATATAGAGTGCACTTTTTGGTAAATCCATCCCTGCAGAAAGCAGTCTAATAAAAGCAGGCTTTTAAGGGAGGAAACATGCTACGCATTCCGCAGAGTTGCATTCACACCCGTTCCACGCCTTTCTGGAACAAAGAAACGGCCCCCGCCGGCATTTTTAAACGTCACCTTGATACGGGCACGCAGCCGGGCGTTTACCCTCGCCTGTCGGTGATGCGCGGCGCGGTGCGTTATCTGGGCTATGCTGATGAATTTACACCTGAGCCTGACAGCGAGCTCGTCATTGAAGCGGGTCGTTTCGGCGTTTTCCCGCCAGAGAGATGGCACCACATTGAGGTGATGACCGACGATACCTTGTTCAATATTGAATTCTTTGTTGAACCTGAGGTGCTTAAGTCCCTTTAAGCGTCCGACAACATGAAGGAAACTATGATGTTACGTATTCCTGAAAACTTTGTTCATACCCGCTCGACGCCGTTCTGGAATAAAGAGAGCGCCCCAAAAGCGCTTTTTACCCATCACAACACCAAAGCCGGCGTGTACGGTCGGTTGTCCGTCATGCAGGGTGCGGTGCGTTACTTTGGCTTTGCCGATGGCGATGCCACCGAACCCGATCTGGAAGTGATCATTGAGGCCGGTTCTTTTGGCATCTCCCCACCGCAAAAATGGCACCGCATTGAGCTTCTGACCGACGACACCTATTTTAATATCGACTTTTTCGCGGATCCTGCCGTCACGCTCAGCGGTGCGGGTATCGGTAAAGTGGTCAACACGCATAAGGAGTAAATAATGGGTAAGGCTACCTATACCGTGACCGTCACCAATAACAGCAATGGCGTGTCGGTGGATTATGAAACAGAAGCGCCAATGGAGCTGTTGATCCCGGACGTCGCGGCAGATGTCGTGAAGGATCTGGTGAACACCGTTCGCGCCTACGATACGGAAAATGAACACGAGGTATGTGGCTGGTAAGCTGAATCGCCCGGCACTGCGCCGGGCATGAGGGTTTAGTGTTTAAACATGACATGTCGGACTACCGTATAATCCTCAAGTCCGTAGACCGACATATCTTTTCCGTAACCGGATAACTTCATCCCGCCGTGCGGCATTTCGCTCACCAGCATAAAATGGGTATTGACCCAGGTGCAGCCATACTGCAACCGTGCGCTGAGGCGATGGGCGCGTCCGACGTCTTTTGTCCAGACGGACGAGGCCAGGCCGTATTGCGAATCGTTAGCCCAGTTCAGCACCTGCGCTTCATCCTCAAATTCTGTCACGCTGACCACCGGGCCAAACACTTCTCGCTGGACGATCGCATCTTCCTGCTTCGCCCCGGCCAGCAGCGTTGGCTGGAAGTAATATCCTGCCCCCTCTTTTTTACTGCCACCGGTGACGACGCGGATATGTCCAAGGGTTTTGGCTTCGTCCACGGCAGCACAAACGCGGGAAAGATGCGCTGCGGAGCTGAGCGGGCCCAGCTCAGTTGATGTATCGTCCGGCGCGCCCATTTTCAGGCTGGTAACAGCTGCGCCCAGCTTTTCGACCAGCGCGGAGTAAATCCCCTTCTGGGCATAGATACGACAGGCTGCGGTACAATCCTGACCAGCATTGTAGAAACCAAACGTACGCACGCCTTCAACCACGGCATCCAAATCTGCATCGTCAAAGACAATGACCGGGGCTTTTCCACCCAATTCCATATGGGTACGTTTAACTGAAGATGCTGTATGCCCGATAATATGTTCTCCGGTAGCAATAGAGCCGGTGAGAGAAACCATACGGACTTTTTCGTGCCCGGTCAGCGGATCTCCTACGGTTTTGCCGCGACCAAACAGCACGTTGAGCACGCCTGGCGGGAAGATATCTTTCGCCAGTTCCGCCAGCTTCAGCGCCGTCAACGGGGTGATTTCAGATGGCTTGATGACGACGCAGTTTCCCGCCGCCAGCGCGGGCGCCAGCTTCCACGCCGCCATCATCAGAGGATAGTTCCAGGGCGCGATAGAGGCGACAACGCCAACCGGGTCGCGGCGGATCATCGAGGTATGTCCTTCGAGGTATTCTCCAGCAGCCAGCCCATTCAGGCAGCGGGCGGCCCCGGCAAAGAAGCGAAACACATCGACCACGGCCGGGATCTCATCTCCCTGGACACAGTGCAGCGGTTTCCCGCAATTTAGCGACTCCAGTTGTGCGAACGCGTCAGCGTTGGCTTCTATCACATCAGCCAGTTTCAACAAACTTTCGGCGCGCGTTTTGGGCGTCGTTTGCCCCCACTCAGTGAACGCGCGATCGGCAGCCTGGACGGCAGCGTCCACCTGTGCTGCCGACGCTTCAGCAATCTCCAGCAATACTTCACCCGTGGCAGGATTGTAAACCGCCTGCTTCTCACCCTCGCCGGTCACCAGTTCACCATTAATCAGCAGTTGATTTTGCATAGCATCGTCCTGTTGAAATCGACATAGTTTTCGCTGTCAGCACACGTTCTGGCGGGTCGATGCGTGACAACGTCACGTCACCAATCCGCACTCCCTTACTAAAGGTAGACCGCGCATCATGTCGCTTCAGGAATTTTCATCAAGGTGTGACTGGGGGCAGCATCATTTCGCGAATTAACGCCGCCAGTTGGACGACCGCCTGCTCCTCCCGCTCGCCCCATCCCCATGAGGTATTGAAACGGAAAAACGGTGTCCAGATATTGGAGGTGGAAAACATTTTGCCGGGCGCAATGCTGATTTGATGAGTTAATGCCTTTTCACTCAACTGCCCCGCATCCAGCTGTTCAGGCAGTTCCAGCCATAAAAAGTAGCCGCTGTCGTTATGATGGATTTTGACGCCAGCAGGCATATGGCGCAAAAGCGATTGCCAGGCCTGCTGTTTGCGTTCAGCAAGCGTGCGCCGCAGGCGACGAAGGTGGGCGTCGTAACGTTTGGTCGCCAGGTAATCCACCAGCGCCAGCTGCATGGGGGAGCTGGTGGATAACGTACTCATCAGCTGTAACTGCTGAATACGGCGCGCATGTTTTCCCGCCGCCACCCAGCCAATACGGAAACCGGCCACCAGACACTTGGAGAATGAGGAGCAGTGCAACGTCATATCCTGCTTATCCCAGGCCTTTGCCGGAAGCGGCTTTTCGCGGCCAAAGTAGAGTTCGCTGTAAACATCGTCTTCAATCAGCGTGACGTTATGCCGGGTTAATAAGGCCACCAGCTGAGCTTTCTTCTCTGCACTCAGCGTGAAGCCGAGCGGGTTCTGACTGTTGGTCATCAGCCAGCAGGCTTTCACCGGATAATCATTTAACGCCTGCTCAAGGGCACTGAAATCGATGGCCTCACGCACGTCAGTAGCAACCGACAGCGCTTTCAGTTTCAGACGTTCAAGTGCCTGGAGTGCGCCATAAAAACAGGGGTTTTCAACGATAACCCAGTCACCTGGTTCAGTGACAGCCTGCAAACTAAGGTTGAGTGCTTCGAGCGCGCCCGCGGTGATCACAATTTCGTCCGGGGAGATATTCATCCCCTGCTGAGCGTAGCGACGGGCAATGGCATGACGTAAGTCGACGTTACCCGGCGGCAGGTTTTCAATCACGCTCATGGCCGTGGCCGTTTTACTGACATTAGCCAGCGAGCGGTTGAGTTGCTGAAGCGGGAATAGGCGCGGATCGGGAAATGCCGAGGCAAAAGGGACAACGGAGGGGTCGCGGCTGGCCTGTAGCACGTCGAAGATATAGGTGTTGATGTCAACTACTTCATCGCGCATCACCTGCGCGGGCGGTGCTGGCTGGTGTGTGGTCGGACGGGCGGCAACGTAATAGCCTGACTGCGGTCTGGCAACAATGCGCCCCTGACTTTCCAGCATCTGATACGCGTGGCCCACGGTCATGAAACTCATGCCGCTGCTTGCCACCTGCTCTCGCAGAGAAGGCAGCTTATCGCCCGGCAACCATACGCCAAGCTCAATCTGCGAGATAATTTGTTGCGCCAGACGCTGGTATTTTTTCATCAGATTCTCCTTATTGCTGACAGTGTATATCAGCAGGAGAAAAAGAGAAGAATTTGCTAACTGTTATGGGAAACGCGGTAGATTACTTGCGGTACTCAGTAATGTGATTCTGAGCAGAACGCGCTGCGGCCAGGTGGTCGAGAGTGATCATCGACGATTTGCAGAAAATGCATTTTGCGCCGAACGGATTTTTGTCAGACACATCAAAAGCTGAGGTGCGGTACTGCGAGCCATGACAGCATGGGCAGCGGAAATGGATATAAGAAGTCATAGGATTCTCCTGTAAACGTAAAAACGTAAATTACTCATGAGCCGATCAGGCAAAAGTTGGTTCGATACAAAACTAATCGGAATGTAGATAAAGACCCAAGAGAGGCTGCGGAGAGGCACAACGTGATGAGAACTGCTTTATAAAACTACGTCAGATATTTATTTGGATTCAAAACCAGAAATCCATTAACGCATGTTGCAGGCGACAAAGCAAGCTGTTTAATGCGTAAAAATCATAAAAAGAAATTTTTTATTCAAGATTGTCTACAGCTTCATTGATTATTCAAGAAACCGATTTCGAAGCACCAACACATAACACATTGAAATATAATTGTTTTATATGGCATTTTATGCCTACCTGGTTGGTTCAACAGAGGTATTAACTTTTCAGATTCACTCAGAAAAAAGGAACTATAGGATGGCAATTCCAGCATACCTCTGGCTAAAAGATGACGGTGGCGCGAATATTAAGGGCTCTGTCGACGTTGTAAATCGTGAGGGAAGTATCGAAATTTTGAGTTTTGGGCACGGCCTGTATCTCCCTACCGACAACATGACCGGTAAGATCACAGGTACCCGTATTCATAGCCCACTTAATTTTGAAAAAGAGTTCGACAGCTCAAGCCCCTATTTGTACAAAGCAGTAGCAAAAGGACAAACCTTAAAAAGCGCTGAGTTTAAGTGGTATCATATCAATAATGCAGGCCAGGAGGTCGAATACTTCAACATGCTACTGGAGAACGTGAAAGTTGTCTCTATCTGCCCACTCATGCATGATATAAAAAATCCCGCGACTGAAAAACATAACCATCTCGAAAGTATCGCACTTCGCTACGAAAAGATTACCTGGAAGCATTGCGACGGGAATATTCTCTTCTCTGATGAATGGAAAGACAGATGATTCGATGTACTTTTCATTTAAACGGGGGACAGCTTTCAACGCTGAGCTGTCCTGGCCTGGGTTTTTTCCCCGCATATTCAGGAAACTCAGGTCACAACAGAAACAATCCTGATGCCGTTTCAACGCCTGAGGTAGGGCCATTACCACCCGGACTCTATTATATCGTTACACGTCCTCGAGGTGGGTTAGCTACCCACTGGCATGATGTTATCAAAGAGTTTGAAAGCGGATCGAACCGTGATTTTTGGTTTGCTCTTTATCGTCATGATAATCACATTGACGATACAACCTTTATCAACAGAGTTGAGCGAGGATCTTTTCGTCTACACCCTGCGGGACAGTCCGGTATTAGTAATGGATGCATCACATTACCAAACCATGCTCACTTCAGAATATTAATGCATGGACTACTGGCGTCCGGCACAATAAAAGTCGCTGCTGGATTAAATGCACTTGGCACCATACAGGTATATTGATGAATGCAAGAAAACATGCCCTTACGTGGGTGGTCGAAACATTGATGCTTTTCATTATTTATTCGCTGGTATGCTACATCATGCCGGATGTTTTGCTTTATCACCTCTACACCAGACATTTTGGATTTGTAACTGAACTTGAATGGAGTGAAAGCTACACATTATTACTTTTTATTTTTTCCTTTCTGCTTAACGCCGTATTGATCTACCTTTGGGCGTTACGAAAGTGAGCGTTAACATGGGCGGTAATATTACCGCCCGATACAAGTTTCACATAGACGGTCAAGAAAACTGTTATAGATAAATAACATCGGTCTGTCTCTGCAACCCAGACCTGGCAAAGCTTAGAATGGCATCGAATTTTTTGCACTGCGGAGTTTTGCATGTTTGGTTTCGATGCGTTTCATCTTGCGCGAATACAGTTCGCCTTTACCGTATCCTTTCATATTATTTTTCCGGCGATAACCATTGGCCTGGCGAGCTATCTCGCCGTGCTGGAAGGGCTGTGGCTGAAAACAAAAAACCCCGTCTGGCGTTCGCTGTACCATTTCTGGTCGAAGATCTTCGCCGTCAACTTTGGGATGGGCGTGGTCTCCGGCCTGGTGATGGCTTATCAGTTTGGCACCAACTGGAGCGGGTTTTCGCAGTTTGCGGGCAGCATTACCGGCCCTCTGCTGACCTATGAAGTGCTCACCGCGTTCTTCCTTGAGGCGGGGTTCCTCGGGGTAATGTTGTTTGGCTGGAATAAGGTCGGGCCGGGGCTGCACTTCTTTTCGACCTGCATGGTGGCACTGGGGACCCTCATGTCTACGTTCTGGATCCTCTCGTCAAACAGCTGGATGCATACACCGCAAGGGTATGAAATCATCAACGGTCAGGTCGTTCCGGTGGACTGGTTTGCCGTGGTGTTTAACCCCTCCTTCCCTTACCGCCTGCTGCACATGTCGATAGCGGCATTTCTCAGCAGTGCACTGTTTGTCGGAGCCTCCGCGGCCTGGCATTTGCTGCGCGGAAACAACACGCCTGCCATTCGCACCATGTTCTCCATGGCGTTGTGGATGACGTTGATCGTAGCCCCTGTTCAGGCACTGTTGGGTGATATGCACGGGCTTAATACCTTAAAATACCAGCCCGCGAAAATAGCCGCCATTGAAGGCCACTGGGAGAATCCCCCGGGTGAGCCTACTCCACTGCTGCTGTTTGGCTGGCCGGATATGGAGCAGGAACGGACCCGTTTTAGCCTTGAAATTCCCGCTCTCGGCAGCCTTATCCTGACCCACAGTTTCGATAAACAGGTTCCGGCATTGAAGGAGTTCCCAAAAGACGATCGCCCGAACGCCACCATTGTCTTTTGGTCTTTCCGCATCATGGCCGGTTTAGGGATGTTGATGCTCTTCCTGGGCATGGTGGCGGTCTGGCTGCGTTACAAACAGCGCCTCTACACCTCACGTTCCTTCCTGTGGTTTGCCCTGCTGATGGGGCCGTCCGGGCTGATCGCGATCCTCGCCGGATGGGTAACAACGGAGGTCGGCCGCCAGCCCTGGGTCGTCTATAGGCTACAGCGTACGAAGGATGCGGTTTCCGCACATGGCGATCTGCACATGAGCATCAGCTTGCTGGCCTTCTTCGTGGTTTATACCGCGGTGTTCGGCGTGGGTTACAGCTATATGGTGCGTCTGATTAAAAAAGGGCCGCAGCCTTATGAATCCTTCGCGACTGAATCCGATGGCCGCCCTGCTCGTCCGCTTTCTGCCGTCACCACTGAATTTAAGGAGTAACCGTAATGGGTATCGATCTTTCCATTATCTGGTTCGTGATTATCGTTTTCGCCACGTTGATGTATATCGTGATGGACGGTTTTGATCTGGGGATAGGCATACTGTTTCCGGTAACGCCGAATGCGGACGATCGCGACGTAATGGTCAACAGCGTGGCTCCCGTCTGGGACGGCAACGAAACCTGGCTGGTGCTTGGCGGTGCGGCCCTGTTTGGCGCCTTTCCTCTCGCCTATGCGGTGATCATCGACGCGCTAACCCTTCCACTGACAATAATGCTGATCGGGCTTATATTTCGTGGCGTCGCCTTCGAATTTCGCTTCAAAGCGACTCCGGCGCACCGCCCGTTCTGGGATAAGGCCTTTATTGGCGGGTCAATTGTGGCGGCCTTCAGCCAGGGCATCACCGTCGGCGCGGTCATCCACGGGTTCAGCGTCACCGGTCGCGCTTACAGCGGTGGTCCGTTTGACTGGTTTACCGCGTTCAATCTTTTCTGCGGTGCGGGTCTTGTGGTGGCTTACGCGCTGTTAGGATCAACGTGGCTGGTAATGAAAAGTGAAAATGCCCTGCAACAGCGGATGCGTCAGGTATCGAAAGTGCTTCTGCTCCTGCTTCTGGTATTCATTGCGGTAATCAGTATATGGACCCCTCTCGCCCAACCAGCCATTGCTGCGCGCTGGTTTACGCTGCCGAATCTGTTTTATCTGCTGCCCGTTCCTGCGCTGGTTGCGATCCTGAGTCTGTGCCAGTGGCGCTGCCTGAACGATCCTGCGAGCCATACTCTGCCGTTTATCATGACGTTAGGGCTGGTTTTTCTTGGATTTAGCGGGCTTGGGATCAGCATCTGGCCGCATATCATCCCGCCGGACATTACCCTCTGGCAGGCCGCTGCGCCAGCCCAAAGCCAGGGCTTCATGCTGGTGGGCGCACTGTTGATCATTCCTGTGATTCTGGTCTACACCTTCTGGAGTTATTACGTTTTTCGCGGAAAAGTACAGCATGGGGAGGGTTATCACTGATGCAACAACCTGTATGGAAACGTTTGATGTGGCTTGCCATCATCTGGGGCGGCAGCGTCCTGGCACTGGCCTGCGTAAGTATGCTCTTTAAAATGCTGATGGCCGCAGCCGGATTTAAATCGCACTAATTTATTCACCGGGTGCGTTGCCGCCCGGTCCTTATCTCGCACTTTCAGATAAACCCCATTAACACCCTGGAGGGTATGGTTACACTGAAAAAATATTTACAGCATTGATAGTTTGAGAAGAAAAATGAAAAAGCTCGCGGCAGTAAGTTTAATCAGCCTCGCACTGGCGGGATGCGTTAATCCCGGTAAAGCCTCCGTTCAGACCGATCAGTTAGAGAATCACCGTTTCGTGCTGGAAAACGTTGATGGAAAAGCGGTTAAGGGCCTGAAAACGCAGCCTGAAATTCGGTTCAGCGCGCAGCCCAGTATCAGCCTGATTAACAACATTGCCGTCTCCGGCACAATGTGCAACGGCTTCAACGGCCAGGGAAAATTGTCCGAAGGAGAGTTGACGGTCAAAACGCTGGCAATGACGCGGAAACTCTGCACCGAGCCGCAGCTAAATGAACTGGATCAGACCATCGCCGATATGCTACGCACAGGCGCACAGGTAGACCTGACCGAAGACCAGTTAACGCTGGCGACAGCCAATAAAACATTGATGTTTAAGCGAGTTGAATAACTCAGTAACTTCCGCACGAACCTACGGCAAGCGACTGCTCACTACAGCGTTTGCCATTTGGCAATGCGCACATGCCGATGGCGGAGCCGTCAAGCTGACGGGCAACGGAGAGTGAACCGCCGATCATTGCGCAGTTGGCCTGGCCTGAACTGGACATAGCCGCTCGCATACCTGGCGTAACGTGTGCCGCTGTCGCCTGCTGTACAGGTTCATTGCTGCATGCCGACAACAGTAACGCGGCACATCCGACCCAAAATGCTGAACGCATACCTTCCTCCCCATAAATAAAGCGAAACCTATGCATAATAGGCATCACGCGCCGCATCGTCGAGAGCGGATGTGCGTATTTATGCGCCCTGGTAACAATTTCTCGCAATTTTTTAACGCGAATAGCCATCCAGTCATTGATACAGCGCATCCCAAGGACACAAAAGCGAAAATCGTAAAACCTGAGCTTTGCTAAAATACACAGATAATATTCAGGGTCTGTCGTCGTTTTACAGGCCCCTCTTTTTGCGCAATGTAAGGGTGTTGTCCTATGCAAACTATTGACGGCAATGGTGCAGTCGCGTCTGTTGCGTTTCGTACCAGCGAAGTGATCGCCATCTACCCCATCACGCCCAGCTCCACCATGGCTGAACAGGCTGACGCCTGGGCTGGTAATGGGATAAAAAACGTCTGGGGCGATGTCCCGCGGGTTGTAGAGATGCAGTCCGAAGCCGGCGCCATTGCCACCGTGCATGGTGCGTTGCAGACCGGTGCCCTGTCGACCTCGTTCACCTCGTCTCAGGGGCTGCTGTTGATGATCCCCACGCTTTACAAGCTGGCAGGACAATTAACGCCGTTTGTCCTGCACGTCGCCGCACGTACTGTAGCCACACACGCGCTCTCTATTTTTGGCGACCACTCAGACGTGATGGCCGTGCGTCAGACCGGCTGCGCTATGCTCTGCGCCAGCAGCGTGCAGGAAGCACAGGACTTCGCGCTGATTTCGCATATCGCCACGCTGAAAAGTCGAGTGCCATTTATTCATTTCTTCGATGGTTTTCGCACCTCTCACGAGATCAATAAAATCGTTCCGCTGCCGGATGACACTATTCTTAACCTGCTGCCGCAGGCTGACATTGATGCCCATCGCGCTCGGGCCCTCAATCCGGAACATCCGGTGATCCGGGGTACCTCTGCGAACCCGGATACCTATTTCCAGTCCCGCGAGGCGACAAACCCGTGGTACAACGCGGTGTATGAGCACGTTGAACAGGCGATGGACGATTTTGCCGCTGCGACGGGTCGCGCATATAAGCCATTTGAATATTACGGTCATCCGCAGGCCGAGCGCGTAATCGTCCTGATGGGCTCCGCCATCGGCACCTGCGAAGAGGTGGTCGATGAGCTTCTTACGCGTGGTGAAAAAGTTGGCGTGCTAAAAGTTCGCCTCTACCGTCCATTCTCTGCGAAACATCTGCTCGCAGCCCTGCCGGAAAGCGCGCGTGCCGTGGCGGTACTTGACCGCACCAAAGAGCCTGGCGCGCAGGCTGAACCCCTTTACCTTGATGTAATGACCGCTCTGGCTGAGGCATTTAATCACGGTGAGCGCGAAACGCTGCCGCGCGTCATTGGCGGGCGTTATGGTTTGTCTTCCAAAGAGTTCGGGCCGGAGTGCGTCCTGGCCGTATTTGCTGAACTGCGCGAGGCAAAACCGAAGCCGCGCTTTACGGTCGGCATTTATGATGACGTGACTAACCTTTCTCTCCCTTTGCCGGAAAACACCCTGCCCTCGAATGCGAAACTGGAAGCGCTGTTCTACGGTCTGGGCAGCGACGGCAGCGTCTCGGCGACCAAGAACAACATCAAAATTATCGGTAACTCCACGCCGTGGTATGCGCAAGGGTATTTCGTCTACGATTCCAAAAAAGCGGGCGGGTTGACCGTCTCGCACCTGCGCGTCAGCGAACATCCAATCCGCTCGGCATACCTGATTTCTCAGGCGGATTTTGTTGGCTGTCATCAGCTCCAGTTTATCGATAAATACCAGATGGCCGAGCGCCTGAAGCCCGGCGGTATTTTCCTGATCAACACCCCGTATAGCGCCGATGAGGTCTGGGCACGACTGCCCCAGGAAGTCCAGGCGGTGCTAAACCAGAAACAGGCGCGCCTGTATGTCATTAACGCCGCGAAGATCGCCCGCGAGTGCGGCCTGGCCGCGCGTATCAATACGGTTATGCAGATGGCGTTCTTCCACCTGACCAATATTCTGCCGGGCGACAGCGCGCTGATGGAGCTCCAGGGGGCGATAGCCAAAAGCTACAGCAGCAAAGGTCAGGAGCTGGTTGAGCGCAACTGGCAGGCGCTGGCGCTGGCCCGCGAGTCGCTGTTCGAGGTGCCGTTGCAGCCGGTCAATACCAGCAGCCCGAACCGGCCGCCAGTGGTGTCTGACGCTGCCCCGGATTTCGTCAAAACCGTTACGGCGGCGATGCTTGCCGGGTTGGGCGACACTCTTCCCGTCTCTGCGCTTCCGCCTGATGGCACCTGGCCGATGGGCACGACCCGCTGGGAAAAACGCAACATTGCCGAAGCGATCCCTATCTGGAAAGAAGAGCTGTGCACCCAGTGCAACCACTGCGTGGCGGCCTGCCCGCACTCGGCCATTCGCGCCAAAGTGGTGTCGCCAGAAGCGATGGCGGACGCACCGGAAAGTCTGCACTCGCTGGATGTAAAATCCCGTGATATGCGTGGCCAGAAATATGTTCTTCAGGTGGCACCAGAGGACTGTACCGGCTGTAACCTGTGCGTCGAGGTGTGCCCGGCGAAAGATCGTCAGGATCCCTCAATCAAAGCCATTAATATGATGTCGCGTCTGGAACATGTTGAAGAAGAGAAAGTGAATTATGACTTCTTCCTCGACCTGCCCGAAATCGATCGCAACAAGCTGGAACGCATTGACATTCGTACCTCGCAGCTCATCACCCCCCTCTTCGAGTACTCCGGGGCGTGTTCCGGATGCGGTGAAACGCCGTACATCAAACTGCTTACCCAGCTTTACGGCGACCGGATGCTGATTGCCAACGCGACAGGCTGCTCGTCAATCTATGGGGGGAACTTGCCGTCCACGCCTTATACCACCGACGCGTATGGCCGCGGCCCGGCTTGGGCAAACTCGCTATTTGAGGATAACGCAGAATTTGGTCTGGGATTCCGCCTGACGGTCGATCAGCACCGCGCCCGCGTAATGCGTCTGCTGGAACAGTTTGCCGATAAAATCCCGGCAGAGCTGAATGACGCCCTGCATGCGGAGGCCACGCCTGACGTTCGTCGCGCACAGGTTGCTGAACTGCGCCACGCGCTTCAGGGTGTTGAAGGGGCTGAACAACTGCTGACCGATGCTGACGCGCTGGTTGAAAAATCTATCTGGCTGATCGGTGGCGACGGATGGGCCTACGATATTGGTTTCGGTGGTCTTGATCACGTCCTGAGCCTCACCGAAAACGTTAACATTCTGGTGCTTGATACTCAGTGTTATTCCAACACCGGCGGACAGGCCTCGAAAGCAACGCCACTGGGTGCGGTCACGAAATTTGGTGAGCATGGCAAACGTAAGGCGCGTAAAGATTTGGGCGTCAGCATGATGATGTATGGACACGTCTACGTCGCGCAGATTTCGCTGGGCGCGCAGCTTAACCAGACGGTGAAAGCCATTCAGGAAGCGGAAGCGTATCCTGGCCCGTCGCTGATCATCGCCTACAGCCCGTGTGAGGAGCATGGCTACGATCTGGCGCTTAGCCACGACCAGATGCGTCAGCTTACCGCAACCGGCTTCTGGCCGCTGTACCGCTTTGACCCGCGCCGTGCCGATGAAGGAAAATTACCGCTGGCGCTGGATTCCCGTCCGCCTTCAGACGCCCTTGCCGAAACCTTACTTCAGGAGCAGCGTTTCCGCAGGCTGAACGCTCAACAACCAGAAGTAGCAGAGCAGCTATGGAGGGACGCGGCAGCGGATCTTCAGAAGCGTTATGACTTCCTTGCACAGCTGGCGGGGAAAGCGGAAAAATCAACCAGCGAATAACCGTTATGCCCGGCTTGCCCGGGCATTTTTTTGCCATAAAAAAGCCCGATGCACGTGCACCGGGCTAATCCAAATGTTCGGTGAAAATTGCCTCAACGTTCTGAACAATATTCACGTGAATTATGGATGAAAAAATCTTAAAGGCATATAACGCCATGGAGAATACCTTCTTTACCACTTAATTAATAATTTTTATTTTGTATCGATTATAACGATTAATTCACGGCATCAATTGTTATTTCAAACGCATCATTTGCTTTAGATTTTACTCAACCCGTAACAATTATATTTTATTCATCAACCCTCTGTGTGATTTAGCATGGGACAGCTTTCCATCCCGGAAAGTTCACTAAGCAATAAAAAAATAACTGCAAAGGAATAATCAAAATGCAAAGAAAAGTACTGGCACTGATGATCCCCGCTTTGTTAATGGCTGGAGCCGCTCACGCAGCTGAAATTTATAATAAAGACGGCAATAAACTGGATCTGTATGGCAAAGTAGATGGTCTGCATTATTTCTCTGACGATGCGTCAAAAGATGGCGACCAAACCTATATGCGCCTGGGTTTCAAAGGTGAAACCCAAATCAACGACATGATGATCGGTTACGCGCAGTGGGAATACAACATTCAGGCAAACAACACCGAAGGCTCTGACAATCAGTCCTGGACGCGTCTGGCCTTCGCGGGTGTGAAGGTGGGCGACTACGGATCCTTCGATTACGGCCGTAACTATGGCGTCCTGTACGACGTAGAAGGCTGGACCGATATGCTGCCAGAATTTGGTGGCGACTCTTATACTTATGCCGATAACTTTATGACCGGTCGTGCAAACGGCGTGGCGACCTACCGTAACACCGACTTCTTTGGTCTGGTGCAGGGTCTGAACTTCGCGGTGCAGTATCAGGGTAATAATGAAGGTAATAACTGCGATGAGAATTTCTGCTCTACCAATGAAGGGACCAACAACGGTCGTGATACACGTCATGAAAATGGTGACGGTTACGGTATCTCCGCAACCTATGATTTCGGCATGGGCTTCAGCGCAGGCGCGGCATATGCTTCATCTGACCGTACTAACGATCAGGTAAATTACACTACTGCGGGAGGTGATACTGCGGATGCATGGACCGCAGGCCTCAAATACGATGCCAACAACATTTACCTGGCTGCAATGTATTCCGAAACCCGTAATATGACGCCGTACGGCGACAATGCAGATGCGGTTGCAAATAAAACCCAGAACTTTGAAGTGACCGCACAATATCAGTTCGATTTCGGTCTGCGCCCGGCTGTTTCCTATTTACAGTCCAAAGGTAAAGATCTGGGCAATGGTCAGGACGATAAAGACCTGGTGAAATACGCTGACGTCGGTGCTACCTACTATTTCAACAAAAACATGTCCACCTATGTTGATTATAAAATCAACCTGCTGGATGAAGATGATTCATTCTACAAAAACAATGGCATCGGTACGGATGACATCGTAGCGTTAGGTCTGGTTTACCAGTTCTAATCCCGTTAGCCCGCAGCGATCTGCGGGCTAATTTTATCTCTGTTTCGCCTGTTCTTTGCGAAAAGAGAGATAGCCAATTACCCCGCTGTCGCCATCCATAGGGTGATTTACTCCATCCATTACCGCCACTTCCGGGAAGTCGAATGGCGTAACATTCTCCAGACAGGCGACATTCACACCATATTCATTGGGATTGGAACGTCGTTGATGGAACGTATAAATACCGCAAACCGAGCAGAAGAAATGGCGCGCAGTGCCGGTGTTGAAACGGTACTCTGTGAGCGTGTCCGCGCCCTGCGTCACCTTAATACCCGTCAACGGCGCGGAAACCACTACTGCCCCGCGCATCCTGCAAAACGAGCAGCTACATCGCCGTGCGGTATTCAGGCCGTCCGTCAGCTCAACAGTAAATTTCACCGCCCCACAATGACACTGTGCATGACGAATTTCAGCCATCGCTTATACCCCTTTTCTCACTAACTCAGCCGCTTTCAAAAAGACCTCATCTTCGACACCATCCCCCTTCTGCCTGCCGAGCCTCACCAGCTCATCGACAATACTTTCACGGTTGATGATCTTCTGCGCTGAAACCAGCCCGATAACGGCGGCACCAATCGCCAGCCCAACTAATCCTGTCTGTTCGTCTTTATTTTTCATAGAAGCGCTCCCTTGTTCCCCTCAAAAGCGTAGCAGGAGAACTGTAAAACGTGCTGGAACGCGGGGAAGAGGTCGGTGCTTTATCTCACCTTCTCGTCCGGCAAAACAGGGGGTTCTGAGCGGGTATCGGAATATCGTGAATAGCGTTGCGCATAGAGAGGCCGTAATGGGTGTTAAAACCGCCTTCGTAAAGGCGGCTGGTCATTACTCTGGATCTTTATCGCCTGATTCAGGCGCTGAGCCAGGATCATCTTTCGGTTTTCTTCCATCCTTTCCCGGGTTATCCGGGCTGGGATTATAATCAGGATGGTCACCATTAACGGGTCGGTCAGTCATTTTCACCTCCGTTTTTACTGCGTAAGCTGTAAGTGTAGACAACCCGTTAGTCTTAACCAAACTTCTTTGAGGGGCTCATTTGTAAATCGTGCTGGCATTCGGCGCTGCAATCCGTACCATACACGACACACTTTCGCATGCTGGTTTTTACCGGTAGCCGCAAACCCGTCTTTTATCGCTAACCAGATGGGCACATAAATGCGCAGATGGTGTATGAAATCTATGCTACATGGATAGAAGAGATGAACACGAAGCTGACGCTTTGAAATCGTTTTCTCACCCTGTGCCCCATTTGAGATCTGAGTAACGAATAGATGCAACAAAATCAAGAGATTAACAAGAAAGAACAGTACAACCTGAATAAACTGCAAAAGCGACTGCGCCGTAACGTGGGCGAAGCCATTGCAGACTTCAACATGATTGAAGAAGGCGATCGCATCATGGTCTGCCTGTCGGGCGGTAAAGACAGCTACACCATGCTGGAGATCCTGCGCAATCTACAGCAAAGCGCACCGGTGAACTTTTCCCTGGTCGCGGTTAACCTCGATCAAAAACAGCCAGGATTCCCGGAGCATATCCTGCCGGAGTACCTTGAGAACCTGGGCGTTGAGTACAAAATCGTAGAAGAGAATACCTACGGCATTGTAAAAGAGAAGATCCCGGAGGGCAAAACGACCTGCTCGCTTTGCTCACGTTTGCGTCGCGGCATTCTGTACCGCACCGCAACCGAACTGGGCGCCACCAAGATTGCGCTTGGTCATCACCGGGACGACATTCTGCAAACGCTGTTTTTGAATATGTTTTACGGCGGCAAAATGAAGGGAATGCCACCGAAGCTGATGAGTGACGACGGCAAACACATCGTGATCCGCCCACTCGCCTACTGCCGCGAGAAAGACATTGAGCGTTTCTCTCAGGCCAAAGCCTTCCCTATCATTCCGTGCAATCTGTGCGGTTCACAGCCGAACCTGCAACGTCAGGTCATTGGCGACATGCTGCGTGACTGGGATAAACGCTATCCGGGTCGCATTGAAACCATGTTCAGCGCCATGCAGAACGTGGTGCCTTCGCACCTCGCCGATGTTGAACTGTTCGATTTCAAAGGGATTAACCACGGTTCAGAGGTGGTGAACGGCGGGGATCTGGCGTTTGACCGCGAAGAGATCCCGATGCAGCCTGCTGGCTGGCAGCCAGAGGAAGAGGATGCGCAATTCGATGAACTGCGCCTGAACGTGGTGGAAGTGAAATAACCTGACTGCGTCTCAGACAGTGCTTCTGAGACGCTTTTTTCCCTTACTTCAGCAGCCGAACGCGGCAGGTTTTCCCTTTAATCTTCCCGCCCTGCAACTGTTTCCAGGCCTTATGCGCAACCGACTGGCGAACCGCTACATAGACATGTGCAGGATGGACCGTGATCTTGCCAATTTCTGCCCCGTCGAGACCGATATCCCCTGTTAACGCCCCCAGAACGTCACCGGGACGCATTTTGGCTTTTTTTCCGCCGTCGATGCACAGGGTGGCCATTTCCGCCGCCAGCGGAGCGATGCTGATATTACCGGGGGCATTCACCCAGTTGAGTTTCAGTTGCAGCATTTCCGCAAGAATATTAGCGCGCTGCGCCTCTTCAGGCGCGCAGAAGCTGATCGCGAGACCGCTGTTACCCGCACGCGCGGTACGCCCGATGCGGTGGACATGCACTTCCGGATCCCATGCCAGTTCGAAATTCACCACCAGTTCAAGCGATTTAATATCCAGGCCACGAGCCGCCACATCCGTTGCAACCAGCACGCGAGCGCTGCCGTTAGCGAAACGCACCAGCGTCTGATCGCGATCGCGCTGCTCCAGATCGCCATGCAGCGATAATGCGCTCTGTCCGGCATCATTCAGGGCATCGCACACCGCCTGACAATCTTTTTTGGTATTACAGAACACCACGCAGGACGCTGGCTGGTGTTGGCTAAGCAATTTTTGCAGCAGTGGAATTTTGCCCTGCTGCGACGTCTCGAAGAACTGCTGCTCAATCGCTGGCAATGCATCGACAGTATCGATTTCAATGGTCAGCGGGTTCTTCTGCACGCGCCCGCTGATCGCCGCAATCGCCTCTGGCCAGGTGGCAGAAAAAAGCAGCGTCTGACGCGTGGCTGGCGCAAAGCGAATCACTTCGTCAATCGCATCGCTGAAGCCCATATCCAGCATGCGGTCAGCTTCATCCATCACCAGCGTTTGCAGTGCATCGAGTGAAACGGTGCCTTTTTGCAGGTGATCGAGCAGACGGCCCGGCGTTGCCACAATGATATGCGGCGCGTGTTGAAGGGAATCGCGCTGCGCACCGAACGGTTGTCCGCCGCAGAGCGTTAAAATTTTAGTGTTAGGCAAAAAACGCGCCAGACGACGCAGCTCACCCGCGACCTGGTCGGCCAGCTCGCGCGTCGGGCAGAGTATCAGGGACTGGGTCTGAAACAGGGTTGCATCAATATGCTGCAACAGGCCGAGTCCAAATGCAGCCGTTTTTCCACTACCGGTTTTCGCCTGCACGCGCACGTCCCGGCCTTCAAGGATAGCTGGCAGCGCGGCGGCCTGGACAGGGGTCATAGTGAGGTAACCCAATTCATTCAGGTTAGTCAGTTGGGCTTCAGGCAGAACGTTGAGCGTGGAAAAAGCGGTCACAATATACTCTCATGGTAATGATTGCAGTCAGATGGCGCGTATCCTCGCAGATCTCCGCTAACGATGCGACAATTTAATCGGTTCTTCGTCCGGTGGCGGATCCGGCATCGGCTGCGGACGCGGGATGGGATCGGGAATTGGGGTCGGATCGGTGGGCACCGGATCGGACTGCCATGTGTTCAGGCGTTGCAGGGCAAGTAGCATACTCATCTTTTCCTCCAGATTAGGGTGCTTACCCCTAAAGGGTAGACGCAGATAAACAGGAGGCAAAAAAAAGCCGACTATGAAGTCGGCGTCGTACGAATCAATTGTGCTATGCAGTAATTCAAAAAAAGGAAGTAAGACAATATGGAGCGCAACGCCCATCGCTTGACGTTGCATTCACCTGCGGGAGTCATATTGCACCTAACATGGTCTAAGTTTATTGACTTCGCTCAATTAAAATGTCGTTTTGAAGCAGTCGCAGCATTAGAAAATGCGTAAATTTACAGCCATTTACTACGATGCAACCACCACGCAACACCGCCAATCAAAACCACTAACATGACGCAAAATGTCGTGAAGCCATAGTGATATTCACCGCCGGGGATCCCTCCGAGGTTTACGCCAAACAACCCCGTCAGGAAGGTACTCGGTAAAAAGACCATCGCCATCAGCGACATGGTGTACGTTCTCCTGGCTAACGACTCCTGCATTACCTGGGCTATCTCATCCGCCATGACTGCCGTTCTGGCAATACATGAGTCAATCTCGTCCAGACCACGTCCGAGCCGGTCAGCGATATCCTGCATTCTGCGGCGCTGATCGTCGTTCATCCAGCTCATGCGTTCGCTGGCCAGTCGCGCATAAACGTCGCGCTGGGGGGTCATATAGCGGCGCATCACGATGAGCTGTTTACGCAGCAACGCCAGAAAACCACGTGGGGGGATTTGCTGATCGAGCAAGTTATCTTCCAGATCGATGATTTTATCGTGAAGTTCTTCTATAAACTCGCTGGCATGATCGGTCAACGCATCACACACATCCACCAGCCAGCTTCCGCAATCCGTTGGTCCCGTGCCCTCTTTCAGATCGTTAATGACGTCATCCAGCGCCAGCACTTTTCGCTGGCGGGTGGAAACAATCAGCCGTTCATCCATATAAACACGCATTGCCACCAGCTGATCCGGACGCTCATCCGTACTGCCGTTTATACAACGCAGCGTAATTAACGTCCCCTCACCCATCCGGCTGACGCGGGGTCTGAGACTTTCTCCCGCCAGCGCATCCCGAACGTTGTTGGGCAATAGCGGCGTGGACGCGAGCCACTCGGCGCTGTCCGGGTGCGTGTAGTTGAGGTGCAGCCAGCATGGATGTTCGTTGTCGATGTGATCCTGATCTTCAAGCGGCCTTGCGCCGCCACGTCCATCAAACACCCATGCAAAAACTGCGTCAGGTACGTTAACCTCAGACCCTTTGATGCTCTCCACAGCGCCTCCACCGTTTTATCTCTTTCGGTGTCAGTCTAGCTTTCGCCGAGGGTTAAGCAATAATTATGTGAGGCATCGTCCTGAATACGCTCAGGAATTCACCGCCCATTCGCGGCTTTTTAATGCATTATCAGTCTGGAACTCATTTTCCAGACGGAAATTACGTGTTCGTGTCTGGAGCTCATTCACCTGATTGCGCAGCACATCTGACGATCCATTGAGTTCTTCAACCATCGACACGTTGCTCTGCGTTACGCGTTCAAGCTCAGACAATGCCTGCGTAATTTGTGAAATACCTTTTTCCTGTTCCGATGTTGAGGCGGAAATTTCATCCATCAGTCTGCTGACGTTGCCCGAACCGGTAACAATGTCATGCATGTTTTTTTCGGCTTCAGAGACCACGTTAACGCCCTGCGTCACGTTATGGCTGGTAACTTCAATAAGTGACTTAATATTTTTTGCCGCTTCGGCGCTACGATGTGCCAGGCTTCTCACTTCACCCGCGACCACAGAAAACCCTTTACCATGGTCGCCCGCTCGTGCCGCTTCGACGGCGGCGTTAAGCGCCAGAATATTGGTCTGAAAAGCGATACCGTCAATCAGCGAGATAATCTCCGTCATTTGCTGGGCGCAGTCGGTAATTGATTGCATATTGTTCGCGACCTGCCCCATTAACTCTCCGCCTTTACGCGCCTGCAACGTCGCGAGATTCGCCTGTTCGCTGGCTAAACGGGTATTGTCGGCATTATTTTTTGTACTTGCAGCCATCTCTTCCATGCTGGCTGCCGTTTGCACCAGCGAAGCTGACTGCTGTTCTGTTTTGACGGATAGCTGCGCGCTGCGTGAAGAAAGCTGATCTGACAGGGTCATCGCGGTTTGCGAGGAGGCGCGGATCTCACGGACCAGCGTTGCAATGTTGCTGGAGAGACTATTAATGCCCGGGATCAGTCGTCCCGCACAGTTGTTGCCGAATTCAGGGATCGACACGCCGAGATTGCCTGACGTCACTTCTTCAATACTTTTTTTCACAGTATTGATCGGCGTCACAAGATATTTTGTCATATACGCCCAGAGTAAAATTAAGGCGATACATTGTACGATAATGACTGCAATAAAAAGCGAAAAACTCCCTGAAAATAGCGCTATAACTCCATCACTTACCAAAAACACACATAAAAGGAAATAGACAATGAAGGTTCTGACACTAATATTTCTTAGCATAGTTTTTCCTACGACTTTATATTTTTGTGGGCTCTAAGGTTTATAGCATTGCCACAGTATTTTGTCCTCACGTTCGTCGTTGGTTTGTTGTTTTGCAGTTTGATTTGAGCAGTTTCGCTTAAGGCAGATAAAAAGCATGATATACGGTAAATATCCAGCTTGTAGTTTGGTTACCGCCACCCCTTAAATATTAGCGCTTACCTATTTAAGAAGGAGTACCGTAGATCAACATTGTTTAGTCATGCTTAATAAGTTAACGTAGTTAATATATATCAACTACGTTACCGTGACCTCCCACCAGGCTGGCTTACGTTCAGGCCAGACAGTCGACTGACTGGAAAAAATAGTCCTCCGTCATGAGGACATTCTCTTTCACACTTTGATGTCCGCGACGAATATACCAGCCTGTTTCAGGCGCCATGCTTAAATGGTATATCCTCTCCCCCGATATACTGCCGGGGGCATTAATGCACATTGTCATACACCCCTTCTCTGATCCCCTGATGATCTGTTCTGGTATAATGCTGACGCTGCGATCTCCATTTCGCAGAATGACAGTCGTGATGACATAACGACATATACTGCTACTGAGGCTGTAGCCGACCGTACTCAAATCGGTGATATGCTTTTGGGATAACAGGACTTCAATACCAGAACCCTCAAACCAAACAATAATTTGCTGTGCAAGATCATCCATCCGCTGACAAAAAGCCCTGACTTCGGCTTCAGCCGTATTAATATGAATCGGTTTATTTACGTTATTCTGCTGCACTTTCTTAAAAAAACGCTCTCTTACTGACATGTTAACTCCGTGTTTTTCGCCCGTCTTATTGTTCTTTTTTGTGCTTCAGCAGGGCGTAGCTAACAATCAACTGCTGAAGATGTTGTTCGACCTTGTTTTGCTGCGCTGCTGACCGGGGTTGCCCGGCAGGTAGAGTGGAAAGCAGACGAAGCTGCTCCTCAAGCGGTAGGGTTTGGCTAAATGACTGCGACATGGCAAACACGTCTGATTTCAGTTCACTCACCGTCATGTACTTCCCCTTCTGTTCATCCAGTGCGTTCAGCTTGTTCGTCAACTGCTGCAACTGCGCCATACCCTGATGCCATCCATTCAGATCTAAATCTGCTAGCGCAGCGATACTCATCTGTTTCTGCCAATGTTGCGCCAGGGGTTTGGCCTCTTCCGGCCACAGCGTCAGCGCCTGCTGCACCAGACGGTCGCCGAAGCTCACTGCCCAGTCTGGTTTCAACTGTAAAAGCTGCGCTAACAGCTGTTGTGTCTTGCCAATCCCCGGTTCCGGTGACGGTGACGTTTGTTGCAGCGCCTCTAATTGCCCTGTAGATAGCCCTTGAGGTAGAGGAGCCAGAGCCGCGGCTAGCTGCGCTTGTGCCGAATCTGGCGCATGCAACATCTGCCATCCTCCTGCGACGACACTGGCTGCCACCAGCATGGTCAACATACCAGCAGCAAATGGCTTCCAGGGTTTCATCGACACCGGAGGTTCTTTAACCACCCCAACGTTCAGCACCGGCTCGGGCTCAACCACATAAACCCATTTACTACGCTCAGTCGGTTCGACGAGGTGAATTTCCGTAGCACCCAATGCGTCACCGTGCAGACTCATGTCCGTATTTTCGCTCTTTTCCAGACGCACTGCTGCGTTCTGCATCATCGTGCGCAGAGCATCAAGCTGAGTAGCATGCTTGAGTTCCATACGCTGCAAGACGTCCCCCAAAGCTCTCAGATGCTCTTCAGACTGATACAGCTGCCCTAAGTCAGCGTACGTCAGCGATAGCGTTCGTACTACCTGTTGCAGGCGCTTGCTGAGTGCACTAAGGATTTCGATTCGCGCATGGACAGGCTGTGGCCAGAGGTTTCCCCACTGGCGGGCTACCAGTGCAGCCAGTACCGCCAGCCCTTCATTCATGCCGTAGAGTCCGGCAAGATGCGTGCGGGCGAGCGTATACCAGGCAGCCGTTTGTAGCTCCACACCGTTATGCTCGAACAGTGACAGACAGAGCGTTTCCGCATGTTGCCAGTTAACATCCGGGCGTGCCGGATGGGTGAGCTTGTTCATTTCGTCGCGCAAGGCAGCGTAATCCGCAAGCGTGCGCGGATCCCCGCCGGTTTTAAGTTGGCGTTCAGAATTTATTGTCATAACTGTTTTAACCTGAGTAATAACTAGATGGCGGCTCGTGCATCGAGGTATTGCTGTTGTTTCAGATGACGGATTAATACCCTGCCCTCGGGCATAAATTCCGTGCCGTAGCGCACCAGCCCGACCCCCTTCAGCTCCGCATCAATGGCGTAGCGGAGTTCACCGGGCTGAATCTGTTCCTGCATAACCACGTTCATCCGGCTCAGGCGCGGCTCATATTTCAGCAACACGGTCGACAGTGTAGTGATCAGCTGGTGGGCGGTCCCGGGCATTCCCTGGAGGATTTTTGTCATATCCGGCAGACCGTAGTCCGGCAGGTGGGCCAGCGTACCGGCGCGGCAGTTGAGGATGCGCTGCATGTTATCGAGTACTGATAAAATCACCTGATTCTGTTCGCTGACCTGGCTGAGGCTCAGGCCCCCTGAGAAATTACCGCTCAGCATTTCATAAAGCGATGGCGTATTGTGTCCCTGTGGCATAAGTCATTATATGAACACATTCCGTTTGCAAAGCATCCATTGTTTAGACATTGACGGGTAGGGTTCAGCATTATTCCTGGCTTATTTGCAGCTATAACGCTGCCAGCACCAATGTAATTCGCTGACTCACGCCTTATTTCCTTCGCGGCTTTAAGCCCAGTGACTGATTCAGGTGTAGTGAGTCCTGATTTTACCTTTCTTTGTCATTACACTGGCCGCCAGAGCAACCTTTCAGTATTCACCCATTTGTTAAGAGTTTATATTCATCCGTATCAGCGATTAGTGTGACCGGATACTGATATGATGCTTACCGTACTTACGGTAATAAATCGCTATAGCCCATACTATTTCATTGCCTTAATCGCGTTTCCAGGTCAATTCTGACCAAGGGGCGGAGCGAATTGGCATTTTAAACGTTAACCACACTCTGGAATTTTCCATCCAGCCCACCCTTCACTTGTTGGATACATTGCATATTGCCCGTGCCATTCTGGTGCAACCGAATCAGAGAACTGAGCTTGCCAAAAGTGCCATGCAGAGCTTTTTATTTTATTCCCATTGGAATCATATATAACAAAAAAAGATTGATTGGAAAACAGCCGTAATACTCTCCCAATACCACAATGTGGTCGATAGTCAGGAATATAAGTAGTCAGTTCGCATTTATTATCTCGACTCCATATAGAATCATTCTTGATTGCGTTTTGATAAGCCATGATCTTAATCACCATTAGCAAAACGCAAAAGAAGAAAATTGATATCAACATGAAGCAGCACGTTTTTTATAAAGCTATGCATTTATATTCACCTCTTTCCAGTAAATATATTCCTCCATATCTACCTTATTCAAATGAATGATAAGGTAGTGAGACTGGTCCTTTGAGGTGGAAAGCCATTCCGTGCGGGTCACCATGCCGTGCACACTTTTGCCGCTCCGCATCCGGAAGGAAGCATATTTCATCAGCACCTGTTCCGGGGGAATGTTCGCCTGAAACGTTGTGAACTCGATGTCCCAGCGGAATGGTTCGCTCAGTGCTTCCATGCCGTAAAAGCGCAGGACATCCGGCTTCACTTCACAGTCATTAATATCCAGAAAGTAACGGGTCTGTCCGTCAAAAAGCGCTGACCAGTTATCCATCACGTCACTCCTTCACCGGCACGAGGCTGAGCCAGCCATCGCCCAGTTCAATCGTGCGCGGTTTGTCCGGGTCGAGATCGTCACGGGTCAGCACCAGACGCCAGCGGTTGTCCTTCTGATCCGGCCGGTTAAACAACCCCACCACCGCCACGAACTGAGTGTCCTCATCCATGGGCATATTGAGCGTCACGCTGCCTTCGGGCATCACCAGCAGCTCTTTTGATGCCAGCACGTCGTCCTTAAGTACCGTATCGGCCTTGCGCAGCAGCGTCTGGTAATCAGCGGCATCAACCGCCTTACGATCCCGGAGCTGATAAACCCGCACCATGGTCGCCAGCGGCGTCTGTGCGCCATCGGCGTTGATGGCCTTGCGCGGGGTAAAATCCAGATGCAGTGTTTTAATTTTCTTGTAGAAAATGGAGGCGACGTTCGGTTGTGTGGAGCATTGTGAAATTCGTATCGAAAATAAAGAGAAAGGTCACCAGTGAAATTTCTGATGAGAGTTTCGTATAGAGAGGGCGATTTATAATTTAATTCATGTTTTTGGGGTTTCCCAAAAAGTATCAAGCTAATTATCATTG
The DNA here is from genome assembly GCF_049237025.1 of Enterobacter cloacae complex sp. SYL001. Lineage (NCBI taxonomy): Bacteria > Pseudomonadati > Pseudomonadota > Gammaproteobacteria > Enterobacterales > Enterobacteriaceae > Enterobacter > Enterobacter cloacae complex sp. SYL001. Next base: position 213,445 of record NZ_JBMKJI010000001.1, on the reverse strand, counting down.
GCATTCGTGTGTTCTGAATCTTTCCTTTTCATGCTTCTCAAAAAAATCACCAACATATATCCAACCGAACAAGAAAGAAGCATCAATAAAACTCTGAGAGGATTCGAACTATACCATGAATACAGCATAAAGATAATAACCAAGCCAAAGATTAATAAAGAGTACTTTGGTTTTATAAATGCAGACAGGAATACAACAGGAATAATAACACACCTCACATAAAACATTACAAAACCGAGCCCTACCCCCCTACTCCGTGGTATAAAATGTGTCATATACCATTCGTAACCAAAATGATGTACTGCCAGGACGGTGATACACCCAAGGAGAGCTATTAGTAATTTTACTAAAATGTTTTTATTTTTTCCAAATGCCATATTTTTCTAACTCACCATTGTTTATGTGCTCACCAAGAATCTCGGGATTTGCGTTAAGATTAGTCTCTTCTACAATAACGGCGGGGTATGATTTACCAGTAGACTCAACCTTATATTTAAAGTTTTTGCTGGCGAACAATGCTCCTCTCAATACAAAATAATTATCATATTCATTGGAGTAGTCAACCTCTCCCGTAATCGTACCAGCCCCCCATTCAATACCGGTCTGTACTGCCTTAAGTATACTCTGATCACTACGGTAATTACTACGGCAATTACTACGGTAAGTGTCGACAGCAAATGGAATTTGCCCTACAGCATCTGTCCAGTAAGGAATGCCAGATATCAGTACCAATAAATAGCCGGCACCTCCCTCCGGATTTTGTTTCCAGTCCCCCTCCATATTTTTGTAAAAACTATAAGAAGGCCTGTCAATCAGGGAAAACTTAGCGATATCTGACCACGTGAATATTTTGTAGGCTTTTTTTGCGTAATCAGCTTCGTTAACACACAACAATTCCCGATAGTTATCAGCTAACGGTTCAACCCATTGATATTTAAAATTATCATACAAGTCTTGAGATGTCATAATTCTGAAAGAATCATTTTCACCCCCTCTCAAAACAAACAAAACATCAGCATTTTTCCTTGTGATTATTAAGATATTTGGCACGTAGATTTTATGTGCTTCTTCATCTTTTTCAGGCGTAGTGTTACCTTTTATTCCTAATTCAGTTTTTCCATCCTTTGTAACGATTAGATAAGATTTTCCATCGACTTCAATACTGATTTTTTTCATTGAATTATCACTCAGCTTAAAAAGACCCAGTACTCAGATTCACTATCACTCTTGTCGATATATCCATTTGTACCCGAGCCAGAAAGTAATTCCTCTCCATCTGACGTTTCAACACGATAGTTGACATTTGAAGAGAAACTTAACGTTCTGTCGTAATACTGAGTGATCATTGCCATCTGCTTCAATGACGCAAATGGTAGGTCGTTTGCCCCTGCCGTCATCGTCCTTTTTACTTTGCGCAAATACATCGCTGTCGTACCGTACTCAATCTTCCCTGCCTCCAGCCGCAGATAGCTCCCGCCGCCGATAAGCGTGATACGCTTTTTCCCGGCAAACGAGATGTCACTTGCCGAACTCATCGTCAACTTTTTCTCCGCAAACAGCCGCATGTTGGCGTTCTGCGCCTGGACCTCCACCGGCCCTTCCCCTGACTTGACGCTCAGCTGACCGGTACGGGCAAAGAGCCCCAGCTTCTCTCCGGTAAGCAGGGTCAGATTGCCCATAGCGCCTGTGCTGATATCTCCGCCAGCATTAATGGCGACGTTTTTGCTGGCGGCAATTTGCAGATGCTCACCGCTGGTCAGCGCCATCCCTTCCGGGGCGGACATCAGCAGCGCCTCATTGAGCGGTTTCAGCCGCTGTTCGAACATCCGTATCTGGCTGTCGACATCCGCTTTCAGCGCCTGCGCCTGCTCTGCCGCCATTTCCAGCTGTTGCAGATGCTGATTAAGCCGGTCGATTTCCTTCAGCGCGGTGTCCATGTCCAGTGCGTCACCCTGCGCTTTCGACTGCACAGCCGTAGCAACCAACAGCCCCTTCCCGGCGCGAATAACGCCGTGTTCGTCGGTGCGCAATTCTGAGCCCGTGCCACGACGCTGCCCCTGGCTGTCCACCAGGTGTCCGCTGTTGAGCTGAGTTTTCCCGTACTCCGTGGCGAGCTTGATGTGTTCCTCGCCGCGCTTATCCTCCATCCGCAGCTTGTTGTTCGCGGGAGTTCTGAGAATGTTCCGGGTGTGATTGTCGCGGTTCACCAGGTCAGGATGTTCGGAGTCGTGCAGCGCATACGCAATGTACGGCAGGTCAATATCGCCGTTGCTGTAGGCAATCGCCACTTCCGTCCCGTCTGTGAGCGGTGTGTGCCAGCCCAGCGTGTCACCGGCATACGGTTTCGCCATCCGCAGCCACAGGTAGCTGTAACCGGCTTCCGTCCCCTCCCGGTCGAAGTCGAGCTTCACCCGGTAGCGTCCCTGTTCGTCAAGGTGAGCGTAAATATCATTTTTCTCCCGGCTCTCGACCCGGGCCGGAAGCGTGCCGTGGATTTCCGGACGCGGGATTTCCGCAGGGCGGAAACAGTACCGTTCGGTGTAAGGCATGCCCCATAGCGACACGTGCAGACGGGAATCACGGGCTCCCCGGAAGGTCACAAGCGTGAGGACGACGCCTTCTTTCAGGGCCGTAATGACATCCCCCTGCGGCTCCAGCACCTGCCCCGGCGTAAGGTGTGAGGCATTGCTGAACAGGTGGATACGGGCTGATTTATTGAGTTCCCGCTCGTGATGAAGCCGGGCATAAAACGCGCCGGATTCGGTTTCCGGCTCAGGGCTGGCGTCATCACCCGCGTCACGATAAGGCGCGGCGTAACGGTAATGTTCCCCGGTGGTGACCGCCTCATTACGCACGCTGACCGTCGCATCCATCGGCGTGGAGGAAGTCCGGTAGTTGTAATCACGCGTGGCGACGGTGCCGGTGGCAATATTGTGCCAGGTCCGCACATCCCAGACCGATTCTGCTGCGCCGTCAAACAGGCCCGATGGCTCGCTGTAGGGCAGGCGCACATCAAACCGGTAGTGAAGCTGGCTGTCGGCAAATATGTACGTATCCAGACCGCGCACGTCGTCCATCTCCGTACGCCAGAAAATGCCCACCTCAGACAGAATGCGCTGAATGAACTGCAAATCCGTTTCCCGCCACTGGGTGATAATCTCACGCGGAGGATATGTGCGCTCCAGCCGGAATTCAAAATCAGGTCCCTCCAGCCCGTGTTTGCGCAGCACCTGCTCCACCACCTCCGGAACAGACTGGTTCTGAAATACGGCGCACTGCCGGGTGTATCCCAGGAGCGCCAGGCGGGAACTTAGCGTGAGCCGGTAACGGGACTGGTCCTTTGAGGTGGAAAGCCATTCCAGACGGGTCACTATCCCGTGAACACTTTTGCCGCTCCGCATCCGGAAGGTGGCATATTTCATCAGCACCTGTTCCGGGGGGATGTTCGCCTGCCCGGAGGTGAACTCAATGTCCCACCGGAACGGCTCGCTCAGGGCTTCCCTTCCGCGAAAGCACAGAACATCCGGCTTCACTGAACTGTCATTGATATCCAGAAAATATCGGGTCTGTCCGTCGAAAAGCGCCAGCCAGTTATCCATCACATCACTCCTTTACCGGCACGAGGCTGAGCCAGCCCTCGCCCAGTTCAATCGTGCGGGGTTTGTCCGGGTCGAGGTCGTCACGGGTCAGCACCAGACGCCAGCGGTTGTCCTTCTGATCCGGTCGGTTAAACAACCCCACCACCGCCACGAACTGAGTGTCCTCATCCATGGGCATATTGAGCGTCACGCTGCCTTCGGGCATCACCAGCAGCTCTTTTGATGCCAGCACGTCGTCCTTAAGTACCGTATCGGCCTTGCGCAGCAGCGTATGGTAATCAGCGGCATCAACCGCCTTACGATCCCGGAGCTGATAAACCCGCACCATGGTCGCCAGCGGCGTCTGTGCGCCATCGGCGTTGATGGCCTTGCGCGGGGTAAAATCCAGATGCAGTGTTTTAATTTTCTTGTAGAAGATGGATTTCGTGATGCTGACCGTACCGTCCGTAACGGTCTGAGTCAGACCGCAGCCAGCGAGCAGGCTACAGGCAATAAGCGTCAACGCCCAACAGCGGGTTACTGTTGCCATTCAAAAATTCCTTAATTGTAAGTGGGAATACGTGATTAGTCGAAGCGATAATGTCCGTCTTCAGCGGGGGAGAAAGCAGAACATTGCAACCCTTCATAGCGGCCCAGACTGACGGTCAGAGTTTCCCGGTCATTGCTGAGCTTGCCTTCTTTGAGACCCAGTAAACCGGTCCGGCCCAGCTGAATACGCCTGCCTTTGCCCAGGCGCGGCTCAGGCAACAACCACACGGGTACAGTGAGGCGCAGTCGGGCATTGCTGCGGTAACCAAGATAGACGCGCATCAGGACCAGCAAATCGGTATGGAGGATGCCACCGGGTAACCAGCCTTCGGCTTCGCCGGGATCTTCCGTGACCAGTGTCACCAGCACTCTGCTACAGGCTTCCCTGCCCGTTTTACCCAGCGTGGCCCGCTGCGAAAGGCGGATGCGGTTTCCGGCACCCAGCCCACTACGGTTATCGATATGGACCTTCACCGGATCCGGTTCGGTGATAATTGCCCGGGTATTCGGTGCCAGCAGGCTCACCAGGGCCCGGATGCCTTCTGCATTGCGGGTGGGTAATCGCATGGTGCCCAACAAGGCCAGAAAGCGGGAAACCGGCGTTGCCACCTGCTCAGCCGTGCCCGGTATACCGAGTCCCACCAGCCCCAGCAGACACTGTGATGTGGCATCGCGGCCACCCGCCTCGAAGGTCGCCGGATAGGCGTATTTTCGCCAGATCCGGTAATACTGCGTGGTAATCCGGTGGCTAAAAATGTCCAGAAATGAGGTGACCGCCTCATGGCCTTCACGACGCTGCGCAATGTCATCCAGATAGGACGTTGGCAGAGGGGAGTCCACGCCATACACCCCGAGAAATGTCGTGCGGACCGTTGGGGGTAATGTCGGATGGTCTTCGTCGGTCTCAACCGCTTTCAGGGTACTGACCGGGAATCCCATACCAGGCCAGGGCCTGAACCGTACCGGATCGTCGCCCGGATGGCTGGTGGTGCCCAGTTTCGGCGCGTCCGGATTTTCCTGCTCCAGCAGTTGGCAGAAACGATAGAAATTGGCCCGCCAGATATCTTTGTTAAGGGCTAACGTCAGCCCGGTACGTGCTGGCTGTGATTCTCGCGCCATCTCAGTCGTTTTCCTGTCGGTTGCAGTACCAGCGTGAGCTGGTTAAAGAGGTGAACATCGGCATAGAGCGCGAAGAACCGGTGCAGCATCTCGCCGAAGAGATTCACATCGCCTTCGCCTGTAAAATTATCCATGTTAGTCGTAAGATTAATAATCATTTTAAAGTTGGGGCTTGATGTGGTTTTATTGACAATGGTGAATAACCATTTATTTTTCTCTTGTACCAAGCGTTATTTCCTGTATGCGACTGGAGTCTATCCAAGAGGAGTAAATTGTCCCGTTTTTTGCTTGATATTTAATATGCGAAGCACTCCCTGAGTTGTCTTCGACCTCTACATACTCCCCTGGCAAAATGAATAAACCTTGACTTGGAATAGATAACTTATCATCTTTATAGAACTGCAATCGAGCAGTACCAATAACTTTGTAGACTGTTTTTTTGTTCAAGCAGTTAAGATATACTGAAGCATATCTTTCATCAAACTTTAATTTTTCTGGTTTATCTAGGTCAATAGTAATGTCTTCCAAACTGAATTTGAGATAATCATACTTCATCCATAAAAGAAAACCTTCGCCCGGAGTGTCGACGGATTGCTTGTTATTGAATTGAACTTTAGCATATATATTATCATTACTGACACGGTCGATGTCTGCTGTAATCAGATCTCTGTCCACTTTCAATTCATTTATCAGATTTGCATCGCTGGAAGCCACTATTTTATCTAGATATTTCGAGCAATTATCAAAATCATCATCAGTAACACCTGAAAATGCTGAGATAGAGTATGTTAGTAACAATAGAGGAAATACTTTAAACTTGATCATTGTTTAGTCTCGGAAAATTCGTTAGTAAATTTAGGTATAATCGCCCCACATTCTTTTCTATATAACTTTTGTGCTGAGTCTTGGGTTGAATACCACCGAGCATAGTTTCCGTCGTGCTTATTGATGTAATACACAATATATTCCATAGAGCTTTCAACGGAATCGAATACTACAAATTGCTTTGGTTTATCCGTGACTTGGATATTACCTCCCTGTCCACTTAATCCTTTTCCTTCTTTTTTACTCCAAATCCCCGTTGGCTGATATTCTGGGTGCTGCGCAAAAAAATCAGAACTCCATCCATATGCTGGCGGAGTGCCATGTACTTCCATTCCTGGAGCACCACAATGCTGGTATTGACCAGAAGTAAAATGTGTCGTCTCAATGCGAAACATTCTTTCAACTATTACAGACATGTCTTGACCATAATTATCATATATCTTACGTAAAGCATCTTTCCCGTCTTGCACAGTAAAAAGTCCCACATGTTGTTTTTTTATGTTAATAATCGCCCCCAAAAACATTATTGGGTGCATATGCCAAAGTTCGGGTCCCAGTTTCTCAGTCGTGACATCCTGCATCCATACCATCTTATCGAGAAAATCTTCGCTGTACTTCTTCCATTCCGGCGCTTCTTTCTTCAGCGCATTCAGGAACGGTTGCCAGATAGCATCGCCTTTTTTGAAGTACCAGTCGCTGGGATGTTTTACGATAGTTTTCTGAATGACCTCACGATAGTCAGGATTATGTAGAGCTCTCCAGTATTCCATTGGAGAATAACGATCGCTTCCACTGTCTATTTTATCAAGAAGGCGCTGATAATTATGCTTTACCAGGGCGTGACTGGTTCGCGTATCACCGGTCGCGGCCTCGTAAAGTGAGTTGATAAGGCTGCGGAAGAATCCAACAGGCTGATTCTTTCCATCAAGGTAATCAAAGCTGGTCGGTTCTGCGGTTTCAGTTCTGAAACCAAGCTTTGCCAGATCATACTGTGACAGAAGCTGCGGTTCTGCCTGGCCTTTGGGTACGTAGGCATTCTCTGGTCGCAACTGCCAGTATTCCTGTCTGGTCGATTTATCGACTTCTGTCTGCACTTGTTTCAGTGGCAGGATCCCTGTTCTGGTCGTTACTCTGGTATCCTTTGTGAATGTACCGGTTGCAACATCCTTTTTGTACAGCGCCAGGCCAGGAGTGTATTTCAGCCAGAGCGGATTCTTTTCTCCCGCCTGTTCGGGATTGGTCAGAAACTTTTCCAGATTGTCATCCATGCTCGTGCATTCAATATGTACCTGGTATCGGGCCTCATATTCCCCGTCCTTAGGTGCCTGATAATATCCCATATGACCAACAGGATCACCGGCAGTGATGGAGAACGGAGACGGACACACAACCTGGTCAAATTTCATGGCCTCTTTGGCTGGAGGCATAAGCTTGCGCCACCATGACGGACCAGCGCCGGGAGCGGGTTTAATATTATTATTATCCACTACCACCCAGTAACGTTTACCGAGGATCAATGAGGTACTGACCTTTTGCTTATCATCTGTATTACCATCGGCATCAGGTAAACTTTTCAACGTCACAAGACCATACCGGCGCTGGTTATACCCCGCCGCGTTAAGACTGGTATCAGAGGAGTCCCATTCAACGCCTGCCCCCACAGGCATATAACCTGCAATCTGAGGCTGAAGTTGTTCAGAAGTCAGTTTTGCCGTGAGCCAGTCCATTTCAGAAAACGCTTTAAGTGTATCCTGAGTAATCCACTGATTTTCCGATTCCGACTCATAAGCAGAATACGGAGCCAGGTGCATATACAGGGTATAGAAATGAAGCCCGCTGGATTCCGTTTCACCCGGCTGAATGTAGTGTTTTACCAGGACGAATGAACCGGAGAAACTCAGCGGTCCGGATTCCCATGCAATCGTCTGATAATCCTTGCAGATACGATAAGCAACCACTTCCCCTTCAGCCATGCATCGAATCGCCTGCTCACCTTTAAAGGGAACCGGGAAATCCATCGCTTCAAGAGGAGATTTACCACTGAGTGCGCACCACGGGGTCGTGGCTTCGGTGATATGGATCCCGCCATGCCACATTCCACTGCGGCCTATCGCATATTGTCCGGTAGACTCCCCCGCTAAATGGGAGAGAATATCTTCCTGGTTACTAAATTCCTTCCCCCGGTTGTTAGAGGGAATTGGCCAGACAATTTTGGGTAACACAGACACGATTCACACTCCCTGTCAGTCACTAAACGATTTACAGACGACCTGATTGACATTCATGATCTCAGCCAGGTCGAAAACCGACAATAAATCTTCCGCTGTTAACGAATCAGGTTCATCTTTAGCTGGGCTTGGGTTCTCGTCCTCTTCACAAGCTATGTCTGCATCAATATGTGTATTCAAACTCTTAGGCATAAGCTGACTCCATTTTATAATTTAGGGCTAACGTCAGCCCGGTACGTGCTGGCTGTGATTCTCGCGCCATCTCAGTCGTTTCCCTGTCGGTTGCAGTACCAGCGTGAGCTGGTTAAAGAGGTGAATATCGGCATAGAGCGCGAAGAACCGGTGCAGCATCTCGCCAAAGAGATTCACATCGCCTTCGCCTGCAAAATTATCCATATTCAGCGTGACCTCTATGTCCACGCCCCGGAGCATAAAGCCCTTCTCAAAACGGCGGATCAGGGTGTGCTTCACGGCGACTATCGCTTCAAGCCGACGGCGGTTCATTTCATCGTCGGTCCAGTCATACAGGGCCAGCGTTCCCCGCAGGACCTCCGGATTGTCCATCATGCTGAGGAAGTTTGAGCCCAGATGACTCATCACCCGCCAGTGAAAGCGGTCGTTTGCCGGGGGATACAGCGGCATCGTTGGCGCAGTGACGTTCAGGACCCTCACCGGCACCTTGCCGGTTTTGACCACCCTGTCCAGCAGGGTACTTTCCAGCGCTTTGCGCGGAAGCTGGCCGTTGGTGCCGGTTATTCGCATCGAGAGGGAATCTGGTTTCTCAGACAGCTGCTCCAGTTCGAACGAGCGGCCCCCGAGAATTAACCAGGTGTCATACAGGCCAGAGGGACCGCGTTTCACGCGGGTGTGGTAATAACGTTCAGGGGCATCGTGGCGCATCATACCGCCCCGGTGTCGGAAGCTGGTGAACGGTACATAAGGATGCTTGCCATTCTTCACCGCGCCGTGAATATTATCGACGCTGTAAATCTCGGTGTGACCATCCTGAAGACGCAATGGCCTGAGCAGGTATTCGTTCTCCAGCGGGTTAAGCGTCAGCGGGTCGGCTTCCAGGGCAAAAAGGTTGATAACCGGCGCACAGTGCAGCCGGAAGTCTTCCGTCTCAAAGGGCAGATCGGATGACCAGGCTTCACTGAGTACAATGTCGATTTCAAACCAGGTGCTGGCCGCAGTGAGCCCGATAGTGTCGAGACCGCGCAGCTCCACAAACATAAACCTTGGACGGAAGCTGAAATACTCCAGCAACAGCTGGTAACCACTGAAGGCCGTATCGGCTTTTTTCCACAAGCCGTCATTGTCATCGAAGCCCATGGGTTTGCACCAGCCATCAAACTGATGACGTTCAGTATGCGTCCCGGCATGACGCGCATACATGGCATGTACACGCCGGGTCATTGCCAGATGCAGCGCAGAACTCACAGGACTCTCTGCGTTAAGGAATATGGCGACCTTGTCGATCCCGGCTTTACTCCAGTCCACTTTTTCAGGGCATTCGAAGCGCAGACGGATAGCAGAGCGGCCATCGGTTTCAGTATGCAGGCGGGCATCTGCAAGGTGCAGCGGTTGTAGCGGAACATCGCGGGTCGTCCGATACTGACAGGCGGTTTTATGCGGCCCGACAGGACGTGACAAAACGGAAAAGCCTTCAGCCAGCATTTCGGCCTGACGCAGACCACGCCAGTCAGGCGAAAACTCAACGATGGCCAGAGACGGGATAGTCCGCATATAGTGCGGCCACAGCAGACTCACCAGTCCTTCAGTCAGTTCCGGCAGATCATCATCCAGCTTTTCTCGCAGACGGCCCATCAGGAAGGCAAAGCCTTCAAACAGGCGTTCCACATACGGGTCCCGGGCTCCGGGCTTATCGAGATTGAGCATTGCCGCCCGGTCCGGATGTGCCCGGGCAAATTCTTTTCCTGCCTCGCGCAGATAGCGCATTTCGGCTTCAAAATAGCGCAGGGTTAAATCATCCATGCTCGGTATTCCTGATAGTTAACAGACAAAATTCAGCCACACAGCACCATGGCACGGGCAGGATCGATGGTAATCAGCCCCGCCAGCAGGACATCCATCTCAGGCATCAGCCGGATTTTATCGGACTCGCTGCGACCGGCTTTCATGCGCAACAGTTTCAGACGGCGGGCCTGAACTTCGAACATCAGGCCCGGCTCCCAGTCCCCCATCGTCAACTGCGCCGCACCGGATGTCAGTTCAGCCAGCAGATGAAGCGCCATGTCGTTACGCCCGTATTGTTCCGCAACACGAGCCATCAGCAGACGTATCAGCCAGCGATTTCGCGGAGAGTCCAGTCCGGGGCGGGTCTGGAGCCACGTCAGAGCCGCTTCGGGCCCCTCACTGTCACCCTTCTCCATCGCCTCGGCCTCAAGTGACAGCACCTCATCCCCGTTTACCGCCGCGGACACGACCGGCTCGCTACCGAATGACAGCCCTTCCTCATTCACCTTTTCCGCAATCCATCCAGTTGTCACCTCATCGGCAAACGGGGTACCGTCATTCCAGGCCAGGCTTTCAAGCCCGGGCAGACGCCTGAGGAGGAACCGAAGATCCAGCAGGACTGACTCCGCCAGGTTCTCCCAAGGCTGTCCCGCATGGCTGAGTCCCTGCCAGAGGTACCACTGGAGATCGAGCCAGAAATGATTCACCCCTTCGCAGTACATCTGGCTGGCCTGCTCCACCAGCTCAGCCCAGCTTTTTTGCAGGTACAGACGCTTCAGCTGCGCCCGGTACTCTGGTTTAGGCGGAATCAGCCGGGTACGACCACTGCTGTCCAGCGGTGGAATTTGATCGACGGTATCCCAGCGAACGGTTTTCATCAGCCGGTGAGAGGCCAGCCACCCCTGGGGTTGTTCTCCGAGCCAGCGGGAGAGTATCTTTGCCTGATCCAGCAAATCGCGCCCCGACTTTACGTCCGTCAGCAGTGGCGACGGAGAAAAGACAGCGTCATGCCCTCTATCCTGAGTGCTGCTGTTCTGGGGGATTAGCGCTGTCACCCCGCCAGAACGCGCCAGACGGTTTTCCAGCGCGCTACAGAGGCCAGCGAACGCGGGTTTTTCATTTTCAGGCCAGTCTGAGACCGCCTTACTCAGCAGGCTGACCGCTCCGGCCGTCAGGCTGGCATCTTCCCGATCCACTTCCGGCCAGCGCGAGAGCGTATCAAGTACTTTTGTACTGTTGAGCCACTCCAGCGCGGCTTTCCTGGCATTCGGGCGCAGCGGATGGCAGTGTCTGCCGTAGCGGCACAACATCGCGACCAGCAGCAGTATCCCTTCCGCCAGGCCTTTCTCGCCGTCACGGCTCAGCCGGGCCTGGGTATACCAGGTGACGACACGGATATCTTTGGCGCTTTCACACAGTATTTTTTCCGCCAGGGTGCAGAGCAGATCCGGATCGGTGCCCGAGAGTTTGTTGATTTCTTCGCGCATCAGCTGGAAATCGTCGTCACTGGCCGGATCGTCACCCGTTTCCGCCCCGGGGCGGACCGGTTTTAACCAGTTCTCCCAGAGGGACAGGGTGCCGGAGGCGCTTTCAGTAAGGCGCAGCTGCGCCTCGTGGTTTGTGGTGCATGCCGATAACAGGGCTTCCGGTGAACTCATGTTTTTCCTTGTCTTATCGTTATTCGACGTCTTCAACGCTGGCCGCAACCGTAAAGATGGTTTCAGGCAGCGTAAATCTCTGGAGCTTCAGCAGGGCAAGCGGACCGTCACCCAGCTCACTGCGCATAACAAACTTCAGCGGATTTCCGTCCGGGGTGATCCAGACCAGCTGCGTGCGGCTTGCATCAAGAGGTGTAATTAATGCCTTATCCAGCAGCCGGATGAATCCCCAGTTCCCCTGATGGCTGGTGTAGAGCTGCATCCCGCTGTTCACGCTGCGCCAGCGAAGGCTGACACCCGGATAATATGTGTTTCCCGGCCAGGTAAAGCTCTGCCAGCTTTCCATCTGGTTAAAGAAGTCCAGGTTCTGCTCATCAAGCGTCAGCTGCATACGGGCCACATCACGGGAAGGACGCGCCATTAATTCAAAGTGAACGCCCGCATCGCCCTGGGCAAAAACGATATCCGACAGTTCCGCCAGCTGATTAATCGCCCGGAGAAAATCCGGACTGACAACCATCCCCTGACTTGCGGAAGGATCAACGACCCAGCGATTCCCTTCCTGGTGGAGGATCCCGCCGAGATTCGTTTTCAGGAAGGTCGTGATTCGACCCGAGTCGCTACGCAGGAACTGAGACAGTAGCGGCAGGGAAGCATCGCTGCCGGTGGCTTTAAACGGGTACCGTCCCGCAAAGGCCTTATTCCACTGATCGACAATGGTTGTCTGCCAGCGGGCATTGAGGCTACCCGCAGCAGGGGCAAGAACCTGCCGCCAGGCCAGATCCAATGGTTGCACAAACAACGACTGGCCAAATCCGTTCCACTCCTGCCCCAGGCTTGCCGCAACCAGACTGCCATAATCGCGGGTATCGGTCAGATCGATGGCTTTGCCCTGGAACACGGTCTGGGCCAGCATCTGCGACATAGCCTGCGGATCCGGGGCGCTGGTGACCTGCTGAAGCTTCAGCCGCACCTGGGTTACGCGAGCCAGCCAGGACTGGAAACTGAGGTTACCGTTGGCACCGGTGCCCTCTTTACCTTCCATCAGCCCCATCAGCGGGCCAAACACGCCATCGAGCGGACCTTTAGGGCCCTGTGCCTGTTCAATAAACTGTCTGGCATTTTTTTTCTGACCGATCAGTTTTTTCGCTGAGTCCACTATCGAATCAGCCAGTGCCTCACCCTTTTGCCCTGTTTTTCCCTGCCAGGCCAGCGTGTTCATCAGTGCCACCAGCGGTGACTGGCGGACATCGCCGATCAGACTGAGCTGGGCAATCGCTTCGGAAAGTGACGTGGCTTCCTGCCACTGAATGCTGTTGACCATGTTCAGCCAGGCGTTACCAAAATCGGTAAAATAGCGTTCTGTCAGACGGGCTTTCAGCGCCTCCGGGGAGATATCGCTCCCTGTCTGGTGCGTCTTATCCGTCAGTACCCAGTCAATTTCATCACGGCGGGTTTTGACGACCTCGTTAATCGCATCCTGAACCTGCTCTTCCCAGGCCTGGCGTGTAAACATTCCCGGGACGACTTCGTCAGTGCTGAATACCGTTGAGGCATCGGTGTCGCCGGTCATATCGGCAAGCGTTAAATCAGGCCAGTTGCTGGCCACGCGCTTCAGCATGTCCTGATATAACCCGGACTCAGCGTTCCGCTGGCCAATCTGCTTGAGCAGGATCTGACGGACCGTGCTGATTAATTCAGCGTCAGGCTTAATTTTCCATTCCGGATGAGCCGGGAGGTTCTGCGCATAAAAGCCCAGCAGTTTCGGTGCCAGGTCCTGCCATGTGCCATCCGGCACATTCTGACGCTTCGGCCAGGCTACCAGTACGTTTTTTGCCAGCCAGTCTGCGTCTGCTTTGTCAGGACGGGCCAGCATCAGATAACTTTTGAGTACGTCGTAGGTATGCTGTGTGCCCTGCGTTCGGGCATCACTGGCAGGAGGAAGTTGCACAAACGCATTCAGCTGCTGCCTGAGACTATCTGCTGTGGCATCCCTCATCAACTGTACGTTATTTTTCGCATACAGGGGCCAGAGTGCGGCCAGCGTATCGCTGTCCTGATTAAGACCAAAACGGGTGTACCATGGAGCACCGGTCGCCTCACGATGTTGCAGACGGGCAATCGCTTGCTGGAGGACGAGCTGGTTGTGCAGGCGTTCAGCAAGTGGTTTTGCGGTATCCGCTGCCTGCCTCGCTGTTTCCTGTGCCTCATAAATCTGGGTACGGTTAACGATCAGGGACAGCAATGTACCGGTCCCCCACAGGACAATCAGGGAAAGCAGAATTAATCTCAGCAACTTCAGCCAGTCGAAGCCCAGCCTCCTGCCGCTGACGGCATCACAGTCATCAATGACGGCTTTCCATGTCGGTGTGTCGAGGCGCGTGTTCGGTACCGTTCCGGCAACGGCCAGTTCAGGGCTGAACATGACACCGCGTAAACGCAAGGCCGCAGATCCCTGCATCAACCCACTGAGCAAAACAGTCAGACTGGCTTTCAGTCCGTGTTGCAGACGGGAAGATAACTGGAGCAGGCCGTTATGAGCCGGATTATTCAGTAACTGTGCCATACCGACTTTTTGCAGGCGCTGAAACAGCGTAGTCAATGCCTTATCCGCCTCTTTTACAGTGCCTTCCGGTCCGAATATCACCCCTGTCGCAGCCGTGTCTGCGTCCTGATGAGCACCTTTGGCTTTATCAGCCAGCCACAGCCAGACAGGCGCCTGCCAGCCCAGCTGATGATCGGCTTTCTGACGGCAACGCAAGAAAGCATCCCGTTCGCTATCCGTCGGGAGGGCTGAAGTACTCATCACCTGAATAATGCCATCAACCGGCTGGCCAGATCGCAGACGCTTCAGTTTTGAAAGGAAGATCTCATCCGGAAGTGACTGCGCATCACCGCCATAAATCAGCACGTTACCGTCACCTTCCTGCCACAGGTCATGACACAGACCCGGGGCCGCTTTCTGGACGTCGTCCGGGTTGCCCATCACCAGCAGGAGTCGTACCTTACGCTGCCATCGGCGTCCATAGCGAAAACGCAGGTGTTCGGACACGGCATCTTCGCTGAAGACCGGTTCATCGTCATCTTCTTCACCGGGAATGGTGTTCGTCACCGGAGTGATACTCTCAGCCTTTTTCTGACCCCACTGGAAATACAACCCGGATTTACCGGCGAAGTCGAAAGCCTTCTCTGTAAGCCAGCCGAGTAAAAACATCGCGGCAACCATAATGGCGCAGAATGTGAGTATTCGTTGACCGTCATACGGTCCGAAGCCGGTGGCTGAGGCCACATTCTCCGGAAAGGCATAAAACAAAAATGCCACGATGGCTGCCAGGAAAAAGGCGACAGTCACAACTGAGCCGATGAGAGTTTTTACTTTTACCTTAGACATTCTTAGGCGATTCCTTGCGAACTTCTTCTTTGGTGATGACGGCGACCCAGATGTCGTCTTTATCAGCGGCGGGTTGTGCTGCGATAACCTGCGTCCCTCGTTGTTCAACGTCAGCATTAGCAAGCGTGATGGCCAGCCATGGAGCAGCATGGCCGGTATATCCCAGCACGGGATCAATACTGAAATTGTCTTCTGAAAGACTAAATTCCACTTCGCTCTCTTCGCAGGCATTATTCCAGCCGCTGCCCGACGTCAATGTGTGACCGGAGATCCAGCTTCCTTTGAGTTCATTGGGCAGGGTCTTCGACCAGAGCAGCGCCCGGGTAAGTGTCTTTGTGAGCGTTGTTTCTGTTCCCCTTTCGGGGCGATGAAGGCGAAGCGCATCCGGCCAGGCATGGGCTTTGCGGTTGCTCAATACCACCATTGAGACAGCATCAGCATCTTCTTCCCGGGGAGACGCCGGTAACGACAGCGTGATGGCAACCAAAATGCCCGGGGTGTCCCATCGCTTGTCCAGCCAGGCATCAAACGCCCCCAGTCCTTTTCCGGCCATCAGGCGAAAAATCCTGCCCGTCTTGAGTGAGAGATCGGCTTTAAGCTGCTCTTCAAACAGGGGATACAGATCGTTATCACAATCCAGCACCAGCCAGCATGGCAGCTCGGGCGGAAGCGGCTTAACTATCCCCTCTACACGTGTGGTCAGTTTATTAACCGCTGCATTCAGGGCCTTCGTTAAATCAGTCTGATATTCTGGTAATGCCGCGTATCTGACCGGTTTGTCACATCCTCTTGGGCGAGAGAATTCGATAACAGGAGCTGCGACTTTCATTGCCTTCAGCAGGTCATCGGCTTTGTTTCCGGCCGGAGCCTGGATGTGCGTACCGAGGATCCAGGCGCAGCGCTGACCGCGCAGAATTTCACTGTCAATAAGCGCTTCTCGCTCGACATTACGGGACTCGGCCCCCACCTGTTCGGCTTTGTAGGCAAACCGGCGTAAGCCGAAAATAAGCCCCCAAGTGCAAAACGGGAGGCCCAGCGCGGTGAACCAGAAGACAAATCCGGTTCGCTCTGACGTCCAGCACCATAGCGTGAGCGCTATGCCCCCCAGCATGACAAACGCGAGGAATAGCAGCCAACGACCGGTGCCGGGACGCGCTACCTTAGGAGCCTTTTCAGGGATGGCATCCAGCCAGACGGGCATAATCAGGCAACCTTTGCAGCGGCAAAGGAACTGATCAATGTGCAACCACAGGCGCATTTATGACCGTGAAATGCAACCGGGATACCATGATCAAGATAATCAGGATTGCCTTCTACGATAGTTGTAGGGCCATGTCCCGGAACCGGGCAGGACACTTTGTCGCCTTTACGGGCAACGCCAATACCGCCGAATTTCATCGTTTCTGAGGCGGTCAGTACTGAACCACCGTGGGTAGTTTTATCGCCTTTGCGGATAATCTGGAGCATTAATAAGGGTCTCTGTTAGTTAATAATTATCATTAGATTAAAGTAACTAGCCTCCAGACATATTAATCCTGAATCTGTTCCAGTAAGTCATTTAACTCATTCACTCTTGAAATATTCATGTCCATACGGCATACGCTGTACATCGGCGAACCGATTATAAACCCTTGAACATCACACCAATTTTCACATGATGCAATCCAGTTTTTTTGCGCCGTCTCGAATTTACTTGTAATGTCAGGCATTTCACGCGCTTTAATGATTTTGTATATTTTCTGGTAAACAATGTTCATATCTTTCTTTGCGGCGTCTGATGCCTGGTCGGCACAACCCATTACAACAGAGTTATTTATATCTTGATTCATTCTGCGGCAATCAGTTTCAATCTTGGAATAGTCGTTTAGTGCAGCATGTGAAATACAAGGGAGTATTAGAAGTAAAGTCAGTGTTTTATTCTTAACCTTCATTTTATTTGAGCACTCCAGTGGAGGCACTGGTAATTTAATTTACCTATATGTGCCTGGCTCTACAATTTAAAAGACCCATTCTGGACTCAATGGCATGTAAATGCTTTTGAATATTCATTCTGTATCATACTCGTCACCATTCCATCGCAAGATATATTTAGGTCCGCAAAAAAATATCCTTTAGACCTTTGTGTGATTTTTTTGATATTCCAATGGATGTACACATATATGCTGCATCTATTGATTTTCCATCATGCATTGTGATTTCGAATGTTAAAGTAGGAGAGTTGTCGAGATTAGACATACATTCCGATTGATCGCAAGTACCTGGTGGTGTTGAACTCAGAAACGTATACTCGATGATATCTTTTTTTACCATCACCATTTAAGTCATTAGTAACGCGACCTATTTGCCCATCGACAAAGCCAGAGTTTTTCAGCTTACTTGCCGTTACCAGCATATCAATATCTTTGGTTTGAGAACATTGAGCATATGTTGCCGATGCCATTAAAATTAACATAGCCTAAGAGAGTTTTATGTTCATTTTAATAATTATCAACCGTCTTCACATAGGTTTTAATAAAATCATTTAGTTGCTCTACACCATCATATTCGCATTGATTTTCTATCAAATCTGTTCGTTGACCTTCCATCGAGTTATATAAGCTGCATCGTTCAGAAATAGACTTCCGTTGACTATTATAAAACGCCATATCAATTGAATACTCCTTGCCAAATTTGGTAATAATCTCTTTAATGGAGTCCTCTGTTTTTTTTGTGCTGGTTTGTATGCAATCGATCATATCTGGATGAGATTGCATCGAGGAATTGCAAACTTGTGGTAATTTTGCAAATGAAATTACTGGCAAGCTCATGGATGATGCGAATAATATAATCTTCATCCTTTAACCCCAATTTCAGCCAATAATTTTAAGATTTGAAATGCTGAGGCTCTTTGTATGAAAAACCTCTGATTTTTGTAAGAATCTAAAAAGTTTATTCACATGTAAACAATACTAATTATCATTCATTACATTTTCAATTTCTCCTGTTTTTTCTCTAAGTGATGGGTCCGTTTTGCATACGCGAAGAGGGAGTGCCTTGAAGTTGAATATTCTTGTTATTTCTTTTGATTCCTTTGATGCCTCAGATAGTATGCAACCACAACCACAACCATATCCGTAGCTATTATTTGTGTTAATAAATTCTTTAGAAGGAAAACCGACTAAATATTCCATTCCCTTTGGTCCTTCTTTTCCTTGGGTTGAAATTGTCCAGTCGCCATCTTTATCCGTCAACCAGTAGTTTCCAGGGGTTTGATTTTCTAGCCACCCACATCTATTTTCTTTAGCATATAATGACGGGGCGATTAGTAAAACTAACAAAGCTATTTTTTTGTTCAAGATATCTCTCCTGCATTAAGTTGTTCTAAAAAACTTTCCGCAGAATGTTTGATTTCATCTACCTGAAGCATTATATTTTTGAATCCATCAAAGCAAAAACCATAGAGCCTGACAATAAATCTGTTTTACTAAATCATTATTGAAATTAATGATTATCAGATTAATAAAGTTCGGGGATAATATCCTGCATAGGCTCCAAATCTAGCGTGGTAGATTTCTCATTTATTTCTTCCCCTGATAGATTAAATGTCTTGAATGTTTCACCACATGAATTGCAACCACCTGCGCCGGATAAAATAATTCTGTCATTTTTACATGAGGCTCCGTAGAAGACGAAATTCATCATTTTTATTTTTTCGTCTTTGCTGTTAATGCGTTCTACAAGACCTGTAAACTTTGATAGATCATGGTTTTCCTTACCAAGGACGAAAATTTGCTTGCTGCAAATTGGTATGTCAAGTTTATCCTGGTCACCCTTAAGGTTATTTACACTACAAAATGATTCGATACTGTATTGAATACCACCGCAAGAAGATTTGAAAACAGTAGGAGTGTTTGCATTACAAAATGCTGGAATTAGTAGAAGGAAAATGATTTTTTTTCATAAATACTCCGGATAATTATCTTCAATAAATTTCGTCATTTCTTCTGAAGTGGCGTGTAAACTTGTTTTACCTAGCTTTTCTTCAGCTAAGTAGACTTAATATTTTTCCATGATCATTTTTTTATTTACTGTTGGTTGACCATGTGGTGAACCAGGTAAACTGGCCCACTCAATACGACATAAATGTATTGCTTCGCTAATCTTGTCCTGCATTACTGCGTCTAATGCTTTTCGACCTGCAATGAGCGTTATACAACCGAGGTCTTGATTACTCTGACTGAAATCTGAGAAAGAA
The DNA here is from genome assembly GCF_049237025.1 of Enterobacter cloacae complex sp. SYL001. Taxonomy (NCBI): domain Bacteria; kingdom Pseudomonadati; phylum Pseudomonadota; class Gammaproteobacteria; order Enterobacterales; family Enterobacteriaceae; genus Enterobacter; species Enterobacter cloacae complex sp. SYL001. The sequence goes on along the minus strand of NZ_JBMKJI010000001.1, from coordinate 193,886 downwards.
TATCTACGTTGCAGATTTCTCCATGTCCCGTATAAAAATTGATAAGCTCCAGCAGCAGTCGAAACAACACCATTAGCTTCATGTCTGGTATTGGGGTGTTTACTAAAATCTGTAAATTTTGCACCAGTAAACATCGTTCTGTATCCGTCTTCCTGAATGGTCCCCTCACCAATGCGGATCATTCGTAGAAATGCACGTAAACGAAGTATTCTAATATTTACATTAGTCTGAATTAGAGAGGCTAAAAATTTTAAGGGGTGCATATGCCACAATGAAGGCCCTAGTTTTTCGGATGTAACATCCTGCATCCATGCCATTTTATCGATAAAATCTTCGCTATAATTCTTCCACTCCGGGGCATCTTTTTTCAGCGCATTGAGGAATGGTTGCCAGATAGCATCGCCTTTTTTGAAGTACCAGTCGCTTGGATGTTTTACAATTGTTTTCTGAATAACGTCACGATAGTCGGGATTGTGAAGTGCTCTCCAGTACTCCATTGGCGAATATCGGTCACTTCCGCTGTCAATTTTATCCAGCAGGCGCTGATAATTATGCTTCACGAGAGCATGACTGGTTCGTGTATCATCTATCGCGGCCTGGTAGAGCGAATCGATGAGGTTACGGAAGAATCCAGTGGGCTGGTTTTTTCCATCCAGGTAATCAAAGCTGGCTGGTTCTGCGGTTTCAGTCCTGAAGCCCAGCTTTGCCAGATCATACTGCGACAAAAGTTGATGTTCCGCCTGGCCTTTAGGGACGTAAGCATTTTCTGGTCGCAGCTGCCAGTATTCCTGTTTGGTCGACTTATCGACTTCTGTTTGCACCTGACTCAGTGGAAGGATCCCCGCCCTGGTTGTTGCCCTTGTATCTACTGTGAATGTTCCTGTTGCAACATCTTTTTTGTACAACGTAAGGCCCGGAGCGTACTTCAGCCAGAGTGGATTCTTTTCTCCAGCTTGCTCAGGGTTGGTCAGGAACGTTTCCAGGTTATCATCCATACTCGTGCATTCGATATGAACCTGGTATCGCGCTTCATATCCGCCATCCTTAGGTGCCTGATAATATCCCATATGACCAACAGGGTCACCTGCACTGATAGCAAAGGGAGTCGGGCATACTACCTCGTCAAATTTCATCGCTTCTTTTGCTGGCGGCATGAGTTTCTGCCACCAGGAAGGCTGTACCACCCCATCTGTGCCAGGTGACAGGTTGTTTTTGTCCACAAGCATCCAGTATTGCTGCCCTGGGTTCAGGGATGTTTTCTTACCCTTTTTCAACGTCTGTTCTGAGAGGCTAACAAAGGTAACAAGGCCATACTCTCGCTTATTAAATGCAACGGTATGGAGGCCGCTGTCTGTTTTATCCCACTCAACAATAGATCCTTTAGGGATCGTGCCCTTGCGATAGCTTTCACTGGTACTTTTATTGTTGGTACTGGCGGTCATGACCCATTCTGGATCGTAGGCAGTAAGCGTATCCTGGACTGTCCACTTTGTTTCCGCCGGATTGACACTATAGGCTGAATAGGGGGCAAGGTGCATATACAGGGTATAGAAATGCAGCCCGCTGGATTCCTTCTCCCCCGGTTGAATAAAGTGTTTAACCAGAACAAACGAACCGGAAAAGCTAAGCGGGCCGGATTCCCACCCAAGCGTGAGATAATCCTTGCAGACACGATAAGCAACCACTTCACCGTCAGCCATGCATCGCACAGCCTGCTCACCTTTAAAGGGGACCGGGAAATCCAGTGCTTCGAGAGGCGACTTGCCGCTAAGAGCACACCACGGAGTCGTGGCTTCCGTGATATGGAACCCGCCATGCCACATCCCACTGCGGCCAATCATATACTGCCCGGTGGATTCCCCCCCGATATGAGAGAGGATCTCTTCCTGATTTTTGAACTCATTTCCCCGACTGTTGGAGGGGATCGGCCAAACAATTTTGGGTAAAACAGACACGATTCACACTCCCTGTCAGTCGTTAAATGACTTGCTGCTGATTTTGTTTTCCTGAGTGATATCCGTCAGGCTGAAATTGGGTGTTTCGTTGGGGAGATTTGCGCCCGATCCAGGTACCAGATAGTCCGACGTCTTCATAATGAACTCACCTGATGAACCATGCTCAATGCCGTTCTTACTCAGCCTCAGGTAAGATCCGCCACCGTTCAGCGTAAGCGTTTCCGGGGTGCTGATAATAATTTCGTCTTCACTACTGGTCACCGTCAGCTGCTTTTCAGAAAACAGTGCCATCGTGTTGTGCTGAGCCTGAATCTCGATGTCTCCCTGGTTGGCGACCAGCTTAGCCCCTTCTTTATGGACAAACATACCCAGGGCTTTTTCTACCGTTACAGACAGATTTTTCATCGCACCGATATCAAGATGATGACCGGCATTGATCATGGTATTGCGGGTACTGCTGAGCTGAAGATGTTCACCTGAGGTCAGTGCCACCCCCTGCGGCGCACTCCCCAGCAGGACCGCAGACTGGAGATCTTTGATTTTGTCGGTCACAAAATTTATCTGGGTACTGATGTCACTGACCAGCGCTCCTGCGGCTTCAGCGGCGCTGTTCAGGGCCTGCATCTGGCTGTTAGCCTGGTTAATCTGACTTATCGCAGGCGCCATTTCCAGCACCGGGCCCTGCGCTTTGGCCTGGGCATCCGCCGTCAGAAACAGCCCTTTTGCCGCACGTACTGCGCCATGCTCATCCGTTCGCAGTTCAAAACCGGCCCCGCGCTTTTCACGCTGGCTGTTGACCAGGTGTCCCAGGTTCAGCTGCGTTTTGCCGTATTCCGTCGCGAGCTTGATATGCTCTTCCTGGCGCTTATCCTCCATCCGCAGCTTATTGTTCGCCGGGGTACGCCACACGTTCCGCGTATGATTGTCACTGGTGACATGGTCCGGATGTTCTGAATCATGCAGGGCATAGGCAATGTAGGGACGATCCGGGTCTCCGCCGTCAAATACGACGGCAACTTCAGTTCCGTCGATAAGCGGTGAGTGGAATCCGTAAGTATCACCGGCATAGGGTTTAGCCAGCCGCAGCCACATACAGGCATAACCCTGTTCAGAACTGCTGCGGTCGAAGTCAAGTTTCACACGGTAGCGCCCTTCCGTATCCAGCCAGGAATAGGTGTCGCCTTTCTGTATGCTTTCCACCCGTGCAGGCAGCGAGCCGGATATCACCGGGCGACTGAGCAGTGCCGGACGCCAGCAGACGGTTTCGCTGTAGGGGATCCCCTCAAACGTCAGCGTAAAGCTACGTTTGCGTGAACCACCAGAGCGCACCGTGGTGATGACGATGCCTTCCCTGACGGCATCGGGAAGCGTTCCGTCCGTTTCCAGTACCTGCCCCGGAACCAGATGAGGGCTTGAGGAATGCCCGGTGACATGATACTGCGTGTTCAGAATGCGTTCGTGGCGCAGGCGGGCGAAGTATGCGCCGGACTCTGTACTTTCAGCGTCACCTGCTGTCAGAAAGGGTTCCGCGTAATGGTACGTTTCCCCGGTGGTGATCCCTTCCTTGCTGAAAATGCTTTCGGAACTGTCCTGCGGCGACAGCGCCTCATGGTAGTTGTAGTCACGGGTGGCCACACACCCGCTCACCACGTTATATGCGGTCTGAATATTCCATATGCTCTCCTGCCCGCTGTCATTCATCCCGGCCTGGTTGCGCAATGGCAGCGTGATGCCAAATTCATACTGCTGCTGGCTGTCCTGAAAAATCACCACATCCTGCTCAAGATGGCTGTCCATTTCATAGCGCCAGTAAATGCCCACCTCCGCCAGCAGGCGCTGGATAAACTCAAGGTCAGTTTCCCGCCACTGGGTGATGAGCTCCCGGGCCGGGTACTCCCTTGAGAGCCGGAACGCAAAGTCAGGACCTTCCAGGCCGTGTTTACGGAGTACCTGTTCAACCACTTCCGTGACCGACTGGTTGAGGAAAATCTGACTGCCCTTTGTAAAACCCAAAAGCGCGATGCGGGGAACGATCTTCAGTGCGTAACGGGTCTCGTCATTTGACGTGGAAATCCGGCGAAATGACTCCACCACCCCATAAACCGTCCGGACCGGCAGCGCCGGTGCCCCGTCAAACATCGGGGTCTGGAAGGTAAATGACGCCGGTTTCAGCAGTAACGTGTCGCAGGCAATATCCGCAGAAGAACAGGTGACTGTCACATCATACCGCCATGGCTGGCTAAGTGACTCAACCGAATTGTAACGCAGAACATCCAGGAAATCGCCGCATCCATGCACATCAACCCGGTAACGTGACTGGCCCAACAGCAGCTGCAACGCATCGGTTGCCCTGTTGATCAGGGAACTGTTCATGACACCTCTCCTTTCGTTTGTTCATCAAACTCCAGCACGATCCCCTCTTCCTCATCCCAGCCGAGCGTCAGGGTATGTGGTTTCTGTTTCGCGGCCATGTGGGTCAGCAGTTGCTGGCTCAGCACCGGCAGAATCTGCTGGTTCAGCAGGCTGTCAACATTACGCGCCCCGGTGTCCGGCAGCAGGCAGGCGGCAGTCAGCGCGTCGTACAGGCTTTCGCTGATATGGGTAGTCATACCATAGTGACGGTTGAGGCGTCTGCTCACCTGATTCAGCTTCATCTCCACAATGGTACGCATCGCTGCCTGCGCCAGCGGACAGTAAATCACCGTCTGGAAGCGCGCGAGCAGCGCGGGCTGGAAGTGGTCCCGCAGGACAGAACGCAGCAGTTCATGCAGGTCCGGCTCTGTCGCCTCCGGCTGTTCCTCCAGCATCTGCATGATGAGGTCGCTGCCGAGGTTGGAGGTCATCAGAATCACCGTGTTGCGGAAGTCAATTTCCCGCCCCTCGCCGTCGCGCATGAAGCCCCGGTCAAACACCTGGTAGAACAGGTTCATCACGTCCCGGTGCGCCTTTTCCACTTCATCCAGCAGCACCACGCTGTACGGGCGCTTACGGACGGCTTCGGTCAGAATGCCGCCCTGGCCGTAACCCACGTAGCCCGGCGGTGAGCCCTTGAGCTGCGAGACGGTGTGTGGCTCCTGGTACTCGGAGAGGTTGATGGTGATAAGGGACTTCTCGCCGCCGAACAGTTCATCGGCCAGCGCCAGGGCGGTTTCGGTCTTGCCGGTGCCGCTCGGCCCCACAAGCAGGAACACGCCCTGCGGGCCGTTCTCCGGCGCAAGACCGGTTTTGCTGGCGCGCAGGCGCTGCGCAATGGCATTCAGTGCACTGTCCTGGCCGACCACCCGTACGCCGAGGTTTTGCTCCAGACTCAGCAGTTCGGTCTGTTCGTCCTTCATTAATGAGGAGAGCGGTACGCCGGTCCAGTCGGCGATAACGGTGGCAACCGTACGCGCGTCCACATCCAGCCCCAGCAGCGGGGTATTCTGCTGCACGGCAGTAAGCTGCATCTGAAGGTCCGCAATCTCTCCCTGGCGGGAGATATCCGTGCGGCAGGCAAGCAGTTCCTGCGTCAGCGCCAGCTCCTGGCCGTACCGGGTTTCCCGTTCGTCGAGCTGTAAAATGATGGCGACTTCTTCCTCTCCGATGGCAGCCAGACGTTCGCTGTGGGCGGTATTACCCACCGCGATATCCTCCAGCAGCGCCTGCTTCTCCATAGCCAGTGCCGTGAGCTGCGCCTTCATGCGTGTCAGCGGTTCCGGCACCGTATCCAGGCTCATACGGACACGGGCAGAGGCGGTATCCAGCAAATCCACCGCCTTGTCCGGAAGCTGGCGTCCGGTCAGATAGCGTCTGGACAACGTGACGGCGGCTTTAACCGCTTCATCGGTAATATGCACGCCATGGTGCTGCGCGTAGCGTGACTTGAGTCCCCGCAGCATCAGGCACGCGGTGACGTCGTCCGGTTCGTCAACTTTCACCATCTGGAAACGACGCTCCAGCGCGGCGTCGCGCTCAAAGTACTGTTTGTACTCGCTCCAGGTGGTGGCGGCGATGGTTCTGAGCTCACCGCGGGCGAGCGCCGGTTTCAGCAGGTTGGCCGCATCGGCGCCGCCCGCCTGGTTGCCCGCGCCGATAATGGTGTGCGCCTCGTCAATAAAGAGCAGAACCGGCAGGGGTGACTGCTGCACCGCGTCGATGATGTTTTTCAGGCGCTGCTCGAATTCCCCCTTCACACCCGCCCCGGCCTGTAACAGGCCGAGGTCAAGGGTGCGCACCGAGACCGGCTTCAGCGCGTCCGGCACATTGCCCTCATGAATGCGCAGCGCCAGTCCTTCCACGAGCGCGGTCTTACCCACCCCCGGTTCGCCGACCAGAATCGGGTTGTTCTTGCGCCGCCGGGAAAGAATGTCCACCATCTGGCGGATTTCATTGTCGCGGCCACAGACCGGGTCGATTCTGCCCTCACGGGCGCGGGCGGTGACGTCGAGGGTGAACCTGTCCAGCGCATTCTGCAACGCCGGGTTCAGCTCTCCTTTTATATCCGCATTCACCGGACGGCCGACAAACTCCACCTCATCGCCCTGCGTAAGCTCCGCTTCCTGCTGCACCTCCGGGCGCTCATCCGACTGCGCATCCAGAAGTCCACGCAGGCGCTCAAGCTGGCTCTGCGCCAGCGTCAGCAGCGGCCACAGGCCGTCACAGCGCAGCAGTTTCGGGTTTTCCACCAGAGCCATCAGGAGGTGAATGCTGCGGATGTGCTCTTCCCCCGACAGCGAGGCGTGCAGCCAGGCGTCCTGCATCAGTGACTTCACGCCCTCCGAAAGCTGCGGACGGCTGCGCACTGACCGTGGCAGGCTGTCCAGAAAACCCAGCATATCCTGCCATATCGTATCCATATCCCATTCGTAGCGCCGCGCCAGCACCGTCAGGTCGCCCTCACCCTGCTCCAGCAGTTTCAGCAGCCAGTGCTCAGGCAGTATTTCCGCATGGGCGCGGGTCTGGCACAGGGACGCGGCCCCTTCCATCGCGCGGGCACAGTAAGGATTAAGACGGCGTAACAGGATGGCTGGATTTTCCATGAGACTCTCTCTTTATCAGTTCCGGACACGCTACCGCCCGTCGCTGTTCCCTGTTATTCAGGAACCCAAAGCGCATCAGGTCGGGCAGGCAGATTGTGTTTTTCTTTGCTGACCACCCGTCAGTGCAGGCGCTCAGCAAAAAAAGCAGACGGCTGACCGTCTGCTCGGGGCTCTTACGCAGTGGCGCGTTCGTTCCAGGAATCGGAATGAATGATGTTGCCGTCCTTGTAGGTCCAGGTGATTTTTTCGTAGCGCAGTTCAATCTGCTCGAGGTGGTTGTGCTTCTCGAAAGCAGGATCCTTGATGTCATGCATCTTCGGATTCACTTTCACCAGCTTCACGTTCTCAAGCTTCGTGTTGAAGTACTCCACTTCCTGGCCTGCGTCATTGATTCTGTACCATTTGAACTCGGCCGATTTCAGGGTCTGGCCGGTCGTCACCGCCTTGTACAGGTACGGGCTGGAGGAGTCGATTTCCTTGGTGAACAGGAAAGGCGTGTGAATACGGGTGCCGGTCAGCTTGCCGGTATTGTTATCGGTCGGGATGTACAGGTTGTGCTCCTGGGCCACCACTTCGATACTGCCTTCACGGTCTTTCACGTCCACGGACCCTTTGATGTCCGCGCCGCCATCGTCCTTCAGCCACAGATAGACTGGAATTGCCATATTAATTACTCCGTTACATTGTTATCAGCGCCATCATCCTGCGATGACGCATGGGTCTTGCCCGGCGCCTGGCAGGCATTCGCCTGCGGTACCAGACTGATTTCGACACGGCGGTTCAGCGCACGCCCTTCCGCCGTGTCGTTGGTGGCGACAGGACGGCTTTCACCATAGCCCTGCACCGCAAAACAGCTCTCCGGCACGTCGCCGGTATCCCGCATCCAGTCGCGGACCGACTCCGCACGCTTCAGGGGCAGCACCTGGTTGGACGGGTCATCCCCGGTGCTGTCGGTATGGCCCGCCACCACAATCAGCCAGCCGGGCTTCGCCTTGATCCCCACCAGTGAGTTCACCAGCAGCTTCGTTGAGGCGGGTTTAAGCGCCCACTTTCCGGTATCGAACAGCGACATGCTGTCGAGGCGGATGATTTTCGGTACCGGTTCCATGGCGGGAGCCGGTGGCGGCACATACGTGTCAATCGCCTTCTGTAACGCCAGCCACAGACTCTGACCAGGGTAATAGCCCAGCGCATACCTGAGCGGTTCCCCCTGCCGCTGCCAGCGCTCCAGCAGAAGGGCGTCCTGTTTCAGTGCGGCAAGTGACTGCGCCTTAGGCTCATAATGGTTCATGGGGATGGCATACCAGCGCTGCAGATTCATTCCCACCTGGCGGATCAGCGCCGCGTTATTCATGGCAGAAAAACCAAGGGCAGCAAGAACGCAGGCCAGGACCCACACAATGAGACGGCGGGTGCGCTTCCCGCCCTGAACAGATGCACAGTAAGGCTTGAGCAACGGTAGTACCGCATCAGGAAAACGACCGGATGCCTCCGCCATTTCGTCTGTCTGCGGCAGAAGCAGGTGTGTCAAGCGACAAAGCCAGAGTGCCCATAAAGACGTATTGCTGGCTGAAGCGCCGCCGCTTTTCAGAGCCACAGCAAACGGGTGGACCGGCGGAAATAGCCGATCCTCTTTAGCCAGTTCATCCATAAGAAGGGTGCGCATAAAAGCAAAGCCTTCCCGCAGTACAGGCATCAGCGCCAGACGATTTGCCTGTTGCCAGTCGTCCGTAGCCTGTGGCGTCTCATCAACAGGGTAAACAACCGGTTTGTCACCATGGACAATAACCCACGGGGTTTCAGGGCCGGAAAACTCACCGCTCAGGATCACCGGCGGTGTGAATCCGGCGATCAGGCTCAGCTGTTTCATCTGCTGGCGCAACGCTTTCAGGGTCGCGCGCAGCACCGCTTCATCCTGGTGCCCGTCGGGGTGGGAGGCATACATAACGGCGATCTGTCCGGCCTGGCGCGGCTGCCGCTCCTGAATATCGCGCACGATATCAGTGAGCCTGCTGACGTCATTCACCCGCAGCCACCAGCCCTGCGCTGTTTTACGCAGATCATGCTCCCCGAACAGGGCATCCAGTCTGTCTCCGCAGACAAGAACAACCGGACCCGCATCAGCAAGTACCGGCAGATCAAAACCAGACCCGCCATTGCCCTGAGCCTGGCTGAAACGGCTTTTTTGCCGGATCTGCCAGACGGCCAGCGCAACAATGCACAGCGTCATCACGCCTTTAAACAGCGTGCCTGCCGGAATGAAGCCCCACAGAAGCCATAAAAGCGTCGCGGCACCCGCCAGTACGTGGAATATCAGTGAAACCATGACCGATTTACGCATTAATGGGGCAACTCCGGTAACTGCGCGGACAGCAGAGCCTGGAGCCAGAGATGACCGCCCCACCATACGGCACCGGTAATTACCGCCGCCGCCGCGATCCAGAACCAGACAGAGCGCAGCAGGCTGTAACGGTGTTTTCCGGTCCTGCGAACCACCAGGGAAAGGCCAGCATCAAGTGGCGGAACCCGCTCAGCAAGCGCTTTCATTGCCTCTTCACGCTGGGTCTGGCTGACAGACCCCATGCTGTACAACCCCTGGAATCCCAGCGCGAGCACCCGGTGATAGCAGGTCAGAACGGCCATGTTTGGCGCTGGCTGGCGCAATACTTCCGCAATACGATCCCACAGGGCTTCACCGGCGTGCAGCGACCCGAAATAGCGCGCCTGTAGCGGCGCTTTTCGCCAGGCCACCTGGCCCGCATCAGCATCTGCCCCGTCATGCAGTTTTCTGCTCATCACCACTTCGTCAAGCAGCGCGCACTGTGCATAAGAGATATGATCGATGCTGGCTTCATCATATCCTGCACGATCCAGCGCCTCGCGCACGCTTTCCACATGTTTGCAGCAGGTGTCGTACAGCACATTCCCGTCAGGCGTTGTTGCCCCCTGCTTAAGCAGGGCGACGGTGAGCCAAGTCTCCGCCATCAGGGCATCGATATCGGTTTCTTTTCTCATGATCGCAGTACCGCAAACAGTTCAAGTTCAAGCTGTCCCAGCAGGGCAGGCACATAGAACATACAGATCCCCTGCTCCAGCATGTCCCGTGCCGCAGCACTTTCCATGTCCAGCGCGAAGTACTGGTTCTCCATCCGCACCGGTAACGCAGCAGGCACGCGATTCACGGCAATGAGTGGGATCCCCTGCAGCGCAACGGTGGAAATCGCATTCACATCATCCGGGGAACCCGCCTTGCATAATGCCGGGAATTTCTCCGCCACTTGCCAGGCCGGAACGTCAGACCGGACAGAGAGCCAGAGATCGGCTTCTTCACGCAGCCGAATGTCGTGCAGCGAGGCTTTCCAGGTCTGGGCGTCAGGTCGGGACATCTCCAGCGCTATCACACGGGACGGCAGGCTGGCTTCCAGTAAACCGGCGATCAGTTCAAACAGCGGTGGAAACGTCATTTCAGGCCGGGCGTGGTCATAGCCAGGGATTGCGTCCAGATCGCTGTCCAGAGAAAACGTCAGCATACTGCCAGCAAGCCGCGCAAGCTCTGCCCACACCTGTTCCGGATGGCGAGCCGGAAAACGTTCAAACTCGACCAGTACCCTGGCATGAGAGTTAAGCGCATTGAGAAGCCAAAAAAGAGAAACATCCGCCACAGCAAAATCCGCCAGGCGCTCATTACTTTCCCGACGCATGGACATCAACCGTTGGCGGCGGGAGCGAAGCTGGCGGTTCAGTAACACCAGCCTTTCCCGCATCGTCGGGCTGGCAGAAAACAGGGCCATAGGCGGAATGAATGCCGGATCATGACGCCAGCTCCCCTGCCCGTCCCGGATCAGCCGTGCAACCGGACAGCACTGCCACGACGCGTTATCCTCATGCTCAAAACGGATCGCCAGATTAAAGCGGGCAACAGCGACGGACTCCTCTTCGCTGCCAAACGCATCCTGAACATGCACCCACTCTTCACGGTAACGGAGCGGCCGATCGGCCACTGCCGTTTCCTGGAGCACGTTATTTAACCCGGACTGCATCAACGGCAAGGCAATCACCACCGTAACCGCGTCTGAATGCTGCGATAAATCCAGCTCGCGCGGCTCCGGAGGCAGATCGCTGACTGACGTATCAACCAGCGTGCCATCCGGCAGCCAGACCCGCAGTTGTGTAATCTGAATCAGACCCCTACCCAGCAGCCTTTCATCAAATTCCACCTGCTCAACGCCCCACGCAAACGGCGAGGAGAGCGCTGCCACGCCTGTGCTGCGAAACGTTTCCCATTCGGACTGTTGCTGGAACTGCTGAGGGGACAGCAACGCCCCCTCGTTCCACAGCGGACGATAAATTTTCATCCCTGCTACCGCCTTACGCTTTCGCTTTCGGCATCTGGCTCACCAGAGACAGGTTCACATCCATGCCTTCCACCTGGAAGTGCGGTACCGCAAACAGCTTCACGCGGAAGAAACCCGGGTTGTCTTCGATATCTTCCACCACCACCTTCGCGTCACGCAGCGGATGAGATGCCTGCAACTCATCGCCCGGATCGGTCATTTCCGTCACCAGACTACGCACCCAGGTATTCAGCTCCAGCTCCAGCAGGCGGCGGTCCTTGGTGGTGCCGATGTTCTCGCGCTGGATGAGCTTCAGATAGTGCGCAATACGCGACAGCAGGAAGATGTACGGCAGACGGGCATTGATGCGGCTGTTGGCCGTGGCATCTGCGGTGTCGTACAGCGCCGGTTTCTGCGCGGAGTTCGCCGAGAAGAAGCAGGCATAGTCGCGGTTTTTGTAATACGAGAGCGGAATAAAGCCGAGGTTGGCAAACTCAAACTCGCGGGTCTCCGGGATCATCACCTCAGACGGGATTTTCACCTGGTTGCCGGTACCCAAATCGTACAGATGAATAGGCAGATCTTTCACCGCCCCGCCCGCCTGCGGGCCACGGATTTGCACGCACCAGCCGTTATTGATGAAGCTCTTCACCATGTTTGACGCGAAGGAGAACGACGCGCTGGTCCACAGGTATTTCTCGTGATCCGGGCCTTTCACCTGCTCAACGTAGTTAAAGCTGCGCACCGGTACGGTGTCCGGGCCATACGGCAGACGCCCCAGCACGCGCGGCATCACGAGGCCGATGTAGCGGGCGTCGTCAGTATCGCGGAAGGATTTCCACTTGATGTACTCCGCGCGGTCGAAGTAGTTGCCGATATCCTTAATCGCAGCAACCTCTTCCATAGAGTCTTTCAGGAAGAATTTAGGCCCGACAGAGCCAATAAACGGCATATGTGCGGCGGCAGACACTTTCGAGATGTTGCGCAGCAGCGCCACATCCTGCGGACTGGCGTCAAATTCATAGGATGAAATCACTGAGCCAATCGGCTCGCCGCCCGGGGTGTCGAATTCGGCGGTATAGGTGTGCCAGTAGAGGCCGCTCTGGATCAGTTCCGGTGCATCCTCAAAATCCTGGCGCAGGTCGTCCTTGGAGACGTCCAGAATTTCGGTTTTCACATTCTGGCGGTAGTCGGTGTTGTCCACCAGCTGCTTCAGGCCGCGCCACAGGGACTCCACCTTCTGGAACGCCTGGTGATGCATTACGGCATCCAGCTGACGGCTGATCTGGAAATCCAGTTCGGCGATATGGTGGTCAATCAGCGTTTTGTCGAGCTTCTCCACGGGCTGACCGGATTTACGGATGCAGTCCATAAACACCTGCATCGCCGCCGTCAGGCGTTCACCCGCCGGCGCGTCAGAAAGCGCGGCATCATCCAGAAACGCATTGATATCACCCAGGCTCGAGGCCGGAGTCAGGTTGATTTTTTCAAACAGGGAGGCGTAAACGCCCTCTTTTTCCAGTACGATGGTCTGCCCCTGCGCGGAGGCGGTTTCACTATTCACAGACATCAGCATATTCCCGGTTAATCCATTAAATTACACATGCCGCTTATTTCGGGGCCAGTGCACTCATTTCGTCGCGTAATTCCTGAGACAGCGCCGGGTCCTTAAGAATTTTCTCGAGTTCTTTTCTGAAAGTGGCGTTATCAAGAAGATTGGATTTGAGGTCGCGTAATAAATTACGCATGGCCAGCATGGCGCGGAGCTGGGGGATCTGGCGGGCAACCTGTTCAGGTTCGAAATCCTTAATATCGGAGAAATTCAGTTTTATACTTTCCTCCGAACCATCGACAGCCATGGTGTTAGGCACCGTCAGATTAACCTCCGGGTTAAATTCCGAAAGTACGCTATTAAAGTTATTTTTGTTGACGTTGATTTTCTTCCTTTCGGACAATGGACGATTCTCTTTTCCATTACTGAAATCACCGACAGTGAGAAGTTTAAGCGGCAGTTCGACTTTCTTCTGCGCGCCGCCTGTATGCAGCGCCAGTTTTAAATTTATGCGTGCCTTGGGCACCTCATTCTGAAATGAATCGGCCATAGCAGTCCCTTTCTTTGCAAGAAATACGAGTTAAGTGAGTGACGGGTCTTTACAAAACCATATTAGAGCAAAAGCCCATTCATGATCAACTTTTCAGATCAAAGATCTGTATATGGATTTTTCTTAAGAATTTTCCACTAATCAGTGGTATTTATAAATTCCAGATATAAGTGGCACGCAGAAAGTATTAACCATTTATTCACAATAGATTAGCAGGAACGTCTGCCTTGATAGAGAATATTGAATTCATTGCCACCTGTCGTTGAATAATTGATTTATATCAATGCTGACTTAAGCATCAGCTGCAAAATCGCAGAGACATATCATCTTATTCAATAAACCTCCTGAATATGGAAAAATCCTAAATCGGACAAAAGTCAGGTTTTAAATAGCAGGAATTAAGCTATTACATGGAGGATGTATAAATGCTTGCACGCTTTTCAATAAACTGGAAAAGAGATGTCGTTCGAAGCATTCATCAAAAGAATAAATGATTTTTTATGAAAGGAATTTTGATAATAACTAGCCTGTAGGTACCATGAACCGTGAGTTCAGGCGCTTAAGCGATGTACGGCTATTTGCCAAAACCACTTAAGCGCCTTTCCTGTTTTTTTAATGCTTTTCAATATACATTGTACGACTGTACGCAACATCCTCTGGGTTATTTATCGGATACCCTTTAACCCAGGGCTTAATGAGGCGGCCATTGGTGTATTGATAAATAGGGGCTATCGGCGCTTTCTCGGCGAGGATCTTCTCGGCCATGTTGTAGTCTGCATTACGCGCTTTTTCAGTGGTTTCGAGCGTCGCCTGATGAATAATCTTATCGTAAGCAGGGTCGTTGAACCGTGAGATGTTGCCGGTGTGAGAGGACGTCAGCAGCGACAGGAATGTCGACGGCTCATTATAATCCCCTACCCACGACGCACGGATCACGTCGAAATTCCCGGTATTGCGGCTGTCGATGTAGGTCTTCCATTCCTGATTCTGCAACTTAACGTCAACACCCAGATTTTTCTTCCACATAGATGCGACGGCAATGGCGATTTTCTGGTGGTTTTCAGACGTGTTGTACAGCAGCGTTAATTTCAGCGGGCGCTGGGGACCATAGCCTGCCGCCTGTAATAACGTTTTCGCCTGAGCATTTAGCTCCTGCTGCGACATCTGCTCAAATGGCGAGATTTCCGGTGTAAAACCGGCAGTGACATCGGGAGTGAAATGCCAGGCCGGTTTCTCACCGGTTCCCAGGACTTTTTCAGCCATAATACGTCTGTCGATAGTCATGCTGAGCGCCAGACGTACGCGGGCATCCGCAGTTGGGCCTTTTTGTGTGTTAAACGCGTAGTAATAGGTCCCAAGCTGTGGCGGTGTATAAACCTGTCCCGGAATATCTTTAAGCAGCTTCTGGTACATGTTTTTCGGAAACGATTCTGTAATATCGATATCGCCCGCCAGATAGCGTTTGGTCGCTGAGGACTCCTGGTTGATTGGCACAAAGGTGACTTTTTTAAGCACCGTGTTGGCGTTATCCCAGTAGTGAGTATTCGGCTCAACCACCAGTTTTTCATTCACCACGCGATCTTTCAGCACATACGCACCGTTGCCGATGAGCGCGCCAGGGCGCGTCCATTCTTTACCGCTTTCCACGTTTGCCTTTTGAACAGGATAGAACGCAAAGCTAGCCGTGAGGTTGCTGAACCATGGCAGCGGTTTATCCAGCTGCACGCGCAGCGTTTTAGCATCGACTGCCGTCACGCCGAGCGTTTCCGGTGCAGCTTTACCATCGATAATGGCCTGCGCATTATTAATACCCGCCAGCGCTGCAAACCAGGCGAAAGGTGACGTAGTTTTAGGATCAACCAGACGACGCCAGCTGTAGACAAAATCTTGTGCCGTCACCGGGGTACCGTCAGACCACTTCGCGTTATCCCGCAACGTAAACGTCCAGACACGGTTATCGTTGCTCTGCCAGCGCGTCGCCACGCCGGGAACCAGCTCCCCTTTTTCGTTCTGATTCACCAGCCCTTCATAAAGGTCGCGGATCACCTGTATCTCGGGTAAACCCACCGCTTTTGCCGGATCGAGCGAGGCGGGTTCATCTTTAATGTGTCGAACCAGCTCCTGCTTTTGCGCCAGCACCGTTCCCCTGGGAACCTCCGCGGCATATGAAAGTGAAGAAAACCCGCACAGCCACAGCGCAGTACAAAGAAGCGAAACAGGATGCTTCATACGATCCCCTTAATGATGTCAGGTAACAGGCAGATGCGTAATTATTTGTTTCGAAACGGAGAAATGCAAATGCTTCCTCAGGAAAGTTGATGTCAGGCAATTTTACACACAGACGGAAACTATTTGATTAAGCGCGGGATTTGCACAACACTGCCAGAAGCGACTTCATCATCAGGGTTTATTATGGCAACCACCCGACCAAGAACGGAACGCGGCGCCTTCCCGCCCGGGACTGAACATTATGGCCGCTCATTTTTAGGCGCCCCACTGATCTGGTTTCCGGCTCCCGAGCCCGATCGCACTAGCGGCTTAATCATTGCGGGCACACATGGCGATGAAAACTCGTCCATCGTGACGCTTTCGTGCGCGCTACGTACGCTGGCCCCCGATTTACGACGACATCATGTGATTTTGACCGTCAACCCGGACGGATGCCAGCTTGGATTACGGGCGAATGCACGAGGCGTTGACCTTAACAGGAACTTTCCGGCAGCAAACTGGCGTGCCGGTGAAACGGTGTATCGCTGGAACAGTTCGGCGCAGGAACGAGATGTGGTCCTGCTTACGGGAGAAAAACCGGGTTCCGAGCCCGAAACCCAGGCGCTGTGTCAGCTTATTCATAAGATCCACCCGGCCTGGGTTGTCTCTTTCCACGATCCCCTCGCCTGTATTGAAGATCCTCGTCATACAGCGCTCGGGCAGTGGCTGGCGGATGCGTTTGCTCTACCTCTGGTAACCAGCGTCGGGTATGAAACGCCCGGGTCGTTTGGCAGCTGGTGCGCGGACCTCAGTCTTCACTGTATCACCGCAGAGTTTCCGCCTATTTCCTCGGATGAAGCGAGTGAAAAATACCTCAGAGCGATGACAGATCTTCTGCGCTGGCAGCCTCAAAGATGAAGTACGCCGGAGGTAAAACTCAGGGCGGGTGAAACGTCAACCGCCAGCCAGGTTGGGCCATCCAGATCGGCAAAACGCACGCTGTTCACCAGCGGGAGTGCAGCACCGATCGCTCTGGACGTGCACAACATACAGCCCAGCATCAGGGAAAAGCCTTGCGCCTGCGCATCTTGTGCCAGTGCCAGGGCCTCGGTTAACCCACCCGTTTTATCCAGCTTGATGTTCACCATCTCGTAGCGGCCCTTGAGGGCTGACAGGCTCTCACGGGTATGACAGCTTTCGTCTGCACAGACGGGAAGCGGATGAATAAAATTCGCCAGCGCGGCATCGTCTTCTGCCGGGAGGGGCTGCTCCAGCATGGCAATGCCCAGATCGGCAAGCAGCTGACAACGGGCTGCCAGCCCTTCGCTGTGCCATGATTCGTTTGCATCGACGATAAGGGTGGCATCAGGTACCGCCGCACGAATGGCGACCATGCGTTCGCTAATCAGACGATCGTCGAGCTTCACCTTTAATAAGGTTGCACCGGTGGCATACAACGCCTGAGCGCTGGCGGCCATTTGCTCTGGTTCACCAATGACCACCGTTTGCGCGGTGACGATCGATTGCGGCAGCGTAACGTCCAGCAGCGAAGGTAGCGGTTTTTGTTGTTTCGCCGCTTCCAGACTCCAGAGTGCGCAGTCAATCGCGTTACGCGCCGCGCCGGCCGGCAACCTCTGCTGAAGAGCCTCACGCGTCAGGCCCGCCTGCAACTCGGGCACCACCGTCATAATTTGCGCCATGACTGACGCCAGGCTTTCTCCGTAGCGAGGATAAGGGGTACATTCCCCGACGCCTTTTACGCCGTCCTCTTCACATTCAACCACGACCACGCAGGCCTCATTACGGCTGCCGCGCGAGATCACAAACGGGGTGTGCAATGGCCAGGCTTCTTCATAGACCTTAACGCTTCTCATCACTGACTCCTTGCAGGCCGGAAAGGCAGAAAATTGGTTTGCCGTGCTAACTGCGGATGACATACACTAGCCACGACGTTAACTATTTGTAAACAGGAAGATATCTATGTCACAACTCGTTCATTTCCAGGGCAACCCGGTTGCTGTTGCAGGTTCCATCCCACAGTCTGGCAGCAAAGCACAGCCTTTTACTCTGGTGGCTAAAGATCTGTCTGACGTCACGCTGAGCCAGTTTGCTGGCAAACGTAAAGTCCTGAACATTTTCCCAAGCATCGATACTGGCGTTTGTGCTGCATCAGTGCGTAAATTCAACCAGCTGGCGACCGAAATGGACAACACCGTAGTGCTGTGCATTTCTGCTGACCTGCCGTTTGCCCAGTCTCGTTTCTGCGGCGCTGAAGGCCTGAGCAACGTCATCACCCTTTCCACTCTGCGTAGCCCCGATTTCCTGGAAAAATACGGTGTTGCCATTTCCGAAGGCGCGCTGAAAGGTCTGGCTGCTCGTGCGGTGCTGGTGATCGACGAAAACGACAACGTTGTTTTCAGTGAGCTGGTTAACGAAATCACTACCGAACCGGATTACACCGCTGCACTTGAGGCACTTAAAGCCTAAACGTAAAAAAGCCTCTGCAAAGAGGCTTTTTTATTTATTCGTCACCCTTCTTCTGATTTAACCCATACTCGCGCAGCTTATTCGCAATCGCGGTATGTGACACCCCAAGACGTTTAGCCAGCTTGCGCGTGCTCGGATAGCTGCGATAAAGCTGCGTTAACACCGAACGCTCGAAACGGCTGGTGATGTCATCCAGCGAGCCTTCCATTGCCTCTTCGCCTACCGAGACCGTCCCGGCATCGTAATCCGGCAACAGAATATCCTGAGGACGCAGTTCATACCCTTCAAGCTGAGTTAATGCGCGATAGACCGCATTTTTTAGCTGACGAATATTGCCCGGCCAGCCGTAACGCGTCAGCACGGTACCCAGGTCGGCAGAGAGCTTCGGACGCGGCACGCCCTGCTCGTCGGCAAAACGGGCGACAAAGAGTTCCGTCAACGGCATGATGTCCTGCGGGCAATCGCGCAGCGGCGGAATATTAAGCGTCAGAACGTTGAGACGATAGTAGAGATCTTCGCGGAATACCCCTTTCTGCACCAGCTCCACCAGGTTTTTCTGGGTGGCGCAGATGACGCGTACATCCACGTGCACTTCATGATCTTCCCCCACGCGGCGGAACGTGCCGTCATTGAGAAAACGCAGCAGTTTCGCCTGCATGCGTGGCGACATTTCACCAATCTCGTCCAGCAACACCGAGCCGCCATTCGCCTGTTCAAAGAAGCCTTTTTTGCCTTCCGGCGCATGCCCGAACAGTTCACTTTCCACCGCATCTTCAGGAATAGACGCGCAGTTCAACGCCAGATACGGTTTTGCCGCACGCGGACTGGCCATATGCACAGCATGCGCCAGCAGATCTTTCCCCGTACCGGTATCCCCGGTAATCAGCAGCGGTGCCGTAAGATTTGCCAGCTTGCGCGCCTGGTCGAGCACGTGACGCATCTTCGGGCTCACCGCAATAATCTGGCTGAATGCGCCGACGTCCTGGCTGGAAAGGTTCTGTAACTGGCGTCCCATGCGCACCGTGGAGCGCAGCATGATTACCGCGCCGGTGAGCACCCGCGCGGCATTTTCCCCTTTCAGGTAGACCGGCGTGATCTCCATCAGAAAATTCTGTCCATTGATGACGACGTGCTCGCTATGGGTATTTTGCGGGTTGCTGTCCAGCCAGCGCTGGAAATTAAAACCTGGGATCAATTGCGTGGCGTAATGACCGATAAGCTTTTCCTGAGTCTGCGCAAACAGCTGGCAACTGGCCTGGTTAACGCGCTCGACTTTGTTTTTCAGATCGAGAGAGAGAAACGGCTCCGGCATTGCTTCCAGCAGTGCGCTCAGCGCAAGGTGTTCCCGCTCGGATGGCATCCAGGGGATGGTGCGTACATCCGTAACGCCAGCGATACGGCGGATTTCGGCCATCAGGCTACTGAAGGTATTAAATTCAATTTCGGCAAAATTGAGGTAAATTCGCCCGACAGGGTCGATCTCTATGCCACGTAAATCAATGCTACGTAAAACAAGAAGATCGAGTAACTCGCGGGTCAGACCGAGACGGTCCTCACAAAAGACTTCCAGACGCATGGGAAATTCACCGTTTAAGCCAATAACAGTAAAATGATATGTCAGATCACGGTATTCGGGAAGGTGGCTGTCAACAAATATTGACAGCCCGCACGATTAGTAAACGAAACCTCACTGAGAAGGTTTTTTATTGAGCGTCTCTTTAAGCTGACCAATCAATTCGCGACGGAAATCCCCCAGCCGCGGCTTATCGCCATCGATCCAGGGGAGTGGACGACAAACCTCCATCGCTTTGATTCCTAAGCGTGCCGTCAGCAGACCGGCACCAATCCCCTGCGCCGCCCGGGCAGAGAGACGCGCCGCAAGATCCTGCGACATCCAGTCCATCCCGACCTCCCGCACCAGTTCGCTTGCCCCGGCGAAGGCGATATTCAGCAACACCAGTTTGAACAGGCGCAGTCGGCTGTAATAGCCAAGCTCAATGCCATACAGTCTGGCGATGCGGTTGATCAGGCGCAGGTTGCGCCAGGCGATAAAGGCCATGTCCACCATCGCCAGCGGACTGACGGCAATCATCAGGGTGGATTCCGCCGCCGAGCGGCTGATCTCACGACGAGCCTGCGCATCCAGTACCGGCTGAACAATGTGCGCATAGAGCGTGACCACTTCCTGGTCATTCTGGGTTTCGTGGATCGCCGCATACCAGCGCTGAAGCGCCGGGTGAGAGTGATCTATCCCGGCCTGAGCCGCAAGCTTTTCACAAAAAGCACGCCCTTTTCCGGTGCCGTGACTGTGCAGCAGATCCCGCGCTTCATCGCGTTCGTGCGCACGCTGACGCAGACGCCAGAGGCGACGCCACTCGGTCACGACCGAGCCGACGCCCGCACCAACGATCAACGCCCCGGCGGCGCATCCCCCCAGCGCTACCCAGTCCTGGGTTTGCCAGGCATTGACGCCCCACTGCACGCCCTGACCAATTACGCTCACACCAAAAAGGGCTAACCCGGCGGTCACCATCTTACGCCACAGGCTGCGTTTCGGGCGCAGTGCCGCATCAACGACCGCTTCCGCCTGCCCCTCTTCAACCAACGGCTCCTCTGCCAGCACGGGAGCAAAGTTGTCGGCCTGCGGACCGCTGAAGGTTTGCGCTGTTTTAAACGCCTCATGCGGGGACTGCTCAAGCTGGCCGGTAAAATCAATGCGGGGTTTTAACGGTTCCGTCATCGCAATTTATCTCCAATTAAAAACTCCAGCGCGGCATCCAGACGAATATGCGGCAATGGCTGGTCAACGTTCATGCTCTGCGGACGGAAGTCTTCGAACTGAAAACCCTGGCTTTGCCAGAAAGCCTGGCCCGGCAAACGCGGGGGAACTTCGCCCGGATAGACCGTGAGCGGCTCACCGTCGCTGAGTCGGTTGCCCCGCAGGGCCGGAATTTTCTCGCCATTCACGTCAATCAACCCACTCTGTGTAGCCTGTACGGACGCCAGACCCAGACAATCCATACTAATCCCTTCGAACGCCGCGTTCTGCCAGGCATCCTGCACCAGCTGTTGCAGCAGGGATACCATGTTGGCGTGCTGATCGACCGTCACATGATCAGCTTTTGTGGCGGCAAACAGCAGCTTGTCGATGACCGGCGAGAATAAACGGCGAAACAGCGTACGCTGGCCATAATGAAAACTTTGCATCAGCTGCGTCAGCGCCAGCCGCATATCATTGAACGCCTGCGGCCCGCTGTTGAGGGGTTGCAGGCAGTCCACCAGCACGATCTGGCGGTCAAAGCGTAAAAAATGATTTTTATAAAAACCCTTAACCACCTTCTCACAGTAATAATTGTATCGCTCGCGGAGCATACCGGCGTTAGTGGTCTTGTCTGCCTGTGCCAGCTTCGATTCGCCGATGCGGTCAACGTCCGGCCACGGGAAAAACTGTAGCGCGGGAGCACCGGCTAGATCTCCCGGCAGAACAAAACGGCCAGGCTGAATAAAATGCAGCCCTTCCTGCTTGCACTGATGCAGGTAATCCGTCCAGGCCTGGGCTATGACGGCCAGACGGTTTTCATCCGCCGGCGCCAGCGGATCCAGCCCTTCGCAAAGCTGGCGCCATTTGGTCGACCACTCTGCCCGCTGCCCCTGCAACAGACCGGTCATCTGCCGGGACCAGCTCAGGTAATCCTGCGCCAGCATCGGTAAATCGAGCAGCCATTCTCCCGGATAATCCACAATTTCGAGATACAGCGTGGACGTTTCTTTGAAGTGACGCATCAGGGATTCATTCGAGCGAAAACGAAGCGCAAGGCGAATTTCGCTCACGCCACGCGTCGGGGTGGGCCAGGCGGGAGGCTCCCCGTATAACTGTGCCAGACCTTCATCATAGGTGAAACGGGGGATGCCAAAATCACGTTGCGGTACGCGTTTTACGCCTAACAATCGCTCCTCGCGCACCGCGCTAAGCAGTGGCAGGCGCGCCCCAGCATGCAGGTTCAACAGCTGATTGACCATCGCCGTAATGAATGCCGTCTTACCGCTGCGGCTCAGCCCGGTAACGGCAAGACGCAGATGGCGATCAACGCCACGGTTCACCAGAGAATTGAATTCGTTTTTAAGTCGCTTCATCGCCGTCCTTCATTGTCTGGAACCCTGAACAAAGTCACTTCAGAATACAGTAAATTGGGGCAGATCGTTGATTATCAATTCTTAATTATTGCTATTGCCGTTTTCTCTCCAGTAAGATGGACGCAATTGCTGTCAGTCTGGAGTGAGTAAGGTGTATGTCACCCACCATCTATGATATTGCCCGCGTTGCTGGCGTTTCGAAATCAACCGTGTCACGCGTTCTGAATAAACAAACGAATATTTCTCCTGAAGCGCGTGAAAAGGTGTTGAAGGCGATAGATGAGTTAAATTACCAACCTAATAAACTTGCCCGCGCACTCACCTCTTCTGGCTTCGACGCCATTATGGTTATTTCGACCCGCTCAACCAAGACCACTGCAGGAAATCCCTTTTTCTCAGATGTACTGCATGCCATTACGGCAAAAGCAGAAGAAGAAGGTTTTGATGTTATTTTACAAACGTCCAAAAGCAGTGAAGATGATCTGCAAAAATGCGTGGGTAAAATAAAGCAGAAGATGATCAAAGGCATCATCATGCTAAGCTCGCCGGCGAACGAGTCGTTTTTCTCGACGCTGGATGAATACGGTGTGCCCGTGGTCGTCATTGGTAAAGTGGAAGGAAATTACCAGAATATCTATTCTGTCGACACGGATAATTTCCGCGACAGCGCCATATTAACAGACTCGTTTATCACGCATGGCCGCACCAAAATTGCCTGCCTGCATGCCCCGCTCGATTATCACGTCTCTATCGATCGCCTGGCGGGTTATAAATTCAGCCTTGAGAAACACGGCATCGAAATTAACCCGACCTGGGTTATCGATGGCGGCTATACCCATGAAAGCGCGCTTCAGGCGGCCTGCCAGCTACTCTCCTCAGACAACCCGCCCGATGCGGTTTTTGCGACTGACAGCATGAAATTGCTGAGTCTTTATCGTGCCGCGGATGCGCTAAATCTGGCGATCCCGGAACAGGTCGCAATGGCAGGATACAGCGACCCGATGCTATCTCTCATTTTAACCCCTGCACCAGGCGGCTTTGATATCCCCACGAAAAAGCTGGGCGAAGAGAGCTGCGATTTGTTGTTCAGGTGCATTGCGGATAAACCTGCGCCGCATAAGGTATTGGTTGAAACACATTTTTCAGATGCAGCTTCGTTACGCTAAAAACCAGGGGCAAACGCCCCTGGTATAACGTCATCAGAACGCGTAATTGACGCCGACACCCGCATAGTGGAAGCGGTCGCTCTCGCCTTCGTCATGATTTTCCCATTCGTAGGCATACTCGAGCGTCATGGAAAGGCCATTCGCAAAGTCATAAGCATAGAGCAGACCCAGTCGGTTGAAGTCATGCCCTTCACGAGTTGGATCGTCCTGCCAGTCCCAGTTTGACCAGCGATCGAGCCCCAGACGGGTGTAAGGTGTAAGCGTTGTCTGGCCTAATGAAACAGGCAGGTAGGCACGAATCTCCTGGGTGGAGAATTCACCGTTATTACGTGAACTGTCCATATTGAAGCCACGCTCTAAATAGTAGTTAACTTTTGCAGAGACGGTTTCGTTTATTGTCCAGGTAAATCCGGTTTCCGTTTCGACGCGGCTGTCAGAATAACCGGTTTTTCCCAGGTCATTCGCAAACTGGTACATGGCAAACCAACCGCCAAAACGCCAGTCATCTGTTAATTTCACATCCCAGTCAGGCTGAATTTTATAGCGCTGCATATTAGCACTACCGTCTTTCGCACCGTGCTCATCTTTAAAATGATATCCATAATTACGGAAACCGCCCGTAAGACCCAGCGTAAAATCATCGGTGCCAATGAAGCGATACCGTAATTCAAATTCAGGACGATCGAAATAGGTGCCGCGCGTCATGCTGCTGTAATCAACCGGGCCTTCCTGATACATCGCCAGTGAAATTGTCCACGCATCATACGTGGCGTTAAACCACACGGAAGGTTCATATAATCCATCTTTATCGTCACCCTGCCCTTCGACGTTTTCAATTTCATACATGGCACCAATATTAAACTCCCAGTGTTTTGCTGTTTCTGTTGCTTGCGCGCAGCTAACCCCTGCGCACAGAACGAGCGCAGCACTTCTTAGTAGAGTACTCATTAAAATATTCCTTTATAATTAACATACAAAAAAACCGGAAACTTTCATTTCCGGCGAATACCTTTCTTATCTAATAGCTGCTTCAGTATCAGCATCGAAGAAATGGCACTTACTCATATCGAACTGGATGCCGATATTATCTCCTGCAACGTAATCATCCGCCGCTCCCGCACGGACAACCAGTTCATGCCCGCCCACGTTGGCATAAAGCATAAATTCTGCCCCAGTCAGCTCAGCGACGCTGATCTTCGCCGCGATGTTTTCACCGCTGCGCTGTAGCGTGAGAATGTCTTCCGGACGGATCCCAAAGACGACCGCTTTGCGCTGGTAACCTTGCGCATTCAGTACGGCCAGCTTCTCCTCCGGGATCTCCAGACGCAGCGTTTCCGTCACGAAATATCGGTCGTCGATCGCGCCACGAATGAAGTTCATCGCAGGTGAACCAATAAAGCCTGCAACGAACATATTCGCCGGCTCGTTGTAAACCTGCTTCGGCGCGCCCACCTGCTGAATGATGCCGTCTTTTAAAATCACAATACGGGTCGCCATCGTCATGGCTTCCGTCTGATCGTGCGTCACGTAAATCATGGTGGTGTTGAGCTTCTGGTGCAGCTTGCTGATTTCAGCGCGCATCTGTACACGAAGCTTGGCATCGAGGTTTGACAGCGGTTCATCCATCAGGAAGACCCCTGCTTCACGCACTATCGCCCTGCCTAACGCCACGCGCTGACGCTGACCACCTGACAATGCGCCAGGTTTACGCTGGAGATAGTCGCGTAAACCCAGGATCTGGGCCGCCCAGCTAACACGTTCTTCGATGATGGAAGGTGCTATTTTTTGCATCTTCAGACCAAACGCCATGTTGTCGTAGACCGTCATATGCGGATAGAGCGCATAGTTCTGGAAGACCATTGCGATATCACGAGACTTGGCGGGAACATCATTCATGCAAACCCCGTCAATAATCAGTTCACCTGCGCTGATCTCCTCAAGGCCGGCGATCATTCGCAACGTCGTGGATTTCCCACAGCCCGATGGACCGACGAAGACGATAAATTCTTTATCTTCAATCTCGAGATTGAAATCCTTAACCACGTGGACCTGGTTATCATAGATTTTCTGAATGTGTTTCAGAGACAGTTGAGCCATTATTAATTCCTTATCAATACGCCCGGGATGCCCAGAACGCCGTCAGGCGTTCCCAGGTCAGTTCCTGCGTTGAATGAAGTTGTAATCCCGCATGGTTCAGGCCAGGCCCAATTCCGACCGACAGCATTCCTGCGGCGTTGATCGCATCTACCCCTGCGGCGGCATCTTCGATACCAATGGCCTCTTCAGGACGCACGTTCAGTCCTTTACAGGCTGCAAGGAAGATCTCCGGGTCCGGCTTTGAGCGGCAAATGCGCGAAGCATCGGCGCAAAAATCGAAAGCCTGATGAATACCCAACGCGTGCAAAATCCCAGGGGCATTAAGCGATACGGATGCCAGCCCAATTTTGACCTTCGCGGCGCGAATATCCGCCAGCACGTCGCGAATACCCGGGAGCAGCGAATCCTGCGTCAGTGATGCCAGCGACTGGACGTAAAGCGCGTTTTTTTTCGTTGCCAGCGCCAGGCGCTGCTCGTCACTAAACATCCCCTCTTTCCCGCCATGTTTCAGAATGCGCTGGAGGGAGTCCATACGGCTTATTCCCTTCAGCTGTTCGTTAAATACTTCATCGAAGGTAATACCGATCTCCTCCGCCACGGCGCGCCAGGCCAGAAAGTGAAGATGCGCGGTATCGGTGATCACCCCGTCCAGATCGAATACAACAGCGTTAAGCGTCATGGCGCCCCTCCGTGGTAGCGGTCCCATTAACAGGTGCAAGAAAGTCCTTATGCGCGCAGACCTTTCGCCCTGATACGTGCAGCGTTTTACCCCACAGCGTCAACGTGACAGGTGCGGTAGTCTCAATGGTTAACTGGTCATCTTCACAGGTAATGTACATTGTTGCGTCCCGCCACCGCAGCGGGAATGCGAGTTTCTGCCAGTGAACAGGCAGTTTCGGTGAAAGATGCAGCTCCCCTTCGCTAATGTGCAGGCCAGCAAACCCCTGAATAGCGCCCAACCAGATCGCACCGGTGGCGGCGGCATGAATACCGTCATCACTGCTGTGTGGGTCGTCCCCCAGGTCGATGGCGATACCGTCACGCCAGAAGGCATACGCCCCCTCGGTGTCACCGCAGCGTGCGAGCACAATGCCGTGAATGGCTTTACTCAGGGATGAATCATGGATCGTGCGTGGCTCGTAGAACGCCAGATTGGCGGCACATTGCTGCGGCGTAAACCGTTCCGGCAGCAGGTAGTTAAGCATCACCACATCGGCCTGCTTCAGGATCTGCATCTCGTTCACTTCCGCGCGAGAGTAATCAAGCAGAATGGTTTGCTTACCCGCTTTGGCTTTATAGCGGCTCAGATCGATGGCAGGTTTTGCCATGAAGGTATCATCCTGCGGGATCACACCGTCTGCGTCGGCCTCTGGCAGCCACAGGCGCGCCAGGAACTTCCCGGCATTCTCCGTAAAACGCGCATCTTCACGGCCAAACATCGCCATAAACTGACGCGCGCAGGCAACGTTGTGCCAGGCCAGATAGTTGGTGTAGGCGTTGTTGTTGACATGCTCGGTGTATTCATCCGGTCCGATCACGTCATGGATCTCAAGACGACCATTGATTTCCGTCGCGCGTCCCATCCAGAACGAAGCGGTTTCCATCAGTAGCGTCAGCCCCTCATTGCGCATAAAGGCATCGTCGTGTGTTGCCTGCCAGTAAGCGACCACGGCCCAGGCGATATCAGCTACGATGTGATGTTCAGCGAGTGCGGAAGCCACCTTCTGGCGAACCCCGGTGCGGATGTTGATTGCCGCGAATTCTGGCGTCTCTTCCTGTCCGCTGGCCGCACTTTCCCACGGGAACAATGCACCCGGCCAACCGTTACGGCGCGCTTTTTCCCGTGCGCCTGCCAGATTAAGCCAACGATAGCGTAGCAGGCTGCGGGCAATCTGCGGGCGGGTAAACAGATGGAACGGCAGCAGGAAAATTTCGGTATCCCAGAAGACGTGCCCCTTGTACCCCTCACCCGTCAGCCCTTTCGCCGCAATACTGCTTCGCTCATCATGAGCAGGCGTCATTGTCGTCAGATGCCAGACGGCGTAATCCAGCGCCAGCTGATCCTGTTGCTCTGTGGAAGTCACTTCCACACGTGCGTCGCGCCAGACATCTTTCCAGGCATACGCTGAGCTTTCAAGCACCGCCTCATAACCTCTTGCCGCACAGACTTTAAGATCGGCCAGCGCGTTGCGCGCGAATGACTCCTGCGACAGCGCTTTCTCGCTACGATGAGCCACCCAGACGATCTTCTCAAGCGTGACAGTGTCACCTCGAGCAATCGTCAGCGAATGATGCACGCTGAGACGGCGGTTTTTGGCGGTGAAACAGCTGTCGCTCTTCGTCGAGAGCTGGCAAAACGCCGAAACCACAACCTCAGATGCATGGTCCTGCGTTTCATACACGCCCTGCATGTAGTGCTGGTCAAAGATCCTGACCGAGATTTCATCCAGATGCTGTCTGCCGCTGTTCGTTTGTGTCGCATCTATGCCGGTTTTCAGCACGGCCTGAGCGTCGCCATCAAGCGGTGTGATCGAGAACTGCATTGCCACTAAGGGCAACTGGTCCAGCGAAACAAAACGACGGCTCTCCAGCCGATAACGTTTCCCGTCGGGTGCACGCCAGACAACGTTGCGATGCAGTTCGCCGTTAGCAAAGGCCAGCTCGCGCTGCCATTCAAGAATTTCGCCTGACAGGAGCGTGAAATTGACGCCATCAAGCTCAACATCAATACCGGTGATATCCGGCAGATTGACCAGCTCTGTAGTCTCGTTGCGACCCGCGCAATGATAAAGCCCCGCGAGATACATGCCTCTGGTCTGCTGGGTGTAATCTTCTTCATGCGTAGCGCGAATGCCCATGTAGCCATTCCCGCATGTCATGACAGAGGCATATTTGTTCAGGCTGTGAGGACAAAAGCCCGGATCGTTTAATACAGACACGTTCAGCATAATGTCACGCTTTCCCCTGTTTCTGCTGATTCATAAAGCGCGGCAACAAGCTGTTGTATAACCAGACCCTGTTCTGCGTCAGCGATCATAACGTGCTCTCCCAGCACATGACGCACGAAGGCATCCATACTGCGCAGATGGCGCTGATCGTCCGCCTCTTCACGATGGATAAGGGTTTCTAAAACACCGGCTTCGTCGTTATAGATATGCGCCGGGAACAGCGTTGCGCCTGCCTTATCACCGCAGAAAGAGACGTTCATGATGGACTGCTCGCGGATGTTAAGCGCAAAGGAGGTGTCCAGACGCAGAACGCCGCCGTTGCAGAATTCAATCGTGCCAAACAGGGCATCTTCCACGGTAAACTGCGTAGGATCCCATTCGCCAAACTGACCGGTGTGTTTCCGGTTCCCCAGTCTCTGGAAGCTGTGTGCGGTTACCCGCTTCACAGCCGGGAAGCCCAACACGTACATCGCAGCATCCAGCATATGAATGCCGATATCGATAAGCGGCCCGCCACCCTGGAGCGATTTATTGGTGAAAACGCCCCACCCCGGCACACCGCAGCGACGCAGCGCCTGCGCGGAAGTGAAGTAAATTTCACCGAGTGTGCCGTTCATTACCGCATCGCGCAGGAGCTGGGTGTCCAGGGCAAAGCGATGATGAAAATCATACGCAAGGACTTTTCCTGCCTTGCGCGCCGCGATGCGCATCTGGTCGGCCTGTTCCGGCGTCATTGCCGGCGGCTTTTCACACATCACATGGCAACCCGCTTCGAGAGCCGCCATCACATGTTCAAAATGGAACCGGTTAGGCGAACAGACGCTCACCACATCCGGTTTTACTTTCTGCAACATCTCGTGAGCGTCCTGCCATGCCGATGGAATGGCATAACGTTCCGCGAACGCCTGTGCCTGCTCAAGGCGGCTGTCCATGACAGCCACCATTTGAACATCACTGCGCGTGGCGTAATACGAGGCATGCACTTTGTCTGCAACCTGCCCGGCGCCAATGATGGCGACGCGCAGAGGCAAAGGTGTAGAAGCACTCATCACGCTCGTCATCCTTAGCATTCACGCAGGTAATTGAGTGAGTCCTGATAGGCTTGAGCCGGATCGTCGGCACGAACCCGGCACTCGTACACCACATAACCCTGATAGTTATCAGCACGCAGCTGACCGAACAGGCTGGCGAAATCGAGGCTGCCGCTGCCCGGCTGATAGCGGTGGTTATCAGCAATGTGCACATGACCCAGCAGGTCGCGGTTGTGATGCAGCGCTTCCGTCAGTGAGTCTTCTTCAATGTTCATGTGGTAGAAATCACCGATGATCTGCACGTGCTTCAGGCCGTTCTCTTCGATATAACGACGCGCGTCGGCCAGGGTGTTGATCATATGATCCTGATAGCGGTTCAGCGGCTCCAGGTAGACGGTAGTACCGGTGCGCGCTGCTACCTCATCCAGCCAGCGCAGGGAAGCGCTGACCGCTTTGCGATCGCCATCCAGGCTACGTGGCGAAGTCATTGGCGGCAGACGGAAGGTAAACATCCCCCAGGCAGCCGGGACGATAATCCCTTTGCCGCCCACTTCTGCCAGCGCTTCCAGAATGCGTTCAATCTGCTGGAGACCGTTCAGGCGGCGTTCTTCGATGAAATCCCCGATCCAGCCATCGTATCCGCCACACGCCGTCGTAACCGGCAGACCGGTGGCTTTGATAGCGGCTTTCACTTCGTCGAGATGTTCAACCAGCAGCCGGCCATCTATTTCGTAGCCATCAAATCCCATCGCTTTGATGTATTTGAATTTTTCCATGATAGTGGACGGGAAAAAGGCCTGGTTTTGTGTTGCGATTTTCATGATTTGCTGTCCTTAGCTTAAAAAGTAACGCCCATTTTGATACTGAGTTCCGGGTGCTGATCGACATACTTCATGTAGCTTTCCGGGCTGGTGGTGAAGGTGACGACCGGGTCGATCAGATCTTCACAATTGAGATAACCGTTCATCAGCAATTCCCAGCAGGTCTCTTCAATACGCTTGCGACTCCAGCGTGGATAATCCGGGTTGGGTTCACTGCATGCGCGGGAGAAGACAATCTTCGCGTTGTTGAAGTGTGCTTCGCGGCCCAGGTTGAAGCCTGCCGCAAAAGGTTTGGCGAAAGCCACGTAAGAGATCGTGCCGCCGTAGGCGAGTCCGCGCAGCGCAGATTGCAGCGCATCTGCAAAGCCGCTGGTTTCGATGATCACATCCGCGCCCTGCTTGCCGGTCAGTTTCTTAATTTCAAGACCGACATCGGTACCGATTGGGTTCAGGCAGTGGTCTGCACCGTGACGGCGGGCGATCTCACAGCGATGTTCAATAGGATCGACACCAATAACCACTGACGCGCCAGCTTTTTTCGCCAGCTGAATCGCAATCTGGCCAATAGCGCCCAGCCCGACAACTACAACGAAATCCCCTACGCGGACGTTAGCATCACGCACGCCGCTCATGGCGAACTGAGCCGGATCGTAACAAACGGCGTTTTTCCAGGATGCGCCCTGCGGCATTTTGCGCAGCTTATAGTTGTTCACCGCGTTGACGATGACCGTTTCCTGCAATGGACCGTAGCAGCAAACGCTGTCGCCGATCTGGTATTCCGTTACGTCCGCACCACATTCGATGATGTCGCCGACGATCATGTTTCCCAGCTGGAATTTACCAAATTCGATGCCGCGTGCTGCCCCCTCTTCACGTGGGGTAAACATCTGCCACTCGGCGTTAAACTCTTCATCAATGAACGGGCTTGCCGCGCGGAAATCCACAACTTCGGTGCCGTGTTTCGGGGCGCCATAACGGGCACGAATCTTCACTTCATGTGCTGCAACAGGACGATCTTCGTATTCCACCAGCGCCGCTACACGAGGCGCTGTCGCAACTAATTTTTTCATGACTCACTCCTTGTTAAAATCGGCCGCCTCAGCCCTTTACGCCGCCGGCGGTCAAACCACTTTTAATAAAACGTTCAGACAGGGCATACATAATGACAACGGGCAGTGCGGTCACCAGCGATGCCGCCATCATGCGACCCCAGATGTAATCTGGCGTACTGAAGAGCGTGTTCAGCCCCACCGGCAACGTGAAGTTGCTGGCGCTGGACAGGAAAATGGAGGCGAACAGGTAGTCATTCCACGCCACCATGAAGCAGTAAACGAAGACTGACACCAGACCCGAGATCGCCAGCGGCACGGTGATGCGGAAGATGATTTGCAGGCGGTTCAGGCCGTCCATCATCGCGGCTTCTTCTATCTCATCCGGGATAGTGTCGAAATAGCTGCGCAGCATAAAGACCGCAGTCGGCAACGTCTGCGTCACCATGGTGATGATCAGCGCCAGCTCGGTGTCATAAATGCCGAGCGCGGTGATGATTTTGAACAGCGGCACTACCAGCAGGATCCCGGAGAACATATAGACGGTGTAGAAGCTCGCATTGATCGTCGTGCGCCCTTTAAAGCGCAGTTTGGATAACGCATAAGCGCCCAGCGTACCGAGAAACACCGCAATGACCGAGGAGGTCAGCGACACCACCATGCTGTTACGGAAATAATCCACAAACGGGAAAATCAGCGGGTTAAAGATGTCGATGTAGTGCTGTAACGTCCACTCCTGCGGCAGGATAGTCGGGTGCAGTGAGATCGCCTCTTTCGCGCTTTTGAACGATGTCATCAGCATCACAAAAAACGGAAACAGCGTGATAATCAGGAATACCGCCAGTCCCAGATAAAAACCGATACGGCCCAGAACGCGTTTATTTGTTGCCATTGAGGTTTACCCTTTTTCTGGTCAGCAGAATGACAGCGAATATGATCACAAACAGCACAACGGAAATGGCGGCTGCTTTACCCAGGTCATTGAACGCAAAGGCGGTTTTGTAGAGATATACGCCCAGAATGTCGACCTTGGTGGTGAGCAGATAAACATCCGCAAACATGTAGAACATCCAGATGGTGCGCAGCGTGACCACCGTGGCCAGCACCGGCATGATGGCGGGCAACGTCACGATACGAAAACGCTGCCAGGCATTCGCCCCGTCCATCTCTGCCGCTTCGTACAAGGATTTATCAATGGTCTGTAGAATCGCGAGGAACGAGATAAAGGCATACGGGAAGTAACGCCAGATGGCGAACAGCACGACCAGGACAAAACTGCTGCCAGGGTTATCGAACCACAGCGGCGCCTGATCGTAGAGATGCAGCAGATCAACGCCAAGATAGTTCACAATTCCGTAGCCGTTGTTGAACATGTATTTCCAGGCAAATACCAGTGAAATAGACGGCGTCACATAGGACAGTATCACCAGTGAACGTGCCGTTTTCCGCATGCGGAATTCACGGTTAAAGAAGATCGCTACGGCCAGCCCCAGTCCGGTGCTGCCGATCACCACCAGCGCCGTATACCAGAACGTCATCCACAGGGAGTGCCAGAACGCAGCATCGCCCAGGATGCGAATGTAGTTATCCAGACCGACGAACACCGCATCAATACGCGGATTCAGCGGTAAACGTAAAAAACTGATTTCAATGTTAGAAATCATTGGCCAGGCCACCAGGCCCCCCAGCAAAATCAGGCTGGGGGCCAACAGCAGCATGGCGAAAGGCATATCTGAACGACCAGAAAACAACGTCTTCATAATTCCCTTCGCAAAGCGCTCCTATCGTTGTGATATCAGGTCAGTCAGTTTCTTCTGGCTGTTGCTTAACGTCGCATTGAGATCTTTTTGTCCCACCGTCACGTTATGCACCATGGAACTGATAATGCCGGACCCGGTAACATCTCCCATGCGGGTAAAGTTCTTGTCGCCCACGGCACCAAACACCTGGACGTTCGGGAACTGCGCAATCAGCTCGTAAGGCAGTTGACCAAAGGCCTTGATAACGTCGTTGTTTTTCCAGGAATCTGTGCCCACTACGAGTTTATTGACCGGTAGCGCGGCGCCCGGAGACATCATGACCCAATCAGAGGCGTTCTGAGCCTACTCCATCCAGGTGACAAATTTCTCGGCGGCCTGCGTTTCCTCTTCGGTCTGGCCGGTAGTGATCGTCAACGAAGTGATCATGCCGTACACGGCTGATGATTTTTCCGTCGGGACCACGAACCCCAGGTTGGCCGGATTGCCATCTTTGAAGACCGCGGGCAGGATATAGGTAGAGTAAACGGCCATAGGCGCAGAACCGTTCATGAAGGCGTCTTTGATCTCCATGACATCATTCGAGCCCGGCATGGTGTTCGCGGCCAGTGCCCTATAAAACTCCAGCGCTTTCGACATCTCAGGGGTATCGATTTTCACGCTGCCGTTTGCATCAAAGACGTTAGCCCCTCCAGACAAAGCAAACTGCGAGAAAGCCTGCTCCGTCATGACGCTTTCTGCGGTTGGAAGCGCGATACCGTAATGTTTTTTAGCCGGATCGTTGAGCGCCTGACTGGCTTTCAGCAGTTGTTCCCAGTTGTGCGGTTCCTCGATCCCCGCTGCCGCGAGCGCATCTTTGTGATACCAGACGCCGGACAGCCAGGCGCTAACCGGCACCCCCGTCCATGCGTTGCCATCTTCCGTGCGAACCACGCGTAAAATGCCGTCGTAAAATGTCTCCTCGCCCACCGCCTTGATGGCGCGGCCGATGGCGTCACGATCCAGTAGCTGCTCTTTATCCATGACTTTGGCGTAGTCATGGCTGATCTCAATCACCTCCGGCAGCGCACCGGTACGAGCCAGGGTAATTACCTTGGTGTTGTAGGCATCTTCTTCAACGGGTACCTGCTTCACCGTAATCGACGGGTTCTCTTTCTCGAATTTTTCAATCAATTTCGTGATAACGGCCTGACGCTCCTGTTCTACCGACGAGTGCATAAACTCAATGGTGACCTGAGATGCTTTATCGTCCTTACAGCCTGATAACAGGGCGCACGAAACCAGTGCTGATAACAGCACAATTTTTGGCATTTTCATTTTAGAGTCCTTTTTAGTTTTCTTTAATCCACATTACCTGCCATGGATTGAGGATCAGCTCCGTACCGCTAATATCCTGTCCTGATAATAACTCCTTACCAGAAAGCGTTTGTTCATAAACGGTCTGCATTTTATTGCTAAAATTAAATAATGCTGTAATTCGCTCGCCATTTTCAGCAACACGAATAATTTTAAGAATTTGTTTACCCACTGCGTCGAAAGCAGCCTGACTATCCGGATGGAACGCCCTCTCGCCGCGACGAATAGCGATAAGCTCACTCAAACGAGAATAAATTTGATAACGAATACTCTTCTTATTATTCAGTTCGCTATCAAGCTGCCCCGCCGTGTATTTTTTCCGGTTAATCGCGCGGTTATATCCGAGGTGTTCGACGCCTTCATAATCGTTCCGCGAACCAAGAATGCTCTGAATATAAACAGCCGGGACGCCTGGGAAACTTAACAACACAGCATGCGCGAGGAGGAACCGTGCAATACGTTCCTCATCTGAACTGTCTTGTAAACTTAACGCATCAAGATAGGTGACATTAATTTCATAAGGGCTTCGCGTTCCGTCAGGATTATTTTTCCAGTTGACCAGCGCGCCTTCCTGCTGAAGATTTTCGACCAACGAGAGGATCTCTGATTCCGGAAGAATGCCGCGCAGCGGATTCAAACCGATACCATCATGCGAGGCCAGGAAATTAAACCATGTAGTGTGTGAAGAAGGCAGTGCCAGCGACCCCGCCCATTGGCGAAGTGCTTTCACATCCTGACGATGAACGGCATGCAGCACCAGCGGAGGTAAGGAAAACTGATAGACCATCTGGGCTTCGTTTTCACCATCACCGAAGTAAGAGATGTTGTCTTTGTGCGGAACATTTGTCTCAGTAATGATCACCGTTCCAGGTGCCACGGCGTCCGTAATGGCGCGGAACAGCTGAATAAGGCAATGGGTTTGTTCCAGATGGATGCAGGTTGTTCCCGGGATTTTCCACATAAACCCGACCGCATCCAGACGAATATAACGCGCCCCTTCCATGAGGTAATGGAGCAGAACGTCAACCATTGCAATCAGTACCTGCGGCGAGGCGAAATTGAGATCGATCTGGTCATCGCTGAATGTAGTCCATAAATGACGAACGCTGCCATCATTAAGCGTAAACGGCGTCAACAGCGGTAAAGCGCGTGGGCGCGTCACCGCGGATAAATCGGTTTCCGGGTCGACAGAAATAAAGAAATCTTCATAACCAGGCTTCTGCGCCAGATAATTCTCAAACCATTCGCTTTTCGCTGACATATGATTGCAAACGAAATCAAACATTAAGCTGGCTGACTGTTTTAATTCCGCGACATCGCGCCAGTTTCCCGTTTCAGGTGCAACGGTATGATAATCAATAACGGAAAAACCATCATCTGATGACCAAGGATAGAAAGGTAAAAGATGGACATGAGAAAAAGTACGAGAAAGCCACTCATTATAGAACCGGGTAAATACCGGCAATGCTTTCTCCCCTTTCGCGGAGATCTGATCGGCATAGGTAATCAGAACAACATCTTTTTCATCCCAGCCTGACTTACGCTTCTCCGTAATATTAACCGCCGCCTGTTGAAGCTTAGTTAATAACACGTCAAGGTGTGCATCTGAAAATGATTCACCGTAAATATGATTGATAAGGTATTTAATTTTTGCGTTCACATTATTTTCCATGGTAGCGGTCCCACGGAGTGGCAATCTACTCCCATGAAAAATATCTGTCAACGGACCTGGGGGCTGAAAAAGGCATTCTCAAAGCAGCGCAACGCAGTAATGTGAGCTGCCGCAAAGAAAGAGAAAAAGCAGAGGGGGAATTCATGCCCTCTCTCAGCGCGAGAAAGGGCTTATATGAGCGGGATTAGCGTGAAAAGTAGCGACGTGAAACGCGTTTTGCCAGTTTTTGTAACAGCGGCTCCAGGGCGACCGCCAGCAACATTCTGACCGGCTTACGGGCAACAGACTTGATCGCCCAGCCCGCCACACCAGCCGGACCATAACGTAACGCCGTCATCAGAACCAGTTTACCTGCGATTTTCAGGCCGGGTTTTACCTTCTGACCGGCCTGTTGCCAGTTTTGTTTCATGTAAGTTCTCTCTTAAAGCTGACGGAAACGACTTCTCAGCGTAAAGGTATCGGAGGTGACATAACGTTCCATCTCGCGCAATCGCTTCTCCCCTGCGCTCAGCTGTTCATCCACCGCGTTAAGAAGATCGCTGCTGGTTGGCGTGTTTTCCGCATCCAGCTCACCTTCCGGCATCGGATCAAGTACAAACGACAGAATGATGTAAGCCACCAGTGTAATAAAGGCCAGGCCAAAGAAAATCGACAATACAGTGACCACACGTACCAGTTTTACCGGGACATCCAGATAGTGTGCCAGCCCGGCGCAAACGCCCCGAACCATGCCCTGCTGCGGGATGCGCCACAGTTTTTTATTCAGATTTAGTCCAGCCATTAACGCTCCCTCCAGTTCGGGTGTTCCGCATCCAGGATGGCTTCCAGCGCCTGAATACGTTCGCGCATTTTGTTTGCCTCAGAAGAGAGCTGCGCCAGCCGCTGTTGCTCGCTTTGCGACAGCTCCCCGCGAGAAGAGCGGTTGCTGTAGTGCAGCCATAACCAGATGGGCAGAACAAACAGCACGAAAATTGTCAGGGGTATTGCCAGAAAAAGCGCGCTCATGTGTACTCCTTGTCTTGCGATGCGGCACGCTCAGGTGCCGCAGGATTTATTATTGGTTGTCTTGCTTCATTTTGGCTTTCAGCGCAGCCAGCTGCTCGCTAATTTCATCATCGGCTTTCAGGTCAGCAAACTGCTGATCCAGGGTTTTCTGCTTACCGATGCTGTGGCTTTCGGCTTCCGCTTCCATGTGGTCGATACGACGTTCGAACGATTCGAAACGCGCCATCGCTTCATCCAGTTTGCCGCTGTCCAGCTGGCGACGCACGTCGCGGGACGAACTTGCAGCCTGGTGGCGCAGCGCCAGCGCCTGTTGACGTGCACGGGTTTCGCTGAGTTTATTTTCAAGCTCACCAATCTCTTTCTTCATACGCGTCAGAGTATCATCCACCAGCGTCACTTCATGTTCCAGCGTGGCCACCATGTCGGTCAGCTTCTGCTTCTCAATCAGCGCAGCGCGGGCCAGATCTTCTTTATCTTTGCGCAGCGCCAGTTCAGCTTTTTCCTGCCACTCGTTAAGCTGGGCAGTCGCCTGCTCGATACGACGCGTTAACTGCTTCTTCTCTGCCAGCGCGCGGGCGGAGGTGGAGCGTACTTCAACCAGCGTGTCTTCCATCTCCTGAATCATCAGGCGCACCAGCTTCTGCGGATCTTCTGCTTTCTCCAGCAGCGAGTTGATGTTGGCGTTCACGATGTCGGCAAAACGAGAAAAAATACCCATAATTCAATCCTCATAGTTCTGTTATCGGGCGATGCCCTGCTGAGTAGTTAATACAAATCCCATGCCAACTTTTTATCTTATTGATTTTACTGGGTGTGATTGATATTTATCCATCCAGCGGCTATTCTCACCTGGTGAATATCACTAAGGAGTGGTTAATTTCATCATGGCTGAATATAAAGACAATTTGCTTGGCGAGGCAAACAGCTTCCTGGAAGTGCTTGAGCAGGTATCGCGCCTGGCGCCGCTGAATAAACCGGTGCTCATTATCGGTGAGCGCGGAACGGGTAAAGAACTTATCGCTAACCGTCTGCACTTTCTGTCTGGCCGCTGGGACGGGCCTTTTATTTCGCTCAACTGCGCGGCGCTGAATGAAAATTTGCTCGACACGGAGCTTTTCGGTCATGAAGCCGGCGCGTTTACTGGCGCACAAAAACGGCACCCCGGTCGTTTTGAACGTGCCGACGGCGGAACGCTCTTTCTCGACGAGCTGGCGACCGCGCCAATGCTGGTGCAGGAAAAGCTGCTGCGCGTCATTGAGTATGGCGAACTGGAACGCGTTGGCGGAAGTCAGCCGCTTCAGGTTAACGTTCGCCTGGTGTGCGCCACTAACGCCGATCTGCCCGCGATGGTGGCAGAAGATAAATTCCGCGCCGACCTGCTGGACCGGCTGGCTTTCGATGTCGTCCAGTTGCCGCCGCTGCGTGAGCGGCGCAGCGATATCATGCTACTGGCCGATCAATTTGCCATTCAGATGTGCCGGGAACTGGGCCTGCCGCTCTTTCCGGGCTTCAGCGAACAGGCCACCGAGACCCTGCTCGGTTACCACTGGCCGGGGAATATCCGTGAACTGAAAAACGTGGTGGAACGGTCTGTTTACCGTCATGGCAGCAGCGAGACCGAACTGGACAACATTATTCTCGATCCGTTTCGGCGCGAGGTTAAACAGCCCCTTGCTCCGGCGGCGCGCCAGCATGATCCGGCGTTGCCGCTCGATTTACGCCAGTTCCAGCATCAGCAGGAGCAGCAACTGCTGGAACGGAGCCTGAAAGAGGCGAAATATAACCAGAAACGGGCAGCTGAACTGCTGGGTCTGACCTACCATCAGTTAAGGGCATTGCTCAAAAAACATCAAATGCGCTGACATTATCAGCACTTACCCCCAGACATTTTTACGAAGCAGGCGTAAGTGCGATACACTTTGCAGATCGAATCTAAAAACCTTAAAAACTATGCGCCTGGTTTTATCATCCCTGTTTGCACTCGGTCTGTTCAGCAATCTGGCCTTTGCTGCGCCCGATCGTACTGCGCCTCCTGATATTCGTGATAGTGGTTTCGTCTATTGCGTCAGCGGGCAAGTTGATACCTTTAACCCGCAAAAGGCGGGGAGCGGCGTGATTGTTGATACGCTGGCCGCACAGATTTACGATCGCCTGCTCGACGTCGATCCTTATACCTATCGGCTGGTTCCGGAGCTTGCTGAAAGTTGGGAAGTGCTTGATAACGGCGCCACGTACCGCTTCCGTCTACGCGATGATGTGGCTTTTCAGCACACCCCGTGGTTTACCCCAACCCGCAAGCTCAACGCGGATGACGTGGTTTTCACCTTCCAGCGCATCTTTAACCGCAACCATCCGTGGCATAACGTCAACGGCGGAAACTTCCCCTACTTCGACAGTCTGCAATTCGCGGACACGGTCAAAAGCGTTCGTAAGCTGGATAACCGCACGGTTGAGTTTCGCCTGACGCGCCCGGACGCCTCCTTCCTCTGGCACCTGGCGACGCACTACGCGTCCGTCATGTCAGCCGAATACGCGGATCAGCTGACGAAAAAGGATCGTCAGGAACGTCTCGATCGTGAGCCTGTGGGCACAGGACCCTTCCAGTTAGCTGAGTACCGCGCCGGACAATACATTCGCCTGCAACGACACGATCATTTCTGGCGCGGCAAACCGCTGATGCCGCAGGTTATTGTTGATCTGGGTTCAGGTGGAACAGGCCGCCTTTCCAAACTGCTGACCGGTGAGTGCGACGTCCTTGCGTGGCCTGCGGCCAGCCAGTTGACTATTTTGCGCGACGACCCCCGCCTGCGCCTGACCCTACGCCCGGGAATGAACATCGCCTATCTGGCGTTTAACACCGATAAGCCACCGCTGAATAATCCGGCCGTGCGCCATGCGCTGGCGTTAGCGATCAACAATCAGCGTCTGATGCAGTCGATTTATTACGGCACCGCGGAAACCGCCGCCTCTATTCTGCCCCGCGCCTCCTGGGCCTATGACGGCGAGGCGAAGATCACGGAATATAATCCGGCGAAAGCGCGCGAACAGCTTAAAGCACTGGGGGCAGAAAACCTGACGCTTCAGCTGTGGGTACCCACCAGCTCTCAGGCGTGGAACCCCAGCCCGCTGAAAACCGCCGAACTGTTGCAGGCAGATATGGCCCAGGTGGGCGTGAAGGTGATCATCGTTCCTGTCGAAGGCCGTTTCCAGGAGGCGCGTCTGATGGACATGAATCACGACTTAACGCTGGCTGGCTGGTCTACCGACAGTAACGACCCGGACAGCTTCTTCCGTCCGCTGCTGAGCTGTGCGGCGATCAACTCCCAGACCAACTACGCGCACTGGTGTAACCGGGAATTTGATGCTGTGCTGCAAAAAGCCCTCTCATCTCAACAGCTTGCTTCACGCATTGAGGCCTACGATGAAGCGCAAAATATTCTGGCCAGAGAGCTTCCCGTGTTGCCGCTTGCCTCTTCCCTGCGCCTTCAGGCCTACCGTTACGATATAAAAGGGCTGGTACTCAGCCCGTTTGGTAACGCCTCCTTCGCGGGCGTGACTCGTGAGAAAGAACAAGAGGTGAAAAAACCATGATTATATTTACCTTGCGGCGGCTGCTGTTACTGCTGGTCACCCTGTTCTTCCTGACCTTTGTCGGCTTTAGCCTTAGCTACTTTACGCCGCACGCCCCGCTTCAGGGCTCATCCCTCTGGGACGCCTGGCTGTTCTGGTTTAACGGCCTGTTGCACTGGGATTTTGGCGTGTCCAGCATCAACGGACAGCTCATCTCTGAGCAGCTGAAGATGGTTTTCCCGGCCACCATGGAGCTGTGTATACTCGCCTTTGGCTTTGCTCTCATGGTGGGGATCCCGGTGGGGATGCTGGCGGGAATTTATCGCAATAAATGGCAGGATAAATTCATCAGCGCGCTTGCCTTAATTGGCTTTTCCATCCC
Organism: Enterobacter cloacae complex sp. SYL001; assembly: GCF_049237025.1. Lineage (NCBI taxonomy): Bacteria > Pseudomonadati > Pseudomonadota > Gammaproteobacteria > Enterobacterales > Enterobacteriaceae > Enterobacter > Enterobacter cloacae complex sp. SYL001. The sequence continues at coordinate 152,794 of NZ_JBMKJI010000001.1, read as the reverse complement.
TGTTTTCTGGCTGGCGCTGCTGCTTACCCTCTTCTTCTCACTGACGTTAGGCTGGCTTCCGGTGTCTGGCCGTTTCGACCTGCTATATAACGTGCAAACGGTGAGCGGCTTCGCCATCGTTGACGCCTGGCTTTCCGATTCAGTCTGGCGCGACGAAATGATCGTGAGCGCCCTGCGCCATATGGTGCTGCCAGTGCTCACGCTGGCCGTCGCACCGACGACCGAAGTGATCCGCCTGATGCGCATCAGCACTATCGAAGTCTTCGATCAAAACTATGTGAAAGCCGCCGCCACACGCGGACTGTCTCGCCTGACGATTCTACGTCGCCATGTGCTGCACAATGCGTTGCCGCCGGTAATCCCACGGCTTGGGCTGCAATTCTCAACCATGCTGACGCTGGCGATGATCACCGAGATGGTTTTCAGCTGGCCGGGCCTTGGACGCTGGATGATCAACGCCATTCGCCAGCAGGATTACGCTGCGATCTCCGCCGGAGTGATGGTGATTGGCTCGCTGGTTATTATTGTTAACGTTGTTTCCGATATTTTGGGTGCCATGGCCAACCCGTTGAAGCATAAGGAATGGTATGCCTTACGATAACGTCTACAGCGAAAAGCGCACGCCTGGTGCGCTACGCACCGTGTGGCGTAATTTCTACGGCGACACCACGGCGATGATCGGCTTTTACGGCTGCATTGGCCTCGTGTTGCTGTGTGTTTTGGGTTCGTGGTTTGCGCCGTATGGCATCGATCAGCAGTTCCTTGGTTATCAGCTTTTACCGCCATCGTGGTCGCGTTACGGGGAGGTTTCGTTCTTCCTGGGGACTGACGATCTCGGACGCGACGTGCTAAGTCGTTTACTGAGCGGCGCCGCACCTACGGTAGGCGGCGCGTTCGTGGTCACCCTTGCCGCCGCGATATGCGGCCTTGCGCTGGGCATTTTTGCCGGCTCTACCCACGGGCTGCGGTCTGCCGTGCTTAACCATATTCTTGATACCTTGCTCTCGATTCCTTCGCTGTTGCTGGCGATTATCGTCGTGGCCTTCGCGGGGCCGCACCTCACACATGCGATGTTCGCCGTCTGGCTGGCCATTCTGCCCCGCATGGTGCGATCGGTTTACAGCCTGGTTCACGACGAACTGGAGAAAGAATATGTCGTCGCCGCCCGTCTGGACGGTGCCACCACGTTTAATATTTTGTGGTTTGCCGTGCTGCCTAACATTGCCGCCGGGCTGGTGACGGAGATCACCCGCGCCCTGTCGATGGCGATTCTTGATATCGCAGCGCTGGGCTTCCTGGACCTGGGCGCACAGCTCCCCTCCCCGGAATGGGGCGCAATGCTCGGCGATGCGCTGGAGCTGATTTACGTTGCGCCGTGGACGGTCATGCTGCCGGGCGCGGCCATTATGGTGAGCGTTCTGCTCGTTAACCTGCTTGGCGACGGGATCCGCCGCGCAATCAATGCGGGGGTGCAATAATGCCGTTACTTGATATCCGCAACCTCACGATCGAAATTAAAACGGGCGAAGGCTGGGTTAAAGCGGTGGATCGCATCAGTATTACGCTCGCAGAGGGCGAAATACGCGGGCTGGTGGGCGAATCGGGCTCCGGTAAGAGTCTAATCGCCAAAGCCATTTGCGGCGTGGCAAAGGACAACTGGCGGGTGACCGCCGACCGTATGCGTTTCGACGACATCGATCTGTTGCGTCTCTCCCCGCGCGAACGCCGTAAACTGGTGGGCCATAACGTCTCGATGATTTTTCAGGAGCCGCAATCCTGTCTCGATCCGTCCGAGCGCGTCGGGAAACAGCTGATGCAGAATATCCCCGGCTGGACCTATAAAGGCCGCTGGTGGCAGCGTTTCGGCTGGCGTAAACGCCGTGCCATTGAGCTGTTGCACCGTGTCGGAATCAAAGACCATAAAGACGCGATGCGCAGTTTCCCCTACGAACTGACCGACGGTGAATGCCAGAAAGTGATGATTGCTATCGCCCTGGCCAATCAGCCGCGTCTGCTGATTGCGGACGAACCGACGAACGCGATGGAGCCAACGACTCAGGCGCAGATTTTCCGCCTGCTCACGCGTCTGAACCAGAATAACAACACCACCATTTTGCTGATCAGCCATGACCTGCAAATGTTGAGCAAGTGGGCGGATAAAATTGACGTGATGTATTGCGGACAAACGGTAGAAACCGCGCCAAGTGAAGACCTGGTGACGACGCCGCATCATCCCTACACGCAGGCGCTGATCAGGGCGATCCCTGATTTCGGCAGCGCAATGCCACACAAGAGCCGTCTGAATACTCTGCCTGGCGCGATTCCGCTGCTGGAATCGCTGCCCATTGGCTGCCGTCTGGGTCCGCGTTGCCCGTATGCTCAGCGTAAATGCATTGAAACACCGCGCCTGACAGGGCCGAAAAATCATCTGTTTGCCTGTCATTTCCCGCTGAACATGGAGAGAGAGTGAAATGGTCGAAACCTTACTGGAAGTGCGTAACCTGAGTAAGACCTTTCGCTATCGCACCGGCCTGTTTCACCGTCAGACCGTCGAGGCGGTTAAACCGCTGAGCTTTACGCTGCGCGAAAAGCAGACGCTGGCGATTATCGGTGAAAACGGCTCGGGCAAATCGACCCTGGCAAAAATGCTCGCGGGTATGGTTGAGCCAAGCGGCGGTGAAATACTGATTGACGATCATCCTCTGGAATTTGGTGACTACTCTTTCCGCAGCCAGCGCATTCGGATGATTTTTCAGGATCCGTCAACGTCCCTAAACCCGCGCCAGCGTATTTCGCAGATCCTGGATTTCCCGCTGCGGTTGAATACCGACCTGGAGCCGGAAGCGCGTCGCAAACGGATTGTCGAAACCCTGCGTCTGGTAGGTCTCCTGCCCGACCATGTCAGCTATTACCCCCACATGCTGGCCCCGGGCCAAAAACAGCGTCTCGGACTGGCCCGCGCGCTGATCCTGCGCCCGAAAGTCATTATCGCCGACGAAGCGCTGGCGTCGCTGGACATGTCGATGCGTTCGCAACTCATCAACCTGATGCTGGAGCTACAGGAAAAGCAGGGGATATCGTATATCTACGTGACTCAGCACCTGGGCATGATGAAGCACATCAGCGATCAGGTGCTGGTGATGCACCAGGGTGAAGTCGTTGAGCGCGGCAGTACCGCTGACGTGCTGGCCTCCCCGCTCCACGACCTGACAAAACGCCTGATTGCCGGACACTTTGGTGAAGCATTGACGGCCGATGCGTGGCGGAAAGATCGTTAGCCGTTGCGTAACCCGCTTGCCAGCAGAGTAAACACCTCGATGGCATGCGGCAGCGTCTTCTGCGGCTCATCACTCGCGGCAATCATCAAGGCAGCATTCAGCGCAACGCCGTTCAACAGATGGGCTGCGACTTTCGCATCCATTTTTTTAAGCACGTTGCGTTCGATTAATTTTTCGATGGTCTGGCGGGTCGACTCAAGACAGCTGTTCTGGCTGGGCCATTGCGCCGGATCGCCCAGAACGGCCGGACCGTCAAGAAGCACGATACGCTGAACTTCCGGAACGAGCGCCATGTTGATGTAGGCGATGCCTTCCGCCAGCAGTCTCTCCCAATCATCGTCTGTGGCCGCGGCAACGGCTTTCGCGTTGCCCGCCATTTCGCTGTCTATCTGCGCGACCACCGCCGCCAGTAACCCTTTCTTATCCCTGAAATTATGATACAGCGCACCGCGCGTTAACCCCACGCTTGCCGTCAGTTCATCCATCGACGCTGCAGCAAAGCCTTTCTCAGCAAACGCCTTCCGCGCCGCATGAATCAATTTTTCGCGATTTTCCTGAGCCGTTTCAGCACGACGTTTTGTAGCCATAGGACTTCCTATAAAAGCGATATTTTTAATTTGACATACGCGGCGTATGTGAATAACATTTTTTTTACATACATTGCGTATGTTACTTCTCCTAAGTAACCACAACAACGCCTCTGACAGAATAAGGAAATGCCATGCATCCACGTAATCCTGTCTTCCCTGTCAATCGACATGCCCTTTATGAGGAACATGGCTATTCGGCTGCCACTCGCTCTGGCGATCTGTTATTTGTTTCCGGCCAGGTCGGCAGCCGCAGCGATGGCACGCCTGAGCCTGATTTCGCCGCTCAGGTGCAGTTGGCATTCGATAATTTACAGGCGACTTTGGCCGCCGCAGGATGCACTTTTGACGATCTGATTGATGTCACGACGTTTCATACCGATCCAGAAAACCAGTTCCCCGTCATCATGGAGGTGAAAAAACTGGTGTTTCCACAGCCACCTTACCCAAACTGGACGGCTATCGGCGTTAACTGGCTGGCCGGATTTGATTTTGAAATTAAGGTTATTGCCCGAATCCCCTCGCCAGCGAATTAATATCCGGCCGTCTTAGCGTGAAGCTTCTGGCCAACCTCTGGTTGGATGAGGCGAACCCAGCACCTGGTGATATACTGCTGGAATACACACGAAATAGCCTGATAAAGAGTCAGTTCAACGTCTTTCGTGCGCGCAGTGACGGCACGTGAGCGAGAAATATCGTGACACAAGGGGCTGTGAGTGGGCTATAATTTCGAGCTAATTTCGAATGATTTTGAAATACTGCCTGTAACGCTATGAATTACAAGGCAAAATAAGCAATGAATATAAGGATTAAAGCTATGGGTTTTCTTTCCGGTAAGCGCATTCTGGTAACTGGCGTTGCCAGCAAACTGTCCATCGCATACGGCATCGCACAGGCTATGCATCGCGAAGGCGCTGAGCTGGCGTTCACCTACCAGAACGACAAGCTGAAAGGCCGTGTTGAAGAATTTGCCGCGCAGCTGGGTTCCAGCATTGTTCTGGAATGTGACGTTGCACAAGACGAAAGCATTGATGGCATGTTTGCTGAACTGGCAAAAGCATGGCCGAAATTCGACGGTTTCGTTCACTCCATCGGCTTCGCTCCGGGCGATCAGCTGGACGGCGACTACGTGAACGCGGTTACCCGTGATGGCTTCAAAATCGCTCATGACATCAGCTCCTACAGCTTCGTTGCGATGGCAAAATCCTGCCGCGCGATGCTGAACCCGGGCGCAGCCCTGCTGACCCTGTCCTACCTGGGCGCAGAACGCGCTATCCCTAACTACAACGTTATGGGTCTGGCGAAAGCGTCTCTGGAAGCCAACGTGCGCTATATGGCGAACGCAATGGGTCCTGAAGGCGTGCGTGTTAACGCAATTTCTGCGGGTCCAATCCGTACTCTGGCCGCTTCCGGTATCAAAGATTTCCGTAAAATGCTGGCACATTGCGAAGCGGTTACCCCGATTCGTCGTACCGTTACCATCGAAGATGTGGGTAACTCTGCGGCATTCCTGTGCTCTGACCTTTCCGCGGGTATCTCCGGCGAAGTGGTTCACGTGGACGGCGGCTTCAACATCGCTGCCATGAATGAGCTGGAAATCAAATAAGTCTGTTACTCTCTTCCCGCCTGGGAAGAGAGTTTTCTCCCCTCCCCGCACTTCGTTATTCCGTTCTGCTATTTGTTATCACCTAACAATATTTTTCCCCTCATCCGCCTTACGCCAGGATATTGATCGCCATTTTGAGATCAAGGAACGCCCATGGAACAACGCCGTTTTTCCGGCAAAGGCCACTGGTATCACGAAACCCAGTCGAATCATTCGCAGACGGACGTTCTGCCGCTGGTGCCTGAAGCCGCTAACGTCGACGATCGTTTTTTGCTCGATTTAGCCCTGCCTGACGACATTGCCGCAAGCTGTTGTGGGTGGCTTACGCCAGCCCGAACCTTGTGCCGCCTCTTATTCCCGCTCGATACTCCCGTAAACCGTCTGCACACGCTTAGCGCCTACGACAGACTGAGCACGGCGTTGACGGTTTCCCAGGCGTGTGGCGTCCAGCGGCTCTGTAACCACTACGCGGCGCTCCTCGCCCCCCTTCCGGGCCCCGACTCTTCCCGGGAAAGCAATCGACGCCTTGCAGAAATCACTCAGTATGCCCGCCAGCTGGCGAGCTCTCCGGACGTCATTGACGATAAAGCGCAAACTCAGCTTGATGAGGTGGGACTGACAACGTATGACATTGTGCTTATCAACCAGATCATCGGCTTTACTGGTTTTCAGGCGCGGGCGGTTGCAGTGTTTCAGGCGCTGCTTGGCCATCCGGTACGCTGGCTACCGGGACACCACATTCAGCCCCATACACTACCGCTGAGCTTTACCCGATGGACAGCCACCCAGCCCGTAGTCGAACTAAAATATGCCAGTGCGGTTCAACTTGAGGCGCTCTCACGCTGGCAGGCCGAACCTGCGCTTTCAGCGCTCACGCCGGTTCTCTGCCATGAGCCGATGCTGCTGAATCTGATGGGCGAGATACTGGTTAACCACCCACAAAGCGAAGCCCAGCCATCTGCATCGCTCTCAGCCGCCCATGCGCTGCTGCTTACGTCTCCCGATCGTTTTAGCGCCGCCCAGTTAACGCCTCTCACGGAGGCCGGTATCCCGCCGGGCAAGGCAATTAACCTGTTAACCCACGGCGCTTTTAATGGCTGGCTGGACCGTCTTCGCGTGGCGCTTGGCAAAGAGGAATAACCACACGCTTTACCTAAAGAGCGCTTGCTGTAGCAGTGAGAATCGCGTAAAACTGTCAGCCGCTCAATGGCTACGAAAATAGAACATTATGTTTCAGGACAACCCGCTGCTAGCGCAGCTTAAACAGCAACTACATTCCCAGACGCCCCGTGCAGAAGGGGTCGTAAAAGCCACGGAAAAGGGCTTTGGCTTTCTTGAAGTTGACGGACAGAAGAGCTACTTCATTCCGCCTCCTCAGATGAAGAAAGTGATGCATGGCGACCGCATTTCGGCCGTTATTCATACCGAAAAGGAACGAGAGTCTGCCGAGCCGGAAGCACTGATCGAACCTTTCCTGACCCGCTTTGTCGGGAAAGTGCATAAAAAAGATGATCGTCTTTCTATCGTACCGGATCATCCTCTCCTGAAAGATGCCATCCCTTGCCGCGCCGCGCGTGGCGTTGAGCATGACTTTGTCGAGGGTGACTGGGCGGTTGCCGAAATGCGCCGTCATCCTTTAAAAGGCGATCGCGGTTTCTACGCCGAGCTGACCCAGTTCATCACCTTTGGCGACGACCATTTCGTCCCATGGTGGGTGACGCTGGCGCGCCACAACCTCGAAAAAGAAGCGCCGGATGGCGTAGCGACCAAAATGCAGGACGAAGGTCTTGAGCGTCGCGATCTGACAGCGCTGGACTTTGTCACCATCGACAGCGCCAGCACCGAGGATATGGACGATGCGCTGTATGCCGAAGAGGCAGCGGATGGCAAAATGCATCTGACCGTCGCCATCGCCGACCCTACCGCATGGATTGTCGAAGGCAGCAAGCTGGACGAAATGGCCAAAGTGCGTTCGTTCACCAACTACCTGCCGGGCTTCAACATCCCGATGCTGCCTCGCGAGCTTTCCGACGATCTCTGCTCCCTGCGTCCCCATGAAGTGCGTCCGGTACTGGCCTGCCGCATGACCATCGCGGCTGACGGTACCATTGAAGAAGATATCGAATTCTTCGCCGCCACCATCGAATCCAAAGCTAAACTGGCTTATGACAACGTGTCCGACTGGCTGGAAAATACCGGCAGCTGGAAGCCTGAATCCGATAATATCGCTGCGCAAATTCGTCTGCTGCATCGCGTCTGCCAGAGCCGCAGTGAGTGGCGCCAGACCCACGCCCTGGTATTTAAGGACCGCCCGGACTACCGCTTTGTGCTGGGGGAAAAAGGCGAAGTGCTCAACATCGTCGCCGAGCCACGCCGTATTGCCAACCGTATCGTTGAAGAAGCGATGATCTCCGCCAACATTTGCGCCGCACGCGTGCTGCGCGACAAGTTAGGCTTTGGCATTTACAACGTGCACACCGGCTTTGACCCGGCTAACACCGAAGCGCTGGCCGCCCTGCTCAAAACCCATGACGTCCACGTCGATCCGGAAGAGGTGCTGACCCTGCCAGGCTTCTGCAAGCTGCGCCGCGAGCTGGACGCACAGCCGTCAGGTTTCCTTGACAGCCGCATTCGCCGCTTCCAGTCCTTTGCGGAAATCAGCACCGAGCCAGGCCCGCACTTCGGTCTCGGTCTTGAGGCTTACGCCACCTGGACCTCCCCGATCCGTAAGTACGGCGACATGGTTAACCATCGTCTGCTGAAAGCGATCATCAAAGGGGAATCTGTTGCCCGGCCACAGGATGAGACTACGTTGCAGATGGCAGAGCGTCGCCGTCTGAACCGTATGGCGGAGCGTGATGTAGGCGACTGGTTGTACGCGCGTTTCCTGAATGATAAGGCAGGGACTGACACCCGTTTCCCGGCTGAAATCATTGACATCAGCCGCGGCGGTATGCGCGTGCGTCTGGTGGATAATGGCGCCGTTGCCTTTATTCCTGCCCCGTTCCTGCATGCCGTTCGCGACGAACTGGTTTGTAGCCAGGAAAACGGGACCGTGCAAATTAAAGGCGAAACGGTTTACAAAGTCACTGACGTGATTGATGTAAACATCGCTGAAGTCCGCATGGAAACCCGCAGCATTATCGCGCGCCCTGTCGCCTGATAACCGCGTAGACTCCCGGCCGTTCCGTTCAGGGATGGCCGGGAGTTCTCCCCAGTATTATCTCTCGCAAAATCATCGTTTTTTCTCACACTTTTCTGTTTCCCACCGCCACATTTCGCCAGAATTATCTACAGTAAAAAGAGCCGTCATAGTCGACTGCAAATGAATAATTTGTGCGCTACTCAGCAGCCGCGGGAGAAAACGGGATGGACGATCTGGAGCAGAATTTGCTGTTTCGTTACATGGGTACGCATAGCCCCTGGTGGCGACTAACAGCAGACAGCAATGCTCTGCATCTTGCTGCCAGTGAAAGCGCTGACATCGTTCAGGTGGTTGCGCTGGACGATGAACAGGCTGCTCTGATTCGCCAGCTCACCGTTATCACCGCCAGCATTGCCATGACCCTTCCCTTGTATGGTTTGGACGTTCCCGTCCATCTTGTCGGTCGTAAAATTAACAAAAATGAGTGGGCGGGAACGGCATCAGCATGGAACGACACGCCTTCCGTGGCGCGCGATCTGGCGCAGGGACTCTCCTTCGCCGAACAGGTGGTGTCCGAAGCTAACTCCGTAATTGTCATCCTCGACCAGAACGGGAATATTCAGCGCTTCAACCGTTTAAGTGAAGAATATACGGGCCTGAAGGAACAGGAAGTCATCGGGCAAAACGTGTTTAAACTGTTCATGAGCCGCAGCGAAGCCGCGGCCTCAAAACGCAACATCACCGGTTTTTTTCGTAACGGCAGCTCCTACGAAGTCGAACGCTGGATCAAGACCCGCAAGGGGCAACGCCTGTTTCTCTTCAGAAATAAATTCGTTCACAGCGGCAGCGGGAAAAATGAAATTTTCCTCATCTGTTCAGGTACCGACATCACGGAAGAGCGTCGGGCCCAGGAGCGCCTGCGCGTTCTCGCCAATACGGATACGATTACCGGTTTGCCTAACCGAAATGCCATCCATGAGCTGATCTCCGACGCCATCACCTCCCGGGGTGAAACGCAGGTGGGCGTGGTTTATCTCGATCTGGATAACTTTAAAAAAGTGAACGATGCCTATGGGCATATGTTTGGCGACCAGCTGCTACAGGCCGTTGCGCTGGCGATCCTGAGTTGCCTGGACGACGGACAAACCCTGGCGCGCCTGGGTGGGGATGAGTTTATCGTGATGGCCACCGATACCTCGCAGGGCGCGCTGGAAGCTATGGCGTCGCGCATTCTGACCCGACTGCGGCAGCCTTTCCGCATCGGGCTGATTGAGGTTTACACCGGCTGCTCGCTTGGTATCGCGCTTGCGCCCCAGCACGGTAACGATCGGGAAAGCGTTATTCGCAATGCCGACACCGCCATGTACACCGCCAAGGAAAATGGCCGGGGTAAATTCTGCGTCTTCTCGCCAGAGATGAACCAGCGCGTATTTGAATATCTGTGGCTGGATACCAACCTGCGTAAAGCGCTGGATAACGATCAGCTGTTAATTCACTACCAGCCAAAAATGACCTGGCGCGGCGAAGTCAGAAGTCTGGAGGCGCTGGTGCGCTGGCAGTCACCAGAGCGTGGCCTGATCCCGCCGATGGAATTTATCTCCTATGCGGAAGAGTCAGGGCTGATAGTGCCCCTTGGCCGCTGGGTTATGCTCGATGTGGTGCGCCAGGTGGCAAAATGGCGCGACAAAGGGATCAACCTGCGCGTCGCGGTCAACGTTTCCGCCCGTCAGTTGGCGGACCAGACCATCTTCAGTGACCTGAAGCAGGCGCTGAAAGACCTGAATTTTGAATACTGCCCGATTGACGTGGAATTGACCGAAAGCTGTCTCATCGAAAATGAAGAGCTGGCCCTGTCAGTGATCCAGCAATTTAGCCGCCTGGGGGCGCAAATTCACCTTGATGACTTTGGTACGGGGTACTCTTCCCTGTCGCAACTGGCGCGCTTTCCTATCGATGCCATTAAGCTTGACCAGTCTTTCGTCCGGGATATCCATAAGCAGTCCATTTCACAGTCGCTGGTGCGCGCGATAGTCGCCGTGGCACAGGCGTTGAATCTGCAGGTCATTGCTGAAGGGGTGGAGAGTGCAAAAGAAGACGCCTTTCTGACGAAGAATGGCGTCAACGAACGGCAGGGTTTTCTTTTTGCTAAGCCCATGCCCGCAGCCGCATTCGAGCGATGGCTAAAGCGCTATCAGGCCAGGAATGTCCGTTAGCTGGCTTTGCGTAAGCCCGTCGCCTGATGGCGATTTTGCAGCATAACCAGCCGCTCCATGTAGGCGATATCCTTCGGTTCAAGGCAGAAGGCGGCATCCACCCAATCCTCTGTAATGTCCATCAACTCGCTTCGCGGAAGTGGCAGAACACGCGTACGCGCGCGCAGCATGGCCCTTACGCCGTTCAGCTTCGGCTGTAGCGTGTCAATAAACGTCCGTACCGAAACATAGCTCTGTAACGGCTCGAATAAGAGATCCACAAGACCGTGCTGTTCATACCATTCCGCCGTATGCGACTCACCTTTATAGATCAGCGCCTCTGCCATTTTCATGCCGGCACGACGCGCCACCAGTGAATAACCGCCCATGCCCGGGAACAGATTGAACGCGATTTCCGGAAAGCCTAATCGGGCATCGCGCTGGGCCAGAATGAAATGATGCGCGAGCGCGGCTTCAAACCCGCCCCCTAACGCGCTTCCTTCCACCATCGCCAGCGTGACAGCACCGGTATCGAACCCTCGTGAGGCGGCATGAACGCAGTCCACACAGGCCCGGGCATAGGCGCGTAACGCTTCGCGTCGGTTGTTTTTGATGCACTCAACGAAGAATTGTAAATCACCGCCGGTATTGTAGATGTCAGGGACCAGCGATCCGGTGACCCAAAAATCAACGACATATCCGGACTGGCGAACCAGCCAGGAGAGATTCATGATCTCCTCGATCAGCGCATGATTGAAGCAAGGCCGTGGCGTGGCACGTAACATCATCCACACCGTGCGCCGTTCGGCCTCATAATAAGCCGCCAGTTGAGTGAATCGTTCAGCATCAGTAAACAATGTGCAGGTTGTCTGGTTGATAACTGTCATAGTCGAATTCCTCTTATAAAAAAGCGCGTTGCGCGCAGTTTTAGACTAATCCACCCCTACAACCCGCAGCACACGGGGGTTAAATTTGTCACTTTCATTTATGAACTTTGGTTATTGCATTTTTTACCTTCTCTTTTGAATCAATTTTCTGCATCATTGATAATATTAACTTTTCGCTTCAGGGTGAGCTTATGTCTAACATTGATGCAACAGCCGTGGCACAGCGTATTGATACTGTGCTGGATATTCTTGTCGCGGGCGATTATCACTCTGCTATCCGTAATCTTGAGATTCTCAAGTCTGAACTGCTGGCTGAGAACGGCACTGATAACGCATCAGAATCCACTCAACCAAAAGCCCCGTGGGAAGTGTAACCACGTCGTTTTCGCCCTTGCCTTTTAAATGGATGCTATGAATTCCCGACAACAAATCATTTTGCAGATGGTGATCGATCAGGGACGCGTAAGCGTAGTCGATCTCGCTAAAGCTACCGGCGTTTCTGAAGTCACCATTCGTCAGGATCTGAATCTTCTGGAAAAACAGAGCTACCTGCGGCGTGCGCACGGATATGCCGTTCCACTGGACAGCGACGACGTTGAAACCCGCATGATGAACAATTTTGCGCTCAAGCGGGAACTGGCGGAGTTTGCTGCATCCTTAGTGAATAACGGTGAGACCGTCTTTATTGAAAATGGCAGCAGTAACGCCCTTCTGGCGCGCACGCTTGCCGATCAAAAAGACGTTACCATCATTACCGTAAGCAGCTATATCGCCCATCTGTTGAAGGAAACTCGCTGCGAGGTCATTCTGCTGGGCGGCATTTACCAGAAGAAAAGCGAAAGCATGGTGGGGCCATTAACGCGTCAATATGTTCAGCAGGTTCACTTCAGTAAGGCATTCATTGGCATTGACGGCTGGCAGCCCGACACCGGCTTTACCGGTCGCGACATGATGCGTTCAGACGTGGTGAACGCCGTACTCGCCAAAGAGTGTGAAGCGATTGTGCTGACCGATAGCTCTAAGTTTGGCGCCGTACACCCTTATACGATGGGTCCGGCTTCGCGCTTCAGCCGTGTGATCACGGATGAGCGTTTACGCGATGAATATCGCCAGCAATTAGAACAAGACGGCCTGACTGTCGATATTGTGAAAAAAACGGCCTGATTATCCTGCTGCGCCCGAATAATGGGCGCACTTAAACCTTTCTCTGAGAGTATTCCGACCCTTCCTTTAAGAGTTTTTACCTGTTGAAACTGTTCTAAACACGTAAAATTAATATTAGCGATATAACAGGAAGTGACTATCACCTGCGTGATGATGTAACGCCTGCGCGACCAGCTTTCACGGGAACAGAATTTAAGTATGGATATTGTCTATACTTAAAGTGCATTCCTTTCCGTGAATCGATAATTCAGGAGAAAGTATTATGACCTTTACCAGCAAAAAATTAGCCGCCGCTGTTCTGGCAATCACTGTAGCAATGTCTCTGAGCGCTTGCTCTAACTGGTCTAAACGTGACCGTAACACCGCGATTGGTGCCGGTGCTGGTGCGCTTGGTGGTGCAGTATTAACGGATGGTAGTACGCTGGGTACATTAGGTGGTGCTGCCGTAGGTGGTATTATCGGTCACCAGGTGGGCAAATAATCACCATAACGGCTCTCACCGGTATAATAATATATTTTGTATTTTCAGGTCTGACTTACGCACGTAAAAAAAAGAGCCACGGCAATGTCCGTGGCTCATTTATTTTAACCGCCCGCCAGTTTGACTTTCATACCTTTGGCTTCCAGGAGCGTTTTAATTAAATCCCGCTTATCGCCCTGAATCTCAATTATGCCGTCTTTTACTGCCCCACCGCATCCGCACTTCTTTTTAAGCTCAGCGGCGAGCTTTACCAGCTCTGCATCATCCAGATCAATGCCGGTGATAAGGCAAACGCCTTTCCCTTTTCTGCCACTGGTCTGGCGCTGAATACGCACGATTCCATCGCCTTTCGGACGTTCAACTTTCTCTTTTGGCTCTTCAATACGCCCGGTATCTGTTGAATAGACCAGACGAGTGTTGGCATCACGCATTATGCCCCCTTTTTCAGTGATGCATTAATCGCTTTCAGAGTCTCTGCCGGATAAGCGGATTGCGTCACCGGGCGACCAATTACCATATAGTCTACCCCCGCGCTCAGCGCCTGCTCTGGCGTCATGATGCGTCGCTGATCCCCTGACTCGCTGCCTGCCGGACGGATACCGGGCGTCACCAGTTTAAATTCGCGGCCTAACTCAGATTTGAAGCGAACCGCCTCCTGAGCTGAACAGACCACGCCATCAAGCCCACACTGTTGCGTGAGGCGCGCCAGACGCTCCGCATGTTCGGCAGGTGACAACGTCACACCCAGGTCACGAAGGTCAGATTCATCCATACTGGTCAGCACGGTGACGGCGATAAGAAGCGGAGCGTCATTGCCAAACGGCACCAGCGCTTCGCGCGCAGCCGTCATCATACGTGCCCCACCGGAGGCATGAACGTTAACCATCCACACACCCAGTTCAGCCGCCGCAGCAACGGCGTGGGCAGTGGTATTCGGAATATCGTGGAATTTCAGGTCGAGGAAAACGTCGAAACCACGCTGGTGCAGATCGCGGACGATTTGCGGACCGAACAGCGTAAACATCTCTTTGCCTACTTTAAGACGGCAATCCCGGGGATCAATACCATCAACAAAGGCCAGTGCGGCGTCACGGTTATTGTAATCCAGAGCAACAACTACAGGAGAATCGGTAACTACGCGGGAAGTGGAGGAAGTAACAGACGTCATGACCAGCCCTTTTCGTCTATGGGCGCGCAGCGGCGCGGAACAGATAAACGGCGTGCATTCTACCTGCCCTCGGGGTAAATGAACAGAATCGAATGCTTTTCCTGTTGAACCACAGACCGCACGGTGCTGAAAGAAATAATGCACTCTTTAGTATGTTGTAACTAAAATGGAGTGTTTTAAAAAATCACTGCCCGTCCAGACCACGAATTGGCTTGATGGTGGACCAGGCCCGGCAGGAAGGGCAATGCCAGTAGAGCGAATAGGCGGTGAAGCCGCATTTCTGGCAGCGATAGCGCGGCTTGCTCCGCACCTGTTCACCGACCATGTCTCGCAGCACCATCAGGCTCTCTTTAGCGCGCCCTTCTTCTGCATCGTTAAGATGATAATCCATCAGCTTGTGGAAGACGCGCATCGTCGGATGGCGCTGCAACTGACGGGTAATGTATACCTGGGCGGTATCACTCCCTTCGTGCTCTTCGACGACATCCGACAGCATCAGCTCGGCTGTGGCACCGGTGTTTTCTTCAACACAGCGGCGCAGGAATGCAACCCACTCATCCTGCTTACCTAACTGCTGATAGCAGGTTTGCAGCATTTCCAGCGTTTCGCTGACCAGCTCTTTGTCCTGATCGATAACGCGAAGCAGGCTTTCCACGGCTTTGGTGTAATCACCATTCGCCATAAAGACCCGCCCCATCATTATCGAGATGCGGGCGCTGTTGCGATCGGCCGCGGCGCCTTTTTTTAGCAATGCCATGGCCTTATCCATGTCATCGCTACCCATTTGCTGAAGGGCCAGCTCGCAGTAAAAATGGGCAATTTCGACGCGCTGTTTGTCTTTGCCGAGTTTGACCAGCCGTTCGGCGGTATCAATCGCTTTTTGCCAGTCGCTGGTTGCCTGGTAGATTTGCAGAAGTTGCTGAAGCGCACCGATACGGAAATCGGTCTCATCCACCAGCTGAGAGAACATATCTTCTGCGCGATCGTACAGGCCCGCCGCCATGTAATCTCTGCCCAACTGCTGCACGGCCAGCAACCGTTGCTCATAGGTCAACGATGCGCTTTCCATCAGGGTCTGGTGGATACGGATGGCACGGTCAACCTCTCCGCGCGAGCGGAACAGGTTTCCCAGGGTGAGATGCGCCTCTACGGTGCCGGTATCCTCTTTGAGCATGTCGAGGAACAGATCGACCGCTTTATCCTGCTGATTGCTCAGCAGGAAGTTCACCCCCGCAACGTAGTCACGGGAGAGTCGGTTTGCTTCATCCTGTTTTGTTTGTTGCGCGCTTCTGCGGCCCATATACCAGCCATAGGCTGCGGCGACAGGCAAAAGCAGAAACAACAACTCCAGCATATTCGATTATTCCTTGACTACCGGCACACCAGAGCTCGCCGGAATGTCAGTCGCAGGCGTAAGTTGATGTTCAAGTCGTTTAATTTTACGTTCAGCGCGAACAAGGGAAACACGAACCTTAAGCCAGAACAGGCCACATACAAGCCAGCCGATGACAAAACCCGCTGCGAATAACACAGCCAGCAGGCTCGACACCCGGTACTCGCCCTGCGCCAGCAGATAGTTGAAACTTACCTGTTGATCGTTTTGCGCGCCCAATGTGACTGAAATGACAAAAATCGCCAACACCAGTAAGAAAATGAGTAAATATTTCACATGACTTCCCGTTATGTGGTTCGAGCGTATAAAGCGTGTTCAACTCACTGCAATCAGCCTTATAAGCTACCATTTTAGTGGCGGGCGCGAAACGGAAAAAGTAATGCGCCCTTCATGGATTTATGGTCAAAATGCGGAATATCAAGCTTCAGGTTCCGCCTGACTCCCTTTCGGCTATTTCTTCCTTCTCTTCCTGCGGTGGCGTCAGAGGCCCACAGAAACGTTGTGCAAGCCAGGTCGCCAGCGTAACCAGTACCCACGAAATCAGCGTAGCCACCACCAAATCACGCGGCCAGTGCATCCCCAGCAGCATCCGGCTGCCCATTACGCCTGTCGCCCAGACCAGCAAAATCGCAATCGTGAGGGTACATCGACGTGGCCAAAGCAGCCCCACGCCGAGTAGCGCCCAGCTGGCAGCAAACATCGTATGTCCGGAAGGAAACGCAAAGCCGGTCTCTTTTTGCCAGTGTTTGCGTAAAAATGTCGGGATATCCTTCTGTTCCGCAAGCTGTTCTTTCACCAACGCCCCGCGATCCTTACGCTTTAAAGTGTAGAACTCATCTACCGGAATATGGTGCGTTTTTTCCAGCCAGATAACAAAGGGACGGGGTTCCTGCACGCGATCTTTCACCCACGACTTCACCCCCTGCCCGACAATAATGGCACCTCCGAGAATGGCAAATAATACCAGCGCCGCGCGAAGACGAAAGCGCAGGCACCACAGGAACCAGGCACAGAGCAGCACGTGCGTAATAATCCCCCAGGGCTGGGTGACCGTCTCAGTTATCCAGTATAAGGCTTTCAGCCACGTCTCGTTTTGTCCGGGCTTCCACATCCAGCCGGAGAACCAAACGATCAGGGGTATAACAAGCAATACGGCGGCGCCTGCGGCCGTGCGTCTGGCAATTGAAAGCATGTCCTCTCCTTTTTCACTAAGCACCACAATCATAACTGAATTTCCACCTTCTGGTGGATATGTCGGATCGTGCGTTTAACGTCCGTATAGCGTGGTGGTGATTAGGTGAAGTAGCCGGGCTTGTGGCAAAATAGTCCAATACAGAAAGCAAAATGGGGCAAAGGCACGAAACGTGTCAGCCTGGTATGGAGAATCACATGCAGCTTAAACGTGTGGCAGAAGCCAAACTGCCAACCCCATGGGGCGATTTCCTGATGGTGGGTTTTGAAGAACTGGCAACCGGACAAGATCACGTCGCCCTGGTATACGGTGACATTTCGGGGCAGACGCCGGTACTGTCCCGCGTTCATTCTGAGTGTCTGACCGGTGACGCGCTCTTCAGCCTGCGCTGTGACTGCGGTTTCCAGCTCGAAGCCGCTCTTTCTCATATCGCAGAGGAAGGACGTGGCGTGCTGCTGTATCACCGCCAGGAAGGACGCAATATCGGTCTGCTGAATAAAATCCGCGCCTACGCGTTGCAGGATCAGGGCTATGATACCGTCGAAGCAAACCATCAGCTCGGCTTTGCTGCTGACGAGCGCGATTTCACCCTCTGCGCAGATATGTTCAAGCTGCTGGGCGTGGACGAAGTGCGTCTGTTAACCAATAACCCGAAAAAAGTGGAGATCCTCACTGAAGCGGGCATCAATATCGTTGAACGCGTGCCGCTGATTGTTGGCCGCAATCCGAAAAACGCGCACTACCTCGATACCAAAGCTGCAAAGATGGGGCACCTGCTGAGCGAGTAAACGCAAAACGCCCGGCACTTCTGCCGGGCGAGTTTGATCAGTCCAGCATCTTTCGAATCACATAATGTAAAATGCCGTCGTTCTGGTAATAGGTTAGCTCTGTTGCCGTATCAATACGACACCGACAATCCAGCACTTCTGTTGTACCATCTGCCCGCGTTAACTTCACCGGAACGGTTTTACCCGGTTGCAGATTTTGCAGACCGCTGATATCAATCTGCTCTTCCCCGGTCAGACCCAGCGTTTTACGCGTTATGCCCTGCGGGAACTCCAGCGGCAGGATCCCCATCCCGATCAGGTTTGAGCGGTGGATACGTTCAAAGGATTCGGCAATCACCACGCGAACCCCGAGCAGACGTGGACCTTTAGCCGCCCAGTCGCGACTGGAACCAGAGCCGTACTCTTTACCGGCAATAACGGCCAGCGGCGTACCCTCCTGCTGATACTTCATGGCTGCGTCATAAATTGAAATGACCTCTGTATCTGGCAGGTGGCGCGTCATGCCCCCTTCCACGCCCGGGACCATTTCATTACGAATGCGGATGTTGGCAAATGTCCCGCGCATCATCACTTCGTGGTTACCGCGGCGCGAACCGTAGGAGTTAAAATCGCGACGTTCCACGCCACGGCTTTGCAGATACCGACCTGCCGGACTGTCCGCTTTGATGCTCCCCGCTGGTGAGATATGGTCAGTGGTGACGGAATCGCCCAGCATCGCCAGAATGCGCGCGCCGTGAATGTCTTTCAGCAGTGCTGGCTCCGCCAGCATCTCATCGAAGAAGGGCGACAGGCGAATATAGGTGGAATCATCCTGCCAGTCATAGGTATCGGAACCCACCACGTCGATCGCTTTCCATTCCGCTGTACCTTCGAACACTTCCGCATACTCTTTGCGGAACATCTCAGTGGAAACTTTCTCTACCGCGCGCGCAATTTCACGCGATGATGGCCAAATGTCTTTCAGATAGACAGGTTCATTTTTGCGATCGTGACCAATCGGATCGGTCGCCAGGTTAATGTTCATGTTTCCGGCCAGAGCATAGGCTACAACCAGCGGCGGCGAGGCCAGCCAGTTGGTTTTCACCAGCGGATGAATACGCCCCTCAAAGTTTCGGTTACCGGAAAGTACCGCGCCAACGGTCAAATCACCCTGCTTGATCGCCACTTCAATAGGCTCAGGCAGTGGACCAGAGTTACCGATGCAGGTCGTACAGCCGTAACCCACCAGATTAAAGCCCAACTCGTCGAGGTACGGCGTGAGTCTGGCCTGCGCCAGGTAATCGGAAACCACTTTCGAACCAGGCGCCAGGGACGCCTTAACCCACGGCTGTGGCTTGAGTCCCAGTTCTACCGCTTTTTTTGCCAGCAGCCCGGCAGCCATTAACACACTCGGGTTGGACGTGTTGGTACAGGAAGTGATAGCGGCGATTACCACGGCGCCGTCAGGGAGCTGATACTGATGCCCGTTCAGAACATAGTCCACAGGACGGTGATCTTTTTGCGCGGCGTTAACCTCCAGCTCATTGCTGGCGGCAAAGGCTTTCGGAACGTTGCTCAGGGCGACGCGGTCCTGCGGTCGTTTCGGCCCTGCGAGGCTTGCCTCAACGGTGCCCATATCCAGTTCCAGCGTGCTGGTAAATACCGGCTCGTCACCCGGGTTACGCCACATGCCCTGCGCTTTGGTGTAGGCCTCTACGAGCGCCACCTGCTCCTCGCTGCGACCACTGAGGCGCATATACTCAAGCGTAACGCTATCAATCGGGAAAAAGCCGCAGGTCGCACCATATTCCGGCGCCATGTTGGCGATGGTGGCCCGGTCCGCCAGCGGCAGTGAATCCAGACCATCACCATAAAATTCAACGAATTTACCCACCACGCCATGCTTACGCAGCATCTGGGTGACCGTCAGAACCAGATCCGTGGCGGTAATGCCTTCGGACAATTTACCGGTCAGCTTAAAGCCCACCACATCGGGAATGAGCATCGATACCGGCTGGCCGAGCATGGCCGCTTCCGCTTCAATACCACCGACGCCCCAGCCCAAAACGCCAAGGCCGTTAATCATGGTCGTGTGTGAATCGGTGCCCACCAGCGTATCCGGGTAAGCCACCCACTCTTTATCCTGCAATTCACTCCAGACGGCTTTGCCGAGATATTCCAGGTTGACCTGGTGACAAATGCCGGTGCCTGGTGGAACAACGCTGAAGCGGCTGAACGCCTGCTGACCCCATTTGAGGAAGACATAGCGTTCATGGTTACGTTCCATCTCCAGACGGACGTTTTCACCGAAAGCATCGTCGTCGCCGAAGTGGTCGACGGTGACGGAGTGGTCGATGACGAGGTCTACCGGTGAGAGCGGGTTCACCTTAGCCGTATCGCCCCCGAGACGCTTAACAGCTTCACGCATGGCGGCCAAGTCCACAACCGCCGGCACGCCGGTGAAATCCTGCATCAATACCCTGGCCGGGCGGTAGGCAATTTCTTTGTCTGCATGAGCATTTTTCAGCCACCCTGCCAGAGCCTGGATATCCTCCTCGGTAACCGAGTCGCCATCTTGCCAGCGCAAGAGGTTTTCCAGTAGTACTTTCAACGACTTGGGTAACCGCGAAATGTCCCCAAGCGTCCTGGCAGCCAGCGGTAAGCTGTAGTAGCGCCAGGTTTTATTTTCCGCCTGTAATGTGTCCTTACTGGCTTCGCGTAGGGTTAACGACATAAGCTCCTCCTTAAAAACAGGGATGTCCTGACAATCATCAGGGCTGTAATTAAAGATAACACAAAGATGTCGTAACGTTTTGATAACAACCCAAATTGATAAATTTAGGAATGGTCCAACGCGAGGGATTAAACAAAAAACCCCGCCATGGCGAGGTTTTACGATTTAGTGTAAGGCCAGCCAGAGGAGCTGACACCAGAAGAGGATCGACGCTGAGAATACGCCGAGCCATGACCAGTATTTTACGGTTGTCATGTTATTCATCATAGGGACACCAGACTTTAATTATTTAAGGATGCGAGGTCTGCCCTCGTTCTATATTGCTGATGTGTATTTATTAAGGAGTACAAAAGTGCACAGTCTTTATTCAGACTATTTGCATCATTACGCAAAAATCAAAATTTTTGTTTTTTGGGTTCGTCTTCTGCGAACACATCAATAAAGGCCTGCTGCTGTGGCGTCAGTTGCCAGGAGGCTGGCACGCTGGTTGCTGGCGCCTTACGCGCTTTGTGAGCATTGTCACGAAGCTGACACATCTCTTTTCTCGCGTCAGTACGCACCGTCATGACCATATTCAACCCCAATATTTCCAGACGAGAAGAGCAACAACCACCCAGAACAGGGCAGAGCCGAGAAAGACCGCCAGCCAGGCTTTACGCTTAAGCGCGGGATCCCTTTGCGGTTCTTCACTTCCTGACGGCATTGCTAACCTCATACAATCGATATCGCTTATCATTTAGAGACCAAACAATTGGCACAAGTAATCATCTGATGAGATAAATCCTAAAGAAACTTTAGCCGAAAAGCCAGTGAATTTACGAATCTGAGCCTGGGAAAATTCAATCTTTTGACCAGAAATAAATAATTGAAAAGAATAATTTGCACACCTGTAAATTAGTTTCTACTTTTGTCGCAAATTTGCGACAGTAAAACCCTATTCATCAAATGGGTTATGACGATATATGACAGTAGGCGCAGATGAGGTTAATTCTAATTTAGATTTAAAGGGGGAAACCGGTATCTTTCCAGAAGAGAAAGATACCGGGTGTAATTATTTGGCAGGAAGTTTGATGTCTTTAAACATCTCTTCGATGTCTTCATTGGAGCGTAACGCCACGGCCGTGTCGACCACGTCACGTGTTAAATGCGGTGCGAAGCGCTGAATAAAATCATACATATAGCTGCGAAGGAACGTGCTGCGACGAAAACCTATCTTGGTGGTGCTGTGGCTGAAGATATCATGCGCGTCCAGACGCACCAGATCCGGGTCTGATACAGGATCCACCGCCATGCTGGCAATAACGCCTACGCCCAGACCCAGACGCACGTACGTTTTAATGACGTCCGCATCCGTTGCAGTGAAGACGATCCGTGGCGTTAATCCGGCGCGGTTAAAGGCGGTGTCTAGCTCAGAACGGCCCGTAAATCCGAACGTATAGGTCACCAGCGGGTATTGCGCCAGCTCTTCGATTGTCACTTCGCCCTTCCCCGCCAGCGGATGATCGGGGGTCACGACAATAGAGCGGTTCCAGTGGTAGCACGGGAGCATGACCAGATCATCGTACAGATGAAGAGCTTCCGTCGCAATGGCAAAATCGGCATTGCCTTTAGACACGGCCTCTGCGATTTGCGTCGGTGAGCCCTGATGCATATGCAGGGAAACGCGGGGATAGCGTTCTATGAAGCCTTTGATCACCCCGGGAAGCGCATAACGCGCCTGTGTATGCGTGGTGGCAATATACAGAGAGCCTTTATCCGGCCAGGTATGTTCCCCGGCGACGGATTTAATGGCGTCGACTTTGGAGAGCACTTCCCGTGCGATGCGTATGATTTCCTGTCCTGCCGGGGTGACCTGAGTCAGGTGCTTACCGCTGCGGGCAAATATCTGAATACCTAACTCATCCTCCAGCATACGCACCTGCTTACTGATGCCGGGCTGAGAGGTATAAAGACCTTCTGCGGTGGAAGAGACATTGAGGTTATGATTGACGACCTCAACGATATAGCGAAGCTGCTGTAATTTCATGCCAGACCATCCGATTTAGCGCATGCGTCAATCGCTTAATACGATTTGATAATAAGAAACGGGTTAACTATAACCACTATATCATTTATAGCCAGGCTGTATAGTACGGAACAAAAAATAATAACTACGTAATAAAAAAGGGCCAGAAGTCCGGCCCTTTTACAGGTAAGTTACGGTAAGGGAAGATTATTTCTTGCCTTCAACCCATTTCCCGTCGACAAAGAAGGCTGACCATCCGGTCGCTTTACCCTCTTTCTCTGCCGCCACGTACTGCTGCTTCGTTTTACGGCTGAAGCGCACCACGGTTTTGTTGCCTTCCGGATCCTGCTGTGGCGCATCGGCCAGGTAACGCAGTTTCTCCGGCAGACGGTCGCGGAAGCGGTACAGCTCTTCTACCAGCGGCGCACGGGTTTCGCGCGATTTCGGGAAGGTGTTGGCCGCCAGGAATACCCCGGCAGCACCGTCACGCAGCACGAAATACGCCTCTGACTTCTCGCACGGCAGCTCAGGAAGCGGAACCGGATCTTCCTTCGGCGGCGCAACTTCACCGTTACGCAGGATCTTACGCGTGTTTTTACAGTCGTCGTTGGTACATGCCATGTACTTACCGAAGCGTCCCATTTTCAGGTGCATTTCGGAACCACATTTCTCACACTCAACGATCGGACCGTCATAGCCCTTAATGCGGAACTCACCTTCTTCGATCTCATAACCGTCGCAGGTTGGGTTATTACCGCAAACGTGCAGTTTGCGTTTTGGATCGATCAGGTAGCTGTCCATCGCCGTGCCGCATTTCTTACAGCGGCGCTTGGCGCGCAGTGCGTTGGTCTCCGCATCGTCACCTTCCAGCACGTTGAGAACTTCGTTCTCCGGCACGAGGTTGATAGTGGTTTTGCAACGCTCTTTCGGCGAAAGCGCATAACCAGAACAGCCGAGGAACACGCCCGTGGTTGCGGTACGGATCCCCATTTTACGGCCACAGGTTGGGCAGTCGATGCTGGTCAGTACCATCTGGTTAGGCAGCATGCCGCCTTCTTCAGGATCTTTCTCAGCTTTCTCAAGCTGGTTGGTAAAATCGCTGAAGAAGCTGTCGAGAACTTTCTTCCACTCGGCCTTATGGCTGGCAACCTCATCGAGACTGTCCTCCATCTGCGCGGTGAAGTCATAGTTCATCAACTCACGGAAGTTAGCTTCCAGACGGTCGGTAACAATCTCACCCATTTTTTCAGCATAGAAACGACGGTTCTCAACGCGAACGTATCCACGATCCTGAATGGTCGAAATGATCGACGCATAGGTAGACGGGCGACCGATGCCGCGTTTTTCCAGCTCTTTTACCAGCGACGCTTCGCTGAAACGCGCAGGCGGCTTGGTGAAGTGCTGGGCCGGTACCAGATCAACCAGCGACAGCTCGTCGCCTTTGTTGACGGAAGGCAGCGTTCTGTCTTCATCACCTTTACGCAGCGCAGGCATCACTTTTGTCCAGCCGTCGAAACGCAGAATGCGGCCGCGCGCTTTCAGGCGGAAATCACCCGCGCCAACGGTCAGCGTAGTGGAGTCGTATTTCGCTGGCGTCATCTGGCAGGCCACGAACTGGCGCCAGATCAGCTGATACAGCTTCTGGGCGTCCGCTTCCATATCTTTAAGAGATTCCGCCAGAACGGAAACGTCAGAAGGACGGATCGCTTCGTGCGCTTCCTGAGAATTCTCTTTGCTGGCGTACTGATTAGGACTGTCCGGCAGGTATTTCTTACCGAAGTTGTCCTCGATATAGCCACGCACCATGCTGACAGCGTCCTGACTCAGGTTGGTGGAGTCAGTACGCATGTAGGTGATGTAACCCGCTTCATACAAACGCTGGGCCATCATCATGGTTTTCTTCACGCCGTAACCCAGACGCGTACTTGCCGCCTGCTGAAGCGTTGACGTGATAAACGGTGCGCCAGGCTTGCTGCTGGTCGGTTTGTCTTCACGATCCAGCACCTGATAACGCGCTTTTTCCAGCAGCGCTACGGCGGCCATGGTCTGATCGCGATTTTCAGGACGGAACGGTTTGTCGTTGTGGTGGCTCACCTGCAACGGCAGCGCATCGCCGCCCGGCGTGGTGACAATCGCATCCACTTCCCAGAACTCTTCCGGAACAAACGCTTTGATCTCGCGTTCACGTTCGACAACAAGACGAACAGCCACAGACTGCACACGCCCCGCAGACAGGCCGCGAGCGACCTTTTTCCACAGCAACGGCGAAACCATGTAGCCTACAACGCGGTCCATAAAGCGACGCGCCTGCTGAGCGTTAACACGGTCGATATTCAGTTCACCCGGCTTTTCAAACGCCTGACGAATCGCATTCTTTGTAATTTCGTTAAACACTACACGGCTGTAGCGTTTGTCATCACCCCCAATCACTTCCCGCAGGTGCCATGCGATGGCCTCCCCTTCGCGGTCAAGGTCGGTTGCGAGATAAATGTGGTCTGCTTTTTCAGCAAGCTGTTTCAGCTCGTTAACGACTTTTTCTTTGCCTGGCAGCACTTCGTATTGTGCATCCCAGTTGTGCCATGGGTTAACACCCATGCGGTTGACAAGCGCGCTACGTTCATCCTTTTTAGGCTTTTTAGCCCCTTTGGTGGAGGTAGAGTCTGCGCTCTTTTTGCTGGCTGAGCCACTTGTCGGCAAATCGCGAATGTGACCAACGCTGGACTTAACCACGTAGTCATTGCCCAGATATTTATTGATCGTTTTGGCTTTTGCCGGGGACTCAACGATGACGAGAGCTTTACCCATATTCACCTTTACCTAATTTAATTCTTCCAGGAATACGCCGCACGTTGATTTCCCTTCCGCTGACGACGAGCCATTGATATTGCGACGTCGTCAGGGGATATCAACCCCTTTGTCTAACCGAACGTCAGTATGGCGACATCCAGGTCATTGACTTTTCGGGTATTTTTCTCACATCAAAGTTCATTCGTGACGAATTCCCGGTCGAATGTCAAGCAATTCTGTTGCCAGAATGACGAAAGCGCACACTGTACCTGATAAAATTCGTTACGCAACTTTATTAGCATGCAAAAGCAAATCCCGCCAGCCAGCCCCTGTTCCTTAAACCCGCGGATAGAAGGGAAAATTTGCCCCCGAAGCGACCCAGGCGTAGACTATTGTCACTGTTTAAGGAGTGGAATATGCAGAATACGACCCAACCCATTGACCGAGCTTCACTGCTTATCGAAGCAAACAAACTCATTCGCGACCATGAAGACACCCTGGCGGGGATTGAAGCGACTGGCGTGGAACAACGTAATGGCGTGCTGGTGTTCAGCGGTGAATACTTCCTTGATGAACAAGGGTTACCAACCCCGAAAAGCACCGCCGTGTTTAACATGTTTAAATACCTGGCGCATACCCTCTCAGAGAAGTACCACCTGGTCGATTAAAACGAAAACGCGAGGCATCTGCCTCGCGTTTTTCTTTACAGCAGCGGCTTTTGTCCGCGCTGCAACCAGCGTAGCAGCAGGCGATCCGCGCTTTCTGCCGCACTATTGGTAAAACGGTCAAGCAGGCGCTTACGTCGGGTGAAGCGCACCCCCACCAGCTCACGGCCTTCCATCAGGTTGAGCAGGAGGTCGTCGCTGGTACCCACTTCATCCACCAGCCCTTTCTCCTGCGCCTGCGTGCCGTACCAGTGTTCGCCGGTAGCCACCTGCTCAATGTCCAGCGTTGGGCGCATGCGGTGCACGAAATCTTTGAACAAATGATGGGTTTCGTTCAGATCTTCCCGGAACTTCTGCCGTCCCTCTTCGGTATTTTCGCCGAGCAGCGTCAGCGTACGTTTGTACTGACCCGCCGTATGCAATTCGATGTCGATCTCTTTATTTTTCAGGAAACGATTGAAGTTAGGGATCTGCGCAACCACCCCAATCGAGCCGATAATGGAGAACGGTGCTGCGACGATTTTATCCGCTACGCACGCCATCATATAGCCGCCACTCGCCGCGACCTTATCTACCGCCACGGTGAGCGGGATCTGTTTATCCCGCAGACGTTGTAACTGCGAAGCCGCCAGTCCATACCCATGCACTACGCCGCCCGGGCTTTCAAGGCGTACCACCACCTGATCCTGGGCTGTCGCCACGGCCAGCACCGCGGTCACTTCCTCCCGCAGAGAGGAGACTTCATGCGCATCCATGCTACCTTTAAAATCGAGCACATAGACGCGCGGTTTTGCGTCAGCCTGTGGCGTGGCGAGCTTAGCTTTCGCCTTCGCGGCTTTGGCGTCCTGCTTATGTTTTTTCTTCTGGGCTTTTAGCCACAGCTTCTGTTGATGATCGTCAAGCAGCGCCAGAGACATCTCTTCCCGCATCTCTTTATACTGCTCGCTCAGGCGGGTAATGCGTAACTCACCACGCTGACGCTTACGCTGCGTCAGGTTGACAATCAGGACGGCAATCACCGCGACAGCAATAACCACCGTCGCGATTTTGGCCAAAAACAACCCATACTGAGAAAGTAATTCCACGCGTTCCACCTTGATTTAACCACGAATCTTTCACGCCAGTGTACAACAGCCCTGCGCAGGCGTCTCGCTCTGGACATTAGCTCTGCGAGGCGGCTTCAGGAATCCCCCGTTTCTGGTTTAAATCTTTGCAAATTGTTAATTTCCCAGCGTTCTGTCCTGTAGACTGATTGAATTCTGACGCGGTTTCGGGCATAAAGCCGAAAAGTCATAAATAAAGGTGCAAGTCACGCCCAATGCGCCTGAGGAGCCACCGTGCATTATCAGCCACAAAAAAACCTTCTACAGAACCGCATCATTCTGGTTACCGGTGCCAGCGACGGGATTGGTCGCGAAGCGGCGCTGACTTATTCTGAATACGGTGCGAGCCTTATTCTGCTGGGACGTAATGAAGAAAAGCTCAAAGCCGTTGCCCGTGAAATCGAAAACGCCGGCGGTACCCCCACGCCCTGGTATACGCTCGATCTGCTGACCTGTACGTCAGCGTCATGTCAGGCCCTTGCCCAGCGCATTAGTACGCATTATTCGCGTCTGGACGGCGTACTGCACAACGCGGGGTTACTGGGCGAAGTGCGCCCGATGGATGAACAGGATCCGGAGATTTGGCAGCAAGTGATGCAGGTTAACGTCAATGGGACGTTTTTCCTGACCCAGGCCTTGCTTCCTTTATTACTTAACTCAGATTCCGGTTCGCTGGTGTTTACCTCCTCCAGCGTGGGGCGTCAGGGTCGTGCGAACTGGGGGGCTTACGCCGCCTCAAAATTTGCCACGGAAGGAATGATGCAGGTGCTGGCCGAAGAGTATCAAAACCGCCATCTGCGGGTTAACTGTATTAACCCTGGCGGTACGCGCACTAAAATGCGTGCCAGCGCGTTCCCGACAGAAGATCCGCAAAAGCTTAAAACCCCGGCCGATATTATGCCTCTTTACCTGTGGCTAATGGGTGACGACAGCCGTCGTAAAACCGGAATGACATTCGATGCTCAGCCAGGCCGCAAACCGGGGATATCGCAATGAGTGAAGACCGTCATCAGCAGCGCCAGCAGCGTCTCAAAGAACAGGTTGATGCACGCGTGGCGGCCGCTCAGGACGAGCGCGGGATCCTCATCGTGTTCACCGGCAACGGCAAAGGCAAAACCACCGCCGCATTTGGGACCGCCACCCGCGCAGTCGGGCACGGTCAGAAAGTGGGCGTGATCCAGTTTATCAAGGGTGAATGGCCCAACGGCGAGCGTAATCTGCTCGAACCGCATGGCGTTGAGTTTCAGGTGATGGCGACCGGTTTTACCTGGGATACCCAGAACCGGGAAACAGATACCGCAGCCTGCCTCGCCGTCTGGGAGCATGCCAAAAGAATGCTCTCTGACCCGTCGCTGAACATGGTGTTGCTGGATGAGATCACGTATATGGTGGCCTATGACTACCTGCCGCTGGAAGCCGTGCTGGAGGCTCTCAGGAACCGCCCTGCACACCAGACGGCGATCGTCACGGGGCGCGGGTGTCATCGGGACATTCTGGAGCTGGCCGATACCGTCAGCGAGCTGCGTCCGGTTAAGCATGCGTTCGATGCGGGTATCAAAGCGCAAATTGGGATTGATTACTGAAGAAAAAAAGCCCGATGTATTCACCGGGCTTTTCAATTAACCGTTGTTATTACGGCTGCCAGAGCGGCGATTGCTGCTGACCTGGCTATGACGTTTCACCGCACGGCGGATCTGATTCGCCTTCATGCGACGACGATCTTTCTCTACCGCCACTTTCGACGTGGTTTCTGGCGTCAGGCCAACCAGATCGCGCAGGTAGTTGGTTTGCGTCAGATCCAGTTCGGTATAGCCGCCACGTGGCAGGCCTTTCGGCAGCAGAATGTCGCCATAGCGGACGCGAATCAAGCGACTCACCTGGACACCGACCGCTTCCCACAGTCGACGCACCTCGCGGTTACGTCCCTCTGTCAGGGTAACGTTGTACCACTGGTTAATGCCTTCACCACCGGTAAACTTGATGGTTTTGAACGCCGCAGGGCCGTCCTCCAGCTGAACACCACGCGACAGGTCGCGCAGTTTGTTCTCATCAACCTGGCCGAAAACACGAACGGCGTATTCACGTTCCACTTCACGACTCGGGTGCATCAGGCGGTTTGCCAGTTCACCATCGGTGGTGAACAGCAGCAGGCCACAGGTATTCACGTCCAGACGCCCTACGGCAATCCAGCGGGCGCCACGCAGTTTTGGCAGACGGTCGAACACCGTCGGGCGGCCTTCCGGATCGTTGCGGGTACACAGTTCGCCTTCCGGCTTGTAGTAAGCCAGCACGCGGCAGATCTGTTCAGCGGACTCTTTCACGGAGATAAGATGGCCGTCAATGCGGATCTTCAGCCCCGGTACGATTTCAACGCGGTCACCGAGTGTGGCGATTTTACCGTCCACACTCACGCGACCTGCTTCAATAATGGCTTCGATTTCACGGCGCGAACCGTGGCCGGCACGCGCCAGCACTTTCTGTAACTTCTCGCTCATTGAGCTTCCTCAGGTGTCGCCTTCACAGGCGTCGAATCAGGTCAAAAACAGGGCAACGCCCTGCTTTGATGGCCGCGTAGTATATCTGCTTACACCCTTACAAGAAAGGCTTAACATCGCCCACGCCTTCACGAATCACTTCTGGCGCGTCTTCGGTGAGATCCACCACGGTGGTCGGTTGCTGGCCTAGATAGCCGCCATGAATAATCAGCTCCACCACTTTCTCCAGACGATCTTTGATCTCTTCCGGGTCGGACTCGGTAAACTCACTGCCCGGCAGCATCAGCGAGGTAGACAGCATCGGCTCGCCGAGGGTTTCCAGCAGCGCCTGGGCAATCGGGTTCGACGGCACGCGCATGCCGATGGTTTTACGTTTTTCCTGCAACAGACGACGCGGCACCTCTTTTGTCCCTTTCAGAATGAAGGTGTAGTTTCCCGGCGTGTTGTTTTTGATCAGGCGAAAGGCCACGTTGTCGACATACGCATAGGTCGACAGCTCAGAGAGATCGCGACACATCAGGGTGAAGTTGTGGCCGTCCGGCAGTTGGCGGATTCGACAGATGCGCTCCATCGCCCCTTTATCCTCGATTTTACAGCCCAGCGCGTAGCCAGAATCGGTTGGGTAGACAATAACACCACCTTTACGGACGATTTCCACAGCCTGATTAATCAGACGTGGCTGTGGGTTATCCGGATGGATATAGAAAAACTGACTCATACTTCCCTCTCTTCAATTTGCTGTGGCTGTTCCCAGAGCTGCCAGACGGGCTCAACGCCAGCGGGTAACCAGAGCTTGCGCCCCAGTTCAATCCACGCGCAGGGCTGATGGAAATCTGAACCCTGTGACCCAAGCAGGCCAAACTGACGGGCGTAGGTCGCGAGCTGCGAACGCTCATTGGGTGCCTGCTGACACTGGGCAACTTCCATCGCCTCACCGCCGGATTCGGCAAAGTGGGCCAGCAACCTTTTCAGCCATTTAGCAGAAAGATTATACCGCCCCGGATGGGCCAATACGGCCTTACCACCAGAATGATGAATCACATCAATAGCTTGTTTTATTGTACACCACTGGGGAGGAACGTATCCGGTTTTCCCGCGCGCCAGATACTTTTTAAACACATTCGCCATGGTCGTCGCTTTACCGGCGTCAACCAAAAAACGGGCGAAATGGCCGCGCGTGACCGCCCCACCGTTCGCCAGCTTGCGCGCACCTTCCAGCGCACCGGGGATATGCGCCTTCTCAAGACGTTCGCCTATCAACTCCGCGCGTTGATTGCGTCGTGCTTTTTGTTCTTGCAAAAATGCGCACATTGCCGGATGTTCTGTATCAATATTCAGGCCAACGATGTGAATTTCGTGGTTTTCCCAGAGCGTGGAGATCTCGACCCCGGGCACCAGATTTAGCGCCAGCCCGCTTCGGGCAATCTCGGCGCGCGCGGCGGGGATGGCGTTTGTTGTGTCGTGATCGGTTATTGCCAGCGTGCCGACACGCATTTCAACGGCGCGATGGACCAGGGCTTCGGGCGTCAGCAGGCCATCTGAAGCCTGCGTATGGCTGTGTAAATCATAAATTACGGCGTAGGTGGTATCGCTCAAAGCACTTCCCATAACAGTCTGGAGACATCCGAAGCACCTATGATACCGACTTACCGCGAAATACTGAAATCAGGGGTTGACAACACGCCATCGAACTAGTTAACTAGTACGCAAGTTCACACGAGAAAGGTATCTGAAAATGACAGCACATTTCGCTCTGCACGGTTGGTGGCGTACTTCCTGATCTTCGGGCAGTGTCACGCGTCTGCGAAAAGCAAACAGATACCCGGCCCGCTCCCAAGCGGGCTTTTTTTTGAACAGAATATGAGAATAACAACATGCAAACAGCCAAACCCCACCTCGAACTGCTGACCTGCGAGGCGGCCTATCGCCATAACCCTACCGCGCTCTTTCATCAGGTGTGCGGTGCACGTCCTGCGACGCTGCTGCTGGAATCTGCTGATATCGACAGCAAGGACGATCTCAAAAGCCTGCTGCTGGTTGATAGCGCGCTGCGCATTACCGCATCGGGTGACACTGTCACTATTAAGGCGTTATCCGAGAATGGCGCGTCGCTGCTGCCGCTGCTGGATGCGGCTCTGCCTTCAGGCATTGAAAATGAGCGTCATCCGGACCTGCGAATTCTGCATTTCCCGCCGGTAAGCCAGTTGCTGGATGAAGATGCCCGCCTCTGCTCACTCTCCGTTTTCGACGCCTTCCGCCTGCTGCAAAATCTGGTCATTGTGCCGGAAGATGAGCGCGAAGCAATGTTCTTTGGCGGGCTGTTTGCTTACGACCTGGTTGCTGGCTTTGAAGATTTACCGGAAACCGAGCAGGGTAACCGCTGCCCGGACTACTGCTTCTACCTGGCCGAAACCCTGCTGGTGATCGACCATCAGAAAAAATACACCCGCATTCAGGTCAGCCTGTTCACGCCATCTGTGTCTGAGAAAAATCGCCTCGCGCAGCGCATCGGCCAACTGCAACAGCAGATGTCAGAAGCACCGCCCGCGCTCCCGGTGCAGCGTGTTGAAAAGATGACCTGCGAGGTGAGTCAGACCGACGATCAGTACGGCGCGGTGGTGCGTCAGATGCAAAAAGCGATTCGTGCCGGGGAGATTTTCCAGGTGGTGCCGTCCCGTCGCTTTTCGCTGCCCTGCCCGTCGCCGCTGGCGGCTTACGATGTGCTGAAAAAGAGCAACCCAAGCCCGTACATGTTCTTTATGCAGGACAATGATTTCACCCTGTTCGGCGCGTCACCGGAAAGCTCCCTCAAGTACGACGCCACCAGCCGCCAGATTGAGATCTACCCGATAGCGGGCACCCGTCCACGCGGCCGTCGTGCCGATGGCTCCCTGGACCGCGATCTCGACAGCCGCATCGAACTGGAAATGCGTACCGACCACAAAGAGCTCTCCGAACACCTGATGCTGGTTGACCTGGCGCGTAACGACCTGGCGCGTATTTGTACGCCGGGCAGCCGATATGTGGCAGACCTGACCAAAGTCGACCGCTACTCCTTCGTCATGCACCTGGTATCCCGCGTGGTGGGTGAGCTGCGCCACGACCTCGACGTCCTGCACGCCTACCGCGCCTGCATGAACATGGGCACGTTGAGCGGCGCGCCGAAAGTCCGCGCCATGCAGCTGATTGCCGAAGCTGAAGGCCGCCGTCGCGGCAGCTACGGTGGCGCGGTGGGCTATTTCACCGCTCACGGTGACCTCGATACCTGCATCGTGATTCGCTCCGCCTACGTTGAGGACGGCATTGCTACCGTCCAGGCCGGGGCCGGGATTGTGCTGGATTCTGTTCCGCAGTCGGAAGCCGACGAAACCCGCAGTAAAGCGCGCGCGGTACTGCGCGCCATTGCTACCGCACACCATGCACAGGAGATTTTCTGATGGCTGACATTCTGCTGCTCGATAATATCGACTCCTTTACCTACAACCTGGCAGATCAGCTGCGTGCGAATGGACACAACGTCGTTATCTATCGCAACCACGTTCCGGCCCAGACGCTGATTGACCGTCTGGCGACCATGCAAAATCCGGTGCTGATGCTCTCCCCGGGGCCAGGCACACCGAGCGAAGCGGGCTGTATGCCTGAGCTGTTGACCCGTATGCGCGGCAAGCTGCCGATTATCGGCATCTGCCTCGGCCACCAGGCGATTGTCGAAGCCTACGGTGGTTACGTGGGTCAGGCGGGGGAGATCCTGCATGGTAAAGCGTCAAGCATTGAACATGACGGTCAGGCGATGTTTGCCGGTCTGCCGAACCCGCTTCCGGTGGCGCGTTACCACTCACTGGTCGGCAGCAATATTCCGGCCGGGCTGACGATTAACGCCTCGTTTGAAGGGATGGTGATGGCGGTGCGTCACGATGCGGATCGCGTCTGCGGGATGCAGTTCCACCCGGAATCTATCCTGACGTCTAACGGCGCGCGCCTGCTGGAGCAAACGCTCAACTGGGCGCTGCAAAAGCTGGAGCAGACCAACACCCTGCAACCGATTCTGGAAAAACTGTATCAGGCCCAGACCCTGAGCCAGCAGGAGAGCCACCAGCTTTTCTCCGCCGTAGTGCGCGGCGAGCTGAAGCCTGAGCAGCTGGCCGCTGCGCTGGTGAGCATGAAAGTGCGCGGCGAAAGCCCGCAGGAGATCGCCGGTGCGGCAACCGCGCTGCTGGAAAATGCCGCCCCGTTCCCGCGCCCGGACTATCCGTTTGCCGATATCGTTGGGACCGGCGGCGACGGCAGCAACAGCATCAATATTTCGACCGCCAGCGCCTTTGTGGCGGCGGCATGCGGACTGAAAGTGGCGAAGCACGGCAACCGCAGCGTGTCCAGCCGTTCCGGATCGTCCGACCTGCTGGCGGCTTTCGGTATCAATCTGGACATGAACGCCGAGCGTTCCCGTGAAGCGCTGGATGACCTGGGCGTCTGTTTCCTGTTTGCGCCGAAGTATCACACCGGTTTCCGCCACGCGATGCCCGTTCGCCAGCAGCTTAAAACCCGGACGCTGTTTAATGTGCTCGGTCCACTCATTAACCCGGCGCACCCGCCGCTGGCGCTGATTGGCGTTTACAGTCCGGAGCTGGTCCTGCCGATTGCGGAGACGCTGCGCGTCCTCGGTTACCAACGCGCCGCCGTGGTACACAGCGGCGGGATGGATGAAGTTTCCCTGCATGCGCCCACGCTGGTGGCCGAACTGAATAACGGCGAAGTGCTGAACTATCAGCTTGAGGCCGCTGATTTCGGGTTGACCCCGTACCATCAGGACGCCCTGGCGGGCGGCACGCCGGAAGAAAACCGTGACATTCTCACGCGCTTATTACAAGGTAAAGGTGAGGCCGCCCATGAGGCCGCCGTGGCGGCCAACGTAGCCATGCTGATGCGTTTACATGGCGAGGAAGATCTGAAAGCCAACGCCCAAAAAGTTCTGGACGTACTGCGCTCCGGTGCAGCTTACGATCGCGTTACCGCACTTGCGGCAAGAGGGTAAATAATGCAGACCGTTTTAGCGAAAATCGTCGCCGATAAGGCCATCTGGGTGGAAGCCCGTAAGCAACAGCAGCCGCTCGCCAGTTTTCAGAATGACGTCGTTCCGAGCAGCCGTAGTTTCTATGATGCCCTCCATGGCGCGCGTACCGCGTTTATTCTGGAGTGTAAAAAAGCGTCTCCGTCCAAAGGCGTGATCCGTGACGATTTCGACCCGGCGCGTATTGCCGGTATCTACAAGCATCATGCGTCTGCCATTTCTGTGCTGACGGATGAGAAATATTTCCAGGGCAGCTTCGATTTTCTGCCCGTAGTCAGCGGCATCGCGCCGCAGCCGATTCTGTGCAAAGACTTTATTATCGATCCGTATCAGATCTGGCTGGCGCGCTTTTACCAGGCCGATGCCTGCCTGCTGATGCTCTCCGTGCTGGATGACGAACAGTATCGCCAGCTCTCCGCCGTCGCGCACAGCCTGAATATGGGCGTGCTTACCGAAGTGAGCAACGAAGAGGAGCTGGAGCGCGCCATCGCGCTGGAAGCCAAAGTGGTCGGCATTAACAACCGCGACCTGCGCGACCTGTCGATTGACCTCAACCGTACGCGCCAGCTTGCGCCGCGTCTGGGTGCGGGCGTCACGGTGATCAGCGAATCCGGAATCAACAGCTACGCTCAGGTGCGCGAACTCAGCCACTTTGCCAACGGTTTCCTGATCGGTTCCGCGATGATGGAACACGACGATCTTAATGCGGCCGTGCGCCGCGTGCTGCTGGGTGAGAACAAAGTTTGCGGCCTGACCCGTGAACAGGATGCGCAGGCGGCGTATGAGGCGGGCGCAATCTATGGTGGTCTGATCTTTGTTGAGTCCTCTCCTCGCGCCGTTAATGAAGAACAGGCGCGCAAGGTGATTGCGGCTGCGCCACTGAGCTACGTGGGCGTGTTCCGCAATGCGGATATTAACGACGTTGCGGCGAAAGCGGACGCGTTATCCCTGAGCGCGGTTCAGCTACATGGCGATGAAGATCAGACATACATCGATGCTCTGCGACATGTTCTGGCACCTCAGGTTCAGATCTGGAAAGCGCAAAGCGTTAGCGCCATCCTGCCCGCGCGTAACCTTACGCATGTTGATAAATACGTGCTCGACAACGGCCAGGGCGGCACGGGGCAGCGTTTCGACTGGTCACTGCTGCGTGGCGAAGTGCTGGACAATGTCCTGCTGGCGGGGGGATTAAGCCCCGATAACTGTGTGGAAGCAGCCAAAACCGGCTGCGCCGGCCTCGATTTCAATTCAGGCGTAGAGTCCCAACCGGGCATAAAAGACGCCAGCAAGCTGGCATCGGTATTTAAAACTCTGCGTGCATATTAAGGAAGAGAAGATGACGACATTACTTAACCCGTATTTTGGTGAGTTTGGTGGGATGTACGTCCCACAAATCCTGATGCCCGCGCTGCGCCAGCTGGAAGAAGCGTTCGTGAGCGCGCAGAAAGATCCGGCGTTTCAGGCGGAGTTTACTGACCTGCTGAAAAACTACGCCGGTCGTCCGACGGCACTGACCAAATGCCGCAATCTGACCGAAGGCACCAGAACCACGCTCTACCTTAAACGTGAAGATCTGCTGCACGGCGGCGCGCATAAAACTAATCAGGTGCTTGGCCAGGCTCTGCTCGCCAAACGTATGGGTAAAACCGAAATTATCGCCGAAACCGGCGCGGGCCAGCACGGCGTGGCCTCTGCCCTCGCCAGCGCCCTGCTCGGCCTGAAGTGCCGCATCTATATGGGGGCGAAAGACGTTGAACGCCAGTCGCCTAACGTGTTCCGTATGCGTCTGATGGGGGCGGAAGTGATCCCTGTGCACAGCGGTTCTGCCACGCTGAAAGATGCCTGTAATGAAGCGCTGCGCGACTGGTCTGGCAGCTACGAAACCGCCCACTACATGCTCGGTACCGCGGCAGGCCCACACCCGTTCCCGACCATCGTGCGTGAATTCCAGCGCATGATCGGTGAAGAGACTAAAGCGCAGATCCTCGAAAAAGAGGGTCGCCTGCCGGATGCGGTGATCGCCTGCGTTGGCGGCGGATCTAACGCCATCGGCATGTTTGCCGATTTTATCGACGAAACCAGCGTTGGGCTGATTGGCGTTGAGCCTGCCGGCCACGGCATTGAAACGGGCGAGCACGGTGCGCCGCTGAAGCATGGTCGCGTGGGGATCTATTTCGGCATGAAGGCCCCGATGATGCAGACCGATGAAGGGCAGATTGAGGAGTCTTACTCAATTTCAGCCGGGCTGGATTTCCCGTCCGTAGGGCCGCAGCACGCGTTCCTCAACAGCACCGGCCGCGCGGATTATGTCTCCATCACTGATGACGAAGCGCTGGAGGCCTTCAAAACGCTGTGCCGCAATGAAGGGATCATCCCGGCGCTGGAGTCTTCCCACGCGCTGGCACACGCGCTGAAAATGATGAAGGAAAACCCGGAAAAAGAGCAGCTGCTGGTGGTAAACCTTTCCGGTCGCGGTGACAAAGATATTTTCACCGTTCACGATATTCTGAAAGCACGAGGGGAAATCTGATGGAACGCTACGACAACGCATTTGCACAACTGAAAGCCCGCCAGGAAGGCGCTTTCGTTCCCTTCGTGACGCTGGGCGACCCCGGTCCAGAGCTGTCGCTGAAGATTATCGATACCCTGATTGACGCCGGTGCCGACGCGCTGGAGTTGGGGATTCCGTTCTCCGATCCGCTGGCGGATGGCCCGACCATCCAGAACGCGACGCTTCGCGCGTTTGCTGCGGGCGTGACGCCGGGCCAGTGCTTCGAAATGCTGGCGGCGATTCGCCAGAAGCACCCGACCATTCCGATCGGCCTGCTGATGTACGCCAACCTGGTGTTCAGCCGCGGTATTGATGCGTTTTACGCAGAGTGCGCCCGCGTGGGCGTTGACTCCGTGCTGGTGGCTGACGTGCCCGTTGAAGAGTCTGCGCCGTTCCGTCAGGCGGCGATGCGCCACAACGTCGCGCCGATTTTCATCTGTCCACCGAATGCCGATGACGATCTGTTGCGCCAGATTGCCTCTTACGGACGGGGTTACACCTACCTGCTCTCCCGTGCGGGCGTCACCGGTGCGGAAAACAAAGCCGCGCTTCCGCTGCATCATCTGGTGGAGAAGCTGGCAGAATACCATGCTGCACCGCCGCTTCAGGGCTTTGGGATTTCCTCTCCGGATCAGGTTACTGCGGCGATTGACGCGAAAGCCGCCGGGGCCATTTCCGGTTCGGCTATCGTGAAAATCATCGAGAAGAATGTGGATAAGCCAGAGCAGATGCTGGCTGAGTTACACGCATTCGTCACATCCATGAAAGCGGCCACACACAAGGCGTAACCGTTAACACCGTCTGGCCCCGGCGTCAGGCGGTTTTCCCTTATCTCTTCCTGAAAGAAGCAGGTCAAAATTGATCCTGTCGATATTTTCGGTGTGAATGACTTTTCAAACTTTCGCGTAAGCGTATGATCTGGGCTCTTTTTAGCGTTACCCTTCTGAGTTCAGAGGTTATTCATGTCCTGGCATTCCTTCAAACAGACTTACCTGGTTAAGTTCTGGTCACCTGTTCCGGCCGTTATCGCGGCAGGCATTCTCTCTACCTATTATTTCGGTATTACCGGCACCTTCTGGGCTGTTACGGGCGAGTTTACCCGCTGGGGTGGGCAGCTATTACAGCTGGCAGGCGTCCATGCCGAAGAGTGGGGCTACTTCAAACTAATCCATCTTGAGGGCACACCGCTGACCCGCATCGACGGGATGATGATCATTGGCATGTTCGGCGGCTGTTTTGCGGCCGCGCTGTGGGCCAACAACGTTAAGTTGCGCATGCCGAAAAGCCGCATCCGCATTATGCAGGCCGTAGTCGGCGGTATCATTGCCGGGTTTGGCGCTCGTCTGGCGATGGGCTGTAATCTGGCCGCGTTCTTTACCGGCATTCCGCAGTTCTCGCTGCATGCCTGGTTCTTTGCCGTCGCCACCGCCATCGGCTCCTACTTCGGTGCTAAATTCACCCTGCTGCCGCTGTTCCGCATTCCGGTGAAAATGACGAAAGTTAGCGCTGCCTCTCCGTTAACGCAAAAACCCGATCAGGCGCGTCGTCGTTTCCGCCTTGGTATGCTGGTCTTTTTTGCTATGGTTGCCTGGGCGATTTGCACGGCAATGAATCAGCCCAAACTCGGTCTGGCCATGCTGTTCGGCGTCGGCTTTGGTCTGCTGATTGAACGCGCGCAGATCTGCTTTACCTCCGCGTTTCGCGATATGTGGATCACCGGACGAACCATGATGGCGAAGGCGATCATTGCCGGTATGGCCGTGAGCGCGATCGGCATCTTCAGCTACGTTCAGCTCGGCGTGGAACCGAAAATCATGTGGGCGGGCCCAAATGCGGTCATTGGCGGGCTGCTGTTTGGTTTTGGCATCGTGCTGGCGGGCGGGTGTGAAACCGGCTGGATGTATCGCGCTGTGGAAGGCCAGGTGCATTACTGGTGGGTGGGTCTGGGTAACGTGATTGGCTCTACCCTTCTGGCCTGCTACTGGGATGACGTCTCTCCGGTGCTGGCAACAAACTGGGACAAGGTCAACCTGCTGAAAACCTTTGGTCCACTCGGGGGACTCCTGGTGACCTACGCCCTGCTGCTTATCGCCTTCTTACTGGTTGTTGCACAAGAGAAGCGCTTCTTCCGACGCGTCACCGTCAAAACTGAAACTCAGGAGAATGCCGCATGAAAGAGATCGTGCCTGATTATCGTCTCGATATGGTGGGTGAACCTTGCCCTTACCCGGCCGTCGCCACGCTTGAAGCGCTACCGCAGCTAAAGAAAGGTGAAATTCTGGAAGTGGTGAGCGATTGCCCCCAGTCGATCAATAACATTCCGCTTGATGCCAAAAATCACGGCTATACCGTGCTAGATATACAGCAGGACGGACCAACCATTCGTTATTTAATTCAGAAGTGATTTCACGATCGAAAAAGGCCTCTCAGAGGCCTTTTCTAGTTTACTGGCTTTGGCCACCGTCGTCGTCTGAGCTTCGGCAGGCATGAATGAATGGTGAGACGTGTTCCGCAAACGGAACAGATAGCACCGTGAGGTAGGCTATGTGCTGGGCTGAACGTCGTGAACTGAAACTGTTTACCTGCACAAACCGGACACTCAAATTTGATGTTGGGGATATCCCCTCCAGCCAGGTGTGTGGAACAACCACCATACAGCAATCACCGGCTGACAGGGGATATATCTTCTGTCAGAAACGATAGCCTGCTGAGAACATAAATACCCACGGATCCAGACGGGTATTGATACTTTGCTGCTGGCCGCCAGCTTTAAAGCGCACGTCCGTATCAATGTCCATATACCAGACAGAGGCGTTGATCAGCCAGTCACGGTTAATCAGATAATCCAGACCAACCTGTCCCGCCATGCCCCACGAGTCTTTCAGGCTGAGATCGGAGAGCCCGGCCTCTTTACCGGTATCGTTAAATTTCTCATCAAAGAAGGTGGTGTAGTTAACGCCTGCACCAATATAAGGGCGTAACTTGCTGCTGGAATCGGCGAAGTACCACTGCGCCATCAAGGTTGGTGGTAAATGGTGCACCGTAGCAATGTCCCCGGTCGGCCCTAAACCGACGCGGTGACGGAATGGCGTGGCGGCCAGAAGCTCAACGCCAATTTTATCCGTAGCCATATACGTGAATGTCAGGCCTAACTGGGTGTTATTGCTAACGTTAAACCCGCCCATACCCAGTACATTGTCGGAACCTTCCGTTGGACGCACCGTTGCCGAACCGGCACGAATAAAGAATTCACCTGCTTCATGCGCGTACGCGCCGCCAGAGAGACTGCTTAAGATAAGGGCTGCCACCGCTAATTTTTTCATATCCGCTCCATCGTTGTGGTTTTAATTGCGGAGGAGAACATACTCACAAATGAGTAATAAGTGATCTAACACAGATCACATTAAAACCAGTAAGTTAACATTCATTGATCTAGGTTAATTTTTGGTGACGCCTCATAAAGCAATAA
Source organism: Enterobacter cloacae complex sp. SYL001 (assembly GCF_049237025.1). Taxonomy (NCBI): domain Bacteria; kingdom Pseudomonadati; phylum Pseudomonadota; class Gammaproteobacteria; order Enterobacterales; family Enterobacteriaceae; genus Enterobacter; species Enterobacter cloacae complex sp. SYL001. The sequence continues at coordinate 112,057 of NZ_JBMKJI010000001.1, read as the reverse complement.
GTTGTTACCGCGTCAATTTTTGGCATTTCATAGTTAAAAAATTTTCTGTTTTTCCTCTCTTGCGCTTCCTGTAGCGGCTGGATAATTTATCGCTCTCACAATCTGATTTGATGCGTTCTACTTTTGCAGGTGTGCCATGAGTGATCATAACCCGTGCATGACGTGCGGAGCCTGTTGTGCGTATTTTCGAGTCTCTTTCTACTGGGCTGAAGCCAGCGATGGCGGCGGCACCGTTCCGGTTGATCTCACTGAACCCTTGACCCCTTTCCTGCGTTGCATGCGCGGCACCAACCAAAAACAGAGCCGCTGTGTGGCACTGCAAGGTGAACCTGGGGTATCCACCCGCTGTTCCATTTACGCGGATCGCCCCAGCCCGTGTCGCACTTTCGCGATGTCGGGAGTGGATGGGCAGGTCAATGAGGCATGCAATCGCGCCCGCGCCCGCTATGGATTACCGCCGCTTTACAAAGATATGCTTTTCCATACAAGCCTTGATGCTGCCACCAGCGTATTATCCGGTGTACAATTGCCGGCTAATTAACACCTGCAATACTCAAGGAGAGTGCATGTCTATCACGGCGAAGTCTGTCTACCGTGACACGGGAAATTTTTTCCGCAATCAGTTCGTTACTTTTTTACTGATCGCGTTGTTGTGCGCCTTTATTACGGTGGTGCTGGGTCATGCGTTCTCACCCAGTGATGAACAGATTGCCTCGCTGAGCCAGGGGGATCATCTTGCAGGCAGCGCAGGGTTATTTGACCTTGTGCAGAATATGACGCCAGAGCAACAGCAAATCTTGCTGCGTGCATCTGCGGCATCTACCTTCTCGGGGCTGATCGGCAACGCCATTCTGGCGGGTGGCGTGTTGCTGATGATCCAGCTGGTGTCTGCCGGCCAACGCGTCAGCGCGTTACGTGCCATCGGGGCCAGTGCTCCGGTGCTGCCGAAACTGTTTATCCTCATCTTCCTGACCACGCTGCTGGTCCAGATGGGGATAATGTTGGTTGTCGTTCCGGGCGTGCTGCTGGCTATCGTGCTTTCATTTGCGCCAGTAATGGTTGTGCAGGACAAAATGGGTATTTTCACCGCCATGCGCAGCAGTATAAGGCTCGCGTGGGCGAATATGCGTCTGGTCGCCCCGGCCGTTATCAGCTGGTTGCTGGCCAAGACTCTACTGTTGCTGTTTGCGCCGAATTTTGCGGTATTAACGCCAAACGTCGGCGCGGTTGTCGCCAATACGCTGAGCAATCTGATTTCAGCTGTACTGCTGGTCTATTTGTTCCGCCTGTACATGTTAATTCGTCAGTAACCGGGATCGCAGAATGAAGCAGTTTCTTGATTTTTTACCGCTGATCGTATTTTTCGCTTTTTATAAGTTGTACGACATCTATGCCGGCACGCTGGCGTTGATTGTGGCAACGGCTGTGGTGCTGATTTACAGCTGGGTTCGCTATCGCAAAGTTGAAAAGATGGCGCTCATCACTTTCCTGATGGTGGCGGTGTTTGGTGGTCTGACGTTGTTCTTCCACAATGATGAATTTATCAAATGGAAGGTCACAGTGATTTACGGCCTGTTTGCGGGCGCGCTGCTCATCAGCCAGTGGGTGATGAAGAAGCCGCTGATCCAGCGCATGCTGGGGAAAGAACTGACGCTGCCGCAGGCTGTGTGGGGGCGTCTGAATATCGCCTGGGCGCTATTTTTTATTCTGTGTGGTCTGGCGAATATCTATATCGCATTCTGGCTGCCGCAGAATATCTGGGTCAACTTCAAGGTGTTTGGCCTGACGGCGCTGACCCTTATCTTCACCCTGCTCAGCGGCGTTTATATTTATCGCCACATGCCGCAGGATGACAAGCACTGATCCTTCTGGCCAGATCGTCACGCGGTCTGGCCTCTTTTCCCGCCTTCCCTTTTCTCCACAACCTTCCTGCGAAAATGTCTGAATCATGAAGATTTTATGGAGATTGCTGTCGCTTTATTGTAATGAGAATCACTATCATTAATATTCTTCATCGCATTTTTAACAAATGGAAATGAGTTGATGAATAACATAATAAGATTTGCCCCGGCTACACTTACACTCGCCATTCTTTCAACGCTATACCAGAGCGCGCACGCAGCGGAAGATCCTCTCGCCGATGGTGAAACAATGGTCGTTCAGGCAACCGCCGAAGAGGCCCTAAAGCAACAGCCGGGGGTTTCCATCATCACGGCAAAGGACATAGAAAAGGATCCACCGGTTAACGATCTTTCGGAAATTATTCGCAAAATGCCCGGGGTTAACCTCACCGGAAACAGCGCGACAGGCAGTCGTGGTAACAACCGTCAGATCGACATCCGCGGTATGGGGCCAGAGAACACGCTGATTCTGATTGACGGTGTGCCGGTGACGTCACGTAACTCGGTGCGCTACAGCTGGCGCGGGGAGCGCGACACCCGCGGGGACACCAACTGGGTTCCGCCAGAGATGGTTGAGCGTATAGAAGTGCTCCGGGGACCAGCTGCCGCCCGCTATGGTTCGGGGGCTGCCGGCGGCGTCGTCAACATCATTACCAAACGCCCGTCCAACGACTGGCACGGCTCCCTCTCCCTGTACACTAACCAGCCTGAAAATGATAAAGAGGGGGCGACGAAACGCGCTAATTTTGATCTGAGCGGCCCCCTCGCGGGCGATGCGTTAACGATGCGCCTGTACGGGAACATCAACAAAACCGACGCAGATGCTCAGGACATCAACACCGCGCAAAACGGCTCTTACGCCGCCGGGCGAGAGGGCGTACGTAACAAGGACATTAATGCCCTGCTCTCCTGGAAACTCACGCCACAGCAGATTATCGATTTCGACTACAGCTACAGCCGCCAGGGCAATATCTACGCGGGTGATACTCAATACAGCAACAGCAACGTCAGCCCTGACGGTCTGGTGTCGTCCCTGTATGGACACGAAACCAACCGAATGTACCGCCAGTCTTATGGCATTACGCACAACGGCATCTGGGACTGGGGTCAGTCAAAGTTCGGGGTTTATTATGAAAAGACCAACAACACCCGACTGGAAGAAGGCTCTACGGGCAAAGTTGAAGGGATGATCAATAGCGATAAATACGATACCAGCCGGCTGGAGTCATACCGTTCAACGGGTGAACTGAACATTCCTTTCTTCTGGCTGGTCGAACAGACGCTAACCGTGGGTGCAGAATGGAACCGTGATGAACTGAACGATCCGGCCTCAATGCAGTCGACAAATGTGTCGGGAGAAGTGATTAACGGCGTTCCCGGCACGGCTTCTGAGCGCAACAGCAAAAACAGCGCTGACCTCACCGGCATCTATTTTGAGGACAATATTGAAGCGCGTCAGGGCACCAACCTGATCCCAGGGCTCCGCTTTGATTATCACAATCAATTTGGCAGCAACTGGAGTCCGAGCCTGAACCTCTCTCAGGATTTGGGTGACATGTTCAAGGTTAAAGCGGGTATCGCTCGGGTATTTAAAGCGCCAAACTTGTATCAATCCAGCGAAGGCTATCTGCTTTCCACCCGCGGTAATGGCTGCCCGAATAACGTTTCCGAAGGAAGCTGTTACCTGTTAGGTAACCCGGATCTGGATCCGGAAATCAGCGTGAACAAAGAGATCGGCCTGGCCTTTGCCCTGGAAGGCTACGAGGCTGGAATTACCTGGTTCCGCAATGATTACAAAAACAAGATCGTTTCAGGAACGGACGTGCTGGGGCAGACAAGCAGCGGCGCAAATATCCTGCAATGGGAGAACGGCGGTAAGGCCGTTGTTGAAGGTCTGGAAGGCAACCTCACCGTCCCTGTTATTCGCGACACGCTAACCTGGCGTACTAATGCGACGTATATGATTCAGTCTGAAAGTAAAGACACCGGTAATCCGTTGTCGATTATCCCCAAATATACCGTCAACACCATGCTGGACTGGGAGGTTAACAGCAAGCTTTCAGCCAACGTAAGCTGGACGATGTACGGCCGCCAGAAGCCCAGAGAAAACGCTGAAATCCGCAAAGAGGAAAATGCGATGTCCAACAGAGAGATCGGCGCGTATTCCATCGTGGGTATCGGCAGTAACTATCAGCTGACCAAAAACCTGCGCCTGAATGCCGGCATCAGCAACCTCTTTGACAAGCAGATTTACCGTGAAAATGACGGTGCATCTACCTATAACGAACCGGGCCGCGCCTATTACGCTGGCGTAACCATGTCCTTCTGACCTTCAGGCGCCCGCGCTGCGGGCGCTAACCCTATTCTCTCCAGCCAGAAATCATAGTAGCATCCCGCCTGAAGTCTTCAGTTACGAGTTTAAAAACAATGACAACAAATGACGCCCCACAGGGCGAACTGGTTTTACGCACACTGGCAATGCCTGCGGATACGAATGCCAATGGCGATATTTTTGGCGGCTGGTTAATGTCGCAGATGGATATGGGCGGTGCAATCCTGGCAAAAGAGATTGCACACGGGCGCGTGGTAACCGTCCGGGTCGATGGCATGACCTTCCTGCGCCCTGTCGCGGTGGGGGACGTGGTGTGCTGTTACGCACGCTGCGTAAAACGCGGCAATACGTCTATCTCCATTAACATTGAAGTATGGGTGAAAAAAGTCTCTTCTGAACCGATTGGTCAGCGCTATAAGGCGACGGAGGCCCTGTTCATCTACGTGGCAGTGGATAGCGACGGTAAGCCCCGCCAGCTCCCACGGAGCTGATCCTCAGGTAAAAAAAAGCCTCCTTGCGGAGGCTTCTTTTATTCCATCTGTGCCCCGCCGTTCAGGCGGAAGACAATATTTACAATCAACCCATTGCCGGGTTTACCGGCTTCATAACGCCACCTGCGCATGGCCGATTTAACTTCGCGTTCAAACATATTCGCCGGCTGTGCGGACAGGATTTCCACGTTATCCACACGTCCATCAGCCGTAACGTCGAATTTTACCCGTACACGCCCTTCAATACGTAACGCCTGAGCACGTGCCGGATACTGCGGCTGGTTACGGCTCAGCGCGCGCGGGCCCGCTGGCGCCGTTACCGTCGGTTTTGTCGCGGTCGTGGTGTTACTCATCAGCGGACGTGACGGGGCGGCATTTTCAACCGGCTGCGTGGTACGCGGCTCAACCGGACGCACTTCGCGTTTCGGACGCTCTTCCACCTTTTTGACCGGCTTGGGTTTTGGCTTCGGCTTAGGTTTCGGCTCTGGCTTATGGATCACCACCGGCGCTTCTTTTGGCGGTTCAGGAATCGGCTCGGGTTCCGGCTCGGGTTCAACAACGGGCTGTGGCGGCGGCGGCGCAACCTGCGGCGGTTCAAGATCCGCGGGCGATACCATGGTCACAGAAATTGGCTGCGCTGGCGCTGGCATTTCAATAACCTGATGAACCGAGGTATAGAGCAGACCCGCCACGACAGCACCGTGAATAACGACGGAAAGCAGCGTCGGCCATGGAAAGCGGCGAGGTAAATCAAGGGTCATCGAAGTCATAATCATCAACGTTAAAAAACCGAACCTCGATTTTAAATGCAAATAGCAATCATATTCAATAAGACACTTTGTCCTGGCGCAATTTAAGCGTATAAGAGGGCAAAAAAGGGGCATCCAGATCAGGGTTTTAACATTGTTATTATCTTTACATTGCAGTCATTTGTGCTTTCACATAACGTAAATGTCACTTTTACCGGTTAAGGAGCTTTGCCGTGCTTTATGTGATTTACGCTGAAGATGTACCTGATTCTCTGGAAAAACGTCTTTCCGTTCGCCCTGCCCATCTGGCGCGTTTACAGCTGCTACAGGATGAAGGTCGGTTGCTGACCGCAGGCCCGATGCCTGCCGTTGACAGCAACGATCCGGGCGCGGCGGGTTTTACCGGCTCCACGGTGATTGCCGAGTTTGAATCTCTGGAAGCCGCGCAGGCCTGGGCAGAAGCAGACCCGTACGTCGCAGCCGGCGTGTACGAGAAAGTCACGGTTCGCCCGTATAAAAAAGTGTTCTGAAACGAAAGGCTCCCTCAGGAGCCTTTTCTTCATTCAGTGCAGCGACGCCAGCCTCGCCGCAAATCCAACAAACAGCAGGCCTATCAACCCGTTCCCCAGCTTCGCCAGTTTCTTTTTGGTTTTCAGGTAACGCGTGACAAACGCGCCTGAGAAAATCAGGAAGCTCATGTACATGAAGCTGATCAGCTCAAGCGTTGTGGCGAGGATCAGGAACGACGTGCCGGTATTCTTCGCATTGACATCAATGAACTGCACGAAGAACGATACGTAAAAGAGAATCGCTTTCGGGTTCGTCAGGCTCAGCACCAGCGAACGCTTAAGGATCGCGCTTGCCGGTTCGGCGCTACTTTCGTGCGCATTTTTTTGACGTGTCATAACGGACCAGAGCATTTTTCCGCCGAGCCACAGCAGATAAAACGCCCCAAGATAGCGGACAATATTAAATAATACCGGAGTGGTCTGGATCAACGCGGCAACGCCCGCCCAGGCCAGAAACATCAGCACGGCATCACCAATAAACACACCGGTGGCTGCCAGATAGCCTTTCTTAACGCCGTGGCCAATCCCTGTTTTCAGCACAAACAAGGTGTTCGGTCCTGGAACCAGCACGATAAAAAATGCGCCGACAACATAGGTCCAGAAATTCAGTACACCAAACTCCGCAAACACGTCTCACTCCTTTTGCTCAAAAACAGCGGGGATACCGGTAATAACGGTATCCCCTGAATCAGTTGCGCTATTGTACGCCGTTATAGCCATCAAGATAAGTCGCGGCCAGTTCGTTACCAAATAATATGGCGTCTTTACTGTCCATGTCCGAAGACCATTTATCCTTCGCGTTGCCTGCGTACAATTCCTGCGACTTCGCATTTTCTTTCAGCTGATCGCGAATGCTTTGCGCGTATTCACTGGCTTCAGCCTGAGTCCGCCCTTCCGCACGGTCAGCTTTGCCCCTGGCATAAAGCTCGCGGAACTGTGCTACGTTCAGGTGATAATTTTTCTGCACGCTGGAGGTGTAATTGCCGCCAGTAAAGCTGGACTGATGCGACACGAAATAAAACGCGTGCCGTTCGGGTGAGGTTTTGCTACTGGCACAACCGCTTAATACTGCAATCCCGAAGAGTGCTGCCATCACTTTTACGTTCATCCTTTTTTCCTTTAATAAAGCCAATGTATTCCCCACGCAAAAACATAATCTGCCAATGAGGAAAATGACGAAAGTCCTAAACCTTCCCTGAGCGCATCCAGCGCCAAAAGTGCAATAAAAATCCAGAGATAAGGATTCATCTTTTAATATCATGACGTTATGGGGGCGTAGTATATCGTGGAAAACAGACGGGAGGAGACTGCAAAGATTGATAGTCTGGATGTTTAATGGGCACCTTTACGGTGCCCCTCATGCTTTTCAGATATCCTGGACCGCGAACAGCAGCGCGTTACGGTGTCTGTTCAGGCCACATTTTCTGATGGCGTGGATACGCATATTGCGGCGGGATTGTGCTTCCAGCCAACGAGCCTTACGACGACTCACCTGTCGCAACATGCGCCAGCGCCCTACTTCAGTTCTACTGCGCTTCATGTCTACAACTCTTTCTCTAACAGAGATGCCATTATATGCCTAAGCAGGCGGCAAACCAGCGCTTTTATCTGCCGTTTTTATTTGCCAGATGAATCCTGATGCGTAAACTCATAACAATACGCTTTCAAAAGGATTTTTTATTTATGACAACCTTCTACACCGTGGTGAGTTGGCTGGTCATTTTAGGATACTGGCTGTTAATTGCCGGGGTGACGTTGCGCATTCTGATGAAACGCAGAGCGGTGCCTTCCGCCATGGCCTGGCTTCTGATTATCTACATTCTGCCGCTGGTGGGCATCATCGCCTATCTCTCTTTCGGTGAACTTCATCTGGGTAAACGCCGGGCCGAACGCGCCCGTGCCATGTGGCCCTCCACGGCAAAATGGCTTGCCGACCTTAAAGCCTGCAAGCATATCTTCGCCGAAGAGAACAGCAGCGTGGCCGCATCTTTGTTCAAGCTGTGCGAACGCCGCCAGGGCATTGCTGGGGTAAAAGGCAATCAGCTGCAACTGATGACCTCTTCCGATGACGTGATGCAGGCGCTGATCCGTGATATCCAGCTCGCCCGGCATAATATCGAGATGGTGTTTTATATCTGGCAGCCGGGCGGCATGGCGGACCAGGTCGCCGAATCGCTGATGGCCGCTGCACGTCGCGGTATCCACTGCCGCCTGATGCTGGACTCTGCCGGCAGCGTGGCCTTTTTCCGTAGCCCGTGGGCAGGCATGATGCGCAACGCCGGTATCGAGGTGGTCGAGGCGCTGAAAGTGAATCTTATGCGCGTCTTTCTGCGCCGCATGGATCTTCGTCAGCACCGGAAAATGGTTCTGATCGATAACTATATCGCTTACACCGGCAGCATGAACATGGTCGACCCCCGCTTCTTTAAACAGGATTCCGGCGTGGGGCAATGGATCGATTTGATGGCTCGCATGGAAGGCCCGGTGGCAACCTCTATGGGCATCGTCTATTCGTGCGACTGGGAAATTGAAACCGGTAAACGCATTCTTCCCCCGCCGCCGGATGGCAATATCATGCCGTTTGAGGAAGCCAGCGGGCACACTATCCACACTATCGCCTCCGGTCCTGGCTTCCCGGAAGATCTGATCCATCAGGCACTGCTTACCGCCGCGTACTCCGCGCGGGAATATCTGATCATGACCACGCCCTATTTCGTCCCCAGCGACGACCTTCTGCACGCCATCTGTACAGCAGCACAGCGCGGAGTGGATGTGAGCATTATTATGCCGCGCAAGAACGATTCGCTGCTGGTCGGGTGGGCAAGTCGCGCGTTCTTTAGTGAGCTGCTGGCCGCGGGCGTTAAAATCTATCAGTTCGAAGGCGGTCTGTTACACACCAAGAGCGTGCTGGTAGACGGAGAGCTGAGCCTGGTGGGTACCGTCAACCTCGATATGCGCAGTCTGTGGCTGAATTTTGAAATAACGCTGGTCATTGATGACGCCGGTTTCGGCGGCGATCTGGCGGCGGTTCAGGATGATTATATCTCCCGCTCACGCCTGCTGGACGCCAGACTGTGGGCGAAACGTCCGCTGTGGCAGCGAATTGCCGAACGACTGTTTTACTTCTTTAGTCCGTTGCTGTAAAACGTGCCCAACGATGTTTAACAGGTAGTCATCATGGAAATGGATCTGAACAATCGCCTGACCGAAGACGAAACGCTCGAACAGGCCTACGATATTTTTCTCGAGCTGGCGGTCGATAATCTCGACCCTGCTGACGTCATTCTTTTCAACCTGCAATTTGAAGAGCGTGGCGGTGCTGAGCTGTTCGATCCGTCTGAAGACTGGGCCGAACACGTCGATTTTGATCTCAACCCGGACTTCTTCGCTGAGGTGGTAATTGGCCTGGCAGATGAAGACGGCGGAGAAATTAACGACATCTTTGCCCGCGTCCTGCTGTGCCGCGAGAAAGACCATAAGCTGTGCCATATTCTCTGGCGCGAATAATAAAAAAGGCTGCCCGCGCAGCCTTTTTTATTTAATCCGGCAAGGCATTTCCACAGCGGTGACAAAACCGCGCCCCGGGTTCATGATTTCCCTGCTGACAATTCGGACATTTGCGTTGCTGCTTGCTGTTCTGGAAGGCGCTGCTCATATGGGTGGTAATTAGCCCCGTCGGTATCGCTATTACCGAATAACCGATCAGAATAAGAATCGATGCCACAATACGTCCGAGCGGCGTATGCGGTGTAATATCGCCATAGCCCACGGTGGTCACCGTGACGATAGCCCAGTAAACCGACGCATTAAGCGTGGTAAACCCGTATTTTGGCCCTTCGATTAAATACATCAGGGAGCCAAAAACGATCATCACGATAGCAATAAACGAATAGAAGAGAATAAGCTGGTGGCGGGCGCTGACAATGGCGACCCAAAAAACCCTCAGCGACGGCATAAAGCGCAGCAGCTTCAGAATTCGTAACACACGAATCGCCCGCATTGCGCGCCAGGCAAACACATAATTCAGGCTGATCTCAGGCCACAGCCACATGACATACAGCGGCAGGATAGTGGCTAAATCAATAAATCCCCAGAAGCTGAAAACGTATTTCGCCGGATTTGGCCAGCTAATGACCCTCAGCACATACTCTGCGGTAAACACCAGCGTGACGATCAATTCCAGCCAGACAAAAACGTGCCACTCCTCATACGTCATGTGGTACTGCGTTCCGGCACCGGATTCGATAAAGATAATAATGACGCTAATCAGCGCAAATAAGCCACACAGACCCTCGAAACGGCGACCGGAAACCGTTTCTGGATCAAATAAAAGGTGATAAAGCCGCTGACGGGCCGACGTGAATAATCGCGACACATTAACCTCTAAAAAATAAGGGCTGACATCATGTCAGCCCTTGCGATTATAACGGGTCTACTTTCAGGCAGGAAACCGCATGTCGGAAACTGCCCTCCAGAACCGGCCGTGTTTTTGCACATTCCGGCCCGGCTATTGGGCATCGCGTACGGAATACGCAGCCTGAAGGCGGGTTGATTGGCGAAGGCAGTTCACCTTCCAGAAGCTGAATGGTTTTATTTTTTTCCAGATCGGGATCCGGAACGGGAACCGCAGACATCAGCGCTTTGGTATAAGGGTGCAGCGGATTATGGTACACCTCATCATACGTGCCCAGTTCCACGGCGTGGCCCAGATACATGACCAGCACACGGTCTGAAATGTGTTTTACCACCGCCAGATCGTGGGCGATGAAGATCAGCGACAGCCCCATTTCCCGTTGCAATTTCTGTAGCAGGTTAACCACCTGGGCCTGGATGGAAACGTCCAGCGCCGAAACCGGCTCATCACAGATAATCAGTTTCGGTTCAAGGATCAACGCGCGTGCGATACCGATACGCTGGCACTGACCGCCGGAAAACTCGTGAGGGTAGCGGTTGATGAGGTTAGGCAACAGACCCACCTTCAGCATCATCGCTTTCACCCGATCGCGAACTTCCTGGCGCGGCATCTTCGGATGATAGGTGCGCAGCGGCTCGGCAATGATTTCGCCAATGGTCATACGCGGGTTCAGGGACGCCAGAGGATCCTGGAAAATCATCTGGATATCACTGCGCACATTGCGCCATTCATCCGGCTTCATCCCCAGCAGATCTTTGCCAAGCCAGGCCACTTTCCCGTCGGTGGCTTTCACCAGGCCGATGATCGCACGCGCAAACGTCGACTTGCCGCAGCCGGATTCGCCCACCACGCCCAGAGTCTCCCCTTCGTACAGGCGTAGCGTGACGCCATCCACCGCTTTCAGGGTTTTGGCTGGCTGCCAGAACCACTGTTTACCGTCTTTGATATCGAAATGGACCTTCAGGTCAGCGATTTCGAGCAGCACATTTCTTTTTTCGTCGATTGCGTTCATACCAGCTCCTCCAGCGGCTTAAAGCAGGCGCGTAGACGGCCTGGGGCAAACGCTTCCAGCGGCGGTGCGCTGTTACAGATTTCCATCGCATGCGGACAGCGTGGCTGGAACGGGCAGCCTTTTGGCAAACGCAGCAGGTTTGGCGGGTTGCCCGGGATAGTCAGCAGCGACTCCCCTTCCGCATCGAGGCGCGGTACGGCATTCAGCAGCCCGATAGAGTACGGGTGGGCTGGCTGGTAGAACACATCGCGGGCATTACCGTATTCCATCGTGCGGCCTGCATACATGACTAACACTTTGTCGCAGATCCCGGCAACGACGCCTAAATCGTGGGTGATCATGATGATGGCGGTGTTGAACTCACGCTTCAGCTCGTTCAGCAACGTCATGATCTGCGCCTGGACGGTCACGTCAAGGGCGGTGGTTGGTTCATCAGCGATCAGCAGTTTTGGCCGGCAAAGCAATGCCATCGCGATCATGACTCGCTGACGCATACCGCCGGAGAACTCGTGCGGATACATGCGCATGCGCTTGCGTGCTTCAGGCATTTTCACCGCATCCAGCATTTTGACGGACTCTTCAAACGCTTCGGCTTTGCCCAGCCCCTTGTGGAGCATCAGCACTTCCATCAGCTGTTCACCCACCCGCATATAGGGGTTCAGGGAGGTCATCGGATCCTGGAAAATCATTGAAATCTGCTCGGCGCGCAGCTTGTTCAGCTCATGTTCCGGCAAATTCAGGATCTCTTTCCCGTTAAACGTCGCCGAACCCCCTATCACGCCGTTTGATGCCAGCAGGCCCATCAGCGCGAATGCGGTCTGGGATTTACCGGAACCGGATTCGCCCACAATGCCCAGCGTTTCACCGGCACGCAGGTCGAAGTTGAGATCGTTAACGGCAGTCACATCACCGTCGGGGGTTTTAAACGTCACGCGGAGGTCTTTAACGTCCAGCAGTGCGCTGGTCCGCTGTTGCGCCTGTGGCGCGGTTGCCGTTTCAATAATGGTCATGACGGCGCTCCTTAACGGTCTTTCGGGTCGAGGGCATCACGCAGGCCATCGCCGATAAAGTTGAAACAGAACAGGGTGACGACCAGGAAGCCCGCCGGATACAGCAGTAACCACGGTGACACTTCCATGGAGTTTGCGCCGTCACTTAACAGAGCGCCCCAGCTACTCAACGGCTCTTGCGTACCTAATCCCAGGAAGCTCAGGAAAGATTCAAACAAGATCATACTTGGCACCAGCAGGGAGGCGTATACCACCACCACGCCCAGCACGTTAGGAACGATATGACGCACCACAATATTGGCGGTAGAAACGCCACCAACCTGTGCGGCTTCGATAAACTCCTTACGTTTAAGGCTCAGCGTCTGGCCGCGCACAATACGCGCCATATCCAGCCAGGACACCATCCCGATCGCCACGAAGATCAGCAGGATATTTTGACCAAAGAAGGTCACCAGCAGAATGACGAAGAACATGAACGGGAAGGAGTTCAGGATTTCAAGCATACGCATCATCACGGAGTCCACTTTCCCGCCGAGGTAACCGGAAAGCGAACCGTAAAGCGTGCCGACAATTACCGCCACCAGCGCCGCTGCGATGCCAACCATCAGGGAGATACGGCCGCCAATCGCCACACGCACCAGCAAATCACGCCCGGAGGAGTCGGTACCGAAATAGTGCCCGGATTCCATATCCGGCGCGCTGGACATCATGCCCCAGTCCGTATCGAAATAGGTGAACTGAGAGAGCATTGGTGCCAGGGTTACGAACAGCGCGATAAGCACCAGCACGACCAGGCTGGCAACGGCGGCACGGTTATGCATAAAACGACGGCGGGCGTCTTGCCAAAGGCTACGACCTTCGACCTCCAGCTTTTCACTGAAGTTTTCCAGCGCCTCGCTGTTTTTCTTACTCAACATCATGGCGTGCTCCAGTTAGTAACGGATTTTCGGATCGATAACGGCATACAGCACATCGACAACGGCATTAAACAGAATGGTCAGCGCGCCCACGAGGATCGTCAGGCTCAGCACCAGCGAATAGTCTCGGTTAAGCGCCCCGTTAACAAACAACTGCCCGATGCCCGGCAGGCCATAAATGGTTTCAATCACCATTGAACCCGTAATAATGCCGACGAATGCAGGACCCATATAGGAGAGCACCGGTAACAGTGCAGGCTTGAGAGCGTGACGGAAAATAATCCGACGCATCGGCAACCCTTTCGCTCGGGCGGTACGGATAAAGTTCGAATGCAGGACTTCAATCATTGAACCACGCGTAATACGGGCGATACTGGCAATGTAGGCCAGAGATAATGCCACCATCGGCAATATCATGAACTTCAGCGCCCCGCCATTCCAGCCGCCCCCGGGCAGCCATTTAAGGGTTATCGCGAATATCATGACCAGCAACGGCGCGACAACGAAGCTGGGGATAACCACCCCGGTCATTGCGACCCCCATTACGGCGTAATCCCATCGGGTATTTTGTTTTAGTGCGGCGATAACACCCGCAGTGACACCGAGAACAACGGCCAGGATAAATGCAGCAGCCCCTAATTTAGCCGATACCGGGAAGCTGGACGCCACCAGGTCGTTAACGGAATAGTCTTTATATTTGAATGACGGACCAAAATCACCGTGTGCAAGTTGCTTCAGATAGTTGAAGTACTGCGTGGTGATAGGATCGTTTAAATGATATTTCGCTTCGATGTTGGCCATAACTTCTGGCGGAAGCGTGCGTTCACCGGTAAAAGGACTGCCCGGCGCAAGACGCATCATAAAGAAGGAAATTGTAATTAGAATAAATAACGTTGGAATCGCTTCAAGACAGCGACGCAGGATAAATTTCAACATTGCCCGTACCTTCTGGCGTGTGCCTGATGAATGTTACAAAATAGACACAGTGGGGCAAGCTCGCTCGCCCCACGTATTGCCATTAATGCTTGATAATATAAAGATTCTTAACGGAAATATTATCCAACGGGTCTTTACCGGTATAACCCCCTACCCATGGTTTCACCAGGCGGGCGTTAACGTAGTAGTAAACCGGAACGATCGCAGAGTCTTTATCGAGCTGTTGTTCTGATTTCGCGTACAGATCGGCGCGCTGGGCGTCATCTGCCACTTTCAGGGTATCGCCAATCAGCTTATCAAACGCCGGGCTCTTATAGTGTGCGGTATTGTTCGAACTGTCGCTGAGCATGGTGTTCAGGAATGAGGTCGGTTCGTTATAGTCCGCACACCATCCTGCACGTGCCACGTCAAAGGTTCCCTGATGGCGCGTATCGAGGAAGGTTTTCCATTCCTGATTTTCCAGCTTCACGTTCACGCCGAGATTTTTCTTCCAGATTGACGCGACGGCAATAGCCAGTTTTTTATGCAGATCGGAGGTGTTGTACAGCAGACTAAACGTCAGCGGCTTGTCGGCGGTATAGCCCGCTTCAGCCAGCAGCTTTTTCGCTTCTTCGTTACGTTTTTCCTGGGACCATTTGAACCATTCAGGTTCAACCAGCTTCATACCGTCGGTGTAAGGCGGGGTGTAGCTGTAAGCCGGCAGGTCGCCCTGATTCTTCACTTTATTCACGATAATGTCGCGATCCAGAGCCAGCTTCAGTGCGGTACGAACACGTACGTCGGTGAACGGTGCTTTCTGGTTGTTAATTTCATAATAGTAGGTGCACAGATACGGATCGACGTGCACTTCTTTCGGGATCTCTTTTTTCAGCTTCTGGAACAGTTCAATCGGCATGTTGTTATAGGTCATGTCGATTTCGCCGCTGCGGTAGCGGTTTACGTCCGTTACCTCAGAAGAGATTGGCAGGTAGGTGACCTGATTGATAACCGTCTTGGCATTATCCCAATACTGCGGGTTGCGCTCCAGCACCATACGCTCGTTAACGACCCAGTCCTTCAGCTTATATGCACCGTTGGTCACGATATTCGCAGGCTGCGTCCATTTTTCACCAAATTTTTCTACCGCGGATTTTGGTACCGGAGAAACGGACGGGTGAACCAGCAACTTATAGAAGTACGGAACAGGTTCGCTCAACGTCACTTCAAAAGTGTTGGCATCGATGGCTTTTACGCCCAGGTCGGTTACTGGCTTTTTACCCGTGATGATGTCATCAATATTGGCGATATGGCCATACTGGAGGTAACTCGCGTACGGGGAGGCGGTATTCGGATCCGCCAGACGCTGCCAGCTATAGACGAAATCTTCGGCGGTAACCGGCGTACCGTCAGACCATTTGGCATCTTTACGCAGATGGAAGGTCCAGACTTTAAAATCTTTGTTGTCCCATTTTTCCGCCACGCCCGGAGCCGGGTGGCCGTCTACGTCAGTCACCAGCAGACCTTCAAACAGATCGCGGTTAACGTTAGACTCTGGAACACCTTCAATTTTGTGCGGATCAAGAGACTGCACTTCCGCACCGTTATTACGTACCAGCGTTTGCTTCTCAGCCAGCTGAACACCAGCAGGAACGTCCGCAGCCATTGCAGCGTTGCCCGCGATTAGCGCAGTTAAAATCCCCGCCGCTACCAGACTTTTTTTTGTGATGATGGACATTGTGTTGATACTCCACTCATTATTATGACTGGCCTTCGCCAGTTGTGTAATCCCCTGTTGGGGCCTGTACAGCGCAGGAGTTTTTTTTGCTGCTGTCAGGTTCTTTTTTTACTTCTTGCTATCATCGACTTCATTATTACTGACCGCTCGTACGGCGATCTTGCGTCGATTCTTTACACCTCTCCCCTGTCAGTGAGGTGTGCTGGAAAGCTTAAGTGAGGTCTATATGAAAATAGTTCTCATCAACTTGTTTAATGCCGCAAAATATAAGGCCGGAAAGTACCAAATGGTGCCAACTCTCGCCAATACATTTTGCAAATTTGTTAAGCATTTCTCTTTTACGGAGTCAGGCGTAGCTATGCCGCCGACCACCTTTCACGCCAAAAACAAGTAAAACCCTTACAATACATTCAGTTGTAGAGTTCTCTCGTGACTGGTGCGATGACATGACAAATTCGGACGATTTTTCACGAAAATTTAACATCTGGTTATTATTTAGCACATTCGTCTGGGTCAGCGTCGAAATTACTAATATCATTTCGGTTATCTGTCAGCAAGCCCCAGAGTATCATGTGAGTAAAATAACAGAGCGTTTGAAGGATTTATGGGCAGAGAAGCAAACTGAAAATAAACAACCTCTTGAAAATCAACAAAAGAGGGTTATTAGTAGAACTTATTATGGCTGGTGCGTATTTCAACTTTATTTATATGATTTGCTGATATTCACGTAAAAAAACGGAGCCGCTGGCTCCGCTCTTTCAAACGAAAGTCAGTGTACTAATCCGGGGAATATACTTTTTATACCGGTAACGATAAATTCGATGCCTAACGCCATTAACAACAGACCCATGATACGGGTAATCACGTTGATGCCCGTTTGTCCCAGCAAGCGAACCAGCCATGGCGCCATACGAAATACGCCCCAGCAGCAAAGTGCGAACAGGGCAATGGCGACAGAGAAGCCAATCAGGTGCATCAGGCTGTGATAGCGTGTTCCCCATACAATGGTAGAACTGATTGCCCCCGGGCCCGCCATCAGCGGCAGTGCCAGTGGCACCACGCCGATGCTCTCGCGGATAGCTGTCTCTGATTTTTCCTGCTTATTCTGTTTATCCTCCCCCAGCTTGCCGCTGATCATCGACATGGCAATCGTCACCACCAGGATCCCGCCTGCTATTCGGAACGAATCAATCGAGATGCCGAAGACCTGAAGAATGGCGTCCCCCAGATAAAGAGACGTAAGCAAGATAATCGCCACCGACAGGTTTGCCGTCAGGTTGGTTTTATTTCGCGCGGCGGCTGTCTGATAACTGGTCATACTGATGAAGACAGGGATAATCCCTACCGGGTTGACCAGGGCAAACAAGCCAATAAAAAACTTGAAATATGTAGGGAAATCAAAGAGCGTTTGAATCACATTAAGCTCCGCAATTGAGCATGGTCAGGGAGAGACAGCGTGTAATGATAAATCCGCGCTGAAGATACGCTTTTTAGCCGCACACTTCACCAGAAATCTGTTCTAAAACGTTATCAATTCATGATGTTAAACATTTGTATAATCAATGATAGCGCCACTTCCAATAGTTACTTAATTATTTAACACTGGAATAATTAGCACAAAATAACCCTGCTGAAAGGTATCAGCTTAGGACAAAATTGATCTTGATCATAATTTTCGTACTCAGAAGTGAGTAATCTTGGTTACGCCGCCAGGGAGATCACCTATCAAAAAGGTATGATGCTAAGGTAAGGCTCTTTTAGTAAATTAGTGAGCGGAAGCAGTGAGTAATCCTTTGTTTTACTGTGTGTTACGCAAGTGGGATCGGCTCTGACTATACTGTCAGACGTATCGAGCGCTGGTTTACTAAAAGAGTTTAAACATTATCAGGAGAGCATTATGGCTGTTACCAATATCGCTGAACTGAACGCCCTCGTCGAGCGCGTGAAAAAAGCCCAGCGTGAATATGCCAATTTCACCCAAGAACAGGTTGATAAAATCTTCCGCGCGGCCGCTCTGGCTGCTGCAGATGCTCGAATCCCTCTCGCTAAAATGGCCGTAGCCGAATCCGGTATGGGTATCGTTGAAGATAAAGTGATCAAAAACCACTTTGCTTCAGAGTATATCTACAACGCCTATAAAGATGAGAAAACCTGCGGTGTGCTGTCAGAAGACGACACTTTTGGCACCATCACTATCGCTGAACCCATCGGCATTATTTGCGGTATCGTTCCAACCACTAACCCAACCTCTACCGCCATCTTCAAATCTCTTATCAGTCTGAAAACACGTAACGCAATCATTTTCTCCCCGCATCCACGTGCGAAAGACGCCACCAACAAAGCAGCGGATATCGTGCTTCAGGCTGCCATTGCTGCGGGTGCGCCAAAAGATCTGATCGGTTGGATCGACCAGCCTTCTGTTGAACTGTCCAACGCCCTGATGCATCACCCGGACATTAACTTAATCCTGGCGACCGGCGGTCCTGGTATGGTTAAAGCAGCATACAGCTCCGGTAAACCAGCCATCGGCGTAGGCGCAGGTAATACCCCTGTTGTGATCGACGAAACGGCAGATATCAAGCGTGCAGTTGCCTCTGTGCTGATGTCAAAAACCTTCGATAACGGCGTTATCTGTGCATCTGAACAGTCTGTTGTCGTGGTTGATTCGGTATACGACGCCGTTCGTGAACGTTTCGCCAGCCACGGCGGCTACCTGTTGCAAGGTAAAGAACTGAAAGCCGTTCAGGACGTGATTCTGAAAAATGGTGCACTGAACGCAGCTATCGTAGGTCAGCCAGCGTATAAAATCGCTGAACTCGCCGGCTTTGGCGTCCCTGCTACCACCAAGATTCTGATTGGTGAAGTGAAAGTCGTTGATGAAAGTGAGCCGTTTGCTCACGAAAAACTGTCCCCGACACTGGCAATGTACCGTGCGAAAGATTTCGATGACGCGGTAGAAAAAGCAGAGAAGCTGGTGGCGATGGGCGGTATCGGCCACACCTCTTGCCTGTACACCGACCAGGATAACCAGCCAGAGCGTGTTGCTTACTTCGGTCAGAAGATGAAGACGGCACGTATCCTGATCAACACCCCTGCTTCTCAGGGTGGTATCGGTGACCTGTATAACTTCAAACTCGCACCTTCCCTGACTCTGGGTTGTGGTTCCTGGGGTGGTAACTCCATCTCTGAAAACGTTGGTCCAAAACACCTGATCAACAAGAAAACCGTTGCTAAGCGAGCTGAAAATATGTTGTGGCACAAACTTCCGAAATCTATCTACTTCCGCCGCGGCTCTCTGCCAATCGCGCTGGACGAAGTGATTACTGATGGCCACAAACGTGCGCTCATCGTGACTGACCGTTTCCTGTTCAACAATGGCTATGCAGACCAGATCACCTCTGTTCTGAAAGCGTCTGGCGTCGAAACTGAAGTCTTCTTTGAAGTTGAAGCTGACCCAACCCTGAGCGTTGTACGTAAAGGCGCTGAACTGGCTAACTCCTTCAAACCTGATGTGATCATCGCACTGGGTGGCGGTTCCCCAATGGACGCCGCGAAAATTATGTGGGTCATGTACGAGCATCCGGAAACCCACTTCGAAGAACTGGCGCTGCGCTTTATGGATATCCGTAAACGTATCTACAAGTTCCCGAAAATGGGCGTGAAAGCGAAAATGATCGCCGTCACCACCACTTCCGGTACCGGTTCAGAAGTGACGCCATTTGCTGTTGTGACTGATGACGCAACGGGTCAGAAATATCCGCTGGCTGACTACGCACTGACGCCAGATATGGCTATCGTTGACGCCAACCTGGTCATGGAAATGCCGAAATCACTGTGTGCGTTCGGTGGTCTGGATGCGGTAACTCACGCCCTGGAAGCTTACGTTTCCGTACTGGCTTCTGAGTTCTCTGACGGTCAGGCTTTACAGGCACTGAAACTGCTGAAAGAAAACCTGCCAGCTTCTTACAACGAAGGTTCGAAAAACCCTGTAGCTCGTGAACGTGTACACAGTGCGGCAACCATCGCGGGCATTGCATTTGCTAACGCCTTCCTGGGTGTCTGTCACTCCATGGCGCACAAGCTGGGTTCACAGTTCCACATTCCTCACGGTCTGGCGAACGCCCTGTTGATCAGCAACGTTATCCGCTATAACGCCAACGACAACCCAACCAAGCAGACTGCATTCAGCCAGTACGACCGTCCGCAAGCTCGTCGTCGCTACGCTGAAATCGCAGACCACCTGGGTCTGAGCGCACCGGGCGACCGTACTGCAGCGAAGATCGAGAAACTGCTGGCATGGCTGGAAAGCCTGAAGGCTGAACTGGGTATTCCTAAATCTATCCGCGAAGCAGGCGTTCAGGAAGCTGACTTCCTCGCTCACGTAGATAAGCTGTCTGAAGATGCATTCGATGACCAGTGTACTGGTGCTAACCCGCGCTACCCACTGATTTCCGAACTGAAACAGATCCTGCTGGATACCTATTACGGTCGTAACTTCACTGAAAGCGATGTCGCTGCCGTAAAAGTTGACATCCCCGCAGTTGTAAAGGCTGACAAGAAAGCGAAGAAAAATGCTTGATTGACAGTGTGAAAAAAAACCCGCCGCTGGCGGGTTTTTTATATCTGAGGATCCGTAAGACATTTTTTTTATTTGCGATTGTCGCCCTGTAACGCCGTCAGCGAGCCTACAGCCAGCGCCTCTTTATAATGCTTGCGGCAGACCGAGACATAACGTTCATTGCCCCCTATCACCACCTGCTCGCCATCAGCATAAGGCTTACCCGACTGGTCCAGGCGAAGAACCATACTTGCCTTGCGGCCACAAAAGCAGATAGTTTTCAGCTCAACCAGCTTATCCGACCAGGCGAGCAGATACTGGCTACCGGCAAATAACTCACCGCGAAAGTCAGTGCGTAATCCATAGCAAAGAACGGGAATATCCAGCTCATCAACGACCTCTGAAAGCGCATGGACCTGCTCACGGGTCAGGAACTGGCTTTCATCTACCAGCACGCAATGGACAGGCTTAGAGGCATGCTGGGCACGAATGTCCTCAAGCAGGTCCGTTTCAGGGTTAAACAGCCTTGCAGGCGACGAGAGCCCTATTCTTGAGCTTACCTTCCCTGCCCCAAAGCGATCGTCGATTTCGGCGGTATAAACAACGGTACGCATCCCCCGCTCCTGATAATTGTATGAGGATTGCAGTAACGCCGTCGATTTCCCTGCATTCATTGCCGAATAGTAGAAATAAAGTTGTGCCATTGGCCGAAGAACCCTAATCAATGTGTAATATTCCCGATGGATCATTGTACCATATTTTGTATTGTCATCAGCGGCGGGCTGCGTGCTCCAGGCTGTTCTGCACCAATAAACTCTTCGTTGATAGCGCAAAATAATGCGTTAAAACAGACAGTAAAGGCTTTTAGCACGGACAATAAGGCGAGCTCGACACCGGAGATAACACTTCTTTTTATAGTGGCTTCTGCAATCTTTAAAATTCACTATTTATTAACTATTCTTCTGTTCGCTGCGCTTAGCCGGAGTAATACGAAAGGCTGATATTTATCAACCGCAACTATAATTCCTGAGGTAAAAGTCACAAAACAAACATGCAAATGACGCGCTTTTGCCGTTTGAAACGATATCTCATCGCCCCAGCAAACAATGAAATTTAAGTTAGCGTAATTAATAATAGCGTCATTAATTTTGTATTTTTTGAATTCCTTACATTCCAACCTATTGCACAAGTGAAATTAACGCTCTATTATTAGGACAACAAACCCACCCCCATTATAAGTTTGAGATTACTACAATGAGCGAAGCACTTAAAATTCTGAACAACATCCGTACTCTTCGTGCGCAGGCAAGAGAATGTACCCTTGAAACGCTTGAAGAGATGCTCGAAAAATTAGAAGTTGTCGTTAACGAACGTCGTGAAGAAGAAAGCGCAGCAGCGGCTGAAATCGAAGAACGTACACGTAAACTGCAACAGTATCGCGAAATGCTGATTGCCGATGGTATCGATCCAAACGAATTGCTGAACAGCATGGCTGCGGCCAAAACCGGTACCAAAGCAAAACGCGCAGCACGTCCTGCTAAATATAGCTACATCGACGAGAACGGCGAAGAGAAAACCTGGACCGGCCAGGGTCGTACTCCTGCTGTAATCAAGAAAGCTATGGACGAACAAGGTAAACAACTGGATGACTTCCTGATCAAGGATTAATCTGGAAAGATTCTGAAAAATCCCGCTTAATGCGGGATTTTTTATGCCCATAATATACCCCGAACATCTCCTTACATTCTGTCATATTGCCAGGCTCACTATTTAACGTCCTTGACAATCTCCAGCCAATTACGGATCGACAGGCATAAAAAAACCGGTGGGCATCGCCACACCGGTCTTGTTCACTGGTCCGTGAGTTTATTACTTAATACCCACGCTACCTTTGAGCCAGGCTTTAAATTCTTCACCCAGGCTGTTATGGCGAATGCCATATTCGACGAATGCCTGCATATAACCGAGCTTATTACCGCAGTCATGGCTCTTACCTTTCATGTGGTAGGCTTCCACGGTCTCTTTCTCGATCAGCATATCGATAGCATCCGTCAGCTGGATTTCATCGCCCGCACCCGGAGGCGTTTTGGCCAGCAGCGCCCAGATTTCAGCACTCAGTACGTAACGGCCAACGACAGCAAGGTTAGACGGCGCGACGTCCGCTTTAGGTTTTTCAACAACGCCAACCATTGGTACGCTTTCACCAGGTTGCAGGGCAACACCTTTGCAGTCAACCACACCGTAAGCAGTCACATCGTCGACTGGCTCAACCATAATCTGGCTGCTGCCGGTTTCGTCGAAGCGTTTAATCATTTCCGCCAGGTTTTCCTGGGAAAGATCGGACTCATACTCATCAAGGATCACGTCGGGCAGAATAACCGCGACCGGCTCATCACCCACTACCGGATGTGCACACAATACTGCGTGCCCCAGGCCCTTCGCCAGGCCCTGACGAACCTGCATAATGGTAACGTGTGGAGGGCAAATAGACTGCACTTCCTCCAGCAGCTGGCGCTTTACGCGTTTTTCCAGCATTGCTTCGAGTTCGAAACTGGTATCGAAATGGTTTTCGATAGAGTTTTTAGATGAATGCGTCACCAGTACAATTTCGGTGATACCTGCCGCAATACACTCATTCACGACATACTGGATTAATGGCTTATCAACCAGAGGCAGCATCTCTTTTGGGATTGCCTTCGTCGCTGGCAACATCCTGGTACCCAATCCCGCCACCGGGATAACGGCCTTTCTGACTTTCGAATTTAGGGCAGCCATTGAAATTCTCCTGAACTGTTCAAGTTTTGAACTTTTATGCATTGAATAACGCGTTGAGTATACAGTCTCAGCCACTAATACGGGTCTGAAAAGAACGCGTTGCCGATCAATTAAGACAAATACGCATGAAACTTGCAGCGATAGTAGCACTGCCAGCAAAAACACAGGTAAAGCAATCTGAAAAATAAAATCTGACTGCTTACTCCGTGGACAACATTAAGCGTAACCGCCCACCGGCACCCCAAATTTGGCACTGCCAGGAGGTGCAGCGATGGCTAATTTGATTAAGGTAAGTATTACCCAACGTTCCCAACGGCACACCGTTACTCACCTGTATATGGTGTTCGCCGGTATTCAGCGTGGCATTTAATCCAGCAGAGACCAGAATAAGGTTATTCAACCCGCTGTGATAATAGCCAACCAGAAGCGGGAACTGCCCCGGCAAATTGGCCTGGCGAAAAAGTTGGTTGACCTGTTTTAGTAAACTGCCTAACTCAGGAAGTCGTTGCCCCTGATGGGATAATTGTTCCTGTAGCAATCCATTAAACAGCGCACGGAGTAATAAGGCCGCCAGAACGCCGTTATCTCCCGCTCGGGTAACATCCAGGCAATAAAAAGCGAGGTCGGAATCTGATAGCGGCGCAATATCCAGCACCAGTCCAGGCTGGTCAGCCGCTACCAGCTGGCGATAATTTACTCTGCAATGAGAGATATTTTGCTGCACCGGCGGCTGAAGTTCCTGAAGCAGCTTCGCGGCCGCGAGCGGATTACTGACTAAAGCATCCCAGTCCTGGAAAAGACGTTCTTCTTCTTCCACCCGGGAATTAAACATATTGGGATACAGGCAGGCCAACACCGTTTCACGCAGTCGGTTTAAATCTTTAACCGGTTTGAGCAGGATATCCTGCACACCCAAACGCAACGCCTTAGCAATATCCGCCATATTTTCGGTCGCCGAGATCACCAGTATCGGTGTCTGATAACCTTCGTTACGCAGGTTCTCCACCAGCATTAATCCGTCCATGCGCGGCATCTCGAGATCGCAGATCATCAGATCTGGCGCCATGCTGGCCATTTTTTCCAGTGCCTCGACGCCATCTTCGGCAAGGGACGTGGTTGCACCCAGTGAGGATAACCACGAATCCAGTAGCGATCGGAAAACGGGCTCGTCTTCTACTATCAAAATATGTTTTCCGGCCAATGGCTGTGTCATGGTTCCTCCCCTGGCTGACAGTTACTCAATAGTGGCATGCTATTGGTACTATCGCCTGTCAGATTTTGCTGAAGTAATCAAAAAAGTGCTTAACGTGCTGTACGCACAAAAGGCAACAGTTCATCTATTTTCTTTTCGACGGCTAACGAGCCCGCTGCTATGGCGGCCTCAGCCCGGTGGAAATCAAGGGTAGAGATTTGTGGACAATAGGGCTGAATAAGAATATCCGGAGGATCGCCAGCCATACGGTTTCGCTTCAGGCGATTCTCAAGAATTTGAATGGAGGTCGTCATGATTTCAATGGCGTTCGGCGCGGTCACCGTGCGACGGGCAGTCAGGCGCCCTATTCTGCCGCGTAAACGCGCATGCCAGGCAAGTTTCTCTTCTTCCGCATCATCGCTCTGAAGATTAACCGGCATCAAATCCTGCTGCATAAGGTGAGCGTCGTGCTGTAAATCAACTGCAATGACGATATCTGCCCCCATGGCGCGCGTCAGAGAGATGGGCACAGGATTCACCACGCCGCCATCAACGAGCCAGTAGCCATTATGAGGCACAGGCGCCATTAACCCAGGCATGCTACAGGATGCGCGAACGGCGAGATGAATATCCCCTTCGGTGAGCCATAACTCCCTGCCAGTACTGAGGTTGGTTGCAACGGCGCCGAAAGGCATTTGGCAGTGGCTGAAGTCAGCGAGGGGCATTATCTTACGAAACTGATTGAATACGCGTTCGCCGCGCAGCAGGCCGCCACGCTGCCAGGAGAGATCCATCAGGCGCAGTACATCCCAGTAACTAAAGGAGCGCACCCAGCTTTCAAGCTGCGGGAGCTTACCGCAGGCGTACGCGGATCCGACCAGCGACCCGATAGAACATCCTGCGACAATATCAACGTCAATCCCCATCTGGTTTAAGGTATTGATAACGCCAATATGTGACCAACCCCGGGCTGCACCTGAGCCCAACGCCAGTCCAATTTTTACCTTTCTCATTAGCCCTGTTTTACTTCCCCTGGATTCCCGACATAGCGTCAACGCACCTGCTCAGTTAACATATTGCTACCTTAAGCGTTTAACGCCTTATTTTTTGTTCCAGGAAGAGAATCGTGTCTCAACTCTGCCCCTGTGGTAGCGCTCTGGAGTATAGCCTATGTTGCCAGCGATATCTTTCTGGCGAGCAGGTTGCACCAGACCCGTCACACCTTATGCGCTCGCGGTATACTGCTTTTGTGATCAAAAACGCAGACTACCTGATTAAAACCTGGCATCCGTCCTGTGATGCTGCCGATTTTCGGCAAGAGATTGAAGCCGGATTTGCCAACACCGTCTGGCTGGGCCTTACCGTCTTTGATGCCGCTCCCGGCCGCGATGCCAACGAGGGCTATGTCAGTTTTGTCGCCCGCTTTAGCGAACAAAACAAACCCGGCGCCATCATTGAACGCTCACGGTTCTTAAAGGACAGCGGGCAATGGTATTATATTGACGGCACACGTCCGCAATTCGGTCGTAACGATCCCTGCCCCTGTGGTTCAGGAAAAAAATTTAAAAAGTGTTGCGGCAGTAATGCCTGACAACTCAGATTTCGCAAATACATAAACAGGATTTCCCGGCGATGCAATCATTACAACGTAAAGTTCTGCGCACTATCTGTCCCGATCAAAAAGGACTGATCGCACGAATTACCAACATTTGCTACAAGCATGAACTGAATATCGTGCAGAACAACGAGTTCGTTGACCACCGTACCGGTCGCTTCTTTATGCGTACCGAGCTGGAAGGTATTTTCAACGACACAACCCTGCTTGCCGATCTGGACAGCGCCCTGCCGGAAGGCTCGGTGCGCGAGCTAAACCCGGCGGGTCGTCGCCGCATTGTCATTCTGGTCACCAAAGAGGCGCACTGCCTGGGCGATCTGCTGATGAAAGCCAACTACGGTGGCCTGGACGTCGAAATTGCCGCCGTCATTGGCAACCACGAGACGCTGCGTACGCTGGTTGAACGTTTCGACATTCCGTTTGAACTGGTCAGCCATGAAGGTCATACCCGCGAAGAGCACGACAACCTGATGGCTGCTGCGATTGAAGCGCATAACCCGGACTACGTGGTGCTGGCAAAATACATGCGCGTGCTGACGCCATCCTTCGTGGCGCGCTTCCCGAACAAAATTATCAACATCCACCACTCCTTCCTGCCAGCCTTTATTGGCGCGCGTCCGTATCACCAGGCATACGAGCGTGGGGTGAAGATCATTGGCGCAACCGCGCACTACGTGAATGATAATCTGGACGAAGGCCCAATCATCATGCAGGACGTGATCCACGTGGATCACACCTACACGGCAGAAGATATGATGCGAGCTGGCCGTGACGTTGAGAAGAACGTACTGAGCCGTGCGCTTTATCAGGTACTTGCTCAGCGCGTCTTTGTGTACGGCAACAGAACGATTATTCTTTAATCCTTCGGAAAATGAATTGATTAGCTTTACGCCTTTACGGATAAAAAGCAGGCAAACAGCTTCATTTTCCTAAAGGAATGCTTTACAGGGGCGTCTCATTTGATATGATGCGCCCCGCTTCCAACAGGAAGCAGGCCAGTTAAAAGCATTACCCCGTGGTGGGGTTCCCGAGCGGCCAAAGGGAGCAGACTGTAAATCTGCCGTCATCGACTTCGAAGGTTCGAATCCTTCCCCCACCACCATCTCCAGCTTTACCTCAAAATATGAATTACCCCTGGTGGGGTTCCCGAGCGGCCAAAGGGAGCAGACTGTAAATCTGCCGTCATCGACTTCGAAGGTTCGAATCCTTCCCCCACCACCATCACTTCCAGATTCTTTAGCACTCTCCAAAAGCACAATGCCCCATGGTTCTCCCATGCGGGGAAAGATGAGAAGCTTCGACCAGGGTTCGATCCGAGCATAGTGAATTCCGTAGGCCGGGTAAGGCGCAGCCGCCACCCGGCATCCGCACCAAACCCTGGTTCCAGGACAAAAAAAACCCCGCAAATGCGGGGTTGTATCAATACAGCGAATCAGCGACGAGCACGCACGATCTGATATTTGCGCGTCAGGTACTCCACCGGCGCACTCCAGATGTGCACCAGGCGAGAGAACGGGAACAGCACAAACAGGGTCATACCCAGCACCAGGTGAACGCGGAAGATGAACGCCACGCCGTCCAGATGCTCAGAGGCACCACCGCGGAAGGTCACGACAGACTGCGCCCATCCCACCAGCTTCATCATCTCGCTGCCGTCCATATGCTGCGCAGAGAATGGAATGGTCAGCAGACCCAGCGCACACTGCACCATCAGCAGGGAGAGGATCAGGATGTCCGCTCCGGTCGTGGTAGCCCGCACGCGTGGGCTGAACAGACGGCGTTTCAGCAGCAGCAGCCCACCCACCAGGGTCATCACGCCGCAGGCGCCACCGGCGAGCATCGCCATCTTCTGCTTCACTTCAATCGGCAGCCACGCTTCGTACATCCAGTGCGGCGTCAGCATCCCCAGGAAATGACCGGCAAAAATACCCAAAATCCCGATGTGGAACAGGTTTGACGCCAGGTTCATCCCTTTACGATCCAGCATCTGGCTGGAGGCAGCACGCCAGGTGTACTGGCCATAGTCATAACGCAGCCAGCTTCCCACCAGGAACACGGTGCCCGCGATATACGGGTAAATGTCAAAGAAGAACATATTCAGGAAGTGCATTAGTGCTGTCCTCCGTTAGAGATATTCAAATATTGCGGAGCCACCGCTCCGGCAAAACGACGCTGATGCGCGGAGATTTCAGATTCGCCACAGCTCTGGTCAGCAAAGAATTTCACCTGTTCTTCTTCCCAGACGGCATCCAGTGCTTGTGGGGTGTCGTCACGGGCTTCATCCGCAATTTTTTCCGCCACTTTTTGACTGTCAACCGAGGCGTTAGCCAGTTTCACCAGTAGATCGAACAGGACTGCATAATTGCTCTCACGTCGCTGGAGACGTGCGCCGAGCAACGCCAGAATGGGAGCGATGTCCTGCAACCCGCCCAGCGCTTCCTCTTTCGGCAGCTGCGCCAGATATTCCAGGTACAGAGGCAGGTGATCCGGCAGCTCGCGGCTGTCGAGTTGCAAACCGTGCTGCTCGTACTGGGCCATCAGATCCACCATCGCCTGACCACGGTCGCGGGATTCACCGTGAACGTGTTCGAACAGCAATAGAGACGTGGCACGACCACGGTCAAACAGCTGGCTGTAGTCCGCCTGCGCATCAAGAAGATCGCGCGCCAGCAGGTCGCGGAGGAAAACGCCCAGCGTCTGGGCATCCTCTTTATCCAGGTTTTCAGATGACGCGAGTGCATCAAAGAGTTCCTGTTGATGCTGCACAAGCGCAGCATCAGGGTACTCGAGCAGACGCGAAACAATGACGAGTTCAATCATTGGTGCGGCTCCGTTTTGCTGGTCACATCCATCGCGTCGATGCGGCGGCTGTTGAACAGGTTGAATTTGCTGTCTGACCCGTGGCAACCGTCGCCAAAGGTAAAGCCACACCCACTTTTCTCCGGGAAGGCCTCGCGAGCCAGCTCGCGGTGACTGCTCGGCACCACGAAACGATCTTCGTAGTTAGCGATTGCCAGATAGCGGTACATCTCCTGCGCCTGCGCTTCGGTCAGGCCGACCTCTTCCAGCGCGCGGGTATCGTTAACGCCGTCAACGGTTTCCGCACGTTTGAAGTGACGCATCGCCAGCATACGTTTCAGCGCCAGCAGCACCGGCTGGGTATCCCCTGCGGTGAGCAGGTTGGCCAGATACTGAACCGGAATACGCAGGCTTTCCACGTCCGGCAGAATGCCGTTGCTGCCCAGTTCACCTGCGTCAGCCGCAGACTGAATCGGAGACAGCGGCGGCACGTACCAGACCATCGGCAACGTGCGGTATTCCGGGTGCAGCGGCAGCGCCAGCTTCCAGTCCATCGCCATTTTGTACACTGGGGACTGCTGTGCGGCGTCAATCACGCTCTGCGGAATACCGTCTTTCAGCGCCTGCTCGATCACCTTCGGATCGTTCGGATCGAGGAAGACGTCCAGCTGACGCTGATACAGATCTTTCTCGTTCTCGGTGCTTGCGGCATTTTCAATCGCATCCGCGTCGTACAGCAGCACGCCGAGGTAGCGGATACGCCCTACGCAGCTCTCTGAGCAGACGGTCGGCATACCGGCTTCGATACGCGGGTAGCAGAAGATACACTTCTCAGACTTACCGCTCTTCCAGTTAAAGTAGATTTTTTTGTACGGGCAGCCGGTGATGCACATACGCCAGCCGCGGCACTTGTCCTGGTCGATCAGCACAATGCCATCTTCTTCACGCTTGTAGATGGCGCCGCTTGGGCAGGTCGCCACGCACGCCGGGTTAAGGCAGTGTTCGCACAGGCGCGGCAGATACATCATGAAAGTGTTTTCGAACTGGCCGTACATCGCCTTCTGCATGTTCTCGAAGTTCTGGTCTTTGGCGCGTTTTTCGAACTCGCCGCCCAGAATTTCCTCCCAGTTTGGACCGCTGGTAATTTTGTCCATGCGCTTACCGGTGATCAGCGAGCGAGGACGGGCGATCGGCTGGTGTTTGCTTTCCGGCGCGTTGTGCAGGTTCTGATAGTCGTAATCAAACGGCTCGTAGTAATCGTCGATGCCCGGCAGATGCGGGTTAGCAAAGATTTTACCGAGCAGCATCGCACGGTTACCCATGCGCGGTTGCAGTTTGCCGTTGATTTTACGGATCCAGCCACCCTTCCACTTCTCCTGGTTTTCCCAGTCGGTCGGGAAGCCGGTGCCCGGCTTACTTTCCACGTTGTTGAACCAGGCGTACTCCATACCTTCACGGCTGGTCCAGACGTTTTTACAGGTGACTGAGCAGGTATGACAGCCGATGCATTTATCCAGATTCAGCACCATGCCGACTTGTGAACGAATTTTCATTTTACGCTCTCCTGTACCTGGTCATTTCCTTCGCCATCTAACCAGTTAATATTCTTCATCTTACGTACCACCACGAACTCATCGCGGTTTGATCCTACAGTGCCGTAGTAGTTAAAGCCGTAGGCCAGCTGGGCATAGCCGCCGATCATATGCGTCGGTTTCGGCGTAATACGGGTCACAGAGTTGTGAATACCGCCGCGCTGCTCGGTGATCTCTGAACCCGGCAGGTTAACGATACGTTCCTGCGCGTGGTACATCATGGTCATCCCGGCTGGTACACGCTGGCTCACCACCGCACGTGCCGTCAGGGCACCGTTGCTGTTGAACACTTCGATCCAGTCGTTATCTTCGATACCCAGATCTTTGGCGTCCGCTTCGCTCATCCAGACAATCGGCCCCCCGCGTGACAGCGTCAGCATCAGCAGGTTGTCGCTGTAGGTGGAGTGGATACCCCACTTCTGGTGCGGCGTCAGGAAGTTCAGCGCCTTCTCAGGGTTACCGTTTGATTTCGCCCCCATCACCGCTTTCACGGAGCGGGTATCGATTGGCGGCCGGTAAACCAGCAGGCTTTCACCGAAGTCACGCATCCACTGGTGATCCTGATACAGAGACTGACGGCCAGAGAGCGTGCGCCATGGGATCAGCTCGTGAACGTTGGTGTATCCGGCGTTATAGGACACATGTTCATCTTCGAGGCCAGACCAGGTCGGGCTGGAGATAATCTTGCGCGGCTGAGCCTGAATATCGCGGAAGCGGATTTTCTCTTCTTCTTTATTCTTCGCCAGATGCGTATGGTCACGGCCGGTAAATTCACTCAGAGCCGCCCACGCTTTCACCGCCACGTGGCCATTGGTTTCCGGTGCCAGGGTCAGGATCATTTCCGCTGCATCAATTGCCGTGTTCAGCATTGGCTGGCCTTTGGCCGGGCCGTCTGCTTTGGTGTAATTGAGCTTGCGCAGCAGGTCCATTTCGCTCTGGGTGTTCCAGGCGATGCCTTTACCGCCGTTACCGATCTTCTCCATCAGCGGACCGATAGAGGTAAAGCGCTCGTACGTTGCCGGGTAATCACGTTCAACCGGAATAATGTGCGGCGCGGTCACGCCCGGGATCAGGTCGCATTCGCCTTTTTTCCAGTCCTTCACGTCAAGCGGCTGCGCCAGTTCGGCAGCGGAGTCGTGCTGGATTGGCAGCGTCACCACGTCGGTCTCTTTGCCCAGGTGCCCTACACAGACTTCGGAGAATTTCTTCGCGATGTCTTTATAGATTTCCCAGTCGCTTTTTGATTCCCACGCCGGGTCAACGGCCGCAGACAGCGGATGAATAAACGGATGCATATCCGACGTATTCATGTCGTCTTTTTCGTACCAGGTGGCGGTAGGCAGCACGATATCGGAGTACAGGCAGGTACTGGACAGACGGAAGTCCAGCGTTACCACCAGATCCAGCTTGCCGTCCAGACCGTTGTCTTTCCATTCAACTTCTTCTGGCTTCACGCCGCCCTGCTTGCCGAGATCCTTACCCTGAATACCGTTTTCGGTACCGAGCAGGTATTTCAGCATGTACTCATGGCCTTTACCGGACGAACCCAGCAGGTTGGAGCGCCAGATGAACAGGTTACGCGGATGGTTTTTGCCGTTCTCAGGCTGTTCTGCCGCAAAACGGATTGAGCCATCCTTCAGCGATTTCACGGTGTAGTCCACCGGTGACATGCCCGCTTTCTTCGCCGCTTCCGCAATGCGCAGCGGGTTAGTGCCCAACTGTGGTGCAGACGGCAGCCAGCCCATGCGTTCAGCGCGCACGTTGAAGTCAATCAGATGGCCGCTGTAGCGGGATTTATCCGCCATCGGCGACAGCAGCTCCTGCGCGGTCACCGTCTCGTAGCGCCACTGGCTGGAGTGGTTATAGAAGTAGGAGGTGCTGTTCATGTGACGAGCCGGACGCTGCCAGTCAAGGGCAAACGCCAGCGGCTGCCAGCCGGTCTGCGGACGCAGTTTTTCCTGGCCCACGTAGTGCGCCCAGCCGCCGCCGCTCTGCCCGACGCAGCCGCAGAAGATCAGCATGTTGATCAGGCCGCGATAGTTCATATCGAGGTGATACCAGTGGTTCAGACCGGCACCGACGATGATCATGGAGCGACCGTGAGTTTTGTCTGCGTTTTCCGCAAATTCGCGGGCGATACGGGTGATTTGGGCGCGTGGCACACCAGTGATCTGCTCCGCCCAGGCTGGTGTATAAGCCTTCACGTTGTCATAGCTGGTCGCGCAGTTTTCGTCGTTCAGACCGCGCTCCAGGCCATAGTTCGCCATGGTCAGATCGTAGACCGTAGTGACCAGAGCGGTAGAACCGTCCGCCAGTTGCAGGCGCTTAACCGGCAGTTTGTGCATCAGAACGTTTTGCAGCTCAACCTTGTTGAAGTGCTCGGAACCTTCACCACCAAAGTACGGGAAGCCGACATCGGCGATTTCGTCCTGGCTGCCCAGCATGCTGAGGCGAAGTTCTGTCTCTTCACCCGTGTTGCCGTTACGCTGTTCCAGGTTCCATTTGCCTTTTTCGCCCCAGCGGAAGCCGATAGAACCGTTTGGTGCCACCAGCTCGCCGTTGCTGTTGCAGGCGACCGTTTTCCACTCCGGGTTGTTTTCCTGACCCAGCGCGTCCACAAGATCCGCAGCACGCAGCATACGGCCAGCGGCGTAATAGCCGTCACGCTCTTCAAGCATCACCAGCATTGGCATGTCGGTGTAGCGACGCACGTAATCGGTGAAATACTGGCTTGGCTTGTCGAGGTGGAATTCACGCAACATGACGTGGCCCATCGCCAGCGCCATGGCGGCATCAGTACCCTGTTTCGGTGCCAGCCACAGGTCGCACAGTTTGGCGATTTCGGCGTAGTCCGGGGTCACCGCGACGGTTTTAGTCCCTTTGTAACGTACTTCGGTAAAGAAGTGCGCATCAGGGGTACGGGTCTGCGGAACGTTAGAGCCCCAGGCGATGATGTAGCTGGAGTTGTACCAGTCAGCGGACTCCGGCACGTCGGTCTGTTCGCCCCAGGTCTGCGGCGACGCTGGCGGCAGGTCGCAGTACCAGTCGTAGAAGCTCAGACAGGTACCGCCGATAAGTGAAAGGTAGCGCGCGCCGGAGGCGTAAGAGACCATCGACATTGCCGGGATTGGCGAGAAGCCTGCCACGCGGTCAGGACCGTAAGTTTTCACGGTATAGACGTTGGAGGCCGCAATCAGCTCGTTCACTTCTTTCCAGGAAGAACGAACGAAACCACCGCGACCACGCGCCTGTTTGAAGCTTTTCGCTTTGTCGGCGTCCTCGATGATGGATGCCCAGGCATCAACCGGATCGCTGTGCTGCACTTTCGCTTCACGCCACATTTTCATCAGGCGTTTACGCATCAGCGGGTATTTCAGACGGTTGGCGCTGTAGAGATACCAGGAGTAGCTGGCCCCACGCGGGCAGCCGCGCGGTTCATGGTTCGGCATATCCGGACGGGTACGCGGATAGTCGGTCTGCTGCATTTCCCAGGTCACCAGACCGTTTTTAACGAAAATCTTCCAGCTACATGAGCCAGTGCAGTTTACACCGTGGGTAGAACGGACAACTTTGTCATGCTGCCAGCGTTGACGGTAACCGTCTTCCCAGTCCCGGTTGGTATCCAGAACCTGGCCGTGCCCATCGGCAAAAGTTTCACCCTTCTGTTTGAAGTAGCGAAACCGGTCCAAAAATTTGCTCATCGGGTATCTCCTGTGTGGAGCCTGTGGCTCTCTAAATCGACATTGCTGATTTGCAGCGAAGGTAACGCTATGAAAGATGGTGAGAATTGATAACGATCAAGACGGAGGGGGTCTCTGAGGGGGGGTATTAGATCAAATACCACCAAAGCGGTAGCTGTTAATATTTTTTAACTTAATGATTTATATGGATATATTTTATTTATCGTACAATAAGCGGAGCAAAATTTAACATCTTAGGTATTAAGGGGTAGAGACACCTGTAAAGCGATGGCGATCACAGCGTTACCTGTGTGCGACTACGGGAAACGCTATTAGTATGTTGTAACTATTAAGCGATTAAAAAAAGCGCGGCACTCAGGCCGCGCAAACGGATAATCAAGCTTACTTGTTTTTCTTGGTATTACGGCCATATACCAGCCAGGTGATGACCACACAGGCGATATAGAAGACGAGGAATACCTTCATCGCACCCGCCGGAGAGCCGGTCAGATCCAGTGAGATACCGAACGCTTTTGGAATAAAGAAGCCGCCAATCGCGCCAATCGCAGAGATAAACCCAAGCGCCGCAGCGGTATCGGTGGCGGCTTCACGCATCGCCTGCTCGTCGCTCCCGCCCTGCGCTTTCACGCGGTCCATGGTCAGCTTGCGGAAGATGACAGAGATCATCTGGAAAGTAGACGCACTGCCCAGCCCGGCGGTCAGGAACAGCACCATGAAGACGCCGAAGAAGGCAAAGAAGTTACCTCCCTCACCACCCGCAGGCAGCGTCAGGAACAGCAGTGCACAGAAGATGGCCATCAATACAAAGTTCACCAGCGTAACGCGCGTTCCGCCCAGACGGTCGGAGATCATCCCGCCCAGCGAACGTGCCAGCGCGCCAATAAACGGACCGAAGAAGGCAAACTGAAGGATCTGTACGTCCGGGAACTGGGTTTTCGACAGCATGGCAAAGCCTGCGGAGAAACCGATGAACGAGCCGAAGGTCGCCAGATACAGCAGTGCCATTACCCACAGGTGGCCACGTTTCAGAACCGGCAGCTGCTCGCTCAGGGACGCTTTGGACGCGGACAGGTCGTTCATGAAGAACCATGCCGCCAGGGTAAAGACCACCAGGAACGGTACCCAAATCCAGGAGGCATTTTGCAGGAACAGCACTGAACCGTCGGGCTGCGTCACACCGCCGCCGCCAAACGCCGCAAAGATGGAGACCGAGATCGCCAGCGGAGCAATCAGCTGCATCACGCTCACGCCCATGTTACCCAGACCGCCGTTAATGCCCAGCGCACCACCCTGCTTCGCTTTCGGGAAGAAGAAGCTGATGTTTGCCATACTGGACGCAAAGTTCGCCCCCGCAAAGCCGCACAGCAGAGAGATAATCACGAACACGCTAAACGGTGTAGAGGTATCCTGCACCGCAAAACCGAGCCACACGCACGGCACGATCATGATCCCGGTACTGAAAGCCGTCCAGCGACGACCACCAAAGACCGGCACCATAAACGCGTAAGGAACGCGCAGCAGTGCGCCTGAAAGCGACGGCAACGCAGTCAACATAAACAGCTGATCGGTGGTAAAGGTAAAGCCCACTTTTGGCAGGTTAACCGCAACCGCACTGAACAACATCCAGACGCAAAACGCCAGTAACAGACATGGCACGGAAATCCACAAATTACGACTTGCTATACGGTGGCCGCGCTGTTGCCAGAACGCCGGATCCTCTGGACGCCAGTCTGTAATAACGGCACCAGTTTCCCTTTCGGGAGCGGAAGAGTGACTCATAGACACCTCTGATTCTCGAATGATGCTGCAAACATTAGGGCTTTAGGGCGGCGGTAAGTTGATATAAATCAAAGGAAAAGTGGGAGGTTTTGCGGCGAAAAAAAAGCCATCACTCTTAATGAGTAGATGCAAAACGTAAAAAAGGTGTGGTTTTTCACGGTGCTGACGCATCCCTGCTTCGTCCACCCACTAACCGTTACCTCTCTGGCAATTTAGAGGTAATCCTTTATTGGTATGGGTATACTCCAGGGTATGCACCAGAATAGCGCCATTCCTGCAATCAGGTCACGTCAGGAGCCCGGCAACTCTATGTTAAAAAGATGTTTATCTCCGCTGACGCTGGTTAACCAGCTGGCGCTTATTGTTCTGCTGTCCACCGCTATCGGTGTGACCGGCATGGCTATTTCTGGCTGGCTGGTACAGGGTGTGCAGGGTAATGCGCATGCCATCAACGAGGCAGGCTCGCTACGTATGCAGAGTTACCGGCTGCTGGCGTCGGTGCCGCTGACGCAGGCTGACCAACCGCTTATCGACGAAATGGAGCGTACCGCATTCAGCCCTGAACTGGAAAGAGCCGCCATCCGTGACGGCCAGCAATCTCAGCTTAAGGCGCTTCAGGGCTACTGGCATACCCAGCTGGAGCCCGGGTTAAAGCGGGCGGAGGACCGGGAAACGGTCGCCCAGGATGTCGCCGGGTTTGTGTCACGCATCGATCATCTCGTCTCCTCGTTCGATCGCACCACAGAGTTACGAATTGACCGC
Source organism: Enterobacter cloacae complex sp. SYL001 (assembly GCF_049237025.1). Classification (NCBI taxonomy): domain Bacteria; kingdom Pseudomonadati; phylum Pseudomonadota; class Gammaproteobacteria; order Enterobacterales; family Enterobacteriaceae; genus Enterobacter; species Enterobacter cloacae complex sp. SYL001. The sequence continues at coordinate 75,239 of NZ_JBMKJI010000001.1, read as the reverse complement.
GTAGTGATGGTTCACCGCGCAATGGCGCTGTTTATGGGTTTGCTGCTGATTTTCACGGTTATCTGGCTGCGCGCGCGGTTGCTTAACCCCTGGAAGCAACTCCTGGCAATGGCCCGCGCCGTCACACAGCGCGATTTTACCCAACGCACGCACATCAGCGGGCGCAACGAAATGGCGATGCTCGGCGAGGCGCTCAACACCATGTCGGCGGAGCTATCTGAAAGCTACGCGGTACTGGAAAAACGCGTTCAGGAGAAAACCGCCGGGCTTGAGCAGAAAAACGAGATCCTCTCTTTCCTCTGGCAGGCGAACCGTCGCCTGCATATGCAGGTACCGCTTTGCGAGCGTCTCTCGCCGGTACTGAACGGCCTGCAAAACCTGACTCTGCTCCACGATCTTGAGCTACGGGTTTACGACGTTGAAGATGAGGAAAACCATCAGGAATTTACCTGTCAGTCGGACATCTCCTGCGACGATAAAGGGTGTCATCTTTGCCCGCGCGGCTTGCCGCCGCTTACCACCAGCGGCACGACCCTCAAGTGGCGGCTGATGGACAGCCATACCCAGTATGGTATTTTGCTGGCCACCCTGCCCGCCGGACGTCACCTGAGCCACGACCAGCAGCAGCTGGTCGATACTCTTGTAGAGCAGCTCACGGCCACGCTGGCGCTCGACCGTCACCAGGAGAAACAGCAGCAGCTGATCGTGATGGAGGAGCGCGCCACTATCGCCCGCGAGCTGCATGACTCCATCGCCCAGTCCCTCTCCTGCATGAAGATGCAGGTGAGTTGCCTGCAAATGCAGGACGAAGGCATGCCCGAGAGCAGCAAACAGCTGCTCAGCCAGATCCGCAACGAGCTTAACACCTCGTGGATTCAGCTTCGCGAGCTGCTGACCACCTTCCGTTTACAGCTCACCGAGCCGGGGCTACGCCCTGCGCTGGAGTCCAGCTGTCAGGAGTTTAGTGCCCGGCTGGGCTTCCCGGTGAAGCTGGATTACCAGTTGCCACCGCGTTTTGTCCCCTCTCACCAGGCGATCCATGTGCTGCAAATTGCCCGTGAAGCCCTGAGCAACGTGCTCAAGCATGCCGAGGCGACGGCCGTCACGGTCACCGTCAGCTGCCAGGATAATCAGGTGAAGCTCAGGGTTCAGGATAACGGCCGCGGCGTGCCGGAAAATGCCGAACGAACGAACCATTATGGTTTAATCATCATGCGAGACCGCGCGCAAAGCCTGCGCGGTGATTGCCAGATTCGCCGGGGAGAGTCAGGTGGCACCGAAGTCGTGGTCACCTTTATACCCGAAAAGCCCCTCATAACTGCTCAAGGAGAAAACCATGACTAATCAGGAACCGGCATCTATCCTGTTGATTGACGATCATCCGATGCTGCGCACTGGCGTTAAACAGCTTGTCAGCATGGCGCCCGATATCACCGTCGTCGGGGAAGCCAGCAACGGCGAACAGGGTATTGAACTTGCCGAATCGCTCGATCCTGATTTGATCTTGCTCGATCTCAACATGCCGGGCATGAATGGCCTGGAAACCCTCGACAAGCTGCGGGAGAAATCCCTCTCTGGCCGGGTGGTGGTCTTCAGCGTCTCAAACCATGAAGAAGACGTGGTCACCGCCCTCAAGCGGGGGGCAGACGGCTATCTGCTGAAAGATATGGAGCCGGAAGATCTGCTCAAGGCGCTGCAACAGGCTGCCGCAGGCGAGATGGTGCTGAGTGAAGCGTTAACGCCGGTACTGGCCGCCAGCCTGCGTGCGAACCGCGCCACGTCTGACCGTGACGTCAGCCAGTTGACCCCGCGCGAGCGCGACATTCTGAAGCTGATTGCTCAGGGTCTGCCGAACAAAATGATCGCCCGCCGTCTGGACATCACCGAGAGCACGGTCAAAGTGCATGTCAAACACATGCTGAAGAAAATGAAGTTAAAATCCCGCGTCGAAGCCGCCGTCTGGGTGCATCAGGAGCGCATTTTTTAACTTACTCATCCGGCAGCAACTTCCACCGTGGATCGTCGGCAGGCATTGCGACGAGCGGTTGCACCACGGAAAGCGTGATCTCATTGGAGGAGACACGCTGCCCATCCTTATCTTCCACCACGGCCGTAAGCCGCCATTCGTTTTTCGCCCCTTCCGCGTCGTTCCAGGCGGGCATGATTATGCTCCAGCCATCGCTGCTGTTGCTGTTTGCCGGTGAGGTCAGGCTGAGCGCCTGGGTATCACCCAGCCAGTGGATCTGACGGATACCGTGCGTGCTGCGAATTTGCAGCTTCAGCATCACAGTTTCGCCTGGCTTAAGATCCCACGGCGGCGTGGCCAGATAGACCGAGAGGGTTTTACGCTGACGGAATTCCATCACGGGCAGATTATCACGCTCAGGTGAATCATAGCGGCTGCCCCGTAGCGAGCGCGTCGCCGCCACTTCCCCGGCGGAAAGCTGTTTCGCCAGCGGCACACCAAAGCGATAGTTGAGCTTCAGCCCGAGGTTATTCTGGCTAACGCCGCTCTCCCCCTGCTTATGGGCAGCCGTCAGGGTGACCAGCGGAACGGGGGTATAATTCAGCCCCAGGTTGACCGCAACCGGGTTGTGATACCCCGTACCGCTGTTAAACAGATCGACGTTATCGCCAAAATACTGTTCAAAGCTGACGCTGGTGTTCAGGTGATGAAACCAGGGAAGCCAGGCTTTGGCCGTTACGTCGTACCCGCGCGCCATGCGCTGCTCCCGGATGTCGGAACGCGGCTGCCAGCCAGCGAACGGCTGGTAGTAATTGGCCGACAGGCGAAGGTTTTCGCCCCACGCCTCTGCGCCCAGTCCGGCACGTTGCAGGTTGTCTTCCAGCAGGTTGTCGTAAAAGGTGTTGTAGCCCAGCAGCCAGTTTCCGGCAACCCAGCGCTGCCCGATCCCGACGTTGCTCACCAGCCCGTCTGTCTGCTGCGTCAGGCCAAGCTGGCTCCAGCTCAGATAGCGGGTGTTGTCGCTCCAGGGGATAAACCAGCTTCCGCTGCTGCCATTAAAGTTACCGTCGTCATCCACCAGTACATTGACATTGGCGTTACCCCAGGGGGAAAGCCAGGATTCGATCTGCTCGTTGACTTCCCCGCTGACGGCATCCCGCACCTTGCCAAACGCGAACTGTCGCGCCTGCTGCCCGGCCGTCAGGCCGTTATCGATCATACTGGCTTCACCGAAGGCCTTTGCCATTTCAGCCAGGTGCTTTTCGCCTTCGGTAGTCGGTTGCGCCATACCGAGATCCGGCAGACTATCGCCGTTGTTATCAAACGGATTTTGCGCCTGCTGCACGAAGGATTTCGGCGCACCGTGAACGGCTCCAGCCGTAAAAAGGGGGAGTAACAGCAAAAAACGGATGCGGGACGATACAGCCTTCAACGTCGTCAATCAGAACCTGTGTTTATGAACAAACACTTATTATGTTAACGCCATAAGCCCTGAAAACCAGTCTTAACAGAAATTTCAGGAATATCCTGAACAGAATTGTCGGGTGGCGGCTTCGCCTTACCCGACCTACAAATTCGTGCCGGTGCGAAGCCGCCACCTGACGCCTTTACACTATTATCCCAACAGCCCTTTCAGCTCCGGCAGGCAGGAGCCGCAGTTCGTACCGCAACGCAGCTTCACGCCCAGCGCTGCGGCAGAATTACAGCCTCCGGCTATCGCCTTACGTATCGTATTTTCACCCACGCTAAAGCAGCTACAGATAATTCGCCCGGGATCGGCATCTTCGCCCGGCCGTTGTCCGTGCAGCAGCGCGTGGCGTTCAGCAAGTTGTACGGGCGCAGCAGCAAAGGCTTCTTCAATAAACGCATGCGCCAGCGCAGGCAGCGTCTGGCCTTCCCAGTAGCCCAGCATCAGCTCGCCGTGATGCCAGGCGAGCACGCTGCTGCGTTCTCCCGTCTGTGCCACCTGTAACTGCCAGCCCCGACCGCTGGCGTACGCCATGACCCACGACAGCAACGGCTGCTCCCCCGCCACCGTCAGACGTGAGGCTTTACGCCACCAGCAGACCGACAGCGGCAGCGCTGGCAACTCGCGGGCATACAGCTCCCCCTGCCAGGCGGGTAGCCAGGGCAGGATCCTCACCGCGGTTTGTTTACTCTCCGGCTGGCCGGACCAGGCATCAATCCGCCCTTCCACCAGCGCGTTGACCTTCCCCTGCCGGGCAAACTGCGCGTTCCAGTGCATCGGCGCAAACAGCTCGCCCGCACGCTGTGCGGTAGAGATACGTACTCTGGCAACCATGACCCCGCGCGGGGAACTTATCCGCGCCAGCTGGCCGTCAGTCAGCCCCGCGCGCGCCGCATCGGTTGCGTTCATCTCAATAAAAGGCTCATCGATATGCTGCATCAGGCGCGGAACATACCCCGTGCGCGTCATGGTGTGCCACTGATCGCGGATCCGCCCGGTATTCAGTATCAAGGGGTACAATTCGTCGACGCCTGCCCCATGCGAGGAAGGATCAACCGGTACAAGATTTCTTTGCGGGAAATCACCGGCATGCCACTGATAAGGCGCCAGCTCGTCCCACGCCTCTCGCGACAGCGACGCCAGTTCGCGCAGGTTTAGCACCCGTTCGCCGTTATTTTCAAACGCCGTCAGCGCCGCATGTTCACAAAATATCTCATGAGGGTGTTCCCAGGCGAAGGCATCGCCATAACCGAGCTGCTCTGCGATCCGGGCGATGATCCACCAGTCCGGTCTGGCCTCGCCCGGCGCAGGCAGAAACGCGCGCTGGCGCGAAATACGCCGCTCGGAATTGGTCACCGTTCCGTCTTTTTCGCCCCAGCCCAGGGCGGGAAAACGGATATGAGCAAACCGGCTGGTGTCCGTCTCCTGCATCACCTCAGATACTATGACCAGCGGGCAGACTGCCAGGGCCTGGCACACCGCGTGGCTGTCGGGAAGTGACACGGCAGGATTGGTGCCCATGATCCACACCGCTTTCACCTCGCCGCGGGCAATAGCGTCAAACAGCTCTACCGCCATCAGCCCCGGCGTTTGTGCCAGCCGCTCGGTTCCCCAGAAACGCGCCACACGCGAAAGATCGTCCGGCTCGAAGTTCATGTGCGCCGCCAGCTGGTTCGCCAGCCCACCCACTTCCCGCCCGCCCATGGCGTTTGGCTGTCCGGTCAGCGAAAACGGGCCGCAGCCCGAACGGTTGAACTTCCCGCTGGCAAGATGCACGTTAATGATGGCGTTACACTTGTCGCTGCCGCTGGAGGACTGGTTGATCCCCATGGTGTAGAGCGTGATCGCGCGTGGCGCAGTGACAAACCAGTCGTAGAAGGTGCCAATCTCGTCTGAAGGCAGATCGCAAAACGCGGCCACGTGAGGAATCGGCCACTCGCCGCTCCCCTGAATCAGATTGAGCAATCCCACAAACAGCCCGGCGTCGCTGCCGGGCTTAAGCGCCAGATGCAGGTCAGCGACATCGCAGGTGGCGGTTTTGCGCGGATCGATCACGACCACTTTCATCTGCGGGTTGCTGCGTTTTGCCTGCACCAGCCGCTGATACAGCACCGGATGCGTCCAGGCCGCGTTTGAGCCAACGAGTACCACCAGATCGCTGTTTTCCACGTCCTCGTAGCTGCACGGCACAATGTCTTCACCGAAGGCGCGTTTGTAGCCCACCACCGCTGACGACATGCACAGCCGCGAGTTGGTATCAATGTTCGCCGCCCCGATAAAGCCTTTCATCAGCTTGTTGGCCGCATAGTAATCCTCGGTCAACAGCTGGCCGGAGGCATAAAACGCCACCGCCTGCGGCCCCCATACGTTGATGATCTTCCGTAGCCGCTCGCCCGCTTCACCCAGCGCCTGCGGCCATGCCACCTCTATGCCGTCAACAACCGGGCGCAGCAGACGTCCCTGCAACCCCGTCGTTTCCCCAAGGGCAGATCCTTTTACGCACAGGCGACCAAAGTTCGCCGGATGAGTTTCATCCCCACGAACGCTTACCGCGCCATCTTCCACACTGGCGACCACACCGCAGCCCACCCCGCAGTAAGGGCACGTTGTACGGGTTTCCGTCATGAGGCCTCCGCACGCATCACCAGCTCTTGGCTTCCAACCCAAACCTTGCCGTTTTCAATTTTTACCGGCCAGGCGCGCACCACGGGTTCGCCGTTCTCCACCTGACACCCATCGCGCAGACGTATGCGCTGCTTGTAAAGCGGGGAAATCACCACCGGCTCGCCCGCTGCATCGCCAAGGATGCCGCGCGAAAGCACGTTCGCGCTGCTGCCCGGCTCCAGGTCGTCCAGGGCATAAACGGACGTTCCAAAGCGGAACAGCGCAATCGGTTTTCGGCCAAGCCGCGCGCCGATGCCAGCCTGCTCGGGGATATCATTGATGCCGCAAATTTCCTGCCAGCGCTTGCTCTCCGCCGCGGCAGGGACATTCACCGCGGTGCGGAACAGCGCCAGGCGATCAGGATCGTTGAGGGTGGTTTGCCATTCGCACTGATAGGTCTCCACCACCCGGGCCATCTCCTGCTCCAGCTCGTGGGCGATCCCCAGGCTGTCGTTGAGGATCACCTCGCGCAGATAGTCGAGGCCGCCTTCCAGGTTATCCATCCAGGTACTGGTGCGTTGCAGACGATCTGCCGTGCGAATGTAGAACATCAGGAAACGGTCAACGGTGCGGATCAGCGTTTCGTCGTCCAGATCGCTGGCAAAGAGATCCGCGTGGCGCGGCTTCATCCCGCCGTTGCCGCACAGATAAAGGTTCCAGCCCTTGTCCGTGGCAATCACCCCCACGTCTTTGCTTTGCGCCTCTGCGCACTCACGGGTACAGCCGGAGACCGCCATTTTGATTTTGTGCGGCGCACGTAACCCCTTGTAGCGATGCTCCAGTTTGACCGCAAGGCCGGTGGAGTCCTGCACGCCATAGCGACACCAGGTCGACCCGACGCAGGATTTCACCGTGCGCAGGGATTTCCCGTACGCATGTCCGGTCTCAAATCCGGCCTCCACCAGCGCCTGCCAGATTTCCGGCAACTGTTCGAGCGTGGCGCCAAACAGGTCAATACGCTGTCCGCCGGTGATTTTGCTGTAAAGGCTATAGCGTTTCGCAATCTGGCCGATGGCGATCAGCCCGTCGGCCGTCACTTCCCCGGCGGGCATGCGCGGCACGATGGAATACGTTCCGTCCTTCTGAATATTGGCAAAGTAGCGGTCGTTGGTGTCCTGCAGCGGCAGATGCGCCGGTTTCAGCAGGTATTCGTTCCAGCAGGAGGCCAGAACTGATCCCACCAGCGGTTTACAGATCTCACAGCCGTGCCCTTGTCCGTAACGGCTGATAAGCTGGTCGAAGGTCCGGATATGGTTGACGCGCACCAGGTGGTATATCTCCTGACGCGAGTACGGGAAGTGCTCACAGATATCTTTTTTCACCTCCACGCCCTGCTCCGCAAGCTGGAACTCCATCACCTGCTTCACCAGCGCGCTACAACCTCCGCAGCCGGTCGCCGCTTTGGTGCACTGCTTAATGGCGCCGATATCCGTTGCGCCCGCACTTACCGCCAGGCAGATATCCCCTTTGCTGACGTTATGACACGAACAGATCTGCGCGCTTTCCGGCAGCGCCGCCACGCCCAGCGCTTTCGGCGCGCAGCCTGACGACGCGGGTAAGATCAGCGTTTCCGGCTCTTTTGGCAGACTAATGCCGTTAAGCATCATCTGCACCAGCGTGGCGTATTCGCTGGCATCGCCCACCAGCACGCCACCCAGCAGGGTTTTGCTGTCGTGACTGACCACAATTTTTTTGTAGATTTGCTGCGGCCCGTGCGTCCACTGGTAGCTCAGCGCCCCCGGCGTGCGCCCGTGGGCATCACCAAACGACGCCACATCCACCCCCAGCAACTTGAGTTTGGTACTCATATCCGCGCCGGTGAAGCGCTTCTCCTCACCCGCCAGCACAGCGGCAGCCACGCGCGCCATCTGGTAGCCCGGGGCCACCAGGCCAAAGATTTTCCCCTCCCACAGCGCGCATTCCCCGATGGCAAGCACGTCCGGATCGGAGGTCCGGCAGCCGTCGTCAATACAGATCCCGCCGCGCTCGCCAATAGCCAGCCCGCTGCTGCGTGCCAGCGCGTCCTGCGGACGAATACCGGCAGAGAAGACGACCATGTCCGTTTCCAGCTGTTCACCATCGGCAAAGCGCAGTACCAGCCCGTCGTATGCGGTGGCAATCTCCGTCGTCGATTTACTGGTGTGTACCCCTACGCCCAGCGCCTCAATTTTCTTGCGCAGCATTGCCGCACCGTCGCTGTCGAGCTGCACCGCCATCAGGTTCGGCGCAAACTCCACCACGTGGGTTTCCAGCCCTAGCTGCTTAAGCGCATTCGCCGCCTCCAGCCCCAGCAGGCCGCCGCCAATTACCACGCCGCGGCGAGAGCCTGCCGCATGGGCCGCAATATTGTCCAGATCGTCGAGGGTGCGGTAGACAAAACAACCCGGCAGATCGCTGCCCGGAACGGGCGGTACGAACGGGTACGAGCCGGTCGCCAGCACCAGCTTATCCCAGTGGGTTTCATGGCCGCTGGCGGTACGCACAACGTGTGCATCACGATCGATAGCGACAATCTGCTGCGAGAGGCGCAGCTCTATACCGTTATCGGCAAAGAACTCCCCCGCCACCAGCGAGAGCGAGTCCGCGCTGCGTCCGCCAAAATATTCCGACAGATGCACGCGGTCATAGGCCACATAGCGCTCTTCGCCAAAAACAATAATCTGATACTGCTGATGCAAATTGCGGTTAACGCAGTCTTCGAGGAAATGATGGCCGACCATACCGTGCCCAACCACCACCAGAGTAGGTTTTGTCATAGCGTTCTGTCCTGCAACCTGCGGTTGCGTTGTGAAACGATCGAACAGCCAGTCCGCGTGGGCGGGCGCAGCCGTTGCCAGTAAATCGGTAAAGGTTGCCGCGCTGCGGCAGTCACCCAGCAGCAGCACGCCAGCCAGCGCCCCCTGATGGATCAGTAAACGTCGATAGTGACGGGTGAGCGGATCCCATGAACTCCATACCACATCGTCCGCCTGCGCCGTCGCGCGTCCGAGGCTGAACAGCTCCACGCCGGTCACCTTAAGACGCACGCCGTTGTCGGTCCGGGTAAACGGCGCGGTGATCTCCCCGGCCAGCCGCGCGGCGAGAATATCCGCCTGCGCCAGACAGGGGGCGACCAGGCCAAATGTCTGGCCGTCAATTTCACAGCACTCGCCGATGGCGTAGATATCCGGCACGGAGGTTTGCATCTGGTGATCCACCACGATGCCGCGCGCGCAGTGAATGCCGCTGGCTTTTGCCAGCGCAACGTTGGGTTGTACACCCGTGGCCAGCACCACGCGCGCGGCGGTGACGCTGTGCCCGTTGAGTAGCGTCACGCTCTTGCCGTTAATCGCCGCGATGCCAGAGGCGAATTCACAGCTAACACCCCGCGCCGTCAGCGCCTCTTCAAGCAGCAGTCCCGCCTGCTGATCCAGCTGCTGTTCCATCAGCCAGGGACCACGATGGATAAGCGTGACGTTGTCACCGTTGCGCGCCAGCGCTGCCGCTGCTTCCACGCCAAGTACGCCACCGCCCAGCACTACCGCCGGACCGGAGAGGTTCTGGATGGCGCGGGTCTCTGCCAGGGTGCGAAAGGTGAACACATGCGGCGCATCGCCGCCGGGGATCGGCGGCACTACAGGGGTAGACCCGGTGGCAAACACCAGCGCATCCCAGCCCAGCGTGCGAGCAGAGGTACGCACTTTACGCGCGTTAACGTCTACTGCGAGCACCGTTTCTCCTCGCAGCACCGTCACGCCTCGTGCCGTGTACCAGTCTTCATCGTGCAGACAGATGTGCTCCGCCTGCTTTTCACCACTCAGCACCGGCGAAAGCTGGATGCGGTTGTACGCCTGCTCCGGCTCGTCACCGATGACGGTGATAGCAAAACGACCGGTCACACGCCCGGTGAGCGATGCAATCAGCCGGGTTGCCGCCATACCATTACCGATAATGACCAGTCGCATCGTGCCCCCTCATTACGCCGCTTTCGGCTGTTTTTCGTAGAGGAAATGGAGGATCTGCTGGCGCATGTGGTGATAGCGGCTATCGTCCGCCAGCTGCACCCGGTTGCGCGGGCGCGGCAGATCGACGCGCAGGATCTCACCCACGGTGGCCGCCGGGCCGTTGGTCATCATCAGTACGCGGTCAGAGAGCAGTACCGCCTCGTCCACGTCGTGAGTGATGAGCACGATGGTGGTGTTCAGCGCCTGCTGGATCTGCATCACCGAGTCCTGAAGATGGGCACGCGTCAGCGCATCGAGCGCGCCAAACGGCTCATCCATAAGCAGCACTTTCGGCTTCATTGCCAGCGCCCGGGCAATACCGACGCGCTGCTTCATACCGCCGGAGATCTCCCCGGGGCGCTTATGCAGCGCGTGGCCCATCTGCACCCGGTCGAGATTGTGCTCAATCCACTCTTTGCGCTCGGCCTTACTCATGGTGCGTCGGAAGACCTGATCCACCGCCAGCGCCACGTTGTCGAAGCAGGTTAACCACGGCAGCAGCGAATGATTCTGAAACACTACCGCACGCTCAGGCCCCGGCCCGGCGATTTCGCGGTTGTCGCAAATCAGCCCGCCTTCCGTCGGCAGCGTGATCCCGGCGATCAGGTTTAACAGGGTCGACTTGCCGCAGCCGGAGTGACCAATCAGACTGACGGTTTCGCCCTCGTGGATATCAAAAGAGACGTTTTGCAGTGCCAGAAACTCGCCGCTGGCGGTGGAAAAACGCTGGCTCACGGCCTGGACCTGAATTAAAGGTTTCATCTTCACTCCTTATTTTTCCTGCCAGCTAAAGCGACGGGCGATCAGCATCAGCCCCTGCTCCAGCAGCAACCCGACCACGCCAATGATGACGATGGCGATGAGAATGTTTTCGACGTTGAGGTTGTTCCACTCATTCCAGATCCAGAAGCCAATGCCTAAACCTCCGGTGAGCATCTCGGCGGCGACAATCACCAGCCAGGCAATGCCAATGGAGAGACGTACCCCGGTCAACACCGCAGGCAGCACGGCGGGGAAAAGAATGCGGCGCATGATGGTCCACTCTGAGAGTTGCAGCACCCGGGCCACGTTGAGGTAGTCTTGCGGAATACGGCGCACCCCTTCGGCGGTGTTAATGACCATCGGCCAGATGGAGCAGATGAAAATGGTCCAGCTCGACGCGGGCTCCGCTTTCTGGAACAGCAGCAGGCCGATAGGCAGCCAGGCCAGCGGGCTGACCGGACGCAGGAGCGCGATCAGCGGGTTGAACATGCGGGAGAAAAAGGTGAAGCGCCCAATCAAAAAGCCCAGCGGAATGCCCGCCAGCGCCGCCAGACCGAAGCCGATGGCGACGCGCTGCAACGACGCCAGCACGTTCCAGCCAATGCCCATATCGTTTGGCCCGTCGCGATAAAACGGATCGGCAAACAGGGTCATGGCCGAATCGAGCGTGCTGAGCGGCGTCGGGAAACCTTTACTGTTTATCGCCGCCAGCTGCCAGAGCACCACCAGCAGACCGAGACCGAGCAGCGCCGGGATGACGCGCTGTAAAAACTCATTCATCCGACGCGTAAACGCTGGCGCACGACGGCGAACCTGTAGCGGAGGCAGGACAATCACTTCCCCGCTCTCTGACTTCTCTTGTGGTTGCGTATTTTGCAGATGCTGCATACTCAGGCCCCTTTACGGTGAATGGCGAAGTGGTTGGCGTACCCTTCCGGATCGGTGCCGTTCCAGACGGTGCCGTCCATCAGGGTACTGCTGCGATACGGTGATGACGGTGTGGACATGCCGCCCACGGCGGTCGCGGCATCCTGCCAGACCGCGGTCTGGTTAATGCGCTGTGCGATGCCCGCATAATCCGGCGCGGCGTTGAGCAAGCCCCAGCGACGGAACTGGGTTAAGAACCACATGCCGTCGGAGAGATACGGGTAGCTCACGGCACCCTCGTTGAAGAAACGGATCGGGTGCGCATCCTGCCAGCGCTGACCGAGCCCGTTGTCGTATTCGCCGAGCATGCGTCCGGTGAGGTATTGTTCCTTGCAGTTGAGCCATGCGCGGCGCGAGAGGATCTGCGCGGTTTCACGTTTGTTTTCCGCTGACGCCTCGATCCAGCGCGCGGCTTCCATCACGGCGCTCACCAGCGCCCGTGCGGTGTGCGGATTTTTCGCCACCCAGTCGCGTCGGGTGCCGAGGATCTTTTCCGGGTGATCGGCCCAGATGGACTGTGACGTGGCGGCGGTAAACCCGATGCGGTCGTTAATCGCCCGCGCGTTCCACGGCTCGCCGACGCAGAACCCGACCATGTTGCCGATGCGCATGTTCATCACCATCTGTGGCGGCGGGACCACCACAGTGCGCACGTCGTCAAACGGGTTAATGCCCGCACTGGCCAGCCAGTAGTAGAGCCACATAGCGTGTGTCCCCGTCGGGAAGGTATGCGCGAAGGTGTAGGTTCCCGGTGCCTGCTGTATAATCAGCTTTTTCAGCCCGTCGAGATCACGAACGCCCTTCTCCGCCAGATCGCTGGAGAGCGTAATGGCCTGACCGTTCTGGTTGAGAGTCATCAGGTTCGCCATCTGCTGCGGCTTGCCCGCGATACCCAGCTCCAGTCCGTACAGCAGGCCGTAAAGAATGTGTGCGGCGTCCAGCTCCCCTGCCACCAGCTTGTCGCGCACCGCCGCCCAGCTCGCCTCTTTAGTAGGTACAATGGTAATGCCGTGTTTTTTATCGAACCCTTTCAGGGCCGCGATAACCACTGGCGCGCAATCGGTCAGGGGGATAAACCCGATACGCACGGTATCCTGCTCCGGCTTATCTGACCCCGCCGCCCATGCGGCCTGCATGACACCCGGCAACAGCATCGCACCACTCGCCAGCATGCTGGCCTGCAATAAACGCCGTCTCGACAAATTCGCCATAACTGCTCCTGAAAAAAGGCAAAAAAAAGCGCCCGACGGTGCTGAAGCACCGCTGGACGCCTTTATCCCGAAGACGTATGCACCGCCGTTGGCGCATCGTCAAAAATAGTTAATCTGTTAATGCAAAGGTGATGCCAGCTTTTTAACCCCGGCGTTACGGGGTTTCTGCAAGGAGAGCGCTGTTTTACGCACCTCAATCAGGCATAAAATGCCCACTGACTGTGCAACTACTCCCCAGGGGGTATCTTCCACAGATTTTTCACCGTAAGGAGCGCACGGGCGATATCCACCATGCGTTGGTTTTTATCCATCGCCATTTTGCGCAGGGCTGTCCACGCCTGCTCCTCGCTCATGTTCTGATGCGTCATTAGCACGCTTTTGGCTTTGTCGATTGTCTTGCGCTCCTCCAGCGTGTCGCGCAGGGAAGCAAGCTGACGGGAGAGTTGCTCAATTTCACGCGCCTGCTGGCGCACCAGCGGCAGCAGTGGTCTATCCGGAAATCGCGCCAGGATATCGTCGTACTCATCGTCTACGTGCAGGTTTTCGCTATAGCGACGCTCCTCAACTGCCGTCATCAGATCGGCAATGGCTACCTCCTCCAGCGTGCGCAGATGCTCAAGACGCGCGGTTTGCAGGGCAAACCATTTGAGAGCGGTATCGCCATTATCTGCCGGAGGCTGGCGGGTGCACGCTTCACGCCTGAGTTTTTCAGTCTCCAGACCCGGCTGACAGTTGAGGGTAAACGTCTCCTGCACGTCTGGAGTGCAATGGGAGATAAAAACCTCAAAGCAGGCCTGCTGGCCATCAATGCGATCCACCAGCCGCTGGCGAGTTTCATCGTCAAAGAATCCCTGGGTGAAACCAATAGCCCCTAACGCCCGCTCTTGTCCCACAAGTTCTTTGCCCTGCATCAGGCTGTAAAGGGCCACAAATCGGCCCGCGATGTGCGGATCGTCAATGCTGTCGCTGAGTTGAGGTACGATATTGAGCAGATGCCGCAGTATGCGGCTGTAGTGTTCCATCGCCTGCGGCGCGGTGACGCGTTGACCTGTAACGCAATCACGCAGCACCGTCAGCGTTTCAAGGCCGTGCAGTGCACTGGCGATACGTTCGCAGAGGGCGCTGCCCGGCAGCGGTTCGTTAAACAGGAGGTGCAATGCCGCAAGGTTTTCATCCACCAAAGCCCTGCTGGCCTTGCATTCAGGCCCGTACAATTTACCCTGCGAGCAGAGCCAGACATTTGACGCACCGCGTTCGCACTGTAGCATATGCACCAGTCGACTGATGCCGTTCACCAGTGCGCCCAGCTGCGCTAATCTGCCGAGCTGTTCCTCCCGCAGCATTCTTGCACGCTGGAACCATTCGGTCGCGCCAGGCGAACTGCCAGCCACTATCGTCATCGTTTCTCTCTCCGATACATATTCTTCGGTATGAGAAGCAATATTCGTGCCTTTTCAAAGAACAGGAGTCAACATGCAGAAGATTGTGATCGTCGCCAACGGTGCGGCCTACGGCAGTGAATCCCTTTTTAACAGTCTGCGCCTGGCAATCGCGCTGCGCGATAAGGAGAGTGAGCTGGAGCTGCGCCTCTTTTTGATGTCCGATGCCGTCACGGCCGCGCTGAAGGGGCAGAAACCCGCTGAGGGCTACAACATCCAACACATGCTGGAGATCCTGACCGCGCAAAACGTTCCGGTCAAGCTGTGCAAAAACTGTACCGACGGTCGCGGCATTACCGGGCTGCCCCTGATTGATGGCGTGGAAATTGGCACGCTGGTTGAACTGGCTGAATGGACTCTTACCGCTGATAAAGTATTAACTTTTTAATAATAAATCGCTAAAAATATTATTTTCTTATGGACGCGGTTTCAGCATCAAGTTTACCTGCGCCATTGCCGATAGGCATGGAAACAACACAGCAGGTATTACACTTATGTTCAGATCCATTCGCGCCCGCATCATTGCGGCGACGACAGGCTGTATGGTCGTCGCCCTTCTTCTTAATACCATTATCAACTTTCAGGTCACGCGCCAGGATAATCAGCAGTCGCAGCGCGATATACTGACCAGCACCAGCGCCAGCCACAATATGGCGATTGCCGACTGGGTCAAAAGCAAAATGACGGTGATTGCCTCCGCGCAGAGTATCGCGCTGGCTGACGATCCGGTTCCGGTGTTTAAGCAATTAGCCCAGGCGGGCGGCTTCACCAACGTCTACGCAGGCTACGCCAGCAAGACGGCGAAATTCTCCGATCCTGCGGGGGTCCCGGCGGATTATGACCCAACCATTCGTCCCTGGTATCAGCAGGTGGTGAGCACGGACGGCCCGGTTGTGACGGCGCCCTACGTTGATGCCGGGACCGGGAAGCTGGTGGTGACGTTTGCCGTACCGGTGAAGGAGAATGGTACTCTGAAAGCGGTGGTAGCGGGCGATGTCGCCATGGATAGCGTGGTGGCGAATGTGCGCGGGATCCACCCAACGCCTGCCAGCAGCGGGTTGCTCCTGAACAGCGACGGCACGGTTATTGCCGGCAACGAGCCGACCCTGACGCTGAAGCCGTTTACCGGGACGATCAAAGGCATCGACCTTGCGGCGCTGAAGAGCGGTAATCCGGTCGACGGGACGCTGAATGATGAGGAAAAAACCTTTATCGCCTCAGCCGTGCCGGGCACGAACTGGCTGCTGGTCGTCGCCCTCGACAGCAGCGACGCTACCTCCGGCATGCGTTCTTTGCTGAAAGCGTCGGCAATCTCGCTGGTGATTCTGGCGCTTCTGAGCGGCGCCATTGTCCACCTCCTGATAGCCCGCCTGCTTAAGCGCCTGTCCGACATTCGCGACGCGATGCACAGCATTGCCAACGGCACCAACGATCTGTCCCAGCGTCTGCCGGATAGCGGCGATGACGAAGTGGCGCAAATTGCGCAGGCGTTTAACGCCTTCAGCAATAAGCTCTCGGTGGTGATGGTCCAGCTTCGCGACGCCAGCGCCTCAGTGAAAAACGCCGCGCAGGAGATTGCGGCAGGCAATCAGGATCTCTCCGGACGTACCGAGCAGGCCGCGTCCAGCCTGCGTGAGACCGCCAGCGCCGTGGAAGAGATAACCGCCTCCGTCACCCAGTCGAATGAATCGGCCGAAGAAGCCAACGACCAGGCCAGTAAGGCCTCTGCGGCCGCAGCGCGCGGCGGCGAAGTTGTCTCGCAGGCAATCAGCACCATGCAGTCCATCGAAGTGGCTTCTGCAAAGATTGGCGATATCACCAGCGTGATTGACGGCATCGCCTTCCAGACCAACATTCTGGCGCTTAACGCCTCCGTCGAAGCGGCTCGTGCCGGTGAGCAGGGCCGTGGGTTCGCGGTCGTTGCGGGGGAAGTGCGTAATCTGGCCAGCCGCAGCGCTCAGGCGGCGAAAGAGATAAAATCCCTTATTGACTCCACTACCGAAAGCGTTGCAACCGGCTCCCGGTTTGTGCACCTTGCGGGCGACAGCATGGATGAGATCCGCGCCAGCGTCGGGAGCGTGTCTGGCATTATGCGTGAAATATCTATTGCCACCCGCGAGCAGATGAAAGGCATCCATGAAATTAACCACGCGGTGACTCACCTGGATCGCATGGTGCAGCAGAACGCTGAACTCGTTGTACAGTCTGCTGCTGCGGCCAGCGCGCTGCAAAGCCAGGCGGGCGACCTTGCTGAGACCGCTGGCCATTTCCGCATATAATTTTTCCCGGACGCGCGTTAAGCAGGGAAAACGCGCGTCGGCTGAAAGGTTTCAGAAATTTTGTCATTTTTGTTTAATCGTTGCGCCATTTTTTGATCGAAATCAGCATCACCCACCTTCCCCTTTGGTGTTATGCAATGAGTAAATTGTGAACAACATCACGCTCGGGATGGGCAAAAACGACGGGGTATAAAAAATGGCACGAGTTAAAACGAGTCTGAAACTGTTTGGCGGGGATACGGTAGTGGTGCGTTGCTCAGAACGTTGCCGCATCCATCTGATGAGTACAAAAGGGCAAAAGCAATCGCAGGCAGATATCCTTACCGTCCAGGATGATAAGGCCTGGCTGACGGTGCCTTACACCGGCACCTGGGATGTGCTGATCGACAGCCACAGCCAGTCGCTCGAACATTCCGTAAGTTACGTGGCAGCATAACCATAAACGCCCGGCCAGCCGGGCGTATTATCAGGCAAAACCCGGGCGCAGCGTATTGCTGAGCGGGTTCCCTTCCAGCAGCGCTTTAACCTTCACCACCAGCTCACTCAGACAGTCGTCCTGCATACCGAGACGCGTCAGCTCCTGATCGAGCGAGAAAAGGTACTGGGCATTAGTGCCCAGCGGTCCACTGGCGGCGGCAATCAGCGGGGCAATCACCTGGGTTCGGGTGTCGGCTTCATACAGCGGGTGCCGCGGATCCATAATGAACACCAGCGCGTTGACGGTGCGGCCGTCGTCCAGTTCCAGCTTGCACCAGCTGGGCATATAGCAGCCGGTGATCATCTCGCGCTTCCACAGCAGCGTCAGCTCATCTTCCAGCGTGGTATCCGGCAGCCGGTATGCCACGCCCGTGGTGCGCCCGCCCTCTTTTAGTGCAAGCATACGTCCAGGCTGACACGCGCTGCCGCGTCCGGCGGTCAGGCGCAAACAGAAGGCGCGGTGCCAGCCAGGCAGCGTTCCGGTTGCCGATTCAACAAACTCGAGCGCCGGGTTCCACATCAGCGAGCCGTAACCAAAAATCCAGACCGGGCCATCATCCGGGCGGCAGGCCAGCGTTGCCGCAAGCGACGCCGCACGTTGTTCAGCCGACCACAGAAGCGATTCCTCAATAGCACCAAATGCCGTCTTACAATCTGCCTTCATCAAGAAATCACGCGTTAACACATTCCACCTCCGCCACTGCATGCTTCCTTGCGACATCTTTAATGCGCCTTCCCGGCATTCTGTGCTGTTCATTTTAACAGCAGTTGAGCAACGATAAGCAATTCGCGGGCCAGATGCAATACAGCGGCAGTTCAACCGCCTGAAATGTCAAAATGGAGGCAGCGTATTATTCGGCAGCTATTTCTTTTTGTGCCATTTGTCATCATCCCCTTTCTCATAGTCATTTTTTACGGCGGCCCAGGCCACTTTATGCGCCGTCTCTTCACGGCTGGCATCGTCCCGGCGATCTTCTTTATCTTTGTACTGATCCCAGGCGCTGTTAAAGGCTTCTTTATAGATATCCTGAGCGTGGGCAGGCAGTACGTTTTGCACGTTATCCGGTAATTCGCTTTTCGATTTGTATGGCATCGCTAACCTCTCTTTTGGCTAAAAGATAAGTGTGGACGACGATACGCCAGGGTGCCAGCCGACAGCGAGAAATGAACTATTTAAGAGTGCAAGGCATTGTTATTAAATTATTATTTTGTGTAAATGAGGCATTATAAGCTTCAGGAAGAAAAATCCCATTAAAGGGTAAAATTAAGTAAAAAATACAGGGTATTTAACCGTTTTCTGTTAATTTAACACCCTCAAAATCTATCTATAATTACAAGCACCTGCACTGTTGGAGAAACACATGACAGCAACACACGAGGCGGTAAAGACCCGCCACAAGGAGACCTCTCTCATTTTCCCGGTTCTGGCACTGGCTGTGCTGCTCTTCTGGGGAAGCAGTCAGTCATTGCCAGTGGTTGTGGGGATCAATATTCTGGCTCTGGTGGGTATTTTAACCAGTGCATTTAGCGTGGTACGCCATGCGGATGTTTTAGCCCACCGTCTTGGAGAGCCGTATGGGTCATTAATTTTAAGCCTTTCGGTTGTGATTCTTGAGGTCAGTCTAATTTCCGCATTAATGGCCACCGGCGACGCCGCACCAACGTTAATGCGCGATACGCTCTACTCCATCATTATGATTGTTACCGGCGGCCTGGTCGGTTTTTCGCTTTTATTAGGTGGCCGCAAATTTGCCACCCAGTACATGAACCTTTTTGGCATTAAACAGTATCTGATCGCCCTGTTCCCGCTGGCGATTATCGTGCTGGTATTCCCGATGGCATTGCCGGGCGCAAACTTCACCACCGGCCAGGCGCTGCTGGTGGCACTGATTTCCGCGGCGATGTACGGCGTGTTCTTGCTGATCCAGACCAAAACGCACCAGAGCCTGTTTGTTTACGAGCATGAAGACGACGGCGACGATGATGACCCGCATCACGGTAAGCCGTCGGCCCACAGCAGCGCGTGGCACACGGTTTGGCTGATCGTGCATCTGATTGCGGTAATTGCGGTCACCAAGATGAATGCTAACCCGCTGGAGGCGCTGTTAACTGAACTGAACGCGCCGGTCGCCTTTACCGGTTTCCTGGTAGCCCTGTTGATCCTGTCGCCAGAAGGCCTGGGAGCGCTGAAAGCGGTGCTCAATAATCAGGTGCAGCGTGCGATGAATCTGTTCTTTGGCTCCGTTCTGGCGACCATCTCCCTTACCGTTCCGGTGGTAACGCTTATTGCCTTTATGACGGGGAATGAATTGCAGTTTGCGCTGGGTGCACCAGAGATGATTGTGATGGTAGCGTCGCTACTACTGTGCCAGATTTCCTTCTCAACCGGCCGCACCAATGTGCTGAACGGCGCGGCGCATATGGCGCTGTTTATTGCGTATCTGATGACGATATTTGCGTAATTTTTTTGCCGGGTGGCGCTGCGCTTACCCGGCCTACGAAACCCGTAGGCCCGCGCAAGCGTAGCGCCGCCGGGCAAAGAAAAACCCGCCGAAGCGGGTTTTTTTATTAGTTGCTGGTATCCAGCTCGTCGAAGCTCTTCACCAGATCGTCAATCGCTTTAATCTGTTTCAGGAATGGCTCCAGCTTATCCAGCGGCAGCGCGGATGGACCGTCGCATTTCGCGTTAACCGGATCCGGGTGCGCTTCAATGAACAGACCCGCCAGGCCGGTTGCCATACCGGCGCGCGCCAGTTCGGTCACCTGCGCACGACGCCCGCCAGACGCGGCGCCAAACGGGTCGCGACATTGCAGGGAGTGGGTCACGTCGAAAATCACCGGAGACTGGTTAGAGACGTTCTTCATTACGCTGAAGCCCAGCATATCCACAACCAGGTTGTCATAACCGAAGTTTGAACCACGGTCGCACAGGATCACCTGGTCGTTACCACCTTCGATAAACTTATCGACGATGTTACCCATCTGGCCAGGGCTCACGAACTGCGGTTTTTTCACGTTAATCACGGCACCGGTTTTCGCCATCGCTTCTACCAGGTCAGTCTGGCGCGCCAGGAACGCCGGAAGCTGAATCACGTCTACCACATCAGCCACGGGCTGTGCCTGAGACGCTTCGTGCACGTCGGTGATCACTTTCACGCCAAACGTCTGTTTCAGCTCCTGGAAAATCTTCATCCCCTCTTCCAGGCCCGGGCCACGGTAGGAGTGAATGGAGGAGCGGTTGGCTTTGTCAAAAGAGGCTTTAAACACGTACGGGATGCCCAGCTTCTGGGTCACGGTCACGTAGTGTTCGCAGATGCGCATAGCGAGATCGCGGGATTCCAGAACGTTCATACCGCCAAACAGCACGAACGGCAGGTCGTTTGCCACGTTGATATCACCAATGCTAACCACTTTTTGTTTCATAGGATCGCCTTATTCAGGTGTGAATCGGAATTAAGATTAATGCAGTGTAATGTGTTTATGCGCGATCGCGTTGATCTGCGCGCGAATCATTTCGCTGATCGGGTCTTCCGGACATTGCTCGACGAAATAATTCAAATCATTCAGCGCCACGTGCTCGCAGTCGAGCTGCGCATAAATCAGGCCGCGGTCGCGGATTTCGTACGGATCTTCCGGATTGAACTGCAACAGCACTTCGCTTGCGCGTAGGGCCAGCTCCATCTGACGCTCTTCCATCAGCGCAGACTTCAGCGTATCCAACAGCTTGCGGATCACTTCGGCGTTATCGGCTTCATCGAGATCTTCATTGAACAGCTCCGCTATCGGGCTGATGTTGCCTTTCAGCCAGACGTCCAGCGTATGCTCATCCAGCGTGTCGCCGTTAAACGGATTGATTAACCACATCTCACCGTCCAGCCACTCCGCCCGCAAAATCATCTGCGTGGGGAAAATGACCGGCACCAGTGGAATATCCAGTCGGTGCGCAACCCACAGTAAAATGGCGCCCAACGCGACGGCGCTACCCTGTCGATTTTTCAGCACCTGGTCCAGCCACAGTGCGTCAGACAGGCGATACACGCCTCGCGTGTCGCAGAAACCCCATTCGCCGTAGAAAAGCTCAATCAGCTTCTCTAATTGCCAGTCTTGCGGACGTGCCTGATTGATCTCTTCGCGCGCCAGGCTGACCAGATTTTCCAGTTCAGCGTAAACGTACTGTGATGTGAAATCGTCGCGGATCATCTCTGAAATCAGGATCATACCATCGCATAGCGGCACTTTGTTAAATTCGAAATCGGCTAAGGACCTCATGACTTACCCCAGTAACGGTATTCTTGTGGTGGCGAGTTTAATGATGATGTACAGCACCACCAGACCCAGCAGAAAGGCGATAAACCCTGTCTGCTGGCTGCGCGGACGATGACGCCCAAGCGCGATAAAACCCAAAACGATGTAGATGATAACGCCAAACAGCTTTTCAGTCAGCCATAGGCCTTTATCAGTAAATGGCAGATAGCCGGTCTTCCACATTAACCCGGCTCCGGAAAGGAACAGCACTGTGTCGATACCGTGTGGGGCGATACGTACCCAGCGGGCGTTAATCAGCGGATTATTGCTGTAGCGCCACCAGTAGCGGACAATGAAAGAGCCGATGGTCATAGCAACGGAAACCAGGTGAACGGAGATCAGCAGCGTAAACAGGCTCATGACCACTGCCCCAGCGTCAGACGTTCATTGCCGCCGTAATCCCGGCAGGTTTCCACGGCGGCGTATCCGGCACGCGTAAACAGCGCTCGCACCGCCTCTCCCTGCGTCCACCCATGTTCCACCAGCAGCCAGCCACCGGGAAGCAAATGTTGCCGTGACGTTGTCACAATGTGATCGAGATCCGCAAGTCCCTGATTCGCAGCGACCAGCGCGGTCAACGGTTCAAAACGCACGTCGCCCTGCGCGAGATGCGGATCGTCTTCGTCGATGTAGGGCGGATTGCTGACAATCATTTCGAACGTGCGGCTTTCAAGCGCGGCAAACCAGCTGCTTCGCAGAACGGAAACATTGTTCAACCCCAGCCGTTCAACGTTGCGCCGCGCGAGGGCGACCGCATCAGGCATCACGTCTACCGCCGTCACGATACAGTCCGGCCGCTCGCTGGCAAGCGCCAGCGCAATCGCGCCGGTGCCGGTACCCAGATCGAGGATCTGACACGACTGCGCCGGTAACCGCGCCAGCGCCTGCTCCACCAGACACTCGGTGTCCGGGCGCGGGATCAGCGTCGCCGCTGAGACATACAGCGGAAGTGACCAGAACTCGCGCTCACCAACCAGATGCGCCACCGGCTCGCCGGTTTTACGGCGGGCGAGCAGCGCCTCCAGCTGCGATAGCTGTTCAGCTGTCAGTTCGGTTTCGCCGAAAGCCAGCAGATACGTGCGGGCTTTACCCGTCACATGCTCAAGCAGAATTTCGGCGTCCCGCTTCGGGCTTTCACTTTCTGAAAGTTCACGGGCCGCCTCACGTAACCAGCGCTGAAAATCCATTAATCCTGCTCGGACAGCGCCGCCAGCTGGTCGGCCTGGTATTCCTGCACGATAGGCTCAATCAGCATATCGAGCTTGCCTTCCATTGCCTCATCCAGACGGTAGAGCGTCAGGTTGATGCGGTGGTCGGTTACGCGCCCCTGCGGGAAGTTATAGGTGCGGTTACGATCGCTACGGTCGCCGCTGCCCAGCAGGTTACGGCGGGTAGAGGCTTCCGCCTGCTGGCGTTTCGCCATTTCCGCCGCGTGGATACGGGCACCCAGCACGGATAACGCCTTAGCTTTGTTCTTGTGCTGGGATCGCTCGTCCTGACACTCAACCACAATCCCGGTGGGCAGGTGAGTAATACGGATAGCGGAGTCGGTGGTGTTAACGTGCTGACCACCCGCCCCTGAAGAGCGGAAGGTGTCGATGCGCAGATCCGCCGGGTTGATATCCGGCAGTTCCGCTTCCGGCAGCTCGGGCATGACCGCCACCGTACAGGCCGAGGTGTGAATGCGTCCCTGAGATTCTGTCGCAGGCACGCGCTGCACGCGGTGACCGCCGGATTCAAACTTCAGCCGACCATAAACGCCGTCGCCGCTGATTTTGGCGATAACCTCTTTGTAGCCGCCATGCTCGCCTTCGTTGGCGCTCATGATCTCTACGCGCCAGCGGCGTGATTCCGCATAACGGCTGTACATACGGAACAGATCTCCAGCGAACAGCGCCGCTTCGTCGCCGCCGGTACCGGCGCGGACTTCCACAAAAGCGTTACGCTCATCGTCCGGATCTTTTGGCAGCAGAAGGACCTGAAGCTGCTGCTCCATCTCTTCTGACCGTGCTTTAGCGTCCTGCAACTCTTCCTGGGCCATCTCGCGCATTTCAGGATCGTCGAGCATCATCTGCGCGGTTTCGATATCTTCCTGGACCTGTCGCCAGTCGGTAAAGCATTTTGAAACATCACTTAGCTGCGCGTATTCACGCGACAGCGCGCGAAAACGTTCCTGGTCGGCAATGGTCCCGGCATCGCCGAGCAGCGCCTGGACTTCTTCATGGCGCTCGTGCAGAGCTTCCAGTTTAGCGACGATAGAAGGCTTCATAGGCGTAAATGCACCTTGTCTTAGAAAATGGGTATAGGGCGCTATTCCAGCCCGAGGCTGTTGCGCAGAATAGTCAGGCGTTCATCGTCCCCGTCACGGGCAGCCTGCTGAAGAGATTTGGTTGGGGCATGGATCAGGCGGTTGGTCAGTTTCCAGGCTAAATCCTGCATAATCGCCTGCGCGTCGCCGCCCTGTTCAAGGGCCGCTAACGCTTTGGCCGTCAGGTCATCACGCACCTGCTCCGCCTGACCGCGGTATTCGCGGATGGTCTCGCTGACGCTTTGCGCGCGCAGCCAGGCCATAAATTCGCTGGTTTCCTGTTCAACGATGGTTTCCGCCTGCACAGCCGCCGCCTTACGCTGGGCAAGGTTGTGCGAAATGATGCTTTGCAGGTCATCCACGCTGTACAGGTAGGCGTTCGCCAGTTTGCCCACTTCCGGTTCGACATCACGCGGAACGGCGATATCCACCAGCAGCATCGGCTGATTGCGGCGTGATTTCAGCGCACGCTCGACCATCCCTTTCCCGATAATCGGCAGCGGGCTGGCGGTAGAACTGATAATAATGTCCGCCTCTTTCAGACGTTCATCGATGTCGCTCAGCGCAATCACCTCAGCGCCCACTTCATCTGCCAGCACCTGCGCACGTTCGCGGGTGCGGTTGGCGATGATCATCTTCTTCACCTTGTGTTCGCGAAGATGGCGCGCCACCAGCTCGATGGTTTCGCCCGCCCCCACCAGCAGTACGGTGACGGTCGACAGCGATTCAAAGATTTGACGGGCAAGAGTACAGGCCGCGAAAGCAACCGAAACCGCACTGGCGCCAATGTCGGTTTCGGTTCGCACACGCTTCGCCACGGAGAATGACTTCTGGAACATTCGCTCCAGTTCGCTGGCTTTCAGATGCCCTTTCTGGGAATCCGCGAAGGCTTTTTTCACCTGGCCGAGGATCTGCGGCTCGCCCAGCACCAGCGAATCCAGACCGCTGGCCACACGCATCAGATGGCTGACCGCATCGTTATCCTGATGCCAGTACAGGCTGTTGCGCAGCTCTTCTTCGTTGAGGTTGTGATAGTCACATAGCCAGCGGATCAGCGCCTCGTGCAGGTTGTCCTGCTCTTCCACGCTTAAATAGAGCTCGGTACGGTTGCACGTCGACAGCACCACGCCACCCTGCACCATCGGCTGTGCAAGCAGGCTATCCAGCGCCAGGTCGAGCGTATCCGGCGAAAACGTAACGCGTTCTCGCAGTGAAACCGGGGCCGTTTTGTGGTTAATACCGAGTGCTAATAGGGTCATGTTGAGCGGGAGTAGTACCAGCGTTAATAAGGTTAGCAGGACGCATCATACAGGATGCGCGAGATCAATAAAAGAGACTGCCCCCTTTCGGAGTAATAGCTTACGCCGCGCTTTGAGATAATTTGAACGTAGACGGTGGCACCCTTCAACGCTAGCATTAACAGTTATAACTGCAACGTATCTCAAGGATTTGTCATCATTATGACCCGAATGATTCGCCTGCTGCCTCTGGCGGCCCTGGTTCTGACCGCCTGTTCCGTTCATCAGCCGAAGGGCCCGGGCAAAAGCCCCGACTCACCGCAGTGGCGTCAGCACCAGCAGGATGTGCTGAAATTAAGCCAGTACCAGACCCGCGGTGCATTTGCATATCTCTCTGACGAACAAAAAGTTTATGCTCGCTTCTTCTGGCAGCAAACGGGGCAGGACAACTATCGCCTGCTGCTGCTCAACCCGCTGGGCAGCACCGAGCTGGAGCTTAACGCGAAGCCTGGCGAAGCGCAGATCACCGATAACAAAGGCCAGCACTACACCGCGACCGACGCCGAAGAGATGATTGGCAAGCTGACCGGGATGCCGATTCCGCTCAATAGTCTGCGCCAGTGGATCCTTGGCCTGCCGGGTGACGCCACCGACTATACGCTTGATGACCAATACCGTCTGAGCCAGGTTAACTACACCCAGGGCGGTAAAACCTGGAAAGTGGTGTACAGCGCGTATGACAGCAAGACGCAACCATCGCTGCCGTCCAATATGGAGCTGACGCAGGGTAGCCAGCGTATCAAGCTGAAAATGGATAACTGGATCGTTAAATGATGACCCACTGGCCCTCTCCCGCAAAACTGAACCTGTTTCTCTACATTACCGGGCAGCGCGCTGACGGCTATCACACCCTGCAAACCCTGTTTCAGTTTGTCGACTACGGCGACACGATCTCAATCGAACCGCGTCAGGACGGGCAGATTTGCCTGCTGACGCCAGTCGACGGCGTGGCGCATGACGATAACCTGATCGTGCGCGCTGCCCGCCTGCTGATGAAAACGGCGTCGTCGTCGGGTCGTCTGCCAGCGGGAAGCGGTGCGGATATCCGTATCGACAAACGCCTGCCGATGGGCGGCGGTCTTGGCGGCGGTTCGTCAAATGCTGCAACCGTTTTGGTGGCGCTTAACCATCTGTGGGGCTGCGGTCTGACAACGGACGAGCTGGCAGCGTTAGGGTTGACGCTGGGCGCCGATGTACCAGTGTTTGTGCGCGGCCACGCGGCGTTTGCTGAAGGGGTGGGCGAAATCCTCACGCCGGTCGATCCGCCGGAAAAATGGTATCTGATCGTTCACCCTGGCGTGAGCATTCCTACCCCGGTCATCTTTAAAGATCCTGACCTGAAAAGAAATACCCCGGTACGGTCAATAAAAACGTTATTAAATTGTGAATTCAGCAACGATTGCGAGGATATCGCAAGAAAACGTTTTCGCGAGGTTGATGCGGTGCTTTCCTGGCTGTTAGAATACGCGCCGTCGCGCCTGACCGGTACAGGGGCCTGTGTCTTTGCTGAATTTGACACCGAATCCGCCGCCCGTCAGGTGCTTGAGCAAGCGCCGGATTGGCTGCA
Organism: Enterobacter cloacae complex sp. SYL001; assembly: GCF_049237025.1. Lineage (NCBI taxonomy): Bacteria > Pseudomonadati > Pseudomonadota > Gammaproteobacteria > Enterobacterales > Enterobacteriaceae > Enterobacter > Enterobacter cloacae complex sp. SYL001. The sequence continues at coordinate 48,585 of NZ_JBMKJI010000001.1, read as the reverse complement.
TGGTTTTGTAGCACGCGGGATGAACACCTCCCCCCTACAGCAGGCCATTCTGGCGCAGACTGAGTTTCGGTGACAACGTCACCCTGTTCCAGACGTTGCATCGCGCTCTTTAATACACCGCCTGGATAGCGTTTGCTTAGGCCCCGCAGTTTGCGGCGAACGCTATCCACCACTGGACGCATGCCTGAGGTTCTTCTCGTGCCTGATATGAAGCTTTTTGCTGGTAACGCCACCCCGGAACTAGCACAACGTATTGCCAACCGCCTGTACACTTCCCTCGGCGACGCCGCTGTAGGTCGCTTTAGCGACGGCGAAGTCAGCGTACAAATTAACGAAAATGTACGCGGTGGTGATATTTTCATCATCCAGTCCACCTGTGCTCCAACGAACGACAACCTGATGGAATTGGTTGTTATGGTCGACGCGCTGCGTCGCGCTTCTGCTGGCCGTATCACTGCTGTTATTCCTTACTTTGGCTATGCACGTCAGGACCGTCGCGTCCGTTCCGCGCGTGTGCCAATCACCGCTAAAGTTGTCGCAGACTTCCTCTCCAGCGTCGGCGTTGACCGCGTACTGACGGTCGACCTGCACGCAGAGCAGATCCAGGGCTTCTTCGACGTGCCGGTTGATAACGTTTTCGGCAGCCCAATCCTGCTGGAAGACATGCTGCAACTGAATCTGGACAACCCGATTGTGGTTTCTCCAGACATCGGCGGCGTGGTACGTGCTCGAGCTATCGCGAAGCTGCTGAACGATACCGACATGGCGATCATCGACAAACGCCGTCCGCGTGCTAACGTTTCTCAGGTGATGCACATCATCGGTGACGTGGCTGGCCGCGACTGCGTGTTGGTGGACGACATGATCGATACCGGCGGTACGCTGTGTAAAGCCGCTGAAGCGCTGAAAGAGCGTGGTGCGAAACGCGTATTCGCTTACGCAACTCACCCGATCTTCTCCGGCAATGCGGTAAACAACCTGCGTAACTCCGTCATCGACGAAGTTGTGGTGTGCGATACCATCCCGCTGAGCGACGAGATCAAAGCGCTGCCAAACGTGCGTACGTTGACTCTGTCCGGGATGCTGGCCGAAGCGATTCGTCGTATCAGCAACGAAGAATCGATCTCCGCAATGTTCGAACACTGATCGAACACGGCCAAAAAACCCGCTACGGCGGGTTTTTTTGTTTATAGTATTTATTTGTATGACTTATGCCTCCTTCACCTGCCATTCATATGACAGATGATGCGCACACGGATGATAGATAATTGTGAAAAACGTAACCTCCTCACATGTTCTGCCCTTTCGCGCCCTCATCGACGCCTGCTGGAAAGAGAAATACACGTCGTCACGCTTTGTTCGTGACCTGATAGCCGGGATCACCGTCGGGATTATTGCCATCCCGCTGGCGATGGCACTGGCGATTGGTAGCGGCGTCGCGCCGCAGTACGGGCTGTACACCTCAGCCGTTGCGGGGATTGTGATTGCGCTGACGGGCGGGTCCCGCTTCAGCGTCTCCGGCCCAACTGCCGCCTTTGTGGTGATCCTCTACCCGGTTTCCCAACAGTTTGGTCTGGCAGGCCTGCTGGTTGCCACCCTGATGTCCGGCATCTTTTTAATTCTGTTCGGTCTGGCCCGCTTTGGTCGCCTGATTGAATATATTCCCCTTTCCGTGACGCTGGGGTTCACCTCGGGGATTGGGATTACCATCGGGACCATGCAGATTAAGGATTTCCTCGGCCTGCAAATGGCCCATGTTCCGGAGCACTACTTACAGAAAGTGGGCGCGCTGTTTATGGCGTTGCCGACGGCCAACCTGGGCGATGCAGCCATTGGCATCGTTACCCTCGGCACACTCATCGTCTGGCCTCGCTTAGGCATTCGTCTCCCGGGGCATCTCCCCGCTCTGCTGCTGGGCTGCGCGGTGATGGGCGTCGTCAACCTGCTCGGTGGACAGGTCGCCACCATTGGCTCCCAGTTCCACTATGTTCTGGCGGATGGCTCACAGGGTAACGGTATTCCGCAGCTGCTGCCGCAGCTGGTTCTGCCGTGGGACATGCCGGGCTCCAGCTTCACCCTGAGCTGGGATTCCCTTCGCGCTCTGCTGCCTGCCGCGTTCTCCATGGCAATGCTGGGCGCGATTGAATCCCTGCTCTGCGCCGTCGTGCTCGACGGCATGACCGGCACTAAGCACAAAGCCAACAGCGAACTGGTCGGTCAGGGCTTAGGGAACATCGTTGCACCGTTCTTCGGCGGTATTACGGCTACGGCTGCGATTGCCCGTTCCGCCGCGAACGTACGTGCGGGCGCGACATCACCGGTTTCAGCGGTCATTCATTCCCTGTTGGTGATCATGGCGCTGCTGATCCTTGCCCCGCTGCTTTCATGGCTTCCACTCTCGGCCATGGCTGCGCTGCTGTTGATGGTGGCCTGGAATATGAGTGAGGCGCATAAGGTGGTGAATCTGCTGCGCCGTGCGCCGAAAGATGACATCATCGTGATGCTGATCTGCATGTCGCTGACCGTGCTGTTTGATATGGTTATCGCTATCAGCGTCGGCATAGTGCTGGCCTCGCTGCTGTTTATGCGCCGCATCGCGCAGATGACGCGTCTCTCCCCGGTTAACGTTGAGGTGCCTGACGATGTGCTAGTGTTGCGCGTGATTGGCCCGCTGTTCTTCGCCGCGGCGGAAGGTTTGTTCAGCGATCTGGCGTCCCGCATCGCGGGCAAACGGATTGTGGTGCTGAAGTGGGATGCCGTCCCGGTGCTGGATGCCGGCGGTCTGGATGCCTTCCAGCGCTTTATTGCCCGCCTGCCGGAAGGCTGCGAGCTGCGGATCAGTAACCTCGAATTCCAGCCCCTGCGTACCATGGCGCGCGCGGGCGTGCAGCCGATCCCTGGCCGATTGTCCTTCTACCCTAACCGTGAAGCTGCATTAGCGGATCTGTGAGTCATCTGATGCAGAGACACGTCTTTGCATCATCACCCCGATCGCCTGCTGGAGCCATTCAAGCACGGCAGGCGTCATCCACGTACCTTTCATCAGATGCGGCTCCTGCTGCATGGCGAGACGAAATTTTTGCTGGGTCTGCGGGTTTGTTCCCGCATAGGACTGGAATAAAACCAGCCACTTTTCTGCCAGCTTTTGCGCATCGTCAGAAGCGGGACTGAGATTATCCCGCTGCGCCTGATGCAGCTTCGCCACCAGCGGCGGCCACTCCATCATCCGGTCAAAGTAGTGCGCCCGGGTAAAGGCCATCTCTTCGGCAGTGAGATATTGCTCCCAGATGCTGAGCTTTGATTCGGCAAACGCCCGCGTGATGTAATCCGTAATCTCCGGCGTAATGCCGGTTTGCTCCTGCATCTGCGGCTCCCCGCTGTGCATTTCGTTCAGACGGGTCAAAAATTCCGGTTTGCCTGCGGTATCCTGTTCCAGGCGTTCCATCCACCGTGAAGCCAAATCGGTCGCCCGCGCGTCCGTGACGCTGACGTTCTGTTCCAGCAAGTGTTTAACCTCCGTCACCAGACCCGACCAGATATCCGCCAGCGCCTCTTTCTCTACCGCAAACGGCAGTTGCTGCAACTCTTCTTTGCTAAACCAGCGATCGTACATATTCATTAACTCCAGAGTCTGTAGCCAGGATTCCAGATCCGGCGTCGCATCGTCGGTCAGCCCGGTACGCAATTCCACCAGCCGGTTGCGCAGCGTATGGATGCTACGCAGTTGCTTGTCCAGCAAAGTGATTTGCCCGTCGAGTAATTCCGCTAATGACAGCGAACGCTGTTCCAGAAAATCCCTGATTTCGGCAAGCTCCAGCCCGGCTTTTGCCAGCGTCTGGATCATATGCAGACGCTGCACATCCGCCAGGTTATAAAGCCGGTAGCCTGCCGCGCTTCTGGCAGAAGGTAACAACAGCCCTGTTTGCTCGTAGTGATGCAAAGTCCGCACGGTGATCCCAGCACGTTTCGCCAGTTCACCCACCTGAATCAACATAACGGCTCCTTTTGTTCTGCCAGTGTTGCTACTCTGAAGCCTTACGTTACGTGAGGGTCAATGCGTCATGCAAAAAAAAACGACTTCAGATGAAGTCGTTTCGGTGTTCTTTATGGGGCACTAGCCGTGCTTATGCTGGTCGCGGCGGCATCGTTTATCGTAATGGCGCACCCACCAGTATTTATCGCAGACTTCCTCATGTCCGCTCACGCGCGCCCCGGCGAGCCACAATACCGCACCGAGGAAGATACTCAGCACCGCGCCATGCGCAAAGTATTGTGGGAGGTCAAGCTGCGGTAATTGGTTTAAAATTGAATAACCGACACCGGCGACCATCACGAACAGTCCCAACCCCATTAGCACGTTACCGAGCATTGAAGCGTTTTTGCGTTTCATATGTCACCTCCGGAACTTTGGGTTGTCAGGGGAAAAACCCCTTCTCCTTGTGTGTAAAGTATAGACAACGCCACTTATATGAGTTGCGTGAATGATCACATTTACAGATAACTCCCGGACAAAAATTTACAAATAAGACATTGAACAGCTTGAAATTCTAATTGTTCAAAGAAGAAATTATTCGCATTTCGGTGTACAGCAGGCAGAACTTTGTCAAGCGGCGCGCCAGACAGTAAACTACGCGCCAGATCTGGAACCCATTAGGAAGTAAATCGTGACGATTAAACTGATTGTCGGCCTCGCCAATCCGGGCGCAGAGTATGCCGCTACCCGCCATAACGCCGGCGCCTGGTATGTTGATCTGCTGGCGGAACGTCTGCGCGCTCCCCTGCGTGAAGAACCCAAGTTTTACGGGTATACCTCACGCATCAATCTTGCGGGTGCTGACGTGCGGTTGCTGGTGCCAACCACCTTTATGAACCTGAGCGGCAAAGCCGTGGCGGCTATGGCAACGTTTTATCGCATCAATCCGGATGAGATCCTGGTGGCCCACGACGAACTGGATCTGCCACCAGGCGTGGCGAAGTTCAAGCTGGGCGGCGGTCATGGCGGCCACAATGGCCTTAAAGACATCATCAGCAAACTGGGTAATAACCCTAATTTCCACCGTTTGCGCGTGGGAATCGGCCATCCGGGCGATAAAAACAAAGTTGTTGGTTTCGTACTGGGTAAACCACCGGTTTCTGAGCAGAAGTTGATTGACGAAGCGGTGGACGAAGCGGCCCGCTGCACCGAGATTTGGCTTCAGGACGGCCTGACGAAAGCCACCAATCGACTGCACGCTTTCAAAGCGCAATAATCGGCGCCATGGGGCTTTTTTACCGCGCGTCGTGCGGGTTACGTGTATAATAGGCGTAGTTATTTACTTTTGTTCAATCGGTTATCGTTAACGGATTGATTATCAAGATATTAAGGTGATTTAGAAATGGGATTCAAATGCGGTATCGTCGGTCTGCCAAACGTGGGCAAATCCACCCTGTTCAACGCGCTCACCAAGGCAGGTATTGAAGCGGCGAACTTCCCGTTCTGTACCATCGAGCCGAACACCGGTGTTGTTCCTATGCCCGATCCGCGTCTGGACCAGCTCGCGGAAATCGTGAAGCCGCAGCGCATTCTGCCGACCACCATGGAGTTCGTGGACATCGCGGGCCTGGTAAAAGGCGCATCCAAAGGTGAAGGCCTGGGCAACCAGTTCCTGACCAACATCCGTGAAACCGAAGCGATCGGCCACGTTGTGCGCTGCTTCGAGAACGACAACATTATCCACGTTAACAACAAAGTGGATCCGGCTGACGACATCGACGTCATCAACACCGAGCTGGCCCTCTCTGACCTCGACACCTGCGAGCGCGCCATTCACCGCGTGCAGAAGAAAGCCAAAGGCGGCGACAAAGACGCGAAAGCGGAACTGGCTGCCCTGGAAAAATGTCTGCCACAGCTGGAAAACGCGGGCATGCTGCGCGCGCTGAAAAACCTGACTGAAGAAGACAAAGCGGCGATCAAATACCTGAGCTTCCTGACCCTGAAGCCAACCATGTACATCGCCAACGTTAACGAAGACGGTTTCGAGAACAACCCGTACCTCGACAAAGTACGTGAAATTGCCGCGGCTGAAGGTTCTGTGGTGGTAGCGGTTTGCGCGGCCGTTGAATCTGATATCGCCGAGCTGGACGATGCCGACCGTGAAGAGTTCATGGCCGAACTGGGTCTGGAAGAGCCGGGCCTGAACCGCGTGATCCGCGCGGGCTATGAGCTGCTGAACCTGCAAACCTACTTCACCGCTGGTGTAAAAGAAGTGCGTGCATGGACCATCCCTGTCGGTGCGACTGCGCCTCAGGCGGCTGGTAAGATCCACACCGACTTCGAGAAAGGCTTCATTCGTGCGCAGACTATCGCGTTTGAAGACTTTATCACCTACAAGGGTGAGCAAGGCGCGAAAGAAGCTGGCAAGATGCGTGCTGAAGGGAAAGACTACATCGTTAAAGATGGCGATGTGATGAACTTCTTGTTTAACGTCTGATTAGTTTTGAATTAAAAAAATCCACGCTTTGGCGTGGATTTTTTTCGTTCTTATTTAGTTATTATTAACGTTAAAAAACACCTTCTTTGAGTGGATTATCTTTTTTTCCGCCCCAAGGGTCGTCTAATAAAAACTTAGCTGTGACAGTGTCTTTTTCCGGCACAAGAGTGAAATTGTAATAAATTTCATCCCCTTCACAAATCTCATAATAGAGCGAATACGTTTTGTTGGTTACATTTATGTTTATGTCAAATTTCTCTGTCGCAGAAGCCACCTGAAGCTTATTTTTATCTGTAATAAAAAATGGCACTACAATGCAGCGTTGAGCATTTTCATCTAAATTAAAAGTATTTTCTATTTTAATATTTACGTTTGCTCCAAATGCGTCCTCAGGTAAAGGATCAGAAATAACATAATCTTTATGAATCACAGCGCCTTGAGATACATTACCTTTACCCCACTGGCTCAGTTTTTCATCATAGTCTCGTGATCGTAGCAATATTTGACGATGTGAAATCAGTAGGTCAACATGTTGACTATATCTATGCCTCATTATGTAAAAAAGACTATTTTTCATATTCTTCTATCGTTTTTGTTGCTATGTACATATCTTCTCTTTGAGGATTGATTGACCATAAAGATAGCGATTATTACGCAAGGATGCCCCCATAACTGAAGTTGACAAATGCTAATTGAGTAAAAAATTCGTTGTAATTATGCTATATAAATAAAAACGAGCGGTTTGTCACCGAGTTTAGCAATGAAATTAACTATACAACAATAGTTACGTACAAAATAAAACAATAACTATTTTAAAATATTAATTAATTACAACTATAGAATATAGTAAGCTACAATTTCAACGCTATCAATTATACAACTCCTGATTTTTTGGCTGTAAAATATCCCCCCTGCATAAAACTATTAATCCTTTGAAAAAAAGGGCTTATTTTTCCCTTCTCTAGTCTGAGTGGCAACAATAACTTCATAAGCATCTCTTTCACTTCTTTGTGCTTTCAATGCTTCTTCGGATGTAATTTTCGACTCTTTATCAATCATAGCAATAGTTCCAGCATCATATCGGATAAAATATTCATTATCTCTTTTAATTATGTCAATGCCAAAACCAGTAAAAATAACTTCACTCATTTTTCGTACCTCTATTTGTTTATAATCGGTGTAATCAAAGCATCACCGACAGGCGTTTGATCTATTACGGCTTCAGGGATCCCTCCTGACGTCTTACCTCCAGGAACCCAAAAATCATTAGCCCCTCCCTCGTTGCCTGAAGGCATCCTAAGCCCTTGAGGTTTAAGGATATCTATTCGGACCGGTGAATCGCCAAGATCTCCAGGGTCTAATCCTAACATTTTCTCTAACTTCCCGACATCTCCGCCAGCTTTCTTAATAATGTTATCAGCAACTGATTTTGGCATCACAAAATGACCAGATGGAGGGCCAATCTCAGCTCTATTCACTCCCCATGCAATTTTAGAAATACCATCATTAAATAAAGCAAGATGTTGCTTAACATAAGAAGGGTCTAGATAGTTCGTTGGGTTTGGCCGATTGGGCTTCGTCGTGCCTTTTAAAGAATTATACGCCTTTGCTGCCCAAGCCCTACTTGAGAAAACCCCTTTTGTTTTATTCTGGAAATCATTCCAGCTATTTCTGCACGATAACCCCCACGGATCCACCCACCCCAGCGCATTCGGCGCATACTGGTAAAGGTTTATTCCCCCCGCCAGCCCTATCGGGTCCTGCTGCGTAAACCGTCCGCAGTCCGGGTCGTAATACCGGAACAGATTGTAGTGCAGCCCTGTCTCACGGTCCAGGTATTGCCCCTGCATGCGCAGGTTCTGAGAATATCCTGATACCTGCGTTTCGCTTTCCCGCAGCAGTTTGCCCCAGGCGCTGTTCACCCCTTCCCAGCGCACCTGCCCTTCGCTATCAGTCATCCGCTCCGGTGTGCCGTTGGGCTGACAGTGGAACCAGAAGATTTCCGGGGCATCAACGCCGTCAATTCGTGCCAGCGGATCGTAGCTGTCCTGATCGCTGTAGACGTAGGTCAGCGGCACGTCCCCGTGCACCTCCTGCAACAGCCGGAACCCTTCCCAGACAAACCGCGTGGTGACCGGCTTGCCGGTTGGCTGCCCGCCCAGCATCTGGCGGCGCGTTTTGCTGATGCGTCGCCCGAGCGGGTCATAGCGGAAGCTGACCTGCGTCTGCGGCCTGTTGCGGTCCCGCGGCTGGCTGATGACCTCCGTCAGGCGGTGCTCGCCGTCGTAGCGGTAGTGCCAGCGGGTCTGGCCGTTATCCTTCTCCACGGTGCGGCCATGGATGTCATAGCACCAGCGAATGCCGTTCAGCTGCGTCAGGCGGTTGTGCGTGACCTTCTCAGCAGAGCCTTCGAGCGGGTTACCGGCAGCATCCCAGCGCCACTGCTCCTGGCCGGGCAGCGTGCCGTCCTGAACCAGCAGACGTCCGGCGCTGTCGTACTGCCAGCGGTACCAACTGAACGGGTTATCGTCCCGCTCTTCGCGGACCAGGTTATTGCGATAGTCGTAATCCCAGCGGCGGGACCAGCGGCGCGGCGACGGGCGCTGGGCATTGCCGGTAAAAACGTCCCGGCGATGCAGTCGACCGAGACGGTCATATTCGCTGCGTGTGGTTAGCAGCCCCTGCGTACGGCTGGTTTCACGGTGAAGTTCGTCGCGGGTAAAGTCGGAGACCGAGAGCTTATCAAGCGCGATGCTGAGCAGATGCCCGCTGCCGTAGTAGAACTGTTTCAGCTCCCGGCCATCGGGCAGCGTGACGGAGGTGCGGTTGCCAAGGGCGTCATACTGCCACGCCAGCTCGCCGTGTTCGCACGTTTCGCGCGTGACGCGCCCGAGCGCGTCATACTCAAACACAAGCTCCTGCTCGGCTTCGGCGCTCCAGGCATCGGCTGAAAGCGCGGGATGCAGCCCAATCCGGCTCAGAAGGCCGGACGGGGTGTAGTGGTAGCGGGTCTGCCCTTCCGGCGTGGTGCGGGCGACCAGCTGGCCGCTCGCGCTCCAGGCAAAGGCATGGGTAATGGCCTCCGGATGTCCGGCGGCAAAGGTGCGCGCTATCGTACGCCCACAGGCGTCGTAGCGATACTGCGAGGCCACGCCATCCAGCCCCACCTCTTCCAGCAGCAGCGAGTCCGCACCCCAGCGGAACTGGTACGCTTCGCCGTTTTCGTTTTCCAGGGCAATCAGACGCCCGCGGCTGTCCCAGCGGCGACGCACCTCTTCACCCTGCGTATTACGGGTGGCGGTTAAGCGCCCTGCCTCGTCGTATCTGAACTCGCTCTCTTTCCCGTCGGCGCCCGCATGCTTCACCGGCAGGCCACGTTCGTTCCATTTGAGAGATTCCATCCAGCCTTCCGGACGATCGAGCTGCACCGGACGCCCTGCGGCGTCGTAGCGGTAACGCGTCTCTTCGCCGTCGGCGCTTATCTCAGCCACCAGCCAGCCCAGCGGATGATAACGGTATTGTGTCACACGGCCCGAACAGTCCGTAACACGCACCATCTGCCCGGCCTCGTTGTACTCCTGGTAGCGGCTGTTGCCGGCGGCATCAACTTCTTCCACGACCTGACCAAACTCGTCCCGACGAAGCAGCGTGGTCTGCCCCATCGGATCCACCACGCACTTCAGCCCGTGATGTTCGTCATACAGGAAACGGGTGGCGCTACCGTCGGCTTCGATGATGGAGGCCGGAAGCGCACGGTGCTCCAGCCAGGTGGTGGTGCGGGTATTGCCGTCGGCGTCGATCTCCTGCACCCGGTTACCCATGTCGTCATAGACGAAGGTAACGGCATTACCGAGCGGATCGATGCGACGCGTGAGGAGTTCGTTGTCATCCCACTCGTAGCGCCAGTTCTCACCGCGCTCGTCAACGTAGCGAACAATCAGGTTTTGCGCGTTCCAGTAATGCTTTCGCGTCTGACCGTCGTAGTGATCGACGGTCGTCAGCCCGGCGGCTAGATCATAGCTAAAGCGACAGCCATCGCCGGTGCTGGTGCGGTTTTCCACCACGCGCCAGTGGTCGAATTTTTGCCAGCGGTATTCACTCTCCAGACCGCCCGGCAGACGGTGCCAGACCATCAGGCCATCATCGTTATAACGGTATTCACGGGTTACCACGCCGGAGGCATCCGTTGCGCTGGCCAGCTGGCCGCGCACGTCGTACCCCCACTGCATCAGCGGCCATGTCTGGTTGCCGTCAAAATGGCTCGCCGAGGTAACCCGCTGCGGGAAACGTTCATTTTCATAACGCAGAGTGACGTCGATCGCCCGCGGCTCATCGTGCAGACCGACCAGCCGCCCGTGCTCATCCCATTCTGTCAGCAACGCGTTGCCGTACTCGTCGCTGAGGGAGGCCAGGCGCAGTATGGCTGGGTTAGCGCGGGTCGGTTTATACAGACGCCACACCGCGCCGTCATCGTCGGCAATCGCCACGTCGCCGCTCTCATTGCGGCGGATGATAATGCCTTCGCTGATGCTGTAAAACGCGCGGTCGACCGGCGGCAGTTCAAAGCTCAGCTCGCGCCCGGTTTCATCGAACCAAGTGGCGTTGTTTTCTTCCAGCGTCAGATAGCTGTCAAAGGTGGTAGCCCAGCCCAGACCAAACAGCCCTTCGCGGGTGGTCAGGCTGTTGTAGCTGCGCTGCCAGCGCAGCGGGAAGCGCCCCGGCAGCGAGAAATCGAGTTCGTCGTCGTCATTCAGCACCTTCACACCGGTAGCGGCGTGAACCGGGTGCGAGGAGCCGAACACGGCGTTGACGGCCATATCGGCCAGCATCCCGCCACCGGCAGCAGCCAGCGCGCAGGGCATGTTTTTCAGGATCTTGCCCGGACGCCCGCGCAGCAGGGAGAGCGCAATCATCCCCAGCGCCAGGCCCGGCGTTTTGCCGCTTTTAATATCGCGAACCGTGAGGGTGTCGCCGCCGATGATCACGTTCGGGGAGACGTCGTCGGAAACGGTGCCTTCGCAGGTGGTGCGATCTTTTGCACGCACCGCGGGCTGCCCGTTGATAAAGACGCTTTTCGAGCCTTCCGCCAGATACTGCGGCCCGGAGTGTTTCTCGCACGCCACCTTGTCTTCTTCCAGCGGCGAGGTCCAGGCAGCGGCAGAGGCCACGCTCGGCTGCCACATTTCGCTGCCGAACTGTCCGGCAGCGGCAAGCAGCATGCCCGCGTAATCGGCAAAGCTGCCCGGCGACTGCGGCTCAGGGGAAGGGGTATCGGCGGGCGTCAGCGTGCCTGCCGCGCGCGCGGCGGGGATTGCGTTGGTGAGAACGTTATTTGAACCGGTGGTGATCTTACCCGCAGGCGACGGCGGAAAAAGCGCGTTGCCCAGCCCTTCAGCAGCATTGCTGATATCGTCGGTGATCCCCGCGACGTTCGCCAGAACCCCACCAATAATGCCGCTCAACAGACAGCTGGATCCAATTGCCGCCACGCCTGCCGCTGCGGCCCCGGCTCCCAGCAGTGGGGCCGCGACGGTCGCTGCCGCGCCCACCGCCGCGCCAATCACCGCATAGGCAGCGCCTTCCGCCACAATGCTGGTAATATCAGCAAAAATGCTGGAGTGAATAATCTCGTCGCCCTTACGGGCCGCGTTGTTATCGCTCATGCCTTACACATTCCGGTTGTCGTTTAGCGTCAGACTCTGCTTCAGTGCGCTCCAGCGCGCCTCGTCCTCTTCCGTAAAGGCTTTTAAGGCCGAGAGGGTAAAAATCATCAGTACCGGTTTGCCCGGCGTCTGCACGGCCAGCTGTTTTTGCCACAGGCGCTGGCCGTTACGGTCAAAGGTGGTCTCAACTTCCAGTCCGCTAATGTTTCCGTCTGGCCCGGCTTTTACGTGCTGAAATTCGTTCTGGGCGATCTCACCCATCTGAGAACGCAGCACATCCCACTGGCGGTGAAACTCTTGTTCGTAATTGCTGCCATCCGGGATGACGCCGCGACTGACCACTACAGATAACCCGCTTTCGTCATCGCGAATAATGTTCATGCTGTTATCCTGCCAGGCAGCAGGGAAAAGGGAAAACGAACCTTCCTGGAGGGTGTATTTCATAAGTGAACTCGGGATGATATTAGAATAATAAGATTAAAAGCGCTAAAGTTTATACAGCCAATATTAATTACTGCTTAGCGACTCAGAGGGACAAGATCATTACAACGTTAGCACTTTCTTTTTTTTCCGCAAAAACTTTAGGGGCAGCGATATTATTGGCCGTTTGATAATTATCTTCTTTCACAGCCCGTAAAGTTGCCTCGCAACTTAATGTTCGTAGCGTGACATAACTACCCTGCTCAGGCATTCCTGATTCAAAACTGGAAAGCCAAATGCCCATGCCAGCCCGCGTTCATCGGTAGGAGTGCGATATCCAACTGATTGTCCCGGCGTGTTTCCGCGAGGGATATTAGACAATTTCAGATCTGGAAAATGAGATTTGACTTGTTCAAGAGTAATACATGGATGATTAATTACGAAAGAAATCAAAGATACGCTGTTATCGCCATTTCCCCATAAACGAACATCCACATCGCTGATCCGTGTGCCATCAGTTAACGTAAAGGGAGCTGAAGTATAACGGTCTTCTTTCTCCTGTGTATTATTAATCAGCGGTTGGTTAAACAGTTTACTGACATCCTCAACTTGTTTACCCCACACTGATTTCATTTCTTTGATCATTTGCCACAACGAATCTTGATTCATTTTATTATGCCCTGCATAGGTAAATGCTGAAAATAGTGGAAGAACAATGAGGAATGTAGCTTTAATCATCCTACTTTCCATAGAATCCTCCATAGTAATCATTATAATTTAAATTAGTCCCTGAGGCTATTTCGCCTTTACCATACACTTTTCCTATTGCTTTGGCTGCATCAATGCGAGATAACTCACCGCTCACCATTTTATCATATGCAGAATTATATGCTTTTAGGTTTTCGGCACTTCCCGCTATATCAATATCAATACCGCCGTTTGCAAGGATCTCGCGTTGTATTTTAATGTTATTCAGCGTTGCTCCACCTTCATCCATAAGCTGGCTGTTGATGAAGTTTTCCTTACTCGAAGCATCTACCGCAACAGGATAAGTTGCATGCCCTGCCTCATGTGCCAGAGTTTGCACAGTTGTGGCTGTATCCTCCATGTGTTCAGGGTCCATGACAATCAATTTGTTATTAGTATCAGCGTAACTCCCCCCTCCTGCGGCTCCCGGCTGGATAGCCCACCCTTTATCTTTTAGATCTTTTAATTGTGTCTGAAGCGTTGGTGACTTATTGATTTCCTTAACTACATCTTCACTGAAGGGCATCACATCAGAGTTGTAGGAATTATTTTGATAAACGTAACTCCCTTTTAATGGTGGAGCTGCTGCAAATTTTGTTGTTGGTTTTGGTCTGGATGCTGCTGGCGCTGAAACTGCGGGAGCCGGATTCTTAGCACTTTTATTTGGAGAAAACTTCTCCTGCACCGCCGCATCAATATCCCCTTTATGCCCCGATCCCGGTGCCGTTGTGCCCGGCTTGGTTCCCGAGGTATTCAGATGCAGCTTACCACCCGTGGTGATATACCCATCTCCCTCAACGAAAAAGTTAAACTCTTTGCCAATCAGGTTAATCTTGCCGTTAGCGTTAAGCTCAATAGCACTCTCACCCGAGACCAGCCGCAGCTTCGTCCCGGAAGCAATGACATACTGCTCTACCGCTGCATCCAGCTTGCCTTTTCCCGTCAGGATCTCGGTTCCGCCTTTCACGGCCTGGATCTGGTTCGCTTCAACACGATGCAGCTCATTTTTCTTCACGTAATGGCTGCGCGCGCCGCCAACGCTGTGCGTTTCATCATTCTTGACGCTGGTGTCCATGTTGCGCTCGGCCTGGATCCACACCTGCTCTGCTCCCGCCTTGTCCTCAAAGCGCAGGGCGTTGGCGTTGTCCACTGAACCGTCTTTCGTACGGCTCATAAAGCCCATCTGCGTCGCCGCAGCCGGCAGCGCCCACGGCGGCATGCTCGCCTCGTTATACACGCGCCCGGTGATAATCGGTCGGTCCGGGTCACCGTTGATAAAGTCCACCACCACCTCATCGCCGACGCGCGGGATTTGCACCCCGCCGTAGCCCTGGCCCGCCCATGCGCTGGAGACACGCACCCAGCAGGAACTGGTGTCGTCACCCTTCGCCAGCCTGTCCCAGTGGAACTTCACCTTCACGCGGCCATATTTGTCCGTCCAGATACTCTCCCCCTGCGGCCCCACGACTTTCGCCGTCTGCGGGCCGTAGGTCCGCGGCCACGCCGTGCTCTGCGCCGGACGGTACGACACCGCCGCCGGGATAACGGTGAAATCGGTGCGGTGAATGGTTTCCCCCTCGCCGCTGGCGTAGCGGTTCTCCTCGAAGTGATACCCGGCCGCCGTCACCAGATACTCACCGTTATCGCTGAAGAATGGCGCGTTGGTCAGGGTAAAGATGTGGCCCGGCGCAATGCCCGCCGCCGTGGCCGTCGCCTGAATCTGCTGATGCTCCACCTGCCAGCGCTCCTGACGAATGCGGGCGTAGAACTCCGCATGGCCTGTCTCCACAAAGCGGCCCGGCCAGTCGTACACGTCGATGCTGCCCGGTTTCGGTGACGCCGGGTTCTGCTGCGCCTGGAACAGCCACGCGTTCGGCTTGCGGAAGTCGTAGTCGTCGAGGCTGTAAATCCCCGGCGTCACGCTGTCCTCCAGCGCCCACTGGCTGATGCCCTCTTCATCCGTACTGCCGCCGGACGGCGTCTGATGGTAAGGAATGACCTCATAGCCGCTGAACGGCTGATGCTGCGTCGCGGCGTCGGTCAGTACCAGGGTGTGCTTGTCCGCCTCGTGGCTGAAGTGATACGCAATCCCCTCCAGCTCCATCAGGCGGCTGATGAAGTCCAGGCTCGATTCCTGATACTGCACGCAGTAGTCCCACACCCGGTAGCTGCCGGTGAGTTTGTCTTCGAGGTTAACCTGATGCTCACCCAGCAGGGTTTTCACAATCTGCGGTACCGTCTGGCCCTGGAAAATCCGCAGGTTACGGTCGCGCTTCATCGGCCACAGGTCCGGCTCCACCGTCAGCTGGTAGACCGCATAGCGGGTGCCCGTCAGCTCCACGGCACTCACCGCCACGCGCGTCACCTTGCCGTTGATATAGCGGGGGGTAAGCAGGTTCTGGGTGGGGATGGTCACCGTGACCGGCTGACCGAGCAGCCTGCTGCGGTCAATGCGCGCATCCGTGCCGAGCAGGGTCAGCGTCAGCGCGAACGACTCCGACATCGCCTCGCGGCCGGAGAGTTTCCAGAAAAGCAGCCCCTCAACCGGGAGCTGAACGGTAATTCGGTTGAGCATAATCTTTATTCCGTAATGGTTTATGCTGAGAGTATTTTTAACGCAAGGTTTTTTTAAACGTGAATGTTCTGGTTGTTGGCCGTCTTACTCTTTAACCGGGGGCCATTCCCCTTCATATTTATAAATCCACAGGGAATAGATTTTCAGAAACTCTGACAAAAAGAACAAAAAGCCATTTAGCCAGACATTCATCACGCCCGTGAAACTTAACACCAGGGGAAAAAGGGAAACTGAGTAGCGAAATCCAACCAGACGCAGTATTTCCTGGTAGAGCGCCAGTCTTCTCGCGTATAAATTCCGGGCGAAGAAGCACCATGCTGAGGCAATAAAAGAGAGCAACAACAAGAAATCGAGAATAAAGAAAAGAATAACCAGAGCGCTATACCCACCAGCAGACAGCGTGTTCACAACCGTACTGAAGGCGTGTATATCGGAAATAAAAGGGATTCTGTCATGTCGCACGGACTGGGCACAATAGAGCACAATGGCCAGGGCATCCATGCATCCCCAGAAAACGAAAACCTTATCTCTGGCGTTCATGACAGTTGAGCAATCACTTAACCGGCGCGGGTGGCCATTCGCCCCCCTTCTGGATGAGCTTCTCTTTTATTTCGTTTAATTTCTCGTATTGCTCACTGCCTCGGTCAAGTCCATTCAGCGCGTCCGCGAGCGCATTGCTCATCGACCAGCCATTTTTGGCCTTAATTGACGGATCCGCTCCCCGATCGAGCAGCAACAAGACATGATCGTAAGCCTGGTTATCCAGCGCATCAAACACCAGCGTTTTACCCAGTGAGTTGGTTGAGTTTACGTCAGCACCGCGATCGAGCATGGCTTCCAGCGTCTCTGTATTTTTCGCTTTAAGCGACTGGAAGACGATCGGTTCGTGGAAAACCTTATCTTTCACGTTGGGTGAGAGGCCACCGTCCAACATCGCGTCGATCCAGTCCGCACTGTCTCCCTTTAGGGCAAATTCAGCAGGACTGCTTTTTCCCTGCGGTCGAGGCTGGAGCGGATCTGCGCCATCCTTAACTAGCAACGTAATCACCTTTAAATGGCTCGACGTTTTTTTATCATTAATTGCGTTGCCAAGGGCCCAGAAAAGCAGGGTCATATCCTGCTTTCCTGGTTGATTAAGGTCGTTGTCTGGCGCAAGCGTCTTCACCGCATCGACGTCGCCTTCCTCAATCGCTTTCGCCAGTTCAAGCTGCTGGCCGCTGAAGTAGTCCTGTGGATTAAGGTCCATATCCTGCTTACACCCCTGAATCATGAATAAAAAACATAACGCGACAAAAGCCATCAACCCTTTTTTCACAATCGACTCCCGATTATCGAAATATCCTCATCCTTCTGTTGCTCTATGCAATCAATCGCTTGATTAATTCCGTGGCGGTCCAGCGCGCTTCCGGTTCCACCGGGAAGATCATGGGGTATTCCGGCAGCATTAGGGCTCAGCGCAGAGATTTCCTCTTTGAGGATCCACGAAGGGACATGCCCTTTCATCGTTTTCAGATCTTCCCAGGGGTTAACTTCCTGAATCTTCGTCAGCAGTTCACCTTCAACCCGATACGCCTGGATATTATCCGTACTGCCTAATATCTTACCGCCGTATTTTTCTACGGTTCCGGCATTGAGGCCGGCGGCGTTAAACGTCCACCCCGCTTTCCCGCTGCCCATAGAGGTTGCAGAGGCGAGACCACCGCCAAGGGAATGACCGGCAATATCAATATTCTGCCCTGACCTTGCCAGCTCCTTACCGATACTCACGGCCTTTTTATAATAATCTGAAGCCATACCCATGCCCTGTGAGAAGTTATTCGACCAGTCAGCCCCGTTTACCACCGGCGCCAGTTCCCCTTTGGTCAGTAGAGAGGAGACATTCTCAGACAGAGAGGCGAAACCAGGCTCGCGCGATCCCCTGAATACCAGCGTGGGGTTCATATCTGCACCAAACACTTCCGGCTTCGGTTGATAGACGCGCGCCAGAAAATTGGGGGACGTATCATCGTCAAAGAGCATGGATTTGTTCAGCCCGAACTTTCCTAACAGCGCATCGTCATTACTGATATCTGTCCATCCCTCCGGCACGCCCGGTGTGGTTTCGAGCGGGTTCACGGTCTTATAAATATTTTCCGCAAGCTTCGCTTTTTCCACCGCGATATTATTCGCTGCCAGACGTTTCGCGGCGATCTGGGCATCCGGATAAAGGCTATTGCTCCCCTTCGCAATCAGATCCTTACGCGCCTGCCAGCGTTCTGCTTTGGTCATCTTCTGAAGCTGCCCGGCATAGGTTTTACCGTCCTTGCCGGGAGTAGGTTCATCCGGCACCTGTGCCGTTTTAGATTTCACTACCTGTTTTGGCAGTACCGTTGGTGCAGGGCGAGATCCGTACGTTCTCACCATGGTTTCGTAGCGGTCAACAATCGTACTCACCGGATACCAGCCCAGGCCGACCAGCGAGGCAGCCTGGAGTTGCCCTTTGGCGTTGATATAAAAAATTTCCGTTACTGATGACCAGTCACGAAAACTTTCGTCAATGGCAACCACTCTGCCCATCTCTAAATCCTGCGCGATCAGCGTGCGGGTATCGCGCCCGGACTGACAAGGATTCGCACCGGTGATCGTGCGCAGCAGATCGTAGCGCGTGAAGAACGAGCGCAGCGAATGGTCGGGAACCGACATAATCCACTGTCCGGCAACGGACGGGCGGATTATTTTCGCAAACAGCGCTGGCGAGACGTTCTCGTGGAACAGATAGACAAACTTGATGTTATACATTCGCTCCGTCCTGTTACCCGCAGGCTTACGGATTCACCAGCCAGGTGCCTGGCTTCGCAATATCCAGCGTCTGGGTACGCGTTCTTCCATTGCCTTCCAGTTCAATGCGGGTCTCGCCTGCAGGCAGTTTCAGCGATGCGTAACCGTTATTCCCCGGACGCAGCGCTTTCGGCTCGCCGTTCACCTTCAGCGTCTCGCCATCAAGCATGCGGATATAGACCAGCGCGACCGGGCTGGCGTCGACAGGCGACGCACTCTGCTGCGCCGTAGCAGGTGGCGCTACCGGCTCGCTCACGTCGGCAGTTGCCGGTCTGGTTTCCGCTGCGGCGGAGGTTTCAGCCGGAGGGCTCACGGCAGGGGTTTGCGCCGTCTGCGCTGGCGTTTCCTGGCTGCCGCCGCCGAACAGCATCGCACCGGCAACCACCCCAACCAGCACGCCCGCGGCCACCAGCCCCGGAAGCTTGTAACGTCGCCAGTCCAGCGCGGAAGCAGATGTCTCCTCTTCCACCGGCACCAGCATCGTGCCGGTCTTCTTCGCGGTCAGCACCTCGTCGATACCGGCGACGGGCATCTCGATCAGCGCCGCAAACTCTTCGATGGATTGCGGACGGTCTTCCATATGCAGCGCCAGCGCCTTGTCGATGGCCTGAAGCAGCGGAATGGAATACCCCTGCGGCATCAGCTCCACCAGTGGTTTGCAGGTGTCCTGAATCGAACGCACCACGCTGACCGGTGGCGGAGAGCCAACGATAAGGGTGCGCAATACGGCGCCGAGCGCGTAGATATCCGTCCACGGCCCCTGCTCGCTTTCATTGTCGTCGGTATACTGCTCGATAGGCGCGAACCCCGGACGCAGCATGGTTTCCGTCTCATCCGAGAGATTACCGATGGTGCGGCGCGCCGATCCGAAATCAAGCAGCACCGGCAGGCCGTTATCCTGAATCTGAATGTTATCCAGCGAGATGTCGCGGTGCAGGTAGCCCTCATCGTGGATCGTTTTGATGGCGCCGAAGAGCATTGGCAGCATGCGGCGGATCCACGCCTCGTTAATCAGCTCCGGTTTCTCTTCGCGCAGACGCGACAGCGTGGTGCCGCTGTAAAACAGCGTCCCCATATAGGCCGTGTCGTTTTGCACCCAGAAGCGCAGCACGTGCAGCAGGTTCGGGTGGTTAAAGCGCGCCAGCAGGCGGGCTTCCTGGATGAAGCTGTTCAGACCGGCAGAAAACGCTTTGCCGAAGCGCTCGCTGCGCAGCACCAGCGTCATATCCTCGCCGCGCACGGCGAGGGAGGAAGGCATAAACTCTTTGATAGCGATAGTGCGTTCGAGCTGGTGATCCCAGGCGCGATAGACGATGCCGAATCCGCCGCCGCCAATCACCTCTTTTATCTCAAACTCATTGAAACGGTACCCGACCGGGAGCGCGTTTGGGACAGTCCGATTGTTATCATTATCCGTCATCTTTTACAGTTCTCTTGATGATTATTACGCGGCAAACTGACAGTGGAACTCGCCCTGCTCGCAGGTGACATGCAGACGTCGGTACTGCTCGTCGCTGCGGCTGGCGGTAAGTAAAATCTGGCTCATCTGAGGCAGCAACGTATTGGTCAGAATCGCATCCACCATACGCCCGCCCGACTCAACCTCGGTACAGCGCTGAACAATCTGTTCGACCACGCTGTCGTCAAATTCAGAAATAATATTGTGATTCTCTTCCAGACGACGCTGAATGCGCCTGAGCTGAAGACGCACAATCTGCCCCAACATCTCGTCGCTCAGAGGGTAATACGGCACCACCAGCAGGCGGCCCAGCAGCGCAGGCGGAAACACCTCCAGCAGCGGCTGGCGCAGGGCGCCGCTTAACGCGTCAGGATCCGGCATCAGTTCCGGGTCGGCGCACATGGCTGCGATCAGCTCGGTGCCGACGTTAGAGGTCAGAATAATAATGGTGTTACGGAAATCAATGTGACGCCCTTCGCCGTCCTCCATCCAGCCCTTGTCGAAGACCTGGAAGAAGATCTCGTGCACGTCCGGGTGCGCTTTTTCAATTTCGTCCAGCAACACCACGCTGTAGGGACGGCGGCGCACGGCCTCGGTTAAGACGCCGCCTTCACCATAGCCCACATAGCCCGGAGGCGCACCTTTTAACGTCGAAACGGTGTGCGCTTCCTGGAATTCACTCATGTTGATGGTAATGACGTTCTGCTCGCCGCCGTAAAGCGACTCCGCCAGCGCCAGCGCGGTTTCGGTTTTGCCCACGCCGGACGGCCCGCAGAGCATAAATACGCCGACCGGTTTGTTCGGATCGTCAAGCTTCGCCCGCGAGGTTTTTACCCGACGGGCAATCAGATCCAGACCGTGACGCTGACCAATAACCCGCTGGTTCAGCGTATCAGCCAGGTTCAGCACCGCGTCGATCTCATTTTTCACCATCCGACCCAGCGGGATCCCGGTCCAGTCCGAAACCACCGCAGCCACCACGTTTTCATCGACCGCGGCAAACAGCAGCGGTTCGTCACCCTGTAAGGTCTTCAGCGCCTGCTGCTGTTCTGCCAGCTGGCCGCGCAGTTCAGCCGTATCCTCATCACTCGCCGCAAACAGTGCGGCACGCAGACGGATAATTTCCTGCACCCGCGTGCGCTCTTCTTCCCAGCGACGAGCCAGGGCCTCGCGTTGGGTTTCGAACGCGTCACGTTCGGCGCTTAATGTCGCCACGCGCGCCGGATCGCCCGCCCCCACGCGCGCTTCACGTTCGGCAATCTCCAGCTCCACGTCCAGGGCCGCCAGATGACGCAGGCAGTCTTCCAGCTGGGCAGGCGGCGCGCTCTGGCTGACGGCCACGCGCGCGCAGGCGGTATCCAGCAGCGCCACCGCTTTATCCGGCAGCTGACGCGCAGGAATATAGCGATGCGACAGTTTCACCGCCGCGCTGACCGCTTCGTCGAGGAGTAAAACCTGATGATGAGTTTCCAGCGGCGACACGGTGCTGCGCAGCATCAATACAGCTTTCGCTTCATCCGGCTCGTGAACCTGTAGGGTCTGGAAACGGCGGGTCAGCGCCGGATCTTTCTCAATGTATTTTTTGTATTCCGCCCAGGTGGTCGCGCCGATGGTGCGCAGTTGCCCACGCGCCAGGGCAGGCTTGAGCAGGTTAGCGGCATCGCCGGTGCCCTGCTGGCCGCCAGCGCCAATCAGGGTGTGGATCTCATCGATAAACAGAATAATCGGCGTGGCGCTGGACTGCACCTCGTTAATCAGCGCCTGGAGGCGCGCCTCAAATTCCCCTTTCATGCCCGCTCCGGCCTGAAGCATGCCGATATCCAGCAGCCACAGCTGAACGTTTTGCAGCGGCTCAGGCACGTCGCCGTCAGCGATACGCAGCGCCAGCCCTTCCACCACTGCCGTTTTCCCGACGCCAGCTTCCCCGGTCAGCAGGGGGTTGTTCTGGCGACGACGCATCAGAATATCGACCATCTGGCGGATCTCTTCATCGCGCCCCACCACCGGGTCAATTTTCCCATCCCGGGCGCGCGCCGTCAGATCCTGACCATACTGCGCCAGCGTGCCCTGCGCAGCCGGTACTGCCCCGGCAGCTGCGTCCGCAGCGGCGGCGGCCTGCTGGCTCTCTTTGCTGCTGGCGCAAATAGCGTCGAACTGCTCGATCAGCACCTCGACGTTAAGACGGGTGAACTGCGCCGAAATACTTTTCAGCACGTTAGCCAGATTCCACGTTTTCAGTATGCCGATCAACAAATGGCCGCCGCGGATGCGGCTGACGCCAAACTTCAGCGAGCCGTAGACCCAGGCGCGCTCGACGGCGCTGTCGATATGCTCGGAAAGATCAGAGACGGAACTCGCGCCACGCGGCAGGGCATCCAGAGCCGCCACGATATCGCGCGTCAGCTGCTGTTCATCAAGGGCGAAGTGACGGATGACCTGTTGCAGATCGCCATCCTGCTGCTGCATCAGCTGATGCAGCCAGTGCACCAGCTCAACGTACGGGTTGCCGCGCAGCTTACAGAAGGCAGTCGCGCTTTCCAGAGAGGTAAATAACAGCGTATCCAGTTTGCCGAAAAGCACGGCACGGCTAATTTCTGACATGTTAGTTTCCATTAACAATGATTCGGTATACGGAAGGATTATCGCTCTGCGCGATACACCAGATCGCCACGCGGAACAGGCTGAGGCTGAAGGCCCAGCCAGGTGTTGTACCCTAATCGCCCGGCGCTGCCGAGCGTGGTGCCCTGCACCGCATCGGCGCGCAGGATCACCCGTGTTTCCCATTCAAATTCCACCCCGGCGTACTGTCGCACCCAGTCGCGCAGCTCGGTGACCCACCCTTCGCCCGGCAGAAAACGGTTGTATTCGTCTGCGCTCGACGGGCCAATCTCAAGACGAAATTTATGCTGCACGTCGCGTACCGCAATGCCAAGAAAAGCGGACTCCCCCATGCGCGGCAGGCGACGCCCCTCACCCAGCTGTGCCTGCTCCCGCGTTGAGAGCGGCATCCACTGCGGTACATTGGCCACCAACCTGACCGGAATGTTGAAATAGTTGCGCAGGATCTTCTCCAGCCCTTCCGGGTCCCGCCCGTGGCGGGTCAGGTGCCCGGCGTGAGTAAAGCGGGCATGCGGGCTCAGGCTGCCTTTCGACATCTGGCCGGGCTGACCCATGCCAATCAGCGATGCAAGATACCCTTCGAAGCGCCTGTTGTCGTCGCGATCCAGTGAAACGGCAGGCTGCGCGTCCGCCCAGGCGCGGTAAAACAGCAGCGTCAGGCGGTGGTGAAAGAGGTCAGCAAACGCGCTGAGGCTGTGATCCTGATGATGATGAATACGCTCGCGGGCATACTCGGTCATGTGCACCGGCAGTGGGCCGTTAGGACCAAACAGGCCGAAGCTCAGAATGGAAACCTCATGCAGTCCATTCTCTTCCCGCTGCCGGACCTCGGCAACCGTTGACGGCGCAAACCCCATTGAAGGCTGCTGACCAATACGCAGCGGCTCAAATTTAGGCAGCGGCGCGCGCCCCAGCGGGTAACGTTCACCGCCCTGGGCATCAATACGTCTTAACAGCTGAAACAGATCGTAGCGCCACGGCGTCTCGCACACTCCGCGCCAGAACGCATCGGGCAGCGGCGTCAGGCGATGCACGCGCAGCGTTGCAGGGGCAACTTCACTCATACCAGCGCCCTTTTACCCATGCGCGGCGCCCAGTAGCCGATTTCGCCGCGCTGCTGGCTCTTGAGCGTGAACTCCGTAAAGCTGTTGATGGAGACCAGGCGGGCAAAAAGGCGTTCCAGCACGCTGCCGAAAAGCCACGGGCTGGCACCGGAAAAGGCGCGTTCGTCCACCGTCAGAGTGATGCCGATCCCGCGGGCGAACACCACCGGGCCGGGTTCAGGCACGCGGCGGTGCACCGGCTCCAGCACGCAGTGACGAACGCCATCCACCTGACGGGCAACCGGCGTCTCGGCGAGGTTAGCGTACAGCCCTAACAGCTGACGCAGCGCGGCAGCGCCCTCTTCGTTTTCGCTGTCCATCAGGCTGAGGTAGTTCATTTGCAGCTGGCTGATGAGCCGCCAGGTACTGAACCCTTCCGCCAGCGCCGGACGCGGCGGCGTCGGGCCTTTACGCAGGGTTAACGCCTTCACCGGCATGGAGTCGGCCATAATAAACTGCCCAAGCTCCTGCTGGAGCATCAGCGGCAGGTCGCGGCTGGTACACAGCACCTCGGCGGAAATGTAGCGCAAATTCTCCTGCCACGGCGCGTGCTGCGCATCCACCAGCGAGACGAAGACCTCCGAGCCGATATAGCCCGTGCGGGTGCCGTAGCGCAGCGCGTGTTCAGAGAGGACGCGCTGTTCACGGCGCAGGGAAAAATAGGCGCCGTAGTTGCCCGCGTCTCCGCTCCAGGTACTCCAGAACGGACGAAACGTCTGGTCGTCCCGCTGACCATCCGCACTGGCATAGATTTTTTTCACAGCATAAATTTCATAATCCAGCGGGCGGATGTTATCCACCACCAGATGGTATTCATGCTGGCTTTCGCTCAGCTTCTGCCGGGCCGCCACTTTCGGGAACAGGTTGATCACCGGCGTACAGTGCAGCGCCATGTGGCTGGCATCCACCACGCGCTCCAGCTGATCGTCGCTCTTGTCGAGCAGAATGAAGATATCAAACGCTTTTTCGTCTTCGCAGCGCTGGATCAGCTTGCCCAGCCCGCTCAGGCTGATGAAGCGAAAACGCGCCGGGAACGCAAAGTACTCCTGCAACAGGCGATAGCCGTCGAAGTTACGCAGATCGTCCGGGAGCAGCGCCTGATCCGCATCAAAGCCTTCCTGACGCAGGGCGTCAGACGACAGCAGCTGGCGCTGGGGCTGCTTGCTGACCGTCTGGCAGACAATACCCGCGTGGTGCTCCATCACCAGCTCCAGCAGCTTCAGCGCCTCGATGTCCGGGCCGCTTAAGAAGAACTCCAGGCGGTCAAAATCCAGGTGCCCAAGATGCTGCGGGCCATCGCAGGCAATGCGGATCCGTAAGGCGCTGCTGATCCCCCGCTGGCTCAGGCCGAGCTGGGCCAGCGGCAGATCGGCGGGAACGCCGCCCAGCTCGATCCGCTCAATTTTTAACGGCAGCAGGTTGACCTCGTGCGCCGTGGTATAGCTGCACGTAACGCCGGTTTTTTTCAGCGCCAGGCTGTCCATCATGGTGCCGCGCGGCACAATAAAGCCTTTGCTCAGGTCGCCCCGGCTGCTGTCGGGCTGAATTTCAGCGATCGCCATCGACGGCGTAGGCGCCAGATAATTTGGCGCAATCATCTCCAGCATACGCTGTGAAAAGCGTGGAAATTCGGCGTCCATTTTCATCTGCACGCGGGAGGTCAGGAAGGCGAAACCTTCCATCAGGCGCTCTATGTACGGATCCGCCACTTCGATGCCGCGCATGCCGAGCCGCCCCGCCACTTTTGGGTAGCGTTCGGCGAACTCCGCGCCCATCTCGCGCAGATAGGCCAGTTCACGGTTGTAATATTCGAGCAGTTTGCTTTCCATAATTACCCCGCATCCTTCAGTTCAAAATGGCCGTTCTCAAGATCGACGTCGGTGCGAAAGAGAAACTCCAGCGGATACGGTACGCACCACAGGCGGCCTTTGATTTCGATAGACAGCACGTTGTGCAGATCTAATGAGGAGGTATCGGACACGCAGCGAACCTGAAGCCCCTGCGGCAGGATCCGCGGTTCAAAGTTAATAATCGCTTCGGTGAGCTTGCGCTGAATGTCGTGCCATTCGATATCGGACATTCTTTTCCCCGCCAGCGGCGCGACGCCAAAGTTAACGACAGAACGGCTCACCTGCGTCAGACCACTCAGATCGCTGGAGGCATCGTGGTTAATGGTGTTAAACAACCACTGTAAATCCCGCAGGACGTTACGACGCAGCGCGGCGTGGGTAATCAGATTACTGTTGGCGGACTCGCGTTTTTTTTCCGGATCGTTATCCGTCAGGCGATCCAGCAGTGACGGCTGCATTTTGTCGCGCGCCCCCACTTTCTCCTGTCTGCTGCGGGCCTGCCAGCCGCTGCGCAGCAGATCGCCTTCGCCAGCGGGATTACTCATCCGCGCCATCCGCGGCGAACGTCACCAGGCTCAGGGTGAGCAGCGGGCTTTCGCTTTGCTCGCTCAGCCAGGCTTTCTGCCCCATGCCTTCATACAGGGTGCCGTCATCGTCGAGTGGAAGCCACTCGGTGGTGCGCCCCAGCTTAACGCTGTCTGGCGCTCCGTCAGCAAACGGATAACGCGCCGGGATCTGACACACCTGCTCGGTGCCGTCCGTGAGGCGGACCAGAGCATGACGCCACACCAGATCGGTCACGCTGGCCGGAGCCTGAAAACGGATCGTGTCGATGGCGCAGAACGGCACCCAGAAATAGCGGCCGTTGACCAGGGTTTCACACACCGGCCCCAGACGGGCATCGCCGTCCATCAGCCATTCAAAGGTGTGGCTCTCTTCATTCTCCAGCGTGACCTGCCCGCGGCTTGCCGGGGCCTGTTCGAGTGCCGCCAGGCGCAGCGTTTGCGCATGCCCTGCGCTTTCGGTCAGCGCCTGGGCTAACGTGGTCAGCCACGGCCACTGCGCCTCGGGCATTGCCGGTCGTACCTCTCCCGCGAACACGCGCGCCCGCTGCTGTTCACCCTGAATGGCCTGCTCCAGCAGCGTCACGGTTGGTTTTGCCTGCGGCTTCAGCGCCAGCCAGCTTTTCAGCTGGGTCAGGGCGCGCGCCCAGTTGCCGCTGAGGATCAGAAACTGCACAAACGCAGCGCGCAGATCGGCATCCGCCGGACGAGCTTTGATTTCGGCTTCCAGGCGAAGCAGCGCGTCGCTAATCGACTCACCCGCCAGACGTTGATAAAGCGTATTCATAGCCCCTCCTTAATTCGCCGCGCGCCAGGCGCCCACAGCCGGATCGCGTAGCTGCGGACGCAGCGTGTCAATCAGAACAACGTTCAGCTCCGCGCCCGGTGTAATCCATGCGCTCCAGATCTTCTTCACCTCTGCGATACGCGCCTGGAGTCTGGCGTCGTCGCTGGCGATCTCACGGGTGATTTCCACCGCCACCGTGCCGTTGCTCTTCCAGCCGTTCAGGGTGCTGTCGTACGGCAGGATCATCCAGCTCTGATCGCTGTTCGGGGTGCTGAAGACCATGCGCTCTTTGTTGACGGAGGTGATCAGCGCCTTTTCAGGATCGACCGCGTTGTTCAGTCCCATCACCGGGAAGCCGTGAATGTAGGTGACCGGAATCGCTTTCTGCGTCCCGTTACGATTCTGCGTCACCACGGTGTGGCCGCTGAGCCAGCTGCCGTTACCGCAGCGAGTGGTGTCGGAATCGGGAATAAACAGCGCTGGCGCGGAGGAACCGCCCTCCCAGAAGGTGCGCAGGTGGCAACCGTCCTGAAGGGTGAACTCCTGCCATGGCGTACGATCTGCCGCCACGGTGTGCGTCTCCGGATTCTGGTCAGGCGGTAGCAGCGCGCCTGAGGTGGTGGTCGTTGCCGCCGCCGTTTCCTGCTGTTTCACCACCAGCGCCCAGTCCTGCGCTTTAGCCGCTGTGCCCCGGGCAAGCGTCGTGCCTTCCGGATCGTTAAGCGTCCAGTTCAGGGTATTCAGCTTGCTGCACTGGTGCTCCAGCAGCGAGCCAAGGCGCGGCACGAAGTTTTCCAGCACCGAAACCTCTTTCTTGCCGTTCGCCACGATACGCAGCGCCACGTCCGCCTTACACCAGCTTTGCGGCGTATTGTCTTTAATGTTGTCGATCCAGATATCCAGCTTCTGCGCAGGAGACTGCACGATGCGGAAGTTTTCAGCCTGTGCGGTGGTCGCCACCGTCAGAAGAGCCAAACCCGATAGCCAAAGTTTCATATCAATCCTTGTGTGTCTAATCAGTTCCGCAGGGAAGAAATTGTGCTGCGTCAGAGAGCGTATGCAGCAAAGTGGTGTCCTGAGGGTTGCCCATCCACACCGCCACGGCGGTATAGTTATCCTGAGCATTGCCCTCCTGTTCAGCATTCTTTTGAATGATTTGGTTCATCAAGGTCAGCCACTCTTGTGGCGTATTGACCATGTGCAGCGACTGTTTCATCTGCTCTTCGCTGACGCCGTGCCAGAAACCGTCGGTGCAGAGTAAAAACGCATCACCGTCTTCAACCTGCACAACATCGCTGTAGCTCGCTTCCGGTCCGCCATTCTCAATACCCAGCGCCAGATACAGCAGGTTGCTGTTGAGATCGTCGGTCTGATGCCCGGCATCTTTCATCTGCTGCACCAGGCTGTGGTCGGTGGTGACGTGCCACAGCCAGCCGCGGCGAAACAGGTACAGGCGGCTGTCTCCGGCGTGCGCCCAGTAAGCCAGACGGTAATCCCTGTCGATAAACAGGCTGACCAGCGTGGTGCCCATCCGGCGATAGTCCTGCACGGCCTGTTGTTCGCTGAGGATGGTGCGGTTCGCCGTTTGGACGTAGTCACGAATATGCTGCGCATTCAGGTGCTTGTCGCCGTCAAAGCGGGAAATAATGCTGTTGCGGGCCAGCTCAGCGGCCACCTCGCCGCCCGGCAGGCCCGCAATGCCGTCACAGACGACAAAGCAGGCTGAACGTTCCCCAATGGTTTCTCCCGTCTGATCCTGGTTGCTGGCGCGCGTCCCCTGGCGGGAGAGAGAAGCCGTTGCGATATTCATTTTTCTTCCGATCCGCTTTGTGAGTCTTTGTACTGATTGACCTCCATGTCATAGGCATGGAGGAAGGCTTCGCCAAACAGGGTGTGGAAGTCGTCCTCAATCTCGCCCGCCGTCTCGCCATAGCTGCGAACAAAATAATCCCACAGCGCGGCTTTACGGCTGCCCGGCAGCGCCAGGCGTGACGTCATTCCGTTCTGTTTCGCCTGCTCTTCCAGCTGTTCCGGGTTAAAGGATTGCAGCATGGCGGCGATAATGGCGCGGATACCGGAGATCATCCCCAGCTGGTGCGCCTGTAGATCGATCAGCGCATCACGCACCGATTTGGTCGGCGGCATAAAGCCCGGCATCGGCGTGCCGAACATCTGGATCAGGACCGTTTTACCGGTTGGCAGCAGCTTGAACGGGTTGTTGGCATCGTCAAGCACCATGGTCATATCGGCCTTCACCCCGCGCTTGAGAATGGAGCGCGAGGAGAGCAGCGCCACGGTTCCCTGCGAGAACATGCCCAGGATCTGCCCCAGCTGACGCATATTTTCCCGGTCAAACTGCGGCACCGGCTGCATTTCGCTCAGGCCCATGCCCTCCAGCAGCGCCTCCAGCAGTTCGCCCTGAAGCACCTCGCCCCGCTCGCCGGTCTGCGCTGAGGCAGCAGGCGATGCAGCGTTTTTAACCGGGTCGATACGCAGGCGGCCTTTCGGTGCCTGCGCGTTGCTGCGCGCCACGGCCTGCGGCGTTGGCATGGTGAAGCCAGCGTAATCGGGACGCGCGGGCTCTTCTTCCGCGCGCGGCGCGTCCTGTGGTTCAGTCGGTTCCGGATCGAACAGCGGTGAACTGGCCAGCGCATCCTCTTCCTGTGCGGCTTGCGCTTCAGGCTTTGGCTCCGGCTTATCAGCCACGATTTCATCCGGATGGGTTAACGGCGCGCCGCCCATCAGGCCAAGGGGGTCATCGTGACGCGCGGCAGGCGCGCTCGCCGACCCGCCAAACAGGGCTAACGGATCGAGTTCATCCGACGCATCTTCCTTTGGCTGGGCAGGTTTGCTTTCGTCCGGCTGTACCAGCGTTGAAGGGGTGACATCGTCAAAGATGCTCTCTTTTTTAAACAACGCTTCATCGCTGAACAGCGTGTCCGGGTCCACGTTTTTACGTTCAAGCGACGGATCGGCATCGTTGAACATCGCCAGCGGGTCTTCGGCATTCCGCTCCGGGGCCGCAGGCTGGGAGAACGGGTCGTGGGAGGCCGCGGGCTGTGGCTTTGCCCGATTGCTGGAGATGCTGTCGGAGATGGAGAACTCCTGCATCAGGCTGTCCCAGATTTCCGACGGCACGGCCGTAGGTTCAGCTTTTCCGCGCGGCGCGGCGCTGGCCGGTTTCGGTTGTGCCGCCGGAGCAGGTGTCGCCGCTGGGCGCGCCTGCTGCATGCTGGCCGCCATGCGGCTTACGGGCTGGGTGTCATGAATGAGTTCGCTGACTTCAATGCGATAATCATCAATACCGAGAATATCCCCATCCTGAAGCTCAACCTGACGCCCACGCTCCAGCGGGATATCATTCAGTACCACGCGGGTAACGCTGCCGCGGTTCGTGACGCGGCATTCGCCACTGGCGTCGACGTGAACGATGGCCTGCAAACGCGAGATGGTGCGGTCATTATCCGGCAGCACCAGATTGTTATCCGTACCGCGCCCAATGGTGCCGCCCGGGGCATAAAAATCACAGCTGCTTTGCGGCGGCTGATGACCGGGTTTCGTAGAAATAATCGTGAATCGCATGGCGTATTCCTGCTGGTATGATTAGCGCTCAAACGCTGCCGCTCTCGGGGGTGAGAACGGCGGGGTTTGGGGGTTAAGGGCTGATTAAAGCTATTTGACTACATTCAGGAAAATAATGCCGATAAGCAGCCATAGCGTAAAAAGTAAGGCCTGAACTTTATAGCGTCGATGAAGTTTTAATATCCAGCCGATTCTCTCTTCCGGTAAAGCCTGAACGAATTTATAGGCATCATCCTGAACATTTCTGTCTTTGGTAAATTTCATCTTCACGCCTTTGCGAAGACGAACAAACCAGATTATTTTTTGATAGTTCGCCAGCGAGCCAAAAAAAGATGCGTAATTTGTCACCAGATCGAGATCGTAGCCTTTTTGGCGATATTCTGAAAGAAGCTGATTATATTCGGCCTCGTGTTTTTTAAAATAACGAGAACTGATGAAGTCCATAATTACGACAAGTAAAAATAAAACAACGATCAGAAATAAAAGAATATTTTCTACATTCACCATAGTTTATCCATGACATATTCAGTTGCTCCACCGGCAACTTCGCCACCAATGTATCCACCCGCAGCGGCGCCTACCACAGAACACGCGAGCAACCCTACACCACCTGTTGCCACGCCCAATGCAACACATACGCCAGCCCCAGCCATGGCACCATATTTTCCGCCATAAATCCCGCCCGCAAGACTGGCGCCAAATTGACTGTACTTCTTAACGGCGACTTTGGAACAACTCTGCTCTCTACCTACTGTACAGGCATCGTAAACTTCATTGGTTGTGTTTGCTCCAGCGAAGCCGATAGCAAGCCATCCTCCCATTTTCAGAAAACGGGCAGCTTTTGATGCATTGTCTACATATGTTGAATACCCTCGTATCGAGGCAACACCCGCAGTACTCCATTCGTGGACAATTGACCTGCTTGATAAACCTAAAGCGTGCTTGATTTCTTCATAAGGTTTCAGTTTCAGCGTTAGTCTGGACAGCTTATTTAATAAAACGTCCAGCTCAGAAAAAAGTTTTTGCCTCTCAACAAAAAACTGCTTCCCGATCAATGTGCCTTGCGTTCTGTATTGATTTTGATAAGCCAGTTCGATAGCTTTTAATTTCTTTTCTATTTCGCTAAAGTACCTTTCACCTGCATCAGCAACCACCCCGAGAGATTTATCCATAAAATTAGTTAATGCTGCGATGGTACTAAAATACTTGTTAAAGAAATTAGCTTCATCTGTATTCAGTTCTGCCAATGCTCCATTAACCTTTTGCTTTGCATTTTGTAATTGTTTTAGCTGAACCGCATTTTCAGCACCCGGAGCATTAAGGATCAATATT
Source organism: Enterobacter cloacae complex sp. SYL001 (assembly GCF_049237025.1). Taxonomy (NCBI): domain Bacteria; kingdom Pseudomonadati; phylum Pseudomonadota; class Gammaproteobacteria; order Enterobacterales; family Enterobacteriaceae; genus Enterobacter; species Enterobacter cloacae complex sp. SYL001. The sequence goes on along the minus strand of NZ_JBMKJI010000001.1, from coordinate 16,598 downwards.
TGCCCGGGTTTTAACCACCGTGTGTCCCTGTTCACTTGCATAAAATAACGTGCCGCTTCACTGTCTGGTTTATTGAACAGTAGTCTTGCCTGGAAATCTAACGTACCAGCCTGCTGAACAACACAATAACCAGGAGCAACCGTTGATTTTACACTCATATTGACATCCCTTTGCAAACGAAATTAAGTCTCTGTAAATAATGACCGGGGAAAACTCCCCGGTCACGCGCGCAATTACGCTTCTTTGTTTTCTTTGATGTTCCAGCCAGCGCTGCTTTCAGCACCTTTACCACCGGCAGTGGTCTGCTCCCAGTACTGCTGTTTCACTTTCGCAGCCTGGAATGCATAGGTCACGCCAACGGTATCACCGTTGTCTGCACCCGTGTACTGAACGGAAGTCACCAGAACGTCTTCCAGGGTGATGCGGGTATATTCAACCTGCTGACCACCCGCTTTGCAGACGGACAGTTCAACTTTGGTCAGGTGCTTACCGCTTGCGCAGTGTTTCAGGATTGCTGTAGTGGATTTGTCGATCAGAGCGTTAACGTGCAGATCGTTAAAGTTAACCTTACCGGCACCGCCGCCACCACCAACGCTCATATTACCCGGCTGGGACGCGCCCCAGGAGAAGGAGGTAATATCAGTCCAGCCGGTGTGGTTAGAATCTTTAGATTCGCCCGTAACACCCTCGACCTTCAGAAACATATCAATAGCCATAATATCTACTCTTCGTGGATGAACAATATTGCTTTCGAAAAAGCCCTTATATGGCAAACAGGAAAGCATGGGGCTGAATAAAACCGTCCATATTTTACCTCTGCCTCATATCAAACGACCCGTGTCATTTGACAGTCTTACATTCCCCCTGAATGAACGGAAAGAATGTGAAGTCTTTTACTACGGCGGATTATCCTGAATCCAGGTACGATCAGGATCGCCAATGATGAGCTGCGGAACCAGTTTATTCAGTTCGTCGCTATGATAAAGACGTAGACAATTTAAGGTTACGCCTTTTACATCAGGTTTGCGCTCCGAGTGGAAACCATTAACTTGGTTTTTATACTTCCCAATAATGGCGTTAACTTTGTCAGTACCGTTTTCAGCATCAAACGGCATCCACTCAATAAATGCACTCGCACTGCGGGCCGCATCAGCAGAAAATTGACTGCCTTTATCTGCAACCTGCGCAAGGCAGCGCGCCAGGACCAAATCTTTTACCACCTGCCGGTATGTTTGCTGCTGATAAAAATCAACGTAAGGGTTGTCACCGCGAGCAGAAAAAGATAAACAAGTGAGCAAAAGAAATGCGGTCTTTAGAAACCTGAATATAATTATTTTAATTCCCAAAACCAGATTTCCTGACAGTACGGAAAGCAATCGGAGTTACATATAAACGAATTATTACTCAGAGGCTCGATAAGGTCGATATGACCACCCCCATACCCATCAATTTTATTGAAGAAAACAACACCTTTTCGGCCCAACATTGAGCGTGCACCAGCCTCGCGGTCTTTAAAGATTTCTGCCTTGCCAAACACATGGGATTTATAAAGCTGATCGGCAAGTAATTTTGCGCCAGGCTCGATTGTTTTTCCCTTATAGGGACCGGTCTTTATGGGTAAACGCCCTGTAAATTCAACATTGCATTTTAACAATGCCAGGCTCATTCTTACCGCACAGGTATTTTCGTATGCCGGTTGTTGCTTGATAATCGTCGAATAATCGTAGCCAATTTCTGAAAAAACCTGTTCACCCGAGGCAAAACCCGCGCGTGTGTGATTTGAAGAGTGATGCTGACGTTTAAGTTGTTCGTATAATGGTCTCATCTGTCACTCTCCTTTTTTGCACGGGCGTAATTCTTTCATGCCGTCAATGATGATTTTTGAAGCGCGTTCCTCGCCTTGCTGTTTCGATAAGTCCGCAAAACGAGAATAGAGAAACTCATGTATTGTATTTGGCAAAAAAGGCCTGCCCTTGCACCATGCAGTGCCCTCAGACGCGTCGACTACGCCGAGAAGATACATATTTGCCTTAATGCGTTCACGTTCATTCGTTTTCGACAGCCAGGCTTTAGCAAAACGCTCTGCACTCAGATTTAAATCGTACCCTGTTAACAGCCTCGGATCGCGTTGGAAGTTTGATGTGTCATCCTGAGGCAATGCTTCCGCTTGAGGGTATTTGTAATTTCCTGCGTCCGCGCTTGCGAGAGTAGAAACTGCCAGCAAACTGGTCGCGATCAAAAGTATATGTTTCACCGTCTATCCTTATTCACTGACAGAAACAAGCTAAGCTCTTCCGCTCAAATTGCCGGCCCCTTCGGGCCGGCAATCATCATTACGCGTCCTTCGTCTTCAGCGACGGCAGTTTAGATACCAGACGCAGGGAAACGGTCAGGCCTTCCAGCTGGTAGTGTGGACGCAGGAAGAACTTCGCGGCGTAGTAGCCCGGGTTGTCTTCAATTTCCTGCACCTGCACTTCCGCAGCCGCCAGCGGTTTGCGGGACTTAGTTTCCTGGGAGGAGTTAGCCGGGTCGCCGTCCACGTAGTTCATCACCCAGTCGTTCAGCCAGCGTTCCATCTCTTCGCGCTCGCGGAAGGAGCCGATTTTGTCGCGCACGATGCACTTCAGGTAGTGAGCAAAACGACAGCAGGCGAACAGGTAAGGCAGACGGGAGGCCAGACGCGCGTTAGCGGTGGCATCCGGGTCGTGATACTCGGCCGGTTTTTGCAGGGACTGCGCGCCGATGAAGGCGGCGAAGTCGGAGTTTTTGCGGTGAACCAGCGGCATAAAGCCGTTTTTCGCCAGCTCGGCTTCACGACGATCGCTGATGGCGATCTCGGTCGGGCATTTCATGTCCACGCCGCCGTCATCGCTCGGGAAGGTGTGGCACGGCAGGTTTTCCACCGCCCCGCCGGACTCCACGCCGCGAATCGAGGTGCACCAGCCGTACTCTTTGAAGGAACGGTTGATGTTGGCGGCCATCGCGTAAGCCGCGTTCGCCCAGGAGTAGCTGTTGTGGTTCGCACCGTCGGTCTGCTCTTCAAAGTCAAAGCTGTCGACCGGATTGGTGCGAATGCCGTACGGCAGACGCGACAGGAAGCGCGGCATGACCAGGCCCAGATAACGGGCATCTTCCGATTCACGCAGTGAACGCCAGGCGGCGTATTCGGTGTTCTGAAAGATTTTTGTCAGGTCGCGCGGGTTAGCCAGCTCCTGCCAGGACTCCATCTGCATCACGCCCGGCGCGGTGCCGGTAATGAACGGACAGTGGGCCGCAGAGCCGATGCGCGCCATCTCGCCCAGCAGCTCAACGTCCTGCGGGCTGTGGTCGAAGTAGTAGTCGCCTACGATGCAGCCAAACGGCTCGCCACCGAACTGGCCGTACTCCTGCTCGTAGATTTTTTTGAAGATCGGGCTCTGGTCCCAGCCCACGCCCTTGTAGCGCTTCAGGGTGCGGCCCAGCTCCTGCTTGGAGATGCTCATAAAGCGGATCTTCAGCATCTCGTCGGTTTCGGTGTTGTTCACCAGATAGCTCAGCCCGCGCCAGGCGCTCTCCAGCTTCTGGAACTCCTCGTGGTGAATGATCTGGTTCACCTGCTGTGAAAGCTGCTCGTCAATACCGGCAATCAGGTTCTGAATGGTGCGGTAGGTATCGTTTGAGAAGGTCACGGTGTTTTCCAGCGCCTGCTGCGCCAGGGTTTTTACCGCGCTTTCTACGGCAGAGCGCGCCTGATCGGTTTTCGGGCGGAACTCTTTATTCAGCAGCGCGCTGAACTCGTCCTGGCTGAAGGCCTGGCCCGCCTGCTGATCGTGTTGTTGAGTCTGGTTGCTCATCGATTATTCCTCGCTACCTTTCGCACTTTCGTCATTTTTTGGCATCTGGCTCAGGGATTTGAGCAGCGTCGGATCCTGAAGGATTTTTGCAATCAGCTCTTCCGCGCCGTTTTTGCCGTCCATGTAGGTCAGCAGGTTAGAGAGCTGGGTGCGCGCTTCCAGCAGCTTGTTCAGCGGCTCAACCTTGCGGGCCACCGCGTCCGGCAGGAAGTCGTCCATGCTGTCAAAGGTCAGATCGACGTTGAGCTTACCTTCGCCGGTCAGGGTGTTATCCACCTGGAACGCCACGCGCGGCTTCAGCGCCTTCATGCGTTCGTCGAAGTTGTCGATGTCGATTTCAAGGAACTTACGCTCGTCGACGGCTGGCAGGTTTTCCACCGGCTTGCCAACCAGATCGGCCATAACGCCCATCACAAACGGCAGCTGAATTTTGCGTTCTGCGCCGTAGATCTCTACGTCGTACTCGATCTGCACGCGGGGAGCACGGTTGCGTGCGATGAATTTCTGTCCACTGTTACTCATTGCCATGATGTTCTCCATCAAAGATGCGCGGTGAAGGTGAAACGGCAGACTCCATGCCTGTCGTCATAATGCCAGGACGCGTCATTCGCGGCGTCCAAAGATGTTTTCCAGTTGGTTAACGCCGTCTGGCGCCAGGTCGCGAATAATGTCCATAAAGTTGAGTTCAGACAGCCGCTGCACCCGTTCAATCATCAGCGGTGCGGGGTGGCTGGGTTCGTACTGCGCAAAATACTGTTTCGCTTTTTCCAACATCAGCTGCGCGTCGGCGCGGCTGGTCACCTGCACGCTGCGCCAGTCCGTCACCTGCTGAACGGGCGACGCGGTCACCGGCTGCGGCTCGGCGTGCTGCTCAGCCTGCGCGTCACGGTTCGGCAGCAACTTGCTGATATCGGTCACCTGACAGGCGCTCGAAACCAGCCCGACGGTTTTCAGCAGCTGTTCCATCTCCGGTACGCCACTTTCCCCGAGATAGTCGGTAAGCAGTTCGCGGATGGCGAGCAGGCGTTCGTTGATCACGATTACCGCTTCGGTGCCTGGCTGATCGCCCCGGGCCAGCTCATCTATCAGTCGTGGACGACCGCCCGGATAATCCGGACACTCTGTTTTACTGCCGTCAAGCAGCGCCTGGGCGTCACGGAGCGAAATCTCATCGCCGTTAGAGCGGAGCAGTGAGGCGTTACGCACCGCGACCGTCAGGTCAGATTTATCGCTCAGCCCGGCGAGGGCGTTAATGCGGTAGAACGGATCGGTTTCGCCATACTCTTCCAGCAGCGGGTAAAGTTGCTCCCAGTAACGGGACAGGGCTTCCTGCACCAGCAGTAGCCCGTCGGCGTAACCTGCCAGCCCGCGACGACGCGTCCAGGCATGGGTTAACGCCAGCATGACGCGAAGATCTTTGGTGCGGCCCAGCAGGCTGGTGGCGAGTCTTTCCACCGTGTTCCAGTCGGCAGGCTCTGCCGGAATGATGGTGTCGCCAAACTGCTGTTCGGCTTTGCCCTGACTGGCCTGCCCCATGGCCTGGAAATCAGCGTCGTACTCCAGGTTTTCACCGCAGGGGTTATCGGGGCTTATCGGCGCGAGAAATTCATCGATATTCATAAGATCCCTGCTTATTCAAACATAGGCGGGTAAAGACCGTGGCGGCCCGGACGGGCGCCGCCTGCCGGATCGAACAGCAGCGTAAAGAGCTGCCCGGTGAAGTTTCCGCTGTGGACGTGGGTGTAAAGCGGATAGCCGTCGCAGCGGTTTGTCCACCAGTAGCTGGTCTGGCGCAGCGGATCAAAACACTCCGCCGCCTGCGGCCAGCCCAGCGTGCTCTGACCCTCGTCGTCATAGCCAATCACGTCGAGAATGTCGGAACGCTTTTGCGGCTCAACCGGCTGGGGCGCCGGGATAGTCATCAGCATTTCATCCAGCTGGGAGGCAGAATAGCTGTTACGCACCGCGTGCAGCCCCAGACGGCCAAGCTGCTGGTACCAGCTTTCAGCCTGCCCGAGCAGACGGGATGACCACTCGGTCGGGGTGAAACTCAGTTGCAGGCATACCGGATAGTGGCGGCCTACGCTGTCACGGCCCGGTAGCAGGCAGCCCATCTGAATCATCTGGCTACCAAGCATCGGCGGGACGACAAAGTTCCACACCGGGGCTTTAGAAAACGGGCGCTCGCCGCTGCGCTGCTCTTCCTGTTGCCAGGCCAGCAGGCCGACCTGAAACCAGTGCGACCACTGGCGTTGCAGGGTATCCGGAAAGCGACGCTGCAAAAAATCTCCGGCGCTGGGTAATTTGCCATACCAGCTATAACGGTTCATCGCAGGGGTATTCGTCATACGGCTGTCCTTGCGGTTATGGGCATGAGAAACGGGGAAGCTGGAACGGGTTACGGATGCTGTTCGGGGCAAACTCCAGCGTGACCTGATGTCCGTCGACGTTGAAGGTCGCCTGACGGCTCAGGCTACCCGCGCCAGGACTGGTGCGCGCCTTGTCGAAAAAGCGGTTGAGCGCCCAGGAACCGTTGGTCACCAGCGTTGCGGTGCTGCCATTGGCAAGACCGAGCTGCATACGCACCTGGTTCGTCCCGCCCGGCCCCGGCCAGGTCATGATCTGCACCGCCTGCGGACCGTGGCTGTAGCGCAGCAGTTGGCCGTCCACGTCCAGCGTCAGGTTCAGAATGGTATTGTCCATACGCACGGTGCGCACCGTCACCTTGAAGGATGGCGTGGTCGCGCCGTTTGCGAAGAAGGCATCGCGGACAGACTGCGCCTGCTGGAACGGACGCAGCAGCCCTTCACTGCCCGGCAGCGTTTTACCGTCGATGCCCGGCATAAAGCGCCAGTTCGCCTGGGTGGTGTCCACCTTGTTGGTCAGGTTGTCGCGGAAAAAGGTGTCCATCAGTCCGGTGCCCGGCGCGAACATGCGGGCGAGATCGTCCGGCGTCACCTCGGTGCTGGCGCTGCGCACCAGCGGATAACGCCCGGCAATCGCCTGACGGCAGAACCCACCCACTTCCATGTTAATGCGCTTACGCACGTTCTCCAGATCGCGACGCTGAGTGTCGCTGCTGGCGCCGACGGCCATATTGCTGAACATGGTTTGCAACCCGCCCGGCAGACGTCCCGCGCTGGCTTGCAGGCGGCTAATTGCATCGCCGCCCGGCGCAGGCATACCGCTGTTTGCTGCATCCTGAACGGCAGTCAGGTAGCGATAAAGCTCGTCAACCTGCTTGAGAAAATCATCAAAGACGATGGTCTTACCGCCCTTCTCCAGCGGCTGCGCCAGCTCAATCATCGGCGCATAGTGGTCGGTCACCAGTTGCTCAGGCGCCTGCGTCACAACCGCGCCCTGCGTCGGGGCATTGTCACCGTTGCTGAACAGCGCTTCCAGCGTGCGGGTGGCGCGGTTGCTTTGGTCTTCCGCTTTTTGCGCATCTTCCGGCGCAGGCGCAGTGCGCGACAGGGTCAGCACCTTGCTCAGGTTAAGTACCAGACGGCGCAGCGGCGAATTGGTGCCTGAAAGCAGGCGCGCGGTGTTGATACGCTGGGAAAGATCGGCGCTGTTGTTGAGCTGAATATCAGCGAGAAAGCGATCCCAGTTAACGATAAAGTCGCGCATGTAGAGCTGACGCACGGCGTAGTCGATCTGCTGTTTATCTTCCTGGGCAGTGGTCGCTCCCAGTACCCAGGCATCGTCCTCGTGCAGGGCGGTGGTCACGCTGTCGATCTGGTCGTTGAAGCTTTTCCAGTAGCCGTCCGGCGTGTAGAGGCCCGGTACGCCCTCACTCACCGGCTTGCCGCTTTTGCGCGAAAACACCAGCTCGCTCTGCGGGCCGCCGAGATCAGAAAGCGAAACCGGCTTCAGGTTCTCATCATGCTCCAGCAGACGTTTCAGGCGCCCATATACGCGTGTTGAGAGCGGCTGCTGGTTGATCAGCGCCCTCTCGCGGGCCACCAGATCCTCATCCTGCGCATACGGTGAAGCCTGAATTTTTGGCTCCAGCAGCTGCGTCAGGTGCCATTCCAGCTCCTGAAGCTGCGCCTGCGTCACGTTCTGCGGCAGGTTGCGTTGCAGGTTGAGCATAACCCACGAGTGCAGGAATTTACCGTCATAATGCTTAGGCTGGTAGAGCATCTGATAGGCTTTCAGCGCCTCATAGCTGTACTCCACGTCGCTGCCGTTGTCGTTGCGCAGCCAGGTGGTAATGTGCATCGCCACGGCAGGCAGCAGCATCTGATCCAGCGCCTTCTGATACAGAGACTGCGAGGCATCGCTGACGTCATCCCCGCGATAAAGCCCCATGCGGCGGGAAACCGGCGGGTTGTTAACGTCGAAGGCATCGCTTTTCGGCAGATCCACCAGGCTGTTAAGCAGCGGCAGAAGCGCAAACAGATCGCGCTGGGGCTGGTTTTGCAGCGCCTTGCTCTGCTGCTCCAGCATCGGCACTTTTGCATCTACCTCTTCCAGATAAGCTTTATTTTTGGCGTAGCTGGTCAGCCACAGACCACCCAGGATCACCAGCAGGGCCAGCAGCGCCGCGTAGCCGGACCACATCACGGCGCGGTTGCGCAGCTCCCACCAGCGGTTTTCCCCGGCGATGCCCGCTTCCTGGAAAATCACGTTTTGCAGCAGATTTTTAATGAAGAAGCTTTGGCCCTTCGCGCCCGGGATCGGCGCCTCTTTGCTTACCGAATCCCAGCGCGTGCTTTCCTCCCCTTCAGGTAAGGAGAGCGCGCGGTTCAGCTCGCCCATCACGCGGTCAAACGGCATCCCTTCCTGGGTGCCGCTGGCAAAGTAGATGCCGCGCGGCGAAAATTCGGTTTCGAAGTTTGAGCGGGCAAAGACCGTGCTCAGGTAGTCTGCCAGCAGCGGACGCAGCGCGGCGAACTCCTGCGGGAAGAGATAGGCTTCCGCACGGGTTTTGGCGTCATGCTCTTTAAGCATGGTTTCCGGCAGGCCAGCATCCAGACGCTGTTGCAGCAGGGAAAATTCCTGCTGGAAGTTGCCCATCAGGTCGTAATCGGCGTGTTTGGTCTGCTCCCACGGCAGCGTAAAGCCCCAGATCTGATCGCGCTGGGCTTTGTCGTAATCCGCAAACCAGGCGCGGAAGCCTTTAAGCAGATCCGCTTTGGTCACCATCACATACACCGGGAAGCGAATACCCAGCTGTTCATGCAGCTCGGAGAGACGCTGGCGCAGGTTGACCGCCTGCTGGCGGGAGGCCTCAGCGGACTGCGAAAGCAGGTCGGAAATGCTGATGGTAATAATCACGCCGTTGATGGGCTGGCGACGGCGGTATTTACGCAGCAGGTTGATAAATTCCAGCCACTCCCCGGCGTCCTGAACCTGCTCGCTCTCCTGAGTGGTGTAGCGCCCCGCGGTATCCAGCAGAACCGCCTCGTTGGTAAACCACCAGTCACAGTTGCGCGTGCCGCCAATGCCGCGCAGCGCGGTTTTACCGAAGCGGTCCGCCAGCGGGAATTGCAGCCCGGAGTTGGCCAGCGCGGTGGTTTTACCTGAACCCGGCGCGCCAATAATGACGTACCACGGCAGCTGATAGAGGTACTGCGTACTGAAGCGCTGCGTCCACTGCGCGCCATGTCCCGCTTTGCTGAAGTGGGCTTTTTTCAGCATCTGGGCGGCTTCATCGAAACGCCCGGCAAGGATCTGCTCCTCGCTGTTCAGACGTTTCTGCGGATCGGCCGCCTCCGGGCTGGTGGTATTTTCGTTAAGCTTGTCCATCAGCTTACGGTTCAGCCAGGCGTTATACAGCCGCGGCAGAATGTGGCTCTGGGCCCAAATCAGGTAGACCACCGCAATGCTGATGACGCGGTTCTGCTCTGATTCAAGGGGCCGGGTGTCCACGATGGACAACAGCGGGCCAATCATCCAGATGACCGCCGCGAGCGCCGTTACGCCCAGGAAGCTCCACAGAATGCGATTGGTCAGTATAGAAAGTAGAGTAGTCAGCATCCTTAGTTTCCTTGCGGCAATCCGTTCAGCTCGGCCTGGGTATTGTCAGGCGATACCAGCAGCGTAATCTCCACGCGGCGGTTACGGGCGCGATTTTCAGGCGTCGTGTTAGGCGCTACCGGGTTGATCTCGCCCCGCCCTTCGGCTTTGACGCGCTCAGGCTGCGAGAGGCTACCCTGGAGCTGTTTTTGCACCGAACGGGCGCGCTCAAGCGAGAGTTCATAGTTAGAGGCGAAGCGTGCGCTGCGGATCGGCACGTTGTCGCTGTACCCCACCACCAGAATTTTGCCGCTGACGTTATTCATCGCCTGGGCGATGCGGTCGATGACCGGCTCATAGCGATCGCGCACCACCGTTGAGGCCGAGGCAAAGAGTCCGTCCCCTTTCAGGATCACCACGCTGCGATCCGCCTCATCCTTAACGGCCACCAGACCGGCATCAATTTCCGGTTTCAGGAAGCCGCGCAGGTTCAGTACCGCCGGCAGCTGGCGCGCAGGTTGCTGGATCGTGGTTTCCGGCAGTTGGGACTGGTAAATTTTCGCCAGCACCGGGCTGGTGTTATCACCGAGACGCCAGTTCAGCACGATATAGAACAGGCAGGCGATAAAGCCGACCAGCGCCACGCACGCCCAGAGTGGAATCATCGGCCGCCAGAGCTTGCGCAGAACGGGGCGATCTTCCGGGTGCGGCGAGAGCGGCGGCGGGTAGCTGCCGCGAACGCCACGGATCATCTGCCACAGGCGCTGTTTGATGGTTTCAAGCTGGGTCCGGCCATTGTCTAGCACGCGGTAGCGGCCTTCAAAGCCGAGCAGCAAACAGTAGTTGATCATCTCCAGCAGCAGAATGTGTTCGCGCGGATTCTGAGACAGACGTGCCAGCAGCTGGAAAAACTTCTCGCCGCCCCAGGTTTCGTTATGAAACGTCACCAGCAGACCATTGCTTGACCAGACGCCGCTGCTTCCCCAGGGGGTCAGAGCGGCGGCTTCGTCCAGCGCCGTGCAGAGGCAGTAGCGCGCGCCGACAATCACTTCATATGGTAAGCCCGCCTGCTGGCATCGCACCTCGAAACGGCGAATTTCGTCAATCAGGCGCTGGCGCAGCCCGACCTGATCGTCGTGGGAAACCGAATGACGGATTTGCGGAATCGCATTGAGCAGCGGATTGGCGGCCGCCACCAGCTGATTGTTCCCACTGGCTCCGGTAAACAGGGCATCACTGCCGGTATCCTGTCGTTCCTGCATATTAAGCGCTCGCTTTATTATTCTGTCGGGCTACGGATGGCCCAGAACTCCATATCGAGACCCGGGAATTCCCCTGCGAGATGCAGCGCGAATGCCCCAGACTTGTCCATCTCGTGCCACAGTTCGCTGCCCCTCTCGAGCTCGAAATAGCTGTAGCCTGCATGCCACGGGATCTGCGGCGGCGCGACGGGCATTGCCCGAAGCATGATGCCCGGCAGCTGGAGCTGAACCAGATCGCGAATTTTCGAGACTGGCGCAACCTTCATCTGGGCAGGGAAATGGGTTTGCAGGTGTTCGCCGGGGACATTGGCTTTTACCGCCAGCACGAAGCCAAATTCGCGGACCATGCTGGTCTCCGGCACGGTGGCGATGTTAAGACCGTGAGAGCGTTCGTGCAGCGGCAGCTGGATGGCATGATCTTCCATGACCAGCGACAGCCCCTGACGCAGCATCAGCATCAGTTTGCCGAAGCAAAGGGCGAGATCGTCATGGTCGTATACCGGCAGTACGCTCTCTGCGGTACGCTGCGGCGTCCAGGTGGCGAGTTCCGTGGCAAACGGCAGCCAGCTTCGCCAGAGCGCTTCAGGGTGAAGCAGCGGCAGCGTTTTTAAATGTGAGATGTCGCCAAGGTGGCGGTTGATCAGCGAAAGAAGCGTGAACTCAACCATCTCGGACGTATTGAAACGCCCCGGCTGGCGCAGGCGGCCGCCGATCTGCTGGCTACGCTGCACCAGCAAGCCGTGCAGGTCATTGATCATGCCGTACAGCTGCGGGCTGTTATTGGCGTTCAGCATTGGCGGGATGTAGCTGTTATCCAGCCGCACGTGGTTGTCGTTGCGCTTTTCAGCGACGCACGCCACGCCGATGGCGGTCCATTCTGCCGTCAGATCTTTCTCCAGCATCAGGGTCAGACGCAGGCGGCCAAACTGAACCGTCGCTTCCCCGACCGACATGGCGTTGTCGTCTTCTACCTCTTGTTCAAACGTAATAAAACGCGCCAGAGAAGAGTGCTCCTCGCTGAAAATCACCTCTTCACGTCCACCGCGACGAACCGGCAGCGCAAGCACCACCTTTTCATTGGTAAGATTATCGGGGATTTTTAGCGGGGCCGGACCGTTGCGGTCGCTGCGCACCTGGAAAAAGGTGCCGTCAGGCAGCAAACCGCTACAGTAGCTCAGGGCAATACAGCCCTGGCGAAGCATCGCTTCATCCAGCTCAAGGTCGAGAAAGCCCCAGAGATACGAACGCTGCAAGGCCCCCCACTCACGAACGTGGTTGAGGAGGTAACTTTCTGTCCGCTGAAAATGGTGGGGACGCAGGAACATGCCCTCGGTCCAGACGACCTTTTCTGCTTTCGTCATGATGATCTCTTTCCTGTTATGAAGGGCGTTACTGGCTGATGACCCGGATACCATTTACGTCAAGGAAGACGCTGGCCTGGAGTTCATCTGCGGACCATTTCCAGAACTGGTAAATCGCGTTTTCGCCGGGAACAGGCAAAGGAAGTGAGACGCGCCATTTTTTGCCGTCCAGTGCCTGGTATTCCGCCATTACGCCGATATAGCGCGCTTCCGGTGAGCTTTGACCGCTCAGGGTTTTCGAAAGCTGGCCCGGCATCAGGAAGAACACATCGCTGTTCAGCAGATTCGCGCCAAGCGTGGCTGACGCGTTGTTCTGTAAGGAGTAGAAGTCGCTGGACATGAAATCCGCATCGGATTTCAGCAGCAATACTCTGACCTTAAGCGGTGCAGAATCATTGATTTGAGGATGAGCCTGAAACTGAAGATTGTAGCGGGAGGGGTCGCTGTGTGAAGACGACGTACAACCACCGATCAGCGCGAGAATCAACGCAAAAAAAGGGAACCACATCCGATGGAAATTTTTATTATTCATAAAAATATGCTCGTGAAACCCGTTTAGTTCAGGATCCAGGTACCGTTCGCGCTGTCTTTGCAGGCTTTGCTGTTGCCATCGACATCAACACAGGTGGTTTTCTTGCGCGCTTTAGGGCGCAGTGCCTGTTTACGCACGGTGGCTTCGTACTGGTCGGCCTTGATCACGGCACGCATCGGCACGTAACCAATCAGCTGTTCACTCCCATCATCGGCCAGCGCCATCCAGAAATGTTCAACCTGCCCAAGCACGACGTAAGTTTTTCCGGTCTCAAGCGTACGGATCACTTTTCCACCGTAGTCAGGACGGCTCATCAGGGATGCCGGGTACATAGCACGATACGGTTCATTCACCTGAGTGAACTCCGCCGGAGGGGTAACAGCGTGACGGTGCGTCAGCGTGATGCCATTAACCTGGCTGGTCACAATCGTATCATCGGTGATCGCTGGTTTTTGCGGCGCCTTACAGCCCGCCACCGCCATAACAAACAGAAGTGATAACAATACACGCAGTTTCATATGCTTTTCCGTAGCGATATTTAGAGGATGAAGAGAGGGGATAAAATTTGACTTAGGTGCTATTGTTAAAAATAGTCAGGTTTTTCCGGGGCGTTACTATTATTTGGGCATAGCTACCGCACGAGCCTTCGAGAATAAGGCCCAGCGTAATCCTGACATATTTTGACAAACGGTAAACAAGTTTACATGAGCTTATCACCTTTTCAATATTTCCTTTTTCGCTACTGCTGATTCATGAGGCATTCGCCTCACCCTGAGATTAATCTGAAAAATAGAGAAATCACGCAATTAGCTGATTTAAAGACAAAAAAACCCAAAAGAGAACCATTCTCACTAACGTAATACCACTATTCCTGCCACTACCATAATTAGTAGAACGGAGAATTTTTCAGTTGCATATGAATATATCTCACACGAATTATTTGTTGTATCGATAGCAAATCGTCAATACTCAGGACGATGTCCCATCAAATTAAGAAAACACAGTAAGGGTGAAAAAATTAATTTCACGCCGCAAATTAACTTTATGCTCTCCCCCTTCTTAAGATAATTTTCTCTCGTCTGGGCCGTACAAATAATTAAGCCTGACTACAATCTTGCTCGCTAAGGCATTGCTCAAAATATAACCCACCCTTTCCAGGTAATTAATAAAGACGCTGCTTTCGACAGGCGAACTTCATTTGGCATTTTACCGTCACTACACTATTGCTTGCTTTCCACCACTCCGACGATTTATTACAAACATGATGAAAATTTGTTATGAGTTCTTTGCTTTCCCGCACCATAGCTTACAGGCCGAGCGGTAAAAACAGGTTAAGTGGGTATCAAAATATGTGCCGTTGCAGGCATCGGGGTTGACCAGAACCGTGCTCGGTAACGATCAACGTCCTCCACTTGACTTATATTGTAAGAAAGGTACTTTTCATGACATGAAGAAGATCCTGATAATCGTTCCTGATGGTGGCATGTTGTTTGAAGCCGCCGGTATAGCCGACATTCTGATGCAGGCCAACCGTCTGCACCCGGACGGTCTGGCGCAGCCCCGCTACCGCATCATTATTGCCACTACCCAGCCTCACCTGGTGATCCATGGCCAGTCCGGCTTAAATCTGCTGGCGGACTATCGCCTGCCGGAGCTGGATCCGCGCGAGCCGCTGGACACGATTATCATCACCGGCCGTGGCATGAATGAGCAGGAAAGCACTGCGGTGGTGGACTGGCTGCACCTGGCCGCGCCGCATGCGCGACGCGTCGCCTCTGTATGCGGCGGGGCCCTGCTGCTGGCACAGGCCGGACTTCTCGATGGGCGCCGGGCAACGACCCACTGGCGGCTTCTGGAAACGTTGAAAACCCGCTATCCTGCGGTCAACGTTGAGGGCGGCCCGCTCTATGTTCAGGATGGTCCCGTCTGGACATCCGGCGGCGTCAGTTCCGGGTTTGATCTGACGCTGGCGCTGGTGGAGGATGATTACGGCTTCACCCTCGCCCGCAACGTGGCGCAGGATATGGTGATGTACCTGCGCCGGCCTGGCGGCCAGCTACAGTTCAGCCGCTATAATCTGGAGCAGTCCGGCGCGACCGGACCGGTTAGCGAACTGCAAAGCTGGATCCTGCAAAACCTCACCGCAGATTTGTGCGTCGAAAGGCTGGCCGAACGGGTCGCCATGAGTCCGCGCAATTTCACCCGCGTGTTCACGCGTGACGTCGGTGTACCTCCGGCCCGTTATGTCACCGAAGCGCGCCTGGCCGCCGCACGACAGCTTCTGGAGCAGACCCCGTATCCGCTTGAGGTCATTGCCGAAAAAAGCGGGTTTGGGACCAGCATCAACCTGCGCCGCGTTTTTGAAAAGCAGCTTCATCTCACGCCGGGCGAATATCGCCAGCGCTTCCACTGCCGCAGAATGGCGTAATCTGATCCTTTTTTGTCATTTACGCCAACCGACCTGACACCTACAGTAACTCCAGACAACACAGATAAGGAGTGCATCATGGTTAAGGTCGGTATTAACGGTTTCGGCCGTATCGGACGTAATGTCCTGCGCGCGGCGCTTGGCAATCCGGATCTCCAGATTGTGGCCATTAACGATCTGACGGACAGTAAAACCCTCGCCCATCTGCTGAAATATGACTCTCTGCTCGGCACGCTAGCGGTACCTGTGGAAGCGGCGGACGGCGCGCTACAGGTTGACGGGCAACGCATCACCGTATTCAGTGAACGCGACCCGGCAAACATTCCGTGGAAAGACGCTGACGTTGAGGTGGTAATCGAAGCCACCGGTTTCTTCACCGAACGTGATAAAGCGGCGGTGCATATCACGAGCGGCGGCGCAAAACGCGTCATTATTTCCGCCCCGGCTAAAAATGATGATCTTACGGTGGTAATGGGCGTGAACCACACGCTGTACGATCCGGCCCAGCATTTTGTGGTCAGTAACGGGAGTTGCACCACTAACGGTCTGGCGCCAGCGGCGCAGGTGCTGCACCAGCAGTTTGGCATTGAACACGGGCTGATGAACACCACGCATGCCTACACCAACAGCCAGGCGCTGCATGACCAGCCAGAAAAAGATCTGCGCGGCGCGCGTGCGGCAGCATTATCGATTGTGCCTTATTCCAGCGGCGCGGCAAAAGCGCTCGGGAAAGTGATCCCCGAACTGGACGGTAAACTCACCGGGTATTCCCTGCGCGTGCCGGTGCCAGTGGTGTCGATTGTCGATCTGACGGTGACGCTGAGCCGCAACGTGACCGCCGAAGAGGTGAATGACGCGTTCCGTCAGGCTGCCGGTAGCGGGCCGCTGAAAGGCATCCTGGGCTACAGCGATGAACCGCTTGTCTCCAGTGATTATCAGGGCGACCCGCGCTCATCCATTATCGACGGGCTTTCAACGCTGGTGATTGGCGGGAATATGGTGAAGATCCTGTCGTGGTATGACAACGAGTGGGGCTTCTCAAACCGTCTGGTGGATTTGGCGGTGCTGATGGATAAAAAAGGGTTGTAGGGCTTAAGCCGGGTGGCATGAATGTATGACCGGATACATAGGTAACAGATCAGACCGGGAACATAGGTAACACTTTTCAGTCTATCCGGAGCACACTCTGGGTTTTTCGGTCGTAGTACGCAAGCGTTA